>NZ_JAJEQG010000018.1 GCF_020687245.1 Faecalibacterium longum CLA-AA-H243 | reverse complement strand
CTTGGTGCGGGCCTCGCATCCTGCTGGCCGCGGCCCCAACAGCGACTCCCTGTTTCCGCCGCTGGCGGCGGTCGTCGCCGTTGCCCCCAAAGGGAGAGGCTTTGGCATATCGGAATATCTCTATACACCAAAAGCGCCCGGCGGGTATCCGCCGGGCGCTTTTGGCATTGACAGAACAATGACAGGAGAATAATTGGGAATTGGGAAATTGGAATAGGTCTTAGTTTATGCGACCTTTGCCGGGGCAAAGACCAGAGCCTTCTTGCGGCGGTTCTGCATTGCGCGCACCACACAGCTCAGGGTGAAGTTGATGATGAAGTAGATGACACAGGCCGTGCCGAACAGCACCATGACGTCGGAGACGTTCACCGTGCCGAGACCGTTGTAAGTACCGGCGGCGCTCAGCAGCTGGCGGATGCGGGCCATCAGCTCGATGGTGGCCACGTTTGCCAGATAGGAGGAGTCCTTGATGGTGGTGATGACCTGGCTGAGCAGGGTCGGCACGATGTTGCGGTAAGCCTGCGGCAGGACGATGTAGAGCAGCACCTCAGCGGTGTTGAAGCCCTGTGCATAGCCGGCCTCGAACTGGCCCTTGGACACGCCGTTCAGGCCGCCGCGGACGATCTCGGCGATGACAGAGGAGTTGAAGAGGATGAGGGCCAGAGCGGCCTTGAACAGAAGCTTCATCTCCACGCTGGTCAGGCCGAACATCTTGCGGGCGAAGAAGCCCGGACAGGGGCAGAACACCACACAGATAAAGATCCAGAGCAGGTAGGGCGTGTTGCGGAACAGCTCGATATAGGCGGTAGCGAACCAGCCGAGGATGCGGGTCGGACCCTTTTTGCAGTAGGTGCGGGCCAGCGCCAGCAGAGAGCCCACGATGAGGCCCATGATGACGCCCAGCACCGAGATGATGCAGGTGAAGGCCACGCCGCGCAGCAGGTAGAGCATGACGCCTTCTCTTGTCAGGATGGAAAGGCTTGCAGCAAGCGTCTTCATATCAGGCAGCCTCCTTCAGCTCTACTTTCTTGGCAGCGGTCTTGAGACCCGGGTTTACACGACCCTTGCGCTCCTTGAGGGAAGCCTCCCAGCGGGCTGCCAGCGTGGACAGCGGGAAGCAGACCACGAAGAAGATGAGGCCGCAGACGATATAAGCGGGGGCGTATGCGCCGCCGGTGGAAGCACCGGTGACGAAGCTGTAGGTCACGCTGATGAGGTCAGCGCCGCCCACGATGTAGAGGCAGGAGGTGTTCTTGAAGAGGTTGACCACCTGGTTGACCATCGGAGGGAGCATCACGGGGATGCTCTGGGGCAGGATGATGTAGCCCATCCGCTGCAGATAGTTGAAACCCTGCGCCTGTGCGGCCTCGAACTGGCCCTTCGGCACAGACTCGATGGCGGCGCGGACGACCTCGCCCATGTAAGCGCCGGTGTAAACGCCCAGTGCAATGATGCCGGTGCGGATGACGCCGAGGCTCACGCCTGCAAATGCCAGCGCATAATACAGGAAGCACAGCTGCAGCAGCAGCGGGGTGTTCTGGACGAACTCGACGTAAATGCGGGCGATGATGCGCAGCAGCTTACTGCCGCTGGTGGACATCAGGCCCAGCGCAGCGCCGATGATGAAGGCCAGCGCCAGTGCGCAGACGGCGGTCTGCAGCGTGTTGCCCAGACCCAGCAGAAAACTCTCACGATGCGTCCAGACGGTGGACCAGGACTCTAACGAAAACAAGCCAGACATGGCAAACTCCCCTTTCCCTACGCTCTCTTGGTTCTGAAAAGTCTGGGCTTAATCCAGACCGTTGTCTTTGATGAGCTGCTCGATGGTGCCATCTGCCAGCCAGCCCTTGACGAGGTCGTCGCACAGGGTGGAGAAGTCGCTGCCCTTCTTGGTGGCGACGCCATACTCCTGCGGGCTGAACTCAGCGTCAATGTAGCTGCGGCCCTCGGTCTTGTAGATGGCGAGGATGGACTTATCGACGCAGAAGCCCTGCACTTCGCCTGCGCTCAGTGCGGTGCTGATGGCGGGATAGTCGTCGTACTGACGGAAGGAGATGCCATCCTTCCAGGTGTCGGCATTGAAGGTGTCGGCGTCGAAGTTTGCGCCGTCCAGCACGCCCTCGTCGATCATGGCCTTGACCAGAGCACGAGCGGAGGTGGAGCCGGAGGAGACGCCCACGACCTTGTCCTTCAGGTCAGCCAGACCCTTGATGCCGGTGGAGTCCTCCACCAGAACGGAAACGTAGTCGGTATAGTAGGGGGTGGAGAAGTCCCAGGTCTTCTTGCGCTCTTCGGTGATGGTGAAGGTAGCCAGAACGGCGTCGATGTCGCCGGAGTCCAGCAGCTCGCCGCGGGTGGCGGCGGTAACTGTGGTGAACTCAACGTCCACGCCGAGGTGCTCTGCGATCATCTCTGCGAGGCTGTCCTCGAGGCCCTTGTACTCGCCGGTGAGGGTATCCTGAAAGCTGAAGCCCTTAACTGCGTTCTTGACGCCCACTTTCAGGACACCGCGGTCCACGATGGCCTGGGTGTCAGCGCCCAGCGCTGCAGTGGAAGCGGCTGCGCTGCCGGTGGCAGAAGATGCCGTGGAGGATGCCATAGAGGCTGCGGTGGAGCTTGCAGAGCCGCCGCAGGCGGTCAGGGCAGCAGCAGCGCCCACCAAACCAGTGACTTTCAGGAAATCACGACGCGAGATCTTTTTCATAATAAACCACTCCTCTTTGTTTTTTTTTCGGCCCGAGCGGCTTTCCCTGTCCGCTCCGAAAACGGCCTGTTATCAACAACGGCGTCTCACCACAACTTGTGAGTCCCTGCCGTGTCAACCTTTGTTGTTCGTCCTCTCAGCGGACGATCTTGCTCAGGAACTGCCGGACGCGCTCGTTCTTGGGGTTGGTGAAGAAGTGTTCCGGCGTGCCTTCCTCAATGATCTGGCCGTCCGCCATAAAGACGATACGGTCGGCCACGTTTCGTGCAAAGCCCATCTCGTGGGTGACGACCACCATCGTGATGTTCTTCTCGTGTGCCAGCTTTACCATGACATCCAGCACTTCCTGGATGGTCTCAGGGTCGAGGGCCGAAGTCGGCTCGTCGAACAGGATGATCTTGGTCTGTGCGCAGAGGGCGCGTGCAATGGCGATGCGCTGCTGCTGGCCGCCGGACAGCTGCGGAGGGTAGACATCCGCTTTGTCCCGGAGGCCGACGACCTCAAGATAATGATATGCCAGCTCTTCGGCCTCTGCCTTGGTCTTGTGATGGAGCTTCATGGGTGCCAGCGTCAGGTTTTTGAGCACCGTCATGTGGGGGTAGAGGTTGAACTGCTGGAAGACCATGCTCATGTTGTCGCGGACGATCCTGGTCTTGTTCTTGTTGGTCAGCTCCTGACCGTCGATGTAGACGTGGCCGCTGGTCGGCTCTTCCAGAAAGTTCATGCAGCGGACAGTGGTAGATTTGCCGCTGCCGGACGGTCCGATAATGACCAGCTTTTCGCCCTCGGCGACCTCGAGGTTCACGTCTTTGAGGACGTGCAGGTCTCCGAAGTACTTGTCAACGTGTTCGAGTTTGATCACTGTGATCCCCGCCTTTCCCTATCCTGTTCTGTCGTCCGTGCTCCAGCGCCGCGGACAGCGCATCTTGTGCGGCTTTCCCGAACCGCACACAAAAACGAAAAAACAAAAAAGGCGCAAAGTGAATACATCCACTTAAGCGCCTTTGCTTTCGTTGGTTAAAGTATAGTCTTTTTTTGCTTGACTTTCAATCCATAAAGTGCAACAAAAATCAGAGCGGGTCAATCTGCATTTTGGAAAGCTGCACAAACATCGTACTTAAAATCCGTAAATCAGCGGGTCATCAGCAGGAGCAGCGCCGATGCGACGGCCTGCAGGATGAGCCAGCGGGCCACCACCTGCTCGTCGCTCCAGCCCATGCGCTTGCGCACATGGTCGTGCAGCGGGGTGAGGGTGTTCTTGAGGATGCTGATGTGGAGGAAGCGCTTGAAGCTGATCTTCAGGATGCCGAGGCTGCCGTCCACGATGAACACCAGCGCCGCCAGCAGGAAGGCGAACGGGTGGCCGCTTTTGAGGGCCATGATGGCGAGGAAGAAGCCCATGGCGCGGCTGCCGGCGTCGCCCATCAGGAGGCTGGAGGGCTTTGCGTTGGACCACAGGTAGGCCAGCAGTGCGCCGATAAAGACGATGGCAGCGGTGGAGTAGTCTCCCAGCTCCTCGCCGTAAGCCAGCAGGAAGGTGCCGATGCTCACCACCGCGAGGCTGGCGGACAGGCCGTCCACGCCGTCGGTGCAGTTGACCACATTGATGCTGGCCCAGATGAGGATGACGATGAGCAGCAGGTAGAGCGGATAGGCAATGGTGAAAGTAGTGCTCAGGAAGTTGACGCTCGTGCCGTTGAAGTTCAGGTAGGTAACACCTGCCACCACGGCGATGACGAAGTCGATGAGTCCCTTCTTGTACTCGTTCCACGCCGTCTCGGAGGCGTCGTCAAAGTAGCCCGACAGCATGGAGGCGATGAGCAGGACGGTATAAATAAGGTACTCCACCTTAAAAGGCACCACCGCCAGCGTCACCAGCGCGATGCAGAGCACGAAGATGAGTCCGGAACCCCGGGCCTTGCCCTTGGAGAGCTCGCCGTTGACGGCGAAGGCACGGCCATGGTCGTGGGGGAGCTTGTCGTGAAAGACCGAGTCCATCAGGGCGGTCAGGGCAAACGCCAGCAGGAACGCCAGCGCGTCCACGGTCTGCTGGCCGGTAGCTGAAATAAGCTGCAGCATATTTTGAACCTCTTTCAATGATATTCTTCTTACTCCGAGAGTGTATCACGCCAGAGCCAAAAAATCAATCGCCCGGTTTGACAATTTTCCTCCCCGTGCCTATAATAGTAAGATAACTTATCAACACAGAAAACAGGAGACGACATGACACTTTCTTTGGAGCAGCTCTCGGCCCGGATGCGGCAGGGCGAGGACATCCCGCTGTCCGACACGGCCCGCATCGCGCTGGCGCTGAGCATCCCTTCCATTCTGGAGCAGCTGGTGGTCACGGCGATGGAGTACATCGACGCCGCCATGGTGGGCCACATCGGCGCAGAGGCCACCGCCGCCATCGGCATCGTCAGCTCGAGCACCTGGCTGCTCCACGGCATCCTTGTGGGACTGTACACCGCGTTTTCGATCCAAATCGCCCAGTACCTCGGGGCCGACCGCCGGCAGGACGCCCGGGGCGTGCTGCGGCAGTCCATGCTCTTCAACCTCATCCTGGGTCTGGGCGCTGCGGCTTTCGGCGTCGGCATCAGCCGCTTCCTGCCCGGGTGGCTGGGGGCGGACATCTCGCTTCAAGCCGATGCCAGCGCCTACTTCGCCATCTGGTCGGCGGCCCTCCCCTTCACGATGGCCATGGGAATGTACACAGCCATGCTCCGCGCCACCGGCGACGCCCTGACGCCCAGCCTGATCAGCGTGCTGGTCTGTTTGCTGGACGTGGTGTTCAACTTCTTCCTCATCAACCCCACCCGGCAGATCCTGCTCTTCGGCCAGAGCGTCACAGTCTGGGGTGCCGGCCTCGAAGTCCCGGGTGCGGCACTTGGCACAGCGTTTTCCACGACCATCGGCGGTCTGCTGGCGCTGGGCGTCCTGCTACTGCGGGACGGCCCGCTTTGCATCCGAAAGCCCGGCAGCTGGCGCATCACTTCCGCCTGCCTGCGCAATCTCTGGCGGGTGGGTACACCGCTGGCCGCTGAGCGTGCGGCCCTCTCGTCGGCGCAGGTGCTGCTCGTCCGTATCGTCTCGGGCCTCGGCACGGTGGCCATCGCGGCCAACAGCCTCGGCGTCAGCGCCGAGGGCCTCTGCTACATGGCAGGCTACGGCATTCAGGACGCCTCCATCGCCCTCATCGGGCAGGCCGTCGGCGCACACCGCCGGGACATGGCAAAGCGGTTCGCCTGGCTCTGCACCATGATGGGCATAGGCATCATGGCACTGTCCGGCGTGGGGCTCTGGCTCTTCGCCCCGGCCCTTATGGGCATCTTCACGGCAGATGCCGCCGTCATCGCGCTGGGTGCGCAGGTCCTCCGCATCGAGGCTTTTGCAGAACCGATGTTCGGAGCCAGCATCGTAGCAAGCGGCGCGATGCAGGGCGCAGGCGACAGCACAGGCTGCTTCCTGCTGAACCTGTTCAGCATGTGGGGCGTCCGGCTCACCCTCGCCTTCCTGCTGGCTCCCCGGCTGGGCCTCGTGGGCGTCTGGGCCGCCATGTGCATCGAGCTCTGCATCCGGGGCGCGCTGTTCCTCATTCGGCTTGCAAGGGGCAAGTGGCTCGATAAGGGAGCACTGCAATAAAAAAAATAAACCTCTCCGTCATCGCTTCGCGATGCCACCTCTCCTACCGAGGAGAGGCCTTGGCAAAACCGGGAACTTTCCCTTTTCGCCAGAGGCTCCCCTCGATAGGGGAGCTGGCAAAGCCAAAGGCTTTGACTGAGAGGTTTTTCTTTTAATTACTTCCGGCCATGCAGGATGGGAGACAGAGGCTTATAGATGACCATGCAGAGCACGGCGTCCAGCAGACCCTTGACCAGCGTGAAGGGCAGGTTGAAGATGACGAGGCACTTTATGAGGCTGTCGGCAGAGGGCAGGATGGCCTGATACATGCCGAGGATGGCTTCCAGCGGCATATGGTAGAACTCCACATAGGCCGGGTAGGTGATGAAGTAGTTGGAGGGCACACTGAAGACGGCCATTGCGGCGGCACCCGCTACCGCGCCGAGGATGGCGGTCTTGCGGCTCTTATGATGCTTGTAGATGAAGCCCGCCACAGCGGAGAAGACAGCGCCCAGCATAAAGTTGCACAGCTCGCCGACACAGGCAGTGCTGGTACCCTTGACGACGATGTGGAGCAGGTTCTTCATGAAGCTGATGGCCACGCCGTACACCGGGCCGAGGGCGAACGCGCCCAGCAGGGCGGGCAGGTCGGAGAAGTCCATCTTGACGAAGGACGGGATGAGCATCGGGACGGGGAACTCGATGAACATCAGGATGAACGCCACTGCGCTGAGCATGGCGGCAACGGTCAGGTTGTGGGTCGTATCTTTTCTCATAATTTTCCTCCCGGGGCGGCTGCCCCATTCAAATAAAGACTGGAAAGCCCTTTTCTCGCTCGCTGGAACCGGGAAGACAAATGAAAACGCGCCCTGCCATAGCTTACACTATAACAGGGCGCGCACAAACAAATCAAATTGCCTGCCGTTTCTTGCATCCGGACTATACCGTTGGCCCCGGAGTCTCACCAGGTCAGCACTCTTTGGGAGTGGTCGCGGGCTGTACCGCCAGTGGGGAATCGCACCCCGCCCTGAAACGAACTTTCTTCGCAGAGTATAACGCGGCAGGTTTGTCTTGTCAAGCCCTTTTATGCATTTTTTAACAAGCCTCTCCCGATTTGCACCGCTGGCTGTAATATGATATACTGATTTTATTATTCGTCAGGAAGGTATCTGTTTCTATGCTTTTCACCATCAACGATCTCGGCTTTTCCATCGCCGGACTGCTGCTGGAAGGCTGGCTGGCCTTTGCAGCCCGGTGCGTCTGTGCGCTGGCCCTGCTGTTCATCGGCTGGGTCGTCAGCCGCTGGCTGCAAAAAAATCTCTTCCCCCGCCTGCTGAAGCGCAGCTGGCACTTTGCCTTTACGCACCCCCTGCTGGAAAGCTTTGCCCGCCCGGCGGCCCGCATCGCGTGGTACACCGGCATGTATCTGGCCCTGCGCAGCCTGCCCTGGGCCATCCCCGGCCTTGCGGCCCTGCTGCTCAAAGTCTACCGGATGATGCTGGTCTTCCTCATCGGCACCGGCTTCTACCACGCTTCCGGCATCGCGGCTCTGCTGCTGGCCTCGTCCAGCGAAGAAGTCCGCACCAACCGCACCCTGCTCACCCTGCTGGATAAAGTCTACAAAGTAGCCGTCGTGGTGCTCTGCGGCGCGACCATCGCACAGGAGAGCGGCCTGCCCGTGGGCAGCGTCGTGGCCAGTGCCGGTCTTATCGGCCTTACGATCTCTCTGGCCGCACAGGATATGGCCAAGAATTTCTTCAGCGGCGTGGTCATCCTGCTGGACAAGCCCTTCTCCATCGGTGACTGGATCACCGTCGGCGACGTGGAGGGCGAAGTGGTGGACATCAACTTCCGCTCCACGAAAGTCCGGGCCGTGGATAACTCCATCTACATCCTCACCAACAGCACCGTCAGCAGTGCCACCATCAACAACGCTACTCTCCGCAACAAGCGGCTCTACCGCTTCACGCTGGGCGTTACCTACGACACCACCCGACCCCAGCTGGAAAAGCTGATGGCCGACCTCGACGCCATGCTCAAGGCCAGCCCCGACACCTACGAGGACACCGCCTTTGTCCGGATGACCGGCTTCGGCGACTCGAGCATCAACCTGATGGTCTCTGCCTATCTGCGCACTGCCGACCTCGGCGTGTTTTTGCGGATGCAGAACGATTTGAACCTCAACATCATGGACGTGATGAAGGCCGACGGCGTGGATTTCGCATTTCCCTCCACGACGGTCTACCTCGCAAAAGAGAACTGACAGCAAAAAAGCCGATGCAGCTGCATCGGCTTTTTTGCTACAGCGCAATATCCAGCGCCATCATGAGGGCGAAACCCAGCACCACGCTGATGACGCCCGCCGGTTCGTCCTGCTCCACGGCTTCCGGTATCATCTCCTGAGCCGTCACGCAGACCATGCACCCGGCGGCGGCGCTCATGAGCCACGGCAGAGCCGCGCTCACCCAGCCCGCGAGGGCCAGCGCCAGCAATGCCCCCAGCGGCTCCACGAGGCCCGACGCAGCACCGGCGCAGAAGGCTTTCCGTCTCCCCTGCCCGGCCTGCACCAGCGGCAGGCTCACCGCCGCGCCTTCCGGGATATTCTGCAAGCCGATGCCCAGTGCAAGGGCCAGCGCCCCGCTGACGGCCTCCGGCTCACCCTGCAGGGCCAGCGCCGCCGCAAGTCCCACCACCATGCCCTCGGGCAGATTGTGGAGAGTCACGGCCAGCACCACCCGGCCCATCCGGCCATGCTCTTTTGACCCGGTGTGCATCAGCCGTCCGGCAGCCTCTTCCAGCCGCAGCAGGCCCACAGCACCCAGCACCAACCCCGCCGCCGGGGCCAGCCAGACCGGCAGTATCCCGGCCTCCGCCCTCTCGATGGCAGGCAGCAGCAGGCTCCACACGCTGGCGGCCAGCATGATGCCCGCCGCCATGCCGCAGAGCATCCGCCGGGTGCGGGGCTCGTCGGCCCGACGCACCAGAAAGACCCCCGCCGCTCCCAGCGCCGTACAGAGCGCCGGCAGCAGCAGGATGACCGCTGCAAACAGATAGATGTTCACATTGCATTCCCCCTTCCCACCGATGTATGCGGCGGAAAGGGGGAATGTGAAGAGAAAAAGCTCTCCTCATTCCGGCAGCTCATGCAGGGTAAATTCGTTTTTTGTTGTTTCCAGTATTCCCTCATCCCGCATTTTGCCCAGCTCTTTCGAGAGGGCGCTGCGGTCGAGGTTGAGGTGATCGGCCAGGCCCTGACGGTCGAAGGGGATGCGGAAACTTTTGCTGCCCGCCTTCGCGGCCTGATTGGAGAGATACAGCAGCAGCCGTCCCCGGACGGTCTTCGGGGCCGTGCAGAAGATGCGCTCCGAGAGGGCCAGGTTCTTGTGCAGCGAGATGTTGAGCAGGTTCTGCACGAGGACCGGCTGCCACTCGCTGTCCGGGTGAGGTGTGTGGATGAGGACATCCATGTTCAAAAAGAGCACTTCCGTCTCTTCCGCCGCCACCACGTCCACCATCATCGGCTCGCCGCAGAAGGCATAGGTCTCCGCGAACACCTGCCCCGCCGGGACATAGCTCAGGATGCTTCTGTTGCCCCAGAGGTCGATATTCTCGATGTTGACGCCGCCCGCCTGCACGATGCCCACCTCACGGGTGATGCAGCCCGCCCGCAGAAGGACTTCGCCCTTCGCGTAGGTCTTGCAGCGCGCACCGCCGCAGGTAAACATCTCAGCCAGCGCCGTCTCGCCAATGCCCTGAAAAAGGGGCGTTTTCTGTGTTTTCACCCTCAGCGCCCCCTTTTACCGCTTGACGTGGTAGACCTCGAGATAGACGCTCTTGCGCGTCTCATCCAGCGTTTCCTTCAAATCGCGGGAGAACTCCTCATCGTCCAACAGCGCCACCACCTCGGGCGCATAGCGGGTGCCTCTCTGGGCGCGGAATTCGCCCAGCAGCGTATCCACCGGCTTTGCCATCGTGTAGCAGCGGCCGATATTATCGGTGGCCGCGTCCAGTGAGTCGGCCACGGTCAGAGCGTCCACGATGGGCTTGATGTCCGCCGGGCAGGGCGGATAATTTTTCGGGTAGCCGCCGTGTCCGTCGTAGAAGGTATGGTGGTAGAGCGCCGCCGGGGCCAGGTCGTCCTTTCCGCCCACATTGCACAGCAGCTCGTAGCCGAACACCGTGTGCCACTGGATGCAGGTAAATTCCTCGTCCAGCAGGCGGCGGTAGTTGTTGCCGATGTACATGAACACATAGCTCTTGCCTACATCGTGGTAAAGGCCGCACTCATAGGCCAGCTCACATATTTCAATGCGATTGCGGCGGACTTCCTCCACCGTCTTGCAGCCCATGACGCCCACGAACAGCTCGGGCGACTTTTTGAGCATCTGCTTGACGAACATGCGGGTCAGTCCGGCCACCATCATGGAGTGGACATAGGTCGGCTTGTGAGCCACGAGGATATAATTCAGCAGACTGCGGCGGGCTGTTCCGGCCTCGGCCTGCATCTCCACCAGCTCGCGCACGGCACGGCTGACCACACGGGAGTACTGATTCTGGGGTACATTGTTCAGATACCGCAAGCTGCGGTCCATCACTTCTTCGGTGCGGCATGCCATCTCCCTACGGTCGGCAGGCGGCATCTTGACCTCGTAGGCCATCAGATAAGACACCGCCGTGAGGTTCTTGTTGATGCCAGTATCGCTGTAGTCCTGGATGTCGGTGTGGTGGATGATGTCCAACAGCTCTTCCACCACCTCGCGGGCCGTACACCGTCCGGCATGGAAGCAGGCCGCCTTATAAAGATAGCTGACACGCCAGTTCTGCAGCCGTGCCTCCTCGCCCTTATAGAGCACCCGGTCGCGGTAGATGGCTTCCGCCGACTCCATCACCTTGGCGGCGACCACTGGGTCGTTGTAGCGGCGCAGATAGCTCAGCAGCGTCTCCCGGTCCATATGCATCGCATACTCGAATTTGCCCCACGGAAGATCCGGGTCGAGCCGGTGGTAGTAAGGGTCGGTGATGATCCCCATCGCCTTGTCGAATACCTTCATGTATTCGGCGCATTCTTCCGGCGTACTGCGCGGCATGGACATCCGGCTGTTGCCCAGACAGCGCATGATGTAGCCTTTTGTCGTCTTATCAAAGGACTCATACTCCGCAATATAGCCTGCACCCTCCCGAAAAAGGCCGCGCACCTGCGTCCCGTAAGGGTTGATGGCATAGTCGCTGCCCTTGACATTGAGATAGTGGAGTGAAACCGCTTTTTCATACAGATAGCGGACGATGGCAGGCTTGTCGCCCCGGATGCGGGCGTTTTCCAGCAGGAGGCTGTAGACCTTGTAGGCGATACCGCAGTCCTCGCTGCTGGCGTAGTTGAACATCTTGTCAGCAAACTCCTGCAGGCTGGCAATTTCGGCACTCGTCAGCTCCGCAGGCGCACGCTGGAATACCAGCTCATTGAGGATAGCGTTGTTCTCCTTCATGTAGTCGAAGCACTTGATGGCGTTGGACTGGATGGTTTCCAGCAGCTCCTTCGCTTTCATATCCGGGGAGAATTTAGGCTGGGAGAGGGTGCGGACTGTCCTGAGATTTTCAATATAGCGCTCGAATCGTGCGTCCATCCGCTCTCCCCCTTTTCCGTTTTTTCACGCTCTGCTGTTGGCAGAGTCTTGTTTCCCATAATAGTTTATTATACCGTCTTTTCAAGTTAGAATCAACTGATTTTTCCAACCGGTCCGTTTCTGACGCACAAAAAGACTGCCGTGCATCGTCTTTCTGCACGGCAGTCTTGTCAAATCGGATCTTCAGTTACGGTAGCAGCGATCCTGGCCTACCAGCCAGTCCTCGCACAGGCGTTCGGCCTCTTCCCGGCTGCAGCTCACACAGCGGAACAGCCGCCCTTTCAGCGAGCAGTAAGAATAGCGAACTTTCGGCACCCCATTTGCATCCCGGAATGATTCCCATCGTTCCTGTCCCGGCATCAAATAGCTTTGTTCCATAGCTTTCGCGCTTCCTTTCCGGCTGCTCTGGCAGCACAACGTGTTCATTTTATCACGTTTTGGCCGGAAGGGCTATTCGCTCTTTCCACAAAAAGCGCTCTGCATTTTATGGGAGAATGTGCATTGACAAACCGCGATTCAACAGCGTTTCTTTTTCTTCCAGACAAAATACCCGGCGTATAGGACGAATACCGCCAGCGCTGCCAGCGAGACTTTACTGGCCAGGGAATAACCGTCGGCCTGATAGACGAAGTCGATGGTGTTCTCCCCCGCCGGAGCCAGAACGGCCATCAGCCCCTCGTCCACCCAGACAATGTCTGCCTCTTTGCCGTTGACGTAGGCCGTGAATCCATCGTCGTACGGTACGGAGAAGAAGACAAGGTTATCCTTCTTCAGCGTGATCTCCGCATGGAAGCCGGAGTTGGTCATCTGGAAGGTGCTGCAGGCCGAGGCGCGGCGGTCGGCGCAGTCAGAGACGTAGGTGTCGTACCACAGGTCGTCCAGCTTTGCGTCAGGCAGCTTCTTGAGGTACTTGCCGTAGGTTTTGGCGTCCTCTTCGCTGAGCACCAGCGCCCGCATCAGGAGGTTCGCGCGGGTATTTTTAACGGTCGTCTCGTAGGACTCCTCCGTAATATAGTAGTCGTAGGTAAAGCCCATGGGAACGTAGTTCTCGTTCTCGTAGAGCATGAAGCCGTCTTTGGTGTCGTAATAGCTCCATCCGTCGTCCGCAGCGGCGAGGAAATCTTCCTGCTTTTCGGGCGTGGTGATGAGGTATTTCACGCTCAGCAGCCCCCGCAGGGCGTAGTTGGAGATGTCCGGCTCACTGCGGACATCCCGCTTGACGCCCAGTGCCGGGTAGAAGCTGAGGATGCTGGGCGCAGCCGTGCTGCCGAAATATTGCAGGCTGCTCTTGTCGAGCCAGAGGCCGAGGTTGTCGTGGGTCTTGTAGGTATCCACGCGCCAGTCGCCCTCGGGCAGGTCATCCTTGAGCTTGATGGCAGAGGTGTACTGCTCCACAAGGTCGCTGTCGGTGTGCCACTGGCCGAACTTGCCGATGCCGATGTGTACCATGCTGAACACGCAGGCAAAGGCCAGCACCACTGCCGTCATCCGACGTGCAAAGGCCCTGCTCCCCCGCCAGCGGCGGCAGAGCAGGTGGTACAGGATAAGACCGCCGATGCCGAAGCTCAGGACGGCGACATACTGGCCGGGATTCTGCAGCACACCCAGCGACCATTCTTTGGTATCACTGTCCTGCACCGGCACCAGGGCAAACGCCAGCGTCGCGAGCATCAGCCAGCCGATGCCCCGGACCGGGGCGTCCAGCTCGTCGGCAGAGATGTCGGGGCTTTCCAGCGCACTGGCCGTCATGGCGCAGAGGATGAGCACCGGCATGTAGTACCACCGGGCGTAGTAGCTGGAATTGAGGGCGTAGAAGGCGCTGTTGAGCACCGGCACCAGCGCAAAGATGGCGCAGGTGGCGACGATTCGCTTTTTGCTGTCGCCCTTCCGCGCCCGCCAGTAGGCCATCGCGCCGGCCAGACTGCACAGGGGCAGATAGGCCGACATACTCGTCCACTTGATGATGCCCTCCGACCAGATGGAGGTGATGTAGGGCGAATCGGGCGGTAAGATCCAGCTCAGCAGGATGGCCAGATACTGCTGCACCTTCGAGTAGGTCAGAAAGCCCCAGCCCGACGACAGGTCGATGGTGCGGGGGTTCTGCAAAATGCTGAGTACCGCCGGCCAAAGCAGGACGAAGCCCAGAGCCGCGCCCAGCAGGCTCTCAAACGCCAGCCGGACGAAGAGTCGGACATTCATCGGGAAATCTTTCGTCGTCAGCTTGCAGATGAAGTAGATGACGAGGAAGAGGACCTGTCCGATGAAGAAGAAGTAGTTGTTAAGCAGGTTGACCCCCACCCAGAACGCGAAGAGGCCGTAGTGCTCTTCCTGCTCGTAGAGCGTTTCGTCCAGCGCCCAGAGCATCCACGGGAAGAGGGCCACCACGTCGATAAAGTGGTTGAAGAAGACATTGTAGATGCTGAAACCCGAGAAGGCATACAGGCAGGCGCCCAGCACCGCGTGATCGGAGCGGCGGACATAGCGGCAGAGGTAGCGGTAAGCGCCGCCGCCCGCCACAGCAAATTTCAGCACCAGCAGCGGCACCATGAGGTAGGGCAGCCAGTTCTGGGGGAAGATGAGGGACAGCCAGAAGAACGGCGAACCATACAGGTAGAACGAGTAGGCGTTCATCGCGCCGCTGCCCAGGTCGGTGGCCCAGGAGAAGGTGCTGCGGGCCGCGTCGGCCATGCCGTCCGGGTAGCCTGCCCCCTTGATGAAGCCGTTCATATAGCGGTAGAAGCTGATCTGCTGGCTGTTGAAATCGCCCGCGTAGTGGAAAAATCCACCGTCGATGATATAGAACGGCAGGAAGAATATCGCCGCCGTGAGCGCACAGAGCAGCATGGTGCGGAGCATCTGGTCCCGCCGCCCCGGCATATTGAGCAGCCGGGCATTTCCGGTCTGATTTTTTGAATCGTCCATTGTCTATCCTCTTTCCCCGCCCGGAGGGGCGGCACAGGCCCATCGCCCGCATCGTTCTCGCGTTCCAGTATAGCACGCGGCTGTGTGGAAAAAAAGAATTTTTGTGTTTTGCTTGACATTCGCCCGCCGGGCGGGTATAACCCTCTCAAAGACACTTCAAGGAGGCTGACATGAAGCTATACCCGTTCAGCGCCCTTCTGGCGCGGATGAAGTACATCACCCGGTGGAGTCTGATGCACTCCACCCGCCCGGAATCCCTCAGTGAGCACACCTGCGACACTGCCCTGCTGGCCCATACCCTCTGCCTCATCGCGCGGCGGTACACCGGCACGCCCTGCCGCCCCAAGACGGTGGCGGTGGCGGCGCTCTATCACGATGCACCCGAGATCATCACCGGCGATATGCCCACGCCGGTCAAGTACAGCAGCCCCGGCCTGCGGGACGCCTATAAGGCGCTGGAGGCCGAGAGTGTGGATTCCATGACCCGTCTGCTGCCGCCGGAGCTGGCCGAGGAGGTCAGCCCCTTCATCACCGGCAGCCTGCTGACCGCCGAGGAAAAGCGGCTCCTGAAAGCTGCTGACCGGCTCTCGGCCCTCATCAAGTGCATGGAGGAGCAGCGCAGCGGCAACCACGAATTTGACGCCGCGCTTCGTCAGCAGCGGGAGGCACTGGAAGGGATGCACTGCCCCGAGGCCGACTGGTTCATGGCGCACTGCCTCCCCTGCTTCACCCAGAACCTCGACGAGCTGACCCGCAGCGAATGATCACGGGAAGGGGACTTCCCGCACGTCGTCCGGGTCCAGCCCGGCCTTGCGCTGCTCTTCGAACACCGCCGCAATAAGCTCGTCCAGGTCTTCCAGGCGGGACAGGGTGCAGCAGTAGCGGCGGAGGGCGGCAGCGCCCTTGAGGCCCTTCATATAGTGCATGGTCTGGGCGCGGGCCTGAGGCATGGCGGTGTATTCGCCCTTCTGCTCCACCATCTCTTCCACCTGACGGCGGAGGGCGTTCATCCGGGCCTGCAGGTTCGGCTCCTTGGGAGCGGGCAGGCCCTCGATGGCGGCGTTCACCCGCTCGAAGAGCCACGGGTCGCCCAGCGCGGCACGGGCGATCATGACGCCGTCGCAGCCGGTATGCTGCATCATCTCCACGGCATCTTCTGCCGTGTGGATGTCGCCGTTGCCCAGCACAGGCACCTTCACCGCCGCCTTGACCTTGGCGATGATGTCCGGGTCGATGCCCGGGGTGTACATCTGCTCCCGGGTGCGGGCGTGGACGGCGATGAGTTCAGCCCCCGCCTGCTCGCAGGCTTTGGCGCACTCCACCGCCGTGATGTGGTCGGCGTCCCAGCCTTTCCGCATCTTGACCGTCACCGGGCGGGTGGTGTGGGCCTTGACCTGCTCGACGATGCGGCCGCAGAGGTCGGGATCCAGCATCAGCTTGCTGCCTGCACCGCCCGAGACGATTTTCGGGGCCGGGCAGCCCATGTTGATGTCCAGAAAGTCGAACTCGTATTCTTCAATGGCCGCTGCAGCCTCGCCCATGATCTGGGGTATCTCGCCGAAGATCTGCACGCCGTAGGGTGCGCCGTTGGGTTCGGCTTTGAGCAGGCTGACCGTTTTGTGGTCGTGGTAGACCAGCGCCCGGCTGGACACCATCTCGCTGACCGTAAATCCTGCGCCGTGCTGGGCCATCAGCCGACGACAGGGCGCGTCCGTAAAGCCCGCCATCGGGCCAAAAACTGCCCGGTGGGGCAGGGTGATATTTCCGATTTTCAGAGAATCCATCTTATCCCTCGTTTTGCTTGACAATGGCTTGCAAAAGCTCTATACTATAAACAAGAAAGGCACTGCCTGCGAATGGTCAGCGTCCTTCCGGCTTTAGATCAAAAGAAATGACCGCAAGCTTTGGGGGCGTGGCGGTCATTTCTTTTTGCTGTTAAAAATGGTCCAGCTGATCTGAAACGTGATGTAGATCGCTCCGCCAAGAAGCGAGAGCAGCAATACGACCTGTTCAAACGTCATGGAACATCCCCCCTTTCGCACCATGCGTCAGGGGATAGCAAAAAGTTCACCTCCCCGGCGCAGGGCCGGAAGGGCGTGACCACCTACATTGCAGACAGTACCTTGCTGCACCGGCAGCACCTATAGAATATCATATTTCCCGCACGAATACAACACCCCGGCTTCCTGCAGGCCGGGGTGTTCGTCTTGTCTATCGCAATTTCTCCTGCTATACTTAGGGCAAAGGAGCGGCGGGCAGACCCCCGCCGGAGAAATGGCTATGGAGTATCGTGATTGGACGAAAAAAGACGGCAGCGGGCGGGACATCTCCACCTCGCTGCTGGGCTACGGGTGTATGCGCTTTCCCACCCTGCCGGATGGCCGCATCGACGAAGTACGGGCCGAAAAGCTGCTGAACACTGCCCGGGAGGCGGGCGTCAACTACTTTGACACCGCTTTCCCCTACCACGGCGGTGAGAGCGAACCTTTCGTGGGCCGGGTCATTGCCAAGTGGCCTCGGGAGAGCTTCTACCTCGCCACCAAGCTGCCTGTGTGGAGCTGCAAGACCCTCGACGAGGCCAAAGACATCTTCGAGAAGCAGTTCGAGCGGCTGGGCGTGGACTACATCGACTTCTATCTGCTGCATTCCCTGCACAAAGCCCGCTACGATGCGGCCAAAGAGATGGGCATTGTGGACTGGCTCTGGGAGCAGAAGGCCGCCGGGCGCATCCGGAATTTTGGCTTTTCCTGCCACGACAACGCGGCGGGCTTCGAACACATCCTGCGCGACCAGCCGTGGGACTTCTGCCAGCTGCAGTACAACTACCTCGACACCGATGACCGTGCCGAGGAGATCGCAGGCGACCGGGGCTATGCTCTTACCGAAGAACTGAATGTTCCCCTCATCATCATGGAGCCCATCAAGGGCGGTACGCTGGCACAGCTGCCGCCGGACGCTGCCGCGCCGCTGAATGCACTGGACGCCGACGCCAGCGCGGCCTCGTGGGCGCTGCGCTGGGTGGCCAGCCACAAAAATGTGAAGGTCGTCCTCTCCGGCATGAGCGCAGAAGACCAGCTGGACGACAACCTCGCCACCTTCGGAGATTTCCGCCCCATGACCGACGCCGAGAACGCCGCCATCCGGCAGACTGCCGACGTCCTGCGCAGCCACATCAAAATCGGCTGCACCGGCTGCCGCTACTGTATGCCCTGCCCCATGGGCGTGGACATTCCGGACAATTTCAGCATCTGGAACAAGCTCGGGATGTTCGGCAATAAGGACGCCATCCGCCAGCAGTGGACAGCCTGCTTCCCGGATGCCGAAAAGGCCATTCACTGCGTCCGCTGCGGCAAGTGTGAGGCCATCTGCCCCCAGCATCTGCCGATTCGGGACTCTCTTGCAAAGCTCCAGACGGAACTGGACAATTTATAATGAGTGAAAGCGGGCGCTCCTCTGTCTCTCCGGACAGGTGGAGCGCCCGCTTTTTGTTTAACCTACGTTGATGTGACCCACCGGGAGGACTTTGCGCTTGTTGTCGTCGGGCTTTGCCGTCAAGCTGATCGCCAGCGACACCGGGCCAACGCGGCCCATGAACATACAGGCCATATACAGCAGCTTCGCGCCGGTGTTCAGCTGTCCAGTGACACCCACCGACAGGCCCACCGTACCGAACGCCGAGCAGGACTCGAAGATGCAGTCGATGACCGACACAGTCTCTGCGGTGTTGTAGTACACCACGACGGCAGAGCCGAACGCCGCCACCGCGCCGATGACGATGATGGTCAGAGCGCGGTAGACCGTCTTGGACTCGATGTGGTGGCCGCCGATGACGCAGTCGTCGCGGCCCTGTGCCACGCTGCGGATGGTCAGGATGAGCACCGCGAAGGTCGTCACCTTGACGCCGCCGCCCGTCGAACCGGGAGCCGCACCGATGAACTGCAGCACGCTCATCAGCAGCTTGCTGATGGGGCTGCAGGCCGCGAGGTCGATGGTGTTCATACCCGCAGTACGGGTGGATACCGACTGGAACAGCGCCGCCATTATCTTGCCCGGGACGGACAGGCCGCCCATCGTCCTGGGGTTCGACCACTCGAGCAGGGCCAGCAGCACCGCGCCGCCCACCCAGAAGATGACCGAGAACTGCAACACGACTTTCGCGTGGAGAGAGAGCCGCCGCTTTTTGCGGTACTCTGCCAGCTCCACCCAGACCATGAAGCCCAGACCACCGGCCATGATCATGAACATGATGACAGCCTGCACATAGTAGTTGTTGACGTACGGCACCAGCGAGGAGTAGGCGCCAAACCGTCCGAAGAGGTCAAATCCTGCGTTGCAGAAAGCCGAGATGGCCGTGAACACGCTGACCCACACACCCTCTGCGCCGAACTGTGGCACGAATGCGAAGAGCAGCAGCACGATGCCCACGGCCTCGAAAGCCGCCGCCAGCTTGATGACGATCTTCAGCACCTCAGTGGCCTTGGACAGGCCGTCTGCCGAGACGCTCTCGCCCAGCAGCCGCAGGTCGCGGAAGCCCATCCGCCGCCGGGCCGCCAGCGCGAAGAAGCTGGTGAGGGTGACAAGGCCGAGGCCTCCCACCTGAATGAGCATCAGGATGATTACCTGCCCGAACAGCGAAAACTGACTCCATGTATCCCGCACGACGAGGCCCGTCACGCAGGTGGCACTGGTGGCGGTGAACATGGCGTCGATGACGCCCAGCCGCCCCGTCCTGCTGGAAATGGGCAGGGTAAGCAGCAGCGTCCCCACCGCGATGACCAGCAGAAAGCTGCTGCAGATGGTCTGCGTCGCACTGCTGCCCGCCAGCCAGCCCTTGTTGGGCCGGCGTGTCCGCTTTTTGGTTTTGTTTTTTCCCATTGCAACCTCCCGGGGCTCCCCCCGGCCAGCAGCCAGAGGGGCGAGTCGTTCTGCCGCCCCTGCGCAAAGTTTCCCGGCGCAGGAGCCTCTCTTTATAGGATACACCTTTTTTCTCTCCGATTCAACTTGATTTTGTGCGCTGTTTGCGGTATCATATCTGTAATGTGTCTCAGTAGCTCAGTTGGATAGAGCGTCCCCCTCCTAAGGTTGTGCTCTACCAGCTGCCTTACGGGGAAAAGTGATCGTTGCCAGTCTCAATTTAATATAAGTCTCTGTAGCTCAGCAGGATAGAGCGTTCGCCTCCTAAGGTTGCGTTACAACGGCCACCTCAAAAAAAACTAAATAAGGGATTGCAGTTCGACTTTGATCGGGCTATAATCATATATCAGACACGTCCATATAGCTCAGCTGGATAGAGCACACGCCTCCTAAGCGTGGGGTCGGAGGTTCAAATCCTCTTATGGACGCCAGTGAACAACGCCGAAAGCCTTTGTTTTCAAGGGTTTTCGGCTTTTCTTATATAAAAAGCTACGAAAAAGCTCTTTCACTGTATGAGATAAAATTCTACTCCAAAATTTGATTTTTGACAACCCCTCCAGAATCGAACGGTTGTTATAAGACAAAATCGCCAGCTAATTTTTAGCAGAAAACGGGCTGTTCTTGCTAATGAAAATGCCCTTCCTGCTAATCAGCCCCAAAATCGTGCCAAAAATCCAGCTAATCAAAAAAGGCGGATGTTTTGAATACCATGCAGTTATAGCAGATAAAATTAAATATCGTTATGTACATAGAGCGTCTATTTGCCCCGCATTGGGGATGGATAGGCGCTCTTTTTTTATGCCCAAACCCATGGGCAAATACAAGAGATTGGAGGTGTTTTATTTGAGCAAGCCTGTTTATACCGCAGACAAGCCGAGCGACTGTCATTACTGCTACTTCTGGACGAATGGCAGAAAGGGCTGCCGTCTGGGTAGAAATAATTGCTACTACTTAATCTCTTTGCCGCCGAAACCCAAGTCGGAATGTGATGGCTGTCCCTATGGGCGAGATCACCCGTGCATTGGTTGGTGTACGAAGAAGGTTATGCGTGAAGTGGGGCTTCGTTGATATGGATGTGTATGAACAGGAATACCGCTTCTACTATTTTGCCCGATGTCCTTACGAAAAGACGGATACGACTTTCCGCAGCATTCCGCTGACAACAGAAAGTTTTCCGCAGAAAGAAGGTGGTGAAGCCGTGTGAGTTTTGATTATTTTTACGGTCAGCAATCCGATCTATTCACATTCTATCGAGTTCCGAAGGTGTTGTTCACGAACGAGAGGTTCTGGAATATTTCTGCCGATGCCAAGATGCTGTATGGCATTTTGCTTGACCGCATGAGCCTGTCTGCCAAGAATGGTTGGATAGATAAAAACGGTAGAGTGTATATCATTTTTACAATCGACGAAGCGAAGATGGCTCTGAACTGTGCTGAACAAAAGGCTATCAAGCTGCTCAGTGAACTTGAGAAGAAAGCAGGATTGATTGAACGTAAGCGCCAGGGTTTGGGAAAGCCCAACCTGATCTATGTGAAGAACTTTATCTCTGCTGTGGATTCACAACTCTTGAATTGTGAAAATCACAATTCTGGAACAATGGAAATCACAACTCAAGAACTTCCGAAATCACAATGTAATAATACTGATATTAAAAATACTGAATTTAGTGATACTGATTCTATCTTTCCTTCCGGAAATGGTGGAATGATGGACGAGAATGACCGGTATCAAGAATACTTTGATTATTTCTCGGATCAGCTCAGTATGGATTTGTTGAAGAAGGATTACCCTTACGATTCCGAAATGCTGGATAACATTCTGGAGTTGATCGTTGAAACAGTTTGCACGAAGCGACCGTTGATTCGCATTGGTGCAGAGGAGCGTCCGGCAGAAATTGTCCGCAGTCGGTTTATGAAACTGAATGCCGAACACATTCGATATGTTATGGACTGCTTCAAGGAGAACACCACAAAGATTAGAAATATCCGTCAGTATATGCTGACTACGATATACAATGCGCCGACGACAATAGACACCTACTACGATGCTCTTGTTCGGCACGATATGTCACACGGATATTTGGAAGGAGGATTTAAGAAATTGAAAATGAAGCGAGAGGAAGGAGAGTGACGATAAATGTCGAAAAAAGCAACCATCATTGCGGTGGTCAATCAGAAAGGAGGCACTGGAAAGACCACCACCACCGAGAATCTGGGCGTTGGCTTGGCTCTTGAAGGAAAAAAGGTGCTTCTGGTAGACACCGATCCCCAGGCTTCCCTGACGGTCAGTTTGGGCAATCCCTGCCCGGATGATCTGTCTCCGACACTTTCCGATCTGATGGGAAAGATTATGATGGAAAACCCTATTACTCCCGATGAAGGGATTCTTCATCATCCGGAGGGCGTTGATTTGGTGCCGTCCAACATCGAACTCTCAGGTATGGAGGTAGCACTGGTCAATGCCATGAGCCGGGAAACCATTCTCCGGCAATACCTGGATACAGTCAAACAGAATTATGATTACATTCTTCTTGACTGTATGCCGTCTTTGGGTATGCTGACCGTCAATGCGTTGGCAGCTGCCGACAATGTGCTGATACCGGTTCAGGCAGCATACCTTCCTGCAAAGGGTCTGGAACAGCTGCTTGGAACCATCAACAAGGTCAAGAGGCAAATCAACCCGAAACTGAGGATTGAAGGGATTCTTCTGACGATGGTGGACAGCCGCACCAACTACTCCAAAGACATCAGCAATCTGATTCGGGAGAGCTACGGCGGAAAGCTGAAGGTTTACAAGACCGACATTCCCCGCTCTGTCCGTGCAGAGGAAATCAGCGCAGAGGGAACCAGTATCTTCAAGCATGATCCCAAAGGCAAAGTTGCCGAAGCCTATAAAATTCTGACGAAGGAGGTGTTAAACAATGCAGAAAAAAGGCGCAAACATCAGCTTGAAGGGGTACGATGATATTTTCTCCACCGATCAATCCAGAGCTGAAGCCCAGCAGGAGCGTGTGCAGGAAATTCCGCTTTCTGAGCTACACCCCTTTGAGGGACACCCCTTCCGTGTGGTTGATGATGAAGAAATGATGAAAACGGCAGAGAGCGTCCGAGATTTCGGAGTTCTCACTCCTGCGATTGTCCGTCCTGACCCCGACGGTGGTTATGAAATCGTTTCTGGTCACAGGCGGCACCGGGCATCGGAGCTTGCGGGTAAGGAAACCATGCCTGCGATTGTTCGTGACCTGGACGATGATGCAGCCATTATTTTGATGGTTGATGCGAATTTGCAGAGGGAGAGTATCCTGCCGAGTGAAAGAGCATTTGCTTATAAGATGAAGCTGGATGCGATTAAACATCAAGGTCAACGCACCGATTTAACTTCATCCCAAGTTGGGATGAAGTTGCAGGCAATGGATATAGTCGGTCAGGAGGCAGGAGAAAGCAGAAATCAGGTACACCGTTATATCCGTCTGACCGAACTGATTCCGGAACTGCTGGATATGGTAGATACGGGTCAGATCAAATTCAATCCTGCGGTGGAGCTTTCCTATCTGGCAAGTGAAGAACAGAAGGATTTTCTTTCTGCAATGGATTATGCTCAAGCAGCTCCTTCCCTTTCGCAAGCACAGCGAATTAAAAAGCTCGCACAGGAGGGCGAGTGTACGCTGGATGCGATGTGCGAGATTATGAATGAAATCAAGAAGGGAGAGCTGGACAGAGTAACCTTCAAAACGGATTCGTTGCGAAAATACTTCCCGAAGTCCTATACCAACAAGCAGATGGAGGATAAAATCATTCAGCTTTTGGAGCAATGGCAGAAAAAAAGAGAAAAATCAATGGAAAGGTAAGGTAAAAAATGTTTACACCCAAAAACATTCAGGGCGCTTTGGAAGAACTCTACGACCTTTGCGATCCTGATTATATGGTAGATATGCTCGTAAACTACAGTGAGGAGTTCGATGATATTTCTCCTGCGCTTCTGGCAAAGTCGTTTCAGAAAAATGCCGAGATGATTAGCGAGTATCGAGTATTGTCCTCTGCTGGTGAGGGTATCGACTATCAGGGAAAGGTACTTCTGAACAGCAGAGCCGTGCGGCTTCTGTCCTATGTAGAAGATATGAGCGGCGATGAAAAAGTTCGCACGATTCAGAGCAAGGAGCTGTGGTTAGCAGAAGATATGACATTCTATGTGGTGTCCTGTATGTCTACGATCACGATGGACAAGGAAGAAGCCATTTGTCTTAACGAACACCGCAGCGTGGTTACTACGGTGGAATGCGAGGACGATATTTTCTTCGACATGGGTTCCCTGATTTGCGAACTGGACGATATTTGCTTGTTCGAGCTTTTAGCCGATGTGGATGCGACTATTTATGAACTGTAACAGGTTCATGGATGGTCGCTTTTCTTATTTCCAAAGAAACGGAGGTATCGAAACTTGAAAGAATACGATGTGAAGATCACCGAAACCTTGGAGAAAACGGTTACGGTGCAAGCAGAATCTCACGATGCGGCAGAGGAACAGGTTAGAGCCGCTTATTACAATTCGGAGTACATTCTGGACTCCGAAAACTTTACCGGTGTTGCGTTCGGCACGACCGAGGAACGGGAGGTTCAGAAAGAACAGGCAGATACCATGAATGTGTTGCTGGTAAAGCCGTTCATGTATCCGCAGGCTGTGCAGATCGGCTGTGAGCTGGAGGATTTGCAGAAAGCCGTAGGTGGCGATATTGAGGCAACTTATCCGTTCAATGAGCCGGTTGCACTGGTGATGCACGACGAAGGTAAACTCGTAGGCAAAGAACTGAACCGTGCGCTGCGTGATGATGACGGCGATATTTATGACATTATCGCCGGTGATTTTCTGGTTGTGGGATTGGGCGAGGATGATTTTTGTTCTCTGTCCCCGGAACTGATGAAGCAGTTTGAGGAACACTTTCATCAGCCTGAGACTTTTGTACGCATGGGGCGCAGCATTATGGCGCTTCCCCTGCCGGATGACATGGTGAAGAAAGAAGATGCACCTGTCAAAGCTGATTCGGTTCCCCACAAAAGTAACCCTGACCGAGATGTTCTGTAAGGAGGTTCTTATGCAAAGAAATTCGACGATTGGAGAGCTGATGGAGCGAAAGCGGATTCAGGATGGTGCCAAGGAGTACCAGGGACATACCTATATGGACTTGGCACGATTTGATGACGCCACCAAGCACATGATTATTTTCGATGTGCTGACCGATGAATCGCCTGTCGGTTGGAAAGGCGAAAGAAATCGCCTGTATTTGAGCGATGTGGGTTATCAGAAGGCTCTGGATAACCAGAAAGCTGGCAATATCAAGATTATCAGCCATGCCGCAGTTGCCAAGGGCAATCTGTATTACGACCACAGAGATATGGCACGATAATCTGTTCACTCTACTGCTTGCAGGAGGTGATGAATCATGCAGGAAGAAGTTGAAAACAGAACAGTAAACCTGGCGATCAGCACAACCAAGCTGACGGGGCGCACTATCATTGCCGGTATCCGCAAGTATTTGCAGCACCGGGAAAAAGTGAAGATGAAAAAGGCACGAGACCCTGCCGTTCATGGAAAGCAATCCGTGAAACAGCTTTTGGGACAGAATCAGGGTGCTACGAATGTTGAGATCGACAAAGAGAGTATCCGTGATTTTGAAAAGCTCGCCAAGAAGTATGGCGTGGACTTTGCCGTAAGAAAAGATAAGTCCGTTGATCCTCCCCGGTTTCTTGTTTTTGTCCGTTCTAAAGATGCAGATGCTTTGGATGCAATCTGCAAGGAACATCAGGCAAGGGCATTAACCAAGAATGAAAAGCCGAGCGTTCTGGCGCAGCTGAAGAAGTTCAAGGAAATTGTCGCAGCGATTCCGAAGAAGGTTCGAGAGAAGAAACAGGAGCGTGATCTGTGATGGATAAGAGAAAAATGAAAAAGCTCCTGATTCTGAATTTACCGTATTTTCTGGTAGGGTTGTTCGCTACGAATTTAGGAGAAGCATGGAGATTGGCTGAGGGGGCAGATTCATCTGCGAAAATCCTCAGCTTTTTTCATGCCCTTCCGATAGCCCTGAACAATCCGTTTCCCAGCTTTCACCCGTTGGATTTGCTGATTGGTATTCTCTGCGGCGCAGGACTTCGGCTGGCTGTCTATCTAAAAGGCAAAAACGCAAAGAAGTACCGACACAATGTTGAGTACGGTTCTGCTCGTTGGGGAACGGCAAAAGATATTGAGCCGTTTATTGCACCAAAGTTCGAGGACAATGTGATCCTGACGAAAACGGAGCGGCTGATGATGAGCAATCGCCCGAAGAATCCTGCCAATGCCCGAAATAAGAATGTTCTGATTATCGGCGGTTCGGGTTCCGGTAAAACTCGCTTTTGGTTGAAGCCAAACCTTCTCCAGATGCACAGTTCCTATGTGGTCACTGACCCGAAAGGCAGCATCGTGATTGAGTGCGGCAACGCCCTTTTGAAGCATGGCTACACCATCAAGATTTTCAACACCATCAACTTTCAGAAGTCGATGCACTATAACCCATTTGCCTATATCCATTCAGAAAAAGACATTCTGAAACTGGTGACAACGCTGATTGCCAACACAAAGGGTGATGGAAAAGCCGGTGATGAGTTCTGGACGAAGGCGGAAACGCTGCTCTACTGTGCCTTGATCGGATATATCCACTATGAAGCTCCGGTTGAGGAACAGAATTTCTCCACCCTGATTGAGTTCCTGAACGCAATGGAGGTGCGGGAAGATGATGAGGAGTTCCAGAACCCGGTGGATCTGATGTTTGAAGCCCTGGAAAAGAAAAAGCCGAATCACTTTGCAGTCCGTCAGTATAAAAAATACAAGCTGGCTGCCGGCAAGACCGCTAAGTCGATTTTGATTTCCTGCGGCGCTCGTCTGGCTCCTTTTGATATTCAGGAGGTCAGAGATGTGACTGCCTATGACGAGTTGCAGTTGGATACTCTCGGAGATAAGAAAACGGCGCTCTTTCTGATTATGTCAGATACGGATGCGACGTTTAATTTTTTGATCTCCATGATTTACACACAGCTGTTCAACTTGTTGTGCGAGAAAGCAGATGATGTGTACGGCGGCAGACTGCCGGTTCATGTGCGCTGCTTGATTGATGAGATGGCAAACATCGGTCAGATTCCCAATCTGGAAAAACTGGTAGCGACAATCCGAAGCCGTGAAATATCGGCTTGCCTTGTTCTCCAGGCACAATCACAGCTGAAAGCCATTTATAAAGACAATGCCGATACCATCATCGGCAACATGGATTCCCGAATTTTCCTGGGTGGTTCTGAGCCAACCACGCTCAAAGAACTGAATCAGGCATTGGGAAAAGAAACTATCGACACCTACAACACCTCCAACACCAGAGGTAACAGCCCGTCTTACGGCTTGAATTATCAGAAGTTAGGCAAAGACCTTGCGAGCGTAGATGAGCTTGCGGTTCTGGATGGCAGCAAGTGTATTTTGCAGTTGCGTGGTGTCAGACCGTTTCTTTCTGACAAGTACGATCTGACGCAGCACCCCAATTATAAGTACACATCAGACTTTGATAAGAGAAATGAGTTCAACATTGAGCAGTTTCTGAGTCGAAGGTTGAAGCTCAAGGCAGGTGATGAGTTTGTGGTAGTCGATGCGGATTAAGGAGGTTTCTGTTTGGAAAATCTGAAAACGGTATCTGCCCTGGTTAAGAACATCTTGGAACACGACCACAAGGCAAGAAATACCGACAATCATTTGTACCTGATGGTACTGGAACACTATTCCGGTCTGCGTGGCATCGACATTCATGCCATGACGGTTCCTGTGTTTTTGAAGGAACTGGATAGACGCAGCTTTCCGGGGTTTGAAACTGTCCGCAGAAGCAGACAGAAAGTGCAGGCAACCTACCCTGACCTTGCTCCCAGTGAAGCCGTAGGCAAGCGCAGAGCAAAAAATGAGGTTGTATATCGAGAATTTGCAGAAAGCGAGGTGTAAAAAAAATGACTTGGTGGATCACGGATACCTCTATTGGGCAGCGATTGAAGTTCGTTAGACGATTTCGCCGCCTTACCCAGAAAGAGCTTGGACTCCTGATGGGGTATTCCGAGAAAACAGCGGATGTCCGTATTGCTCAGTATGAGAAAAACGCTCGAACCCCTAATGCAGAAACCACAGCGAAACTCGCAGAGGTTCTGAAGGTTTCACCTGTCGTTTTTTCACCGACAATCTGTGCTTCTCGTGAAGATTTGTTGCAGTCAATGTATTGGCTGTTTCTTATGAAAGGTGGTGGTGATATATATGATTGTGAAACTGAATATGCAAGAAGCAGAATGGAACAGAAACTTGGCGTGATAACCGTCGAGGAGTTCCTTGAAAAGATTCTCGTAAACTAAGCCTTCCGTCCGGTTTTGATGCCGGTAGTACGGAGGGCTTTTTCTATTCTCAAAACAATTTCAAATTTTAGGAGGAAAATATTATGGCATTTTTCAATAGCGCAGTAACCGTTCTTCAGACTCTCGTTATCGCTCTGGGCGCAGGTCTTGGCATCTGGGGTGCAATCAATCTGCTTGAGGGCTACGGCAACGATAACCCCGGCGCAAAGTCCCAGGGCATGAAGCAGCTCATGGCTGGCGGCGGTGTTGCCCTCATCGGCACCACCCTTGTACCTCTGCTCTCCGGACTGTTCGGTTAATCACAAAACAAGGAGGTAATCGCCTTTGGACAGCATACTCCAACAGATCACAGACTGGCTGAAAGAAATGCTCGTTTCAGCTATTATGGGAAATCTGTCGGGGATGTTTGAGTCCGTCAACAACCAGGTTGGCGAGATAGCAACCTCCGTTGGCATGACCCCGGCGAATTTTTCGCCGGGTGTCTTTGCCATGGTACGAAACATCTCCGAGTCAGTGATTATCCCAATCGCAGGCTTGATTCTGACCTTCATTGCCTGTTATGAGCTAATTCAGATGATTATTGACCACAACAATCTGGCAAATTTTGAAACCTGGATCTTCTTCAAATGGGTGTTCAAGACTTTTGTTGCGGTCATGTTAATCACAAACACATTCAATATCACGATGGCTGTGTTTGATGTGACACAGCACGTTATAAACGCAAGCGCCGGTATCATATCCGGAAATACTGCCATAGATGCTTCGGCATTGGAAACAATGGAAGAAACGCTGATGGCAATGGATTTGGGTCCTTTGCTCGGCTTGTTCCTGCAATCCTTTATCGTGCAGGTCACGATGTCCGCTTTGGCAATCATCATCTTTGTGATCGTCTACGGTCGAATGATTGAAATTTATCT
The DNA here is from genome assembly GCF_020687245.1 of Faecalibacterium longum CLA-AA-H243. GTDB lineage: Bacteria > Bacillota > Clostridia > Oscillospirales > Ruminococcaceae > Faecalibacterium > Faecalibacterium longum. The sequence continues at coordinate 28,543 of NZ_JAJEQG010000018.1, read as the reverse complement.
GATGGTCAGCCTTGCCCCGATTCCGCTTTCCACTTTTGGAAACAGAGAACAGAGCAATATCGGACAGAATTATCTGCGTTCGCTGTTTGCAATCGGATTCCAGGGATTCCTGATTATGATCTGCGTGGGCATTTATGCGGTGCTGATTCAGTCTATCGCATTCAGTGATGACATCATCGGTTCTATCTGGGGTGTTATGGGCTACACCGTCCTTTTGTGCTTCACCCTGTTTAAGACTGGTTCGCTTGCGAAGGGTGTATTCAGCGCTCACTAAGGGAAGGAGGAAATTGTTTGGCAGCGTATATTCCCGTACCTCGTGACCTGACGAGGGTAAAAACAAAAGTGTTCTTCAATCTGACGAAACGGCAGTTACTTTGCTTTGGTGCGGCGGCGCTCATCGGAGTGCCGATTTTCTTTCTGGTCAAAGCAACCGGAAATGTGAGCCTTGCAGCACTGTCCATGATGATCGTCATGTTACCGTTGTTCTTTCTGGCAATGTATGAAAAGGATAGTCAGCCGTTGGAAGTGGTTGTAGAACACTTCATTCAGACCAAATTCGTTCGTCCCAAGGTTCGCCCTTATCAGACGGACAACTATTATGACGCTTTGATGCGTCAGTACAAACTGGAAAAGGAGGTTGAACGAATTGTTTTTCAAAAAGAAGCCACAGGCAAGAAACATCAAAATGCCTGCAAATCTGAATCGGAAGCAGCAGCGAGAAATTAAAGCTGTTGTGGAACGGGCAAAGAAGGACAACGGTATTCCGCAGACTGCACAGCAGTCCATTCCCTTTCAGAGAATGTTCCCGGATGGCATCTGCCGTGTCACTGACAGTTATTACACCAAGACCATTCAGTTTCAGGACATCAACTATCAGCTGGCACAGCAGGAAGATAAGACTGCCATCTTCGATGAGTGGTGCAGTTTCCTGAATTTCTTTGACAGCTCCATTCACTTTGAGCTTTCCTTTATGAACCTGAGTACCGATGCTGAAAGCTTTGAAAAGAGTATCCGTATCCCGTTCAAGAAGGACAGCTTCAATCCCGTCCGTGCCGAGTATAGCCAGATGCTGAAAAAGCAGTTGGCGCAGGGCAACAACGGCTTGACCAAAACCAAGTACCTGACATTCGGCATTGAAGCCGAATCCATGCGGCAGGCAAAGCCGAGACTCAACCATATCGAAAACGATCTGCTCAATAACTTTCGGCGTTTGGGTGTCATTGCCACTACCATGAACGGCAAAGAGCGGCTGCATCTGATGCACTCTATGTTCCACATGGGTGATAATGATAAGTTCTTCTTCGATTGGAAGTATCTTGTGGAATCCGGGCTGTCCGTAAAGGACTTCATTGCTCCGACGGCGTTTGCCTTTAAGACCAACCGCACCTTCCAGATGGGCAGTATCTTCGGTTCGATGTCTTATCTGGCAATTACGGCATCAGACCTGTCTGATCGTATGCTGGCGGATTTTCTGGATATGGAATCCACGCAGATCGTGACCATGCACATCCAGTCGGTTGACCAGACTGCGGCGATTAAGACCATCAAGAGAATCATCACCGAGCTTGACCGTTCCAAAATCGAGGAACAGAAAAAGGCTGTGCGTTCTGGCTATGACATGGACATTATCCCATCTGACCTTGCTACCTATGGTAAAGATGCGAAGTCACTTCTGAAAGAATTGCAGAGCCAGAATGAGCGAATGTTCATGGTGACATTTCTGGTGCTGAACACCGGGCGCACCGAGCAGGAACTGGAGAACAATGTGTTCCAGGCACAGAGCATCGCCCAGAAGCATAACTGCAATCTGCGTCGTTTGGATTTTCAGCAGGAATCCGGACTGATGAGCAGCCTGCCTTTGGCACAAAACCTGATTGAGATTCGTCGTGGCCTGACTACCAGTTCCACGGCTATTTTTGTGCCTTTCACCACGCAGGAGCTGTTCCAGAATGGTGGAGAAACGCTCTATTACGGGCTGAATGCTCTGTCGAACAACCTTATCATGGTGGACAGAAAGAAGCTCAAGAACCCCAACGGACTGATTCTGGGTACTCCCGGTTCCGGTAAATCCTTTTCCGCAAAGCGTGAAATCACCAATGCGTTCCTGGTTACGGATGACGATATTATCATCTGCGACCCCGAAGCGGAATATGCGGCTCTGGTTCACAAGTTCAATGGTCAGGTGGTAAAAATCAGCTCCTCCAGTACCAACTATATCAACCCTATGGACATCAACCTGAACTACTCTGAGGATGACAACCCGGTAGCACTGAAAGCTGATTTTATCCTGTCCCTCTGTGAGTTGATTATGGGCAGTAAGGATGGCTTGCAGCCTATCGAAAAGACGGTTATCGACCGTTGTGTGCATCAGATTTACCAGAGATATTTCGACAATCCTGCCCCTGAGAATATGCCGATCCTTGAGGATTTGTATGATGCCCTTCTGAAACAGGACGAAAAGGAAGCCCACCATGTAGCGACCGCCTTGGAAATCTATGTTAAGGGTTCTCTGAAACTGTTTAACAACAGAACCAATGTGGATATTCAGAATCGTCTGGTGTGCTTCGACATTAAGGAGCTGGGCAATCAGCTGAAAAAAATCGGTATGCTGATCGTTCAGGATCAGGTCTGGGGGCGTGTAACTGCCAACCGTTCTGCCGGTAAATCGACCAGATATTATATTGACGAGTTCCATCTGCTTCTGAAGGAAGAACAGACGGCAACCTATTCCGTAGAAATCTGGAAGCGATTCCGTAAATGGGGCGGCTTGCCGACCGGTATTACTCAGAATGTCAAAGACCTGCTTCGTTCCCCGGAGATTGCCAACATCCTCGAAAACTCTGATTTCATCTATATGCTGAATCAGGCAAGCGATGACCGAAGTATTCTGGCACAGCGGTTGAACATTTCGCCGCATCAGCTGTCCTATGTAACCAACTCCGGTGAGGGCGAAGGACTTCTGTTCTATGGCAATGTGATTCTGCCGTTCATTGACCGATTCCCGACAGATCTGGAACTGTATCGCATTATGACCACGAAGTTAAACGAGGTGGCACAGGAAAAGGAGGCGTAATGTATGGCGAAAAGACCTACACGACTCCGTTTTACCGAAGATGACCTTGCAGATTCTCATGTGAAGAAAGCTGCCGACCGTGCAGATAAGGCGGTTGATAGGGCTGAAAAAGCGGCAGACAAATTGGCTTCTAAAAAGGCAAAGCCGAAGCTAAAGCTGGAAACAGATGCAGCCGGTTCCCGTAAAGCAAAGCTCCGTTTTGAAAAAGCGGAGTTTACGGAAATCGAGCGCCCATCTGTGGCAAAGCACATGGCAAGCCGTGGTGCCGCAGTCACGCTCACATCCAAAGCACATCGGGCGGTGTCAGAATATGAGGATGATAATATCGGCGTTCAGGCTGTGCAGGAAACGACCAAGGCTGTTGAATCCACTGTCTATACCGTCGATCATGCCGTTTACAGTCACAAGCTGAAAGCCTACGACAAGGCGGAAAAGCTGGTTGAGAAGTCAGATAAAGCAAATGTAAATGCCCTGTATGAGAAGTTCAAAAAGGACAACCCCGATGCCGGTTCCAATCCCTTTTCCCGTTGGCAACAGAAAAGGGCAATCAAGAAAGAATATGCTGCCGCCAAAGCCGGTAAGAATACCGCTTCGACAACGGCTTCTGCATCTAAGGGTGCAGGCAAGGCAACGGGCAAAGCAGCTCAGGGAGCCAAGAACATCACAGAAAGAGTAACGGAGTTCTGCACCACACACTCTAAAACGATTCTGTTTGTTTTGATTGCCGGACTGCTTTTTATGATACTCTCAGGGATGTTCTCGTCTTGTTCGGCTATGTTCCAAGGCGGCACACAGATCATTCTGGGAACTTCTTTTACTGCAAAAGAGGAAGATATTATTGGTGCGGACAATGATTACAAGGCTTTGGAAGCTGCGCTCCGCAATAAAATCAATAATATCGAGCGTACTCATAGCGGATATGACGAGTACCGGTATGACCTTGATGAAATCAACCACAATCCTTATGAGCTGGCGGCGTATTTGACGGTGAAGTTTGAGGATTACACCAGAGATGAGGTGCAGGCTACCCTGCAATGGCTATTTGAGCAACAATATGAGCTGACCCTGACGGAAGTAGTAGAGATTCGTACACGAACAACATCTTCTACTGATCCCGAAACGGGAGAGACAACAACAGAGGAAGAAGATTACGAATATTATATTCTGAATGTGAAGCTCAGAAATAAGGGCTTGAACAGTGTGATTTCAAATTCCGGCTTGTCGGAAGATGATATGGAGCGATATAGAATTTTGCTTCAGACAAGGGGCAACAGACCGGATATTTTCGGAAATGACATTTACGCCACCCCTGGCGGCGAGTACACCGATTATGATATTCCGGGCGAAGCGCTGACAGACACAAGATTTGCCAATATGATTCGGGAAGCTGAAAAATATCTGGGATACCCGTATGTGTGGGGCGGCAGCAGCCCGTCTACCTCCTTTGACTGCTCCGGATTTGTTTCCTATGTAATCAATCACTGCGGAAACGGTTGGAGTGTTGGTCGTTTGACCGCAAACGGTTTGATGGGCGTATGCGACATTATCCCGAAAAGCTCTGCCAAACCGGGAGATTTGATTTTCTTCCAAGGCACTTATGATACCTCCGGTGCATCACACGTTGGTATCTATGTTGGCAATGGTATGATGATCCACTGCGGAAACCCCATTTCCTACGCTTCTATCGAATCGAATTACTGGCAACAGCATTTTTACTGCTTCGGCAGAATCAGAAACTAAAGGAGGGATGGCGATTGAGTGCCAAGTTAGACAGAATAGGTGCAGACCTTGAAAAAGCCCGTAAGAAACGGGCAGAATGGGATGCTAAGGTGAAAGACCTGGAACGCAGATACCGTGAGGAGGAAAATTCCGAAATCCATGAGATGGTTCATGCTGCGAACCTGAATCCCGAACAGCTTTCCGAGCTGCTCCGTATGTTTGCTGCGGATATGGCTCCGAAGCCTGATACGATCAATACTATGAATGAGGAGGAAACGCAGAATGAGATTTAAGAAAATTGGAGCCGCATTGCTGGCGTGTGCAATGTGTTTTGGCGTGTTTTCTACAACGGCATTTGCCTATGTAGATGAAAGCGTAGCGACTGAAGAACCTGCGGTCGAAGAAAAAGTTCCCGAAACAGAGCCGGAGGAGCCGATGCTACCGCTTACTCCCGACGGCAATCTGACTTTGGTTGATGACGCTGGCTCGCCTACGAAAAGCGGAAAGCAGTTCATTACCGCTGTAACCAAAAACGGAAACTACTTCTATATCATCATTGACCGTGATGATAAGGGCGAGGAAACCGTGCATTTTCTGAATCAGGTGGATGAAGCCGACCTGCTCAAGCTGATGGACGAGGAAGAAGTTGCAGAGTTCACCAAGCCGGTTGAGGAAACAAAGCCGGAAGTAGTTGAAACAGTTCCTGAAATTACAGAACCGACACCGGAGGAAAAGCCGAAATCCACAAATATGCTCCCGGCGATTCTTACTCTGATTGTGCTTGCCTGTGGTGGTGGATTCTTCGTATTTAAGAAAGTCCAGGAAAAGAAGAAGGCACAGGAAGCGGCAAAGCCTGACCCAGATGCTGATTATGTGGACGATGACGAGGACTATGGGTACGATCCGGAGTTTGAGGACGACGATGAAGATAGCTCCGTCGATGAAGATGATAATGAACCTGTGTAAACAGGATAGGCTTGATGCCTGGGGCAGCCTTCGGGTTGCCTTTACATAGTTTCCGCTTTCAAAAAATAAAAAAATTTGCGTTTTTGAAAGTGACATCTTGCATATACTATTAGCAGACAGTATAATAAGTACAGCGAAGCGGTTTCGAGAAATGAAAAAACTTCAATTTTTGAAAGCGGGTGACTATATGAAAACAATCACGAGAGCAAAATATCTCGATAGAATCATTGAACTGAATGGTACTCCTGACATCAAGATCATCACGGGCATTCGTCGATCTGGTAAGTCCAAATTGATGCAGGCGTATATTGCGTATCTGAAAAGCAATTTTGAAAACATCAATATTATCTTCATCGACTTCATGGATTTGGCGTATGAAGAAATCAAGGAATACCATGCCTTACACGCCTATGTGGAAGAACATTATCAGGAAGGAAAAACGAACTACCTGTTTGTAGACGAGGTTCAGATGTGTCCCAAGTTTGAGTTGGCAATCAATAGCCTGTACTCTAAGGGAAAATACGACATCTATGTAACAGGCTCTAATGCTTTCCTGTTGAGTGCAGATCTGGCAACTCTGTTTACCGGACGCTATATTGAAATTCATGTGTTTCCTTTCAGCTTCCAGGAATATTGCCAGTATTATGATGATATTAGTGACAAAGATAAGCTCTTTGATGAGTACGCTATCAAGGGCGGTTTAGCAGGTTCCTATGCTTATAGAACCGAAAAAGACAGAACAAACTATATCAAAGAGGTCTACGAAACGATTGTTACAAGGGATTTGGTACAGAAATATACTCTCCCGGACACTTTGGTTTTACAACGTCTGAGCGAGTTCCTTATGGATAATATCAGCAACCTGACTTCTCCGAATAAGGTCAGTCAGCTACTGACAGCAAATGAGACTCCAACCAATCATGTAACCGTCGGCAAGTACATTAAGTATTTGTGCAATGCTTTTGTATTTTATGATATTAAGAGATATGACATCCGAGGTAAGAAATACCTTGAAAGCTCTGAAAAGTTCTATTTGTGTGACAGCGGTATTCGATATGCAATACTGGGAAGCAGAAATATAGACTATGGCAGAGTATATGAAAACGTTGTTTGTATCGAGCTTCTTCGCCGTGGATATGATGTCTATGTCGGCAAGCTCTATCAAAAGGAAATCGACTTTGTTGCTCAGAGAGGTAGCGAAAAGATTTATATTCAGGTCAGCGACAACATTTCCGGGCAGGAAACATTTGAGAGAGAATGCTCTCCTCTGCTTCAGATTCGAGACGCTTATCCGAAAATGATTATTGCCAGAACCAAACATCCCCAATATAGCTATGAAGGAATCGAAATTCACGATATAGCCGATTGGTTGCTACAAGAATAAGCAAGGTGAAATATCTCCGTCATTCTCTTTTGAAATGATGGAGATATTTTTATTATGACGGAGATTGTAGAACAGAAAATTGTATCAGGTTGCAAAAATCCTTTCCGAACTTTTTACATAGCAGTCATGCACTACGGTGTGTGGCTGCTTATTTTTTTGTGAAAGGAGCAGATGCAAATGAAATTAGTTTTGGCTGAAAAGCCTTCGGTTGCACAGAGTATTGCCAAAGTGTTAGGTGCTGCCAAGCGTGAGGATGGCTACTTAGAGGGAAACGGATATGTGGTCAGCTGGTGTGTAGGGCATTTGGTGGAGCTGGCACAGCCGGAAGTCTATGATGCGAAGTACAGCAAATGGGCTTATGCAGACCTTCCTATCTTCCCGATGGACTGGCAGTATGAGGTTTCTGCCGGTACGAAAAAACAGTTTGGGATTCTGAAAAAGCTCATGGCCAGAGAAGATGTTGCGAGTCTTGTGTGTGCAACAGATGCCGGTCGTGAGGGCGAGCTGATCTTTCGGTTGGTGTACCACAAAGCCGGGTGCAGAAAGCCGTTTGAGCGGCTTTGGATTTCCTCGATGGAAGATGTAGCAATCAAGGAGGGCTTTGAAAATCTCAGGTCTGGAACGGAATATGATGCTTTGTATGAAGCAGCACTGTGTCGAGAACGAGCCGACTGGATTGTTGGTATTAACGCTACTCGACTTTTTTCGACCCTTTACGGGCAGACCCTGAATGTTGGTCGTGTTATGACCCCTACCCTTGCTATGGCTGTTATGCGAGAAGCTGCCATTTCCGCATTCAAGCCTGAACTGTTCTACACAGTTCAGATTGGATTGGATGGTTTTACGGCTGCAAGCGAACGCTTCAAAACCAAGGCAGCAGCCGAAGCTGTCAAACAAAGCTGTTCGGTGGCAATCGTTCAGAAAGCTGAATGTAAGGAGAAAACAGAAAAGCCGCCTGCGCTCTATGACCTGACCAGTTTACAGAGAGAAGCCAACCGTGTGCTTGGCTACACGGCACAGCAGACCTTGGACTACACGCAGAACCTCTATGAAAAGAAACTGGTCACTTATCCCCGTACCGACAGCAGGTTTCTGACGGAAGATATGGCACATAGCCTGACCGACCTCGTAAAGCTGGCTTTCCACACATTCCCCGTGGAGGATGTGGATAACATACCAGTTCATGCAGAGCAGGTTGTGAATAACAAAAAGGTCACAGATCACCATGCCATCATTCCGACCAGAGAATTGCAGAAATGCAATCTGAGCGAACTTCCCAAGGGTGAACTTGCAATTTTGCAACTGATCTCGAATCGGTTGTGCGTAGCTGTTGGCGATCCGCACCGATACGCAGAGACAGTTATTGAGCTGGACTGTGGCGGTACCGTGTTTTCCACCAAAGGCAAAACTGTTGTGCAGGATGGATGGAAAGCTCTGGTTCAGAAAAATGATTCGACAAAATCCGACGAAAACGTGCAGACACTCCCTTCTGTTTCCGTTGGTGACGAAATGACCGTCAGCGGCACGGAAATCAAGGAAGGGAAAACATCTCCCCCTAAACACTTTACCGAGGATACTCTGCTTTCTGCTATGGAAACTGCCGGTGCGGACGAAATGCCTGATGAGGTGGAGCGCAAAGGTTTGGGAACGCCTGCGACCCGTGCCGGTATCATTGAGAAGCTGGTTCGCATCGGTTTTCTGGAGCGTAAGGGTGATAAGAAAACCAAACACCTGATTCCGACCCACAAGGGTACGGCTCTGGTAACAGTCATGCCGGAACAGATTCAGTCCCCATCCATGACGGCGGATTGGGAAGAAAAATTGTTGCTCATTGAGAAAGGCGAATATGCCAGCGAGGACTTTATGGACGAGATCAAAGATGTGATTGCCGGTCTGATTCAGAACTATGAAGTAATCCGTGATTCCGAGGTTATGATGTCGAAAGAAGCCAATTCTATCGGCAAATGCCCGCTCTGCGGCAGTGCTGTAGAGGACAAAGCCAAGGCATTTTTCTGTTCCAACAGAGCTTGCAAATTTGCCCTCTGGAAAAACAATCGCTACTTTGCGAGCATCGGCAAGAGCATGACTTCTGCCACGGCGCAGAAATTGCTTGGTTCCGGCAAGGTAAAGCTCAAGAATTGCAAGTCCGAAAGAACGGGCAACACCTTTGATGCCACCGTCTTTATGGAGGTATCAGATGATGGCAAAACGAAGTTCAGTATGGAATTTGAAAATGGAGGAAAGCGCAAATGACAAATGAGTACAACCCGGATGGTAAGGAAATCCGATTTATCGACAGCCATTATAAGGATTTGTTTCATATCCCCGATGGCAGCTGTGTGCAGATTCACTACCCGGATGAAATGGTTGTGAAGCCCTGCACCTTCATTGACGAGTATCATACGCAGATCGGATACAATGTGTTTCATATCTGCCAGTTTGCAGAAATTATGGAGCGCAACGGCGCAAGCTATATGCCGGAGCCTGAGATTATGGGCGATGAAGCCGCATGGAAGGTCGGAAAGGATAGAATCCTTGCGGTGCAGACCTGCGAAGATGGTTACGACTACACCCTGTTGGATGAAAACTACAACGAGATTGATGGCGGTCAGGTTGATAACCCTGAACTGTCCATGCTCGAAGTCCGCCGGGATATTCTGGAATCCTTCGGGCTGGAGCGCCGGGAACTGCGGGCAATGTTCTATGAGGATGTCATGGAGCAGGCTTTTGAAGTCGGCAGACAGGCGGTGGTGGTCAATGACCCTATCGCTGAGCTTGCTTTTAAGCTCGACCGTTTTGCAGAGAACTTCGACCCCTATGAATATATGGATCAGGTCGATGATGTGCAGGCGCATATCCAAGAAATCAAGGCAGATCTTGCCGCTGGTAATACGGCTCCGTATCGTGAGTTCCTGAATACAGCCATTGAAGAAGCCCGTGAGGAAACTGCGGTTGAGGTTGCCAAAGTGCTGAAAAGTCAGCTGGATAAGCTCGACTCTCCGAAGCGTGAGTCGGTCATGGAAAAACTGGCACAGGCCGCAGAAAAAGCTGCGCCTGCCAGTCCCTCTCCCAAACGCAAAGAGCCTGAACGATAAGGAGGACACGGATATGAAAAACGAAAAATGGGATGATGTTCACGGAAATACCACCCCGGATGACAGAATGGTTGCTTTTCTGGAAAGCCCCACGGATTCCTATGCGATTCTTCAGCTGCGGGAAGATGTAGACGATAATATCCCGCTCATGTTTGCAAATTACAGCTACCTTCAGAAGAAAGAAATGGAGCCTGAGATTGACCGTTACGAGGTGGTCTATCATGGCTCCATTTCTATGTCCGAGGATGTGAATCGGCAGCTGGAAGATTTGTATGTAAAGTTCAATATTGACCACCCGGATGATTTCCGTGGTCACAGTATGTCGGTCAGCGACATCGTAGCCTTAAAGGTAGTCGGTGAGGTATCCTTTCACTATGTAGATTCTGTTGGGTTTCAGAAGCTGGAAAACTTTATGAAGTCCGAAAACTACCTGAAAAACGCAGAGATGGCAATGGAAGATGATTATGGGATGATTGACGGTATCATCAATAACGGAAAAGCGTCCGGATTAGAGGAACGTCCTTCGGTGTTGGAGCAGTTAAAGGAAAAGCCCGTGCCGGATGTTTCCCATAAGCCGCCCAAGAGCCACCCGGAAAGGGAGATTGAATGATGGATTTCACACAGGATGAGCGGAACATGATGATGCTTTACAGCCCTGGCACAAGGTCAGGGCTGTGTGAAGCACTGACACTGATGAAGGAACAGCTTTCGGAGGACGAGTCAGAGCTTTTTGCTTTGGCAGACTCGGTTCTCCGTAAAGTTTCAGCCATGGACGATGCCGCCTTTGAGAAGCTGAACCTTTATCCGGATTGATAGGATTGGAGGGATACAATGAACGCAAAAGAGCGATTTTATTCCGGATTAGCAAAAGAAACGATTGGGAAAATCACCTCGAACACAGATAACTGGACTTCGTTTTTGAGAACGATGTCCCGCAACTATGAGTTCACCTATCCGGAACAGGTGATGATTTATGCTCAGCGCCCCAATGCGACCTTTTGCAAGCCCTATGAGGACTGGAACGCTGAAAATTACCGCAGATATGTAAAGCGTGGCTCTACCGGCATTGCTCTGTTTGTGATGAACAGGGATAAACCGTATCTGCGCTATGTGTTTGATGTGGCGGATACCGGCGTTCGCCGTTCTTCCCCGGAACTGAAACCGTGGGAGGTGACGCCTGAAAACCGCTCCTATGTCATGGAAGCGATGGAGCGTACCTTCGGTGTTGCCGCTGACGGGGTACTGGAAGCACAGCTTGAAGATATTGCATCCGCACTGGCGGCTGAGTATTGGGACGATTACAAAAAGCAGTTCCTCGACATCGTTGCCAACAGCTTCCTTGAGGAGTATGATGAACTCAACATCGAAGTAGCTTTCAAAAATGCGGTGGCAAACAGCGTATCCTATACGATGTATTGCCGGTTCGTGGAAAGTCCCGACAACTACTTCGAGCATGAGGATTTCCAGAAGGTGTTTGATTTTAACACCAGACAGACGGTAAATGCCCTTGGTACTGCGGTGAATGCCATCAGCACAAGGATGTTTCAGGAAATCGAAAAAGCGATTGGAGAACATGAGCAGATTAAAGCTACCGAAAGGAGTACAGATTATGAGCGAGATGACTTACAGACAGGCCGGAGATTATCAGATTCCGAACCTTCAGTTGGAGAACGAGGGAGAGAAACCTCTGGGCAAGTACGGCAGGATGCGTCGAGCATTTTTGGAACAGAACAATCCGATGCTCCTGAACGACATGATTCTGACGGAGAGCCTGTTCCCGCACCTGTGGGAGATCGAGGAAACAGCGAAAGCCAGAGTGGAGTTTCTGATGGAGCAGTACCTGAAGGACAGCCCCGCACCGGACAAGGAAACGCAGCAGATGGCGTGGGTGCAGCACATGAACAGCCTGAAAGCACAGGCGGAGGAAGTCGTGATGACGGAGCTTATCAACAGCTGAGTCTGAACCTTTTCCTCTCCGAAAATGAACAAATCAGTTTTATCGACCGAGCAGAGAGCTTTACGCCCTCTGCTTTTTCTTTTGCCCAGGAAGAAATCGACCACTTCCTTCTGCTTGGTAGCAATACCGATGAAGCCCGAAAAGTCGTAGCGCTGGAATATATGAAGCAGAAGCCGTTGGAAGAAATCGTTCAGACCTTAAAGCAGGTCTATCACGGCGGCTATGGTCTGAAAGAAGATAGCGGGAATATCTGTGCGTGGTATGCCGAGGACGGTATCCACCTTGCCAAAGGTTCCTCTGCCATTGACAGCCCCAGAGCGCAGATCGTTTCTTGGGAAACGGTTGCCGAGCGCATTGGAGAACTGCTTGAAAATGGTCGGTTCGCAACTAATGTGGAACTGGTAGAAGCATCCGGATATGAGCGTCAGAAGTTGGCAGAATCCCTGTGGCATCTTTATCACGATTTGAGTGAAGAAGCCCGTTCCAGCAACTATCTGGCAATTCTTCATCAGGAACCGTTTCGTGGTTTCCCTGACGAAACCGCAGACTTGGCTGAAAAGTTGGATGACCCTCGTTTCCACGCAACCTTGGTACAGCAGTATTCGGAATTTAGAAAAACCCTTGCGGAAAATCCCGATCTGCTTCGTTTTCACTATCACAAGCTGAATCTCATTCAGAAACAGCTGTATGAGTTGAATATGCCTTTGCGTGAGTATCAGACCGATATGATGCAGATGCCCCTTGTCCGCCAGTTCATTACGGATGATGAAGTCAATGCAGACTTGACCCGTGGAAGCGGCTTTTCCGGTGGTAAAGCCCGTATTTATAACTACTGGCAGGAGAATCATTCTGCCAAGGAAAAGATGGACTTCCTGAAGCATGAATACGGAACCGGTGGTCATTCCCATGCCTGCTCTGGTGCAACGCACAGCGGTCAGGATCACGATGCCAAGGGTGTTGCTTACACCAAGAGCGGTTGCGATAAATTGCAGATGTCCTGGGCGCAGGTGGTGCAGAGAATCGACGGTCTGATACGAAAGGGACGCTACCTCAGCCCGGAGGAAGAAGCGGAACGACAGGCTATCGAAGAAGCTAAAACTGATCCGTTGGAAGATGTTTATGACCGTTTCGCAGTGATTGATACCGAGGATGGCGAGTATGCGATCTGGGATAATCAGACCGATGACTACTATGTAGACCCGGAAGGCGTTACGGAATACTTCACGGACGAATGGCTTGCCAATGACTATTTGGAGGAAGTTCGTCAGTCCGTAGCTGCGATGGAGTCGGTTCAGCCAGAAGCGCCTGTGGCAGAGCCTGCCGAAGTTGTGGAAGCATCTGCTTCCGAGGAACCGAAATGGAATTATCAGGTCGGTGACACGGTATATCTGGACGATACAGCTTTCCGTGTGGAGCAGATCACGGACAGAGAAGTTCAGCTGCGTGACCCTACGCTTGCTTATCCCATCTTCCGTGCCGAGAATCGTGAGAATTTCGAGCGTATGCTCTCTCAGGACGAAAGAAACCATGCGGTAAGGGTTGATGCCCAAACCGAAGAAAAGCCCGTTACAGAGGATTTTCTGGGCAAAACCGAACCGAGGGACTACACCCCTGAGTATCAGCTGTTAGACCGTCTGCGTATGGACTGCGAATACTTCCTTGGTGCAGGACAGCACAGCGAAAAGCATCTGTGGGCAGGCAACCGCCATGCACAGATTGCCAAGATGCGTGAGCTGTATGAAATGATTCCCGACAAACCAGAATGGCTGACACCTGAGATGATTAACAGCTACGAGGAGCGCATGGCTCCCCGCTATCTGGTTGCCGCCTACCATCACTTTGAAAACGGCTTCGATGATAAACTGGACTACTACACTCTGGAAGAAGCGGAAAAAGCTGCCCAGGGCTATGTGGACGGAACCATGGAGGATGACGGATTCAAGTACGATGGTGCTGCCGTTTACGATCAGCAGGAGCATAAGTGCATCCGTATCTATGGGGACTACCCTGACGAAAAGGCACACGCACAGGTCAGAGCCAGTGCGGAACCCGAACAGCAGGAACCGGAACACTTCATCGATCATTTTTATGTTGCCGAGGACATTCAGAAGCGGGGTGCGCTGGACATCAAGGAATACAGTTCCTTTGATGATGCCCTGCGAGCCTACTATGCACTTCCTGACACGCAGAGAAAAGCCCTGGGTGCAATGAATACCAGAGATCTGCCGGGTAGTCTGGACTTCGTACAGTGCGTAGATGGAAAGGACACCATCATTCAGGATTATGCCCAGGTGGACGGATGGCAGAATGCCGAAGTCATGGACATTATCGCTCAGCTTGAGCAGTCCATCACCACCAGAGAAATCCCACCTGTTCCTGCGGTGAACTTCCACATCACGGATGACAACATCGGTGAAGGTGGACCGAAGCAGAAATTCGCAAGAAACATCGCAGCCATTGAAACTCTGTTCAAACTGGAAAGCGAGAACAGGAACGCCACTACCGAAGAACAGGAGATTTTGTCGAATTATGTCGGTTGGGGCGGTCTGGCAGATGCCTTTGACCCGGACAAGGGAAATTGGGCGAAGGAGTATCAGACACTGAAAAACCTGCTTTCCGAAGATGAATATGCTGCGGCAAGAGCTTCCACCCTGAACGCACATTACACCAGCCCTACGGTCATTCGCTCCATCTACGATGCGGTCGGACAGATGGGCTTTGAAACAGGAAATATTCTGGAGCCTGCTATGGGTATCGGCAACTTCTTTGGTATGCTCCCTCCTGAAATGCAGAGCAGCCGTTTGTATGGTGTGGAACTGGATTCCATCACCGGCAGAATTGCTCAGAAGCTCTATCCCAACGCAGAAATCAAAGTAGCCGGTTTTGAAACGACAGACCGCCGAGACTTTTACGATCTGGCTGTGGGTAATGTCCCTTTCGGCAACTACAAAGTGTCCGACAAGCCGTATGACAAGCTGGGATTCTCCATTCACAACTATTTCTTTGCCAAGGCTTTGGATCAGGTTCGTCCCGGTGGTGTGGTCGCTTTTGTGACAAGCCGTTACACCATGGATTCCAAGAACTCTGACGCAAGGCGATATATGGCGCAGAGGGCGGAACTGCTTGGTGCAATCCGTCTGCCAAACGATGCCTTTAAGAAAAACGCAGGCACGGAAGTCGTGTCCGACATCCTGTTCCTGCAAAAGCGTGACCATCCGATTGACATTGTACCGGAATGGGTAAACCTTGACCGCACCGAAGAAGGACACACCATGAACAGCTACTTTGTCGCTCATCCTGAAATGGTTCTGGGCGATACGGTGGAAGAAAGTACCGCCTACGGCATGGACATTACAGTGCGTCCCATTGAGGGCATGGAACTGTCCGAACTTCTGAAAGAAGCAGTTTCCCACATCCAAGGAACCTATCAGGCTGTGGAGCTTCCCGAAGCTGACAAGGGTAAGGAAATCGAAACCATTCCTGCAACCCCGGATGTAAAGAATTTCTCTTATACCGTGGTGGATGGCAATGTGTACTTCCGTGAAAACTCCCTGATGCGCCGTGTAGACCTGAATGAGAAAGCAAAAGACCGTGTGATGGGCATGGTGGAACTTCGTGGTATCGTCAACGAGCTGATCGAATATCAGCTTGAGGATTACCCGGATGAAATGATTACTCAGAAACAGGCAGAACTGAATGATGCCTACGATGCGTTTGCCGCAAAGAACGGGCTTATCAATAATCGAGCCAATGGTCAGGCATTTGCTGACGATTCCTCCTACTATCTCCTGTGTTCTCTGGAAAATGTGGATGAGGACGGCAATCTGAAAAGCAAGGCGGATATGTTCACCAAGCGAACCATCAAGCCGGAACGCAGAGTGACGAGCGTGGATACGCCGTCCGAAGCTCTGGCAATCTCTATCGGTGAGCGTGGCAAGGTGGATTTGCCGTTTATGGCACAGCTGCTTGGAACACCTGGAGAATACGATGCGATTCAGGCAGAGCTTCGAGGGGTGATCTTCAAAGACCCGATGGCTCCCGATGCTGTGGAAGTTGGATGGCAGACTGCCGATGATTACCTTTCCGGTGATGTAAGAAGCAAGCTGCGTGTCGCACAGATGGCGGCAGACAGGGATTCTTCCTTCCACATCAATGTGGAAGCCTTGCAGAAAGCACAGCCGAAGGACTTGGATGCGTCCGAGATTGATGTGCGTTTGGGTGCAACATGGATTGATGCCGATTATATTCAGCAGTTCATGGAGGAAACCTTTGAAACGCCGTATTACTTGCGCCGTTCCATTGAGGTCAAGTTCTCCGAGCTGACCGCAGAGTGGCGCATCAACGGTAAGAGTTCTCCCAACTACAACGATGTGGCGGCGTATGTCACCTACGGTACAGAGCGAGCCAACGCATATCGGATTCTGGAGGAAACGCTGAATCTGAAGGATATTCGTATCTATGATACGATTGAAGATGCAGATGGTAAGCAGAAGCGTGTCCTCAATAAAAAAGAAACTACCCTGGCACAGCAGAAACAGCAGGCAATCAAGGATGCGTTCCGAGATTGGATTTGGAGAGATCCGCACAGACGAGAAACCCTTTCCACCAAGTACAACGAACTTTTTAACTCCACCAGACCTCGTGAGTATGATGGCTCTCATATCCGTTTCGGCGGCATGAACCCGGATATTACCCTCCGTGAACACCAGAGAAATGCTATCGCTCATGTGCTATATGGTGGAAATACGCTGCTTGCACACGAAGTTGGTGCGGGCAAGACCTTCGAGATGGCTGCATCGGCTATGGAGAGTAAACGGCTTGGATTGAGCCAGAAATCCCTGTTCGTTGTGCCGAATCACTTGACCTTACAGTGGGCAAACGAGTTCCTGCACCTCTATCCGAGTGCCAAGCTCCTTGTTGCCACCAAGAAGGATTTTGAAACAGCAAACCGTAAGAAGTTCTGCGCTCGTATCGCAACGGGTGACTATGATGCAGTCATCATCGGTCACAGCCAGTTTGAAAAAATCCCGCTTTCTGCCGAACGACAGGAACGGCAGCTGCGGGAGCAGATTGATGAGATCGAGGGTGCGATTGCGGAGCTGAAATGGCAGCGTGGCGAAAACTTCACGATCAAGCAGATGGAGAAAACACGAAAATCATTGGAAGCCAGACTGGACAAGCTCCTTGCCGCTGACAAGAAAGATGATGTCATTACCTTTGAGCAGTTGGGTGTAGACCGGCTGTTTGTGGACGAAAGCCATGCGTTCAAGAATTTGTTCCTCTACACAAAAATGCGAAATGTGGCAGGTCTGTCCACCTCCGAAGCCCAGAAATCTTCGGATATGTTTATGAAGTGCCGCTATATGGATGAGCTGACCGGCGGGCGTGGTGTGATCTTTGCAACCGGTACTCCAGTAAGTAACTCGATGACCGAGCTTTATACGGTCATGCGCTATCTCCAGTACAGTACGCTCCAGCAAAAGAACCTGACCCATTTTGATTCCTGGGCATCGACCTTCGGAGAAACAACAACTGCGATTGAGCTTGCACCGGAGGGAACCGGCTATCGTGCCAGAACCCGATTTGCGAAGTTCTTCAACCTGCCTGAACTGATGAATATGTTCAAGGAGGTTGCCGACATCAAGACCTCTGACCAGTTGCATCTCCCTGTTCCCGAAGCAAAGTTTGAAACGGTTGTGGTTCAGCCCTCTGAGTACCAGAAGGATATGGTGGCTTCCCTTTCAGAGAGAGCAGCAGATGTTCATGCCGGTATTGTAGACCCGTCCGTCGATAATATGCTCAAGATTACCAGCGACGGACGAAAATTGGGACTGGATCAGCGGCTAATGAACACCCTGTTACCCGATGACCCTGACAGCAAGCTCAATGCCTGCGTGGGAAATATCCTGCGTATCTGGCAGGACGGTCAGGCTGACAAATTGACCCAGTTGGTGTTCTGCGACCTTAGCACACCGAAAAATGATGGAACCTTCAATGTCTATGATGATGTCAAAACCAAGCTGATTGCAAACGGTGTGCCTGCGGAAGAAGTTGCCTTTATCCATGATGCAGATACCGAGGCAAAGAAAAAAGACCTCTTTGCCAAGGTTCGTACCGGGCAGGTGCGAGTGCTTCTTGGCAGTACGCAAAAGATGGGTGCAGGAACCAACGTCCAGGACAAATTGGTGGCAGTTCACCACTTGGATGTGGGTTGGCGTCCGTCTGATATGACCCAGAGAAACGGTCGTATCATCCGTCAGGGCAACCGGAACAAAGAGGTTCAGGTGTATCAGTATGTGACCGAGGGAACCTTCGATGCCTACCTGTATCAGACCTTGGAAAACAAGCAGAAGTTTATTTCTCAGATTATGACCTCCAAATCACCGGTTCGCTCCTGTGACGATGTGGATGAGCAGGCGCTGTCCTATGCGGAGATCAAGGCGCTGTGTGCCGGCAATCCGCTTATCAAGGAAAAGATGGACTTGGACATTGATGTGGCAAGGCTGAAGGTGCTGAAAGCTGACCACCAGAGCCAGCAGTACCGTATGGAAGATAAGCTTCTGAAATACTTCCCGGCTGAGATTGAAAAGCAGACAGGCTATATTCATGGCTTTGAAGCTGATATTAAAACCGTGGAAGCACACCCGCAGATTGCCGATGGCTTTTGCGGCATGGAAATCATGGGCAAAGCCTACACCGAAAAGGCAGATGCCGGTGAAATCCTCCTTGCGGCTTGTAAGGACACGAAAAGTGCCGATCCGGTTCCTCTTGGCAGTTACCGTGGCTTTCAGATGGAGCTTTCGTTTGACAGTTTCCGGAACGAGTTCGATGTGACCCTGAAGGGCGCTGTGAGCCACAGAGTAGCCCTTGGAACGGACGCACGAGGAAATATCACCCGACTGGACAATGCCCTTGCAGGCATCCTTGAGCGCTTAGAACGAGCCAATGAGCAGTTGAATAATCTCTACAATCAGCAGGAAGCAGCCAAGGCGGAGGTTGGAAAACCGTTCCCGCAGGAAGCAGAGCTGACAGCCAAAAGTCAGCGACTGGCAGAACTGGATGCAGCCCTGAATATGGAGGACTCTGTGGAAAATCGTGACGAAAGAAGCGAGTCAGAGCGTCCTTCTGTGTTGGCTGATCTGAAATCCAAAGCGGAGCATATCCCGCCTGCAAAATACTCTGAAACCCGTGAGGAGGTGTTGTAATGGCAAAGCGAGATCAGGATGTTCATTTCCTTGCATCCAAGGAGGAGGTCGAGCGAATCCATGAGAAGATGGACGAGCTTGGCATCCGCAGCATGGGAGCCTATCTGCGGAAAATGGCTCTGGATGGTTACTGTATCAGACTGGATTTGCAGGATGTGAAAGCCCTGGTTTCGCTCCTGCGAATCTGCTCCAACAACCTGAACCAGTACGCAAAGCGAGCGAACGAAACAGGCAGCATCTATCGTGCTGACATTGAGGATTTGCAAAAACGGCTGGAGGAGATCTGGACGGACATGAGAGAAGTTCTTGTTCGCCTGTCCTCAATCCAGTAATCCGACAACTTGTTGGGAAGTCGCAGTTTCGGCTGCGGCTTTTACATAAGGGTTGACATCATTGCGTTATGGCAGATACCCTTGTACAATATAATTAAAAGAAAGGGGTTGAGCCTATGAAGCTGGTATTGAAGATATTGGCACTGCCGGTGCTGTTCGTTGTAAAAGTGATTTGCATTCTTGGAAATCTGCTTACAAATGTTGTGTCCTATGTAATTGGTTTATTGCTCTTGGTCATTGGCGGATCTGCGATTTACTGCATTGTAAAGGCTTTGTGGCAGTCCCTGCTTATTCTTGTGGTTCTTGGAATTGCGACAATAGCAGCGGTGTTCTTGCTCGTCTGGGCTGTTATGAAAGTCGAGAATATTGGAGAAAGTCTGGGAGCATTTATCAGGTCATAAGATAATATCAGAGAAAAGTCACCGACCGGTGGCTTTTTCTTTTTGGGAAGGAAGTGATGGGAATGGCAGCGACAAGATTGATTGCACTCCATGTGAATAAGGGAAAGACGGTCGCTCAATGTTTGGCAGACAGAACCGACTACTCACAAAATGCCGCAAAAACCAATGATGGCGAATTTATCAGTTCCTATGAGTGTGATCCAAAGACAGCAGATGAGGAATTTCTGCTTTCCAAACGGCAGTATCAGCATATTACCGGCAGACAGCAGAAGAACAATATCATCGCATACCAGATACGCCAGTCCTTTAAGCCGGGAGAAATCACCCCGGAAGAAGCGAACCAAGTCGGCTATGAAACAGCGATGCGATGGACAAAGGGAAAACACGCTTTCATCGTTGCGACCCACATCGACAAATCCCACATTCACAATCATATCATTTATAATTCGACCTCGCTGGATGCCACACGGAAATTCAAAAACTTCTTTCTTTCCGGTCTGGCGGTGCAAAGACTCAGTGATATGGTTTGCCTGGAACACGGGCTGTCCATTATTACACCGAAGCCGTATCGGGAGCGCCAGAAAAGAACTGTTTATCCCAAGAAGCGTACCCAGCGTGACGAATTATGTGATGCGATTGATGCGGTGCTGAAGCAGAAACCAAAGAGCTTTGATGGCTTTGTTCAGGCTCTGGCTGACATGGGATTTGAGTTCAAGGATGGAAAGCAGCCTGCGTTCAAGGGCGAGAATCAGAAGCGTTTCATTCGGCTGCGTTCCCTGGGCGAAGGATATAGCAAAGAGGAAATTCAAGCGGTTATCTCCGGCAAGAACCTGCACAAATCAAAAGGCGGCTCTGCCAAGGCTCCTGCCCCGAAGCAGTTCCAGATGCTGATTGATATTCAGGCAAAGATGGCCGAGGGCAAGACGGTCGGTTATGAAAAGTGGGCGAAGAAGTTCAACCGAAAAGAAGCTGCCCGAACGGTAATCCTACTGAAAGAAAAAGGCTTGGGCAACTACGACGATCTGACTGCTCATATTGAAAATCTGTCTGCCCGGTTCGATGCGCTTTCTGATTCTATCAAGGTCGCAGAGAAACGTATGGTTGAGGTTCAGGCGTTGCAGCAGCACATCAAAAATTATCGCAACACAAGGCAAATTTATATCGAGTACCGCAAGTCTGGATATAGCAAAAAATTCTTTGAAGAACACCGTCAGGAAATCACAATTCATAAAGCGGCGAAGCAAGCCTTTGATGAATTGCAGATTACAAAGCTCCCGTCCATGCAATCATTGTATGAGGAGTTTCATCAGCTGGCAGTCCAGAAAAAGCAGGACTACGCTGAGTACCGTCAGATCAGAAAAGAGAAAGAAGAACTGCTGATTGCCAAACGGACGGTTGAAACGATTTTGAATATCGACAGGCAGAAAGAGCAGGAAAAAGAGAAAGAGAAAGAGGAAAAGAAGAACTTCCGTTAAAGCAAAAAGCCACGGTCTGCACTCCCCAAAGGGTGCGGATCGTGGCTGCTTTTTTGCTTTTCGATTTCGGTGCTTTCAACCATTGGCAAATTTTTATTCTACTGTTCTTTGAGAAACGATTGAAAATCGTGTAGCCATCATCGGCAGATGATGTTCAAAGGGGATTGGGGATGCTTCCCCAACAAGCAAATTTGCGAAGATTGCACCGAAGGGAAAATCGAGAAAATGAGTGAACCTGTACAGGTTTACACTGCTTGCCAATTTGTGAGATTATGAATTTAGTATCGAGAATAGGGTACACCTAAATTTTGCAATGCTGCAACCCTATCATCGTTGCATGGATGAGTTGAGTATATTGCACTGAGAAAACCATCATGCGGAACATCTGAGATATGTTGGTCTAATACCGTCGCTAATTCAAGACCAAAACCAATTTTATAAGCAAATTCATCAGCCAGATACTCATTTTGTCTCATAGACCACATCAGAAAAAGCATACAGAACTTTACCCATAACCAAGAAAGTGCTGTTGATATTCCTGCGAAAACTGCGGTAATTATACCCATTACACCACTACGAGAGCATATTGCGAACAGCCCCATGATTGCAGAAAAAATCCAGTAGGATATTTTGATTAACAGGAGGCACCCGGATATAAATATATTGCCCCCGCCAATCAATAATTGGATAACAGTATGTCCGTATGAGAGATGTCCGATCTCATGGGCGAGAATTCCAAGTATCATATCATCGGAGAGTAAAAGCAATCCGTCAGTTATGCATAGTGTTTGCCTACCTAGAGCAAATGCATTTGGAGCAGGATCATGGATAATCTTCACTTTCACTTTTTTAGGACAGTATGATGTGTTCTCTTTTGCTTTATCTAAAACATATTGAACCAGCGGGACAACTCGAAGTTTTATATCTACTCTTTTTATATCGCTTGCTCCTGCGAAGGCAGCCAGGCACATTTCGCCTAATGGGGATAAGCTGATAGCTACTGTGAAAAAGTAAATACAAATCAGTTCAACAATGCTTCCTGACGAACCGAACACAGCAACAATCAGCAGAATATTAAGAGTAAAGAACAGAAGAGTTCCTAAGTTTGAGAAGCGAACAATTCTGCCTACACGATGCCAAATATCCATAATGCACCCCCCTTTTATCGTGTTGTTGGTTTGAGCTTGCATTGTTTAATTACTCAAATGTAAAGAAATCTTTGTTTCGCTCTTTGAACAGAGCAAAGACAGTCTCTAACACAAATTCGTTTTCAACACCAACATATTCTTCTGTTTCATCGTCAATTTCTTTCAGCTGCAAAATAACAACTTGCCCATCCGAATCTCCAATAGGAAGCAGGACAACATATTCGTTCTGGCGATACGGTATTAAGTCAAGAAATTCAAATTCAACTTCGTTCCCATTCTCATCATTCAAAGTTATAATGTTGTCTTCATCCATGTCGTCGTTCCTTTTCTTAATATAAATAATTATCGTTGATAATGATGCCTAATAGTTCAAAGAGATTATCCTTTTTGGAAAGAATGCATTTTTTCATGGCTTGTTTAATTTGTTCCGTTGAAATGCTATCAGGCAACATTTCCCTTGGGACACCATGACCGAATTGCCGAAAATACTGTTCTTCGATTTCATAATACTCATTATCAATTTTCGGTTCAGGTGTATTAAGGAAGCTATTCATAAAATCTGCAACGCTCTTGTTTTTGTCCATTGTATGCACCTACCTTTCTCTGCTCAAGACCCTAACATGATTATCTGGTCTAATAGAATCAATCATTGAAGAAAAAATACCAAACGCTGTAGGAAAGAAATTTGCTAATAGCTCTAATTTGCCTTGGTCTCCCATAGACGCTTCAAAAAAGTGGGCAAAGGCTTCTGCTTGTAGATTGCCCGGTCTCGTCCAATAGTTCCTTGAGTGACCATAATTTCCGTGCAATTGACCATTTGTTGTCGCATCAATTAAGTCCGAGAAGGAGTGAGCTGAATCCTGCCTAATACGGGTCAGAAAAGCAGTTTGCTTTTCCACTGGAAGATTGTTATATAAGCTCAGGATTCTTTGTCCGTCCTCAACCAGTGCCTCAGCAAATTCTGGAGTATTGGATAGATTGCTCCGATAGTTGCACGAAGCATGGTCGATCATGTGAGCAAGCTCGTGGAAATAAGTTGTTCCTGCACCTCTTGGATTTGTCATATCAGAAGCTGCATTGTAGTAGACTCCTCGTGAATGCCCTATATAATTTCCCGGTGAGTAATGTGCTGTCTGATCCGGTGGATATTCAGAATCTTGTATCATCAGTTTACCAGCGAAATGGTCAAACACTTCTCTGACATTCTGCTCTGCATTTTCATGGCGTTGTGATATAACAGCGATATATCCGTCTGGTGTGCTACCTTGGGTTAGCACGCCAAGGCAATACTGATAAGACGAATTACCAACATTAGGTGTTTGCAGACCCTGGAGGAAAGAATTTCGTGCAGAAGGAGTGTCCAAATTAACATTATCATATTCTTGTACACTTTTGGCAAGTGAAGCAACGTATTTTTCGGCCTGAAGCATAATCTGTAAAATATCATTCAGGGCTTTGTTGCAATCTTTTACGATAGTTCCCAGCTCATCGTACTTCTTGTCATTCCATCCAATTCCCAATTGCTGATATTTCATCTTCACAGAACTTCTTGTAGTTTCGATAGAAGAAATGGAGGTCCGCATATTTTTCAGTATTGTCAGTAATTGAGTTGCATCAGCATTTACGTTGCTCAAACACTCACCTCCTCATTTGTTAATCATTTCGAGTGTAGCTACCTGTTACTAAAACCGGGATATATGTATCAAGCGATTGAGCTGCAAGTGTTCGATGTCGCCCATCACTCTGAAATACATAATAAGAACCTACCTGCGCAACCTGGACAGGATTATTGTAATAGCTACGAATGGTATCATCTAACACTGGGTTTTGTGAAAGCTCATCCAAAGACATTCCTGACTCAGTATTTTGACGAACATCTTGGATGTGCGAAGCTCGCCTTAGAATGTTTTCTCTCGACCATCCCTCTCGACCATTCCGTGTCCAAAATCCTTCCGGGTTCCCAAGTTCTCGGTCACTGAGATAAACTCCTTCAATATCCCTTGCTCTAACGTATACGAGTTCTGGATTTTCATTTCGAGAAAAGGTATAGTTCCCGTTCTCCCAATAATCTCGATATTCTTCATAGTGATTTCCACGGGAAAAATATCGTTCAGCTGATAGTCTGTCTTGAACAAATGCAAGATTAGAACCAAAGGTATTTGACTCAAAGGTGGTTGTATCTGCACTTGATGGTGTAACAGCAAAACTACTGGTCTGAGGTGTGCTTGCAGATATTCCATTTGTAGATCCTAGTTGAACACTTTCGTATTCACTAAGGCTCTTGGCGAGTAAAGCCACATATTTTTCTGCTTGAAGCATAATTACCAATATGTCATTGAGAGCCTTGTTGCAGTCTCTTACAACCACGCCCAACTCGTTGTATTTTTTATCTTGCCATCCAGCACCTAACTGTTCATATTTCATCTTTACAGATTTTTTGGTAGTTTCGATGGAGGAAATGGAATCCTGCATTTTTTTCAGCATTGCGAATAGCTGAACGGAGTCAGCATTTACCATACTCATTTCATCACCTCCTGGCAGCGGATTTTGTGAAGTGCAAAGCGGCGATGTGTCAGGAAAGTCTGACACATCACTGCTTCGGCAAGATTTAATTTAGAGAGGAAAGAAATTGTTCCAACTCAGCAGCGGTCGGTGCAATGTACGGTTTCATCTGGTAAGTATCCTTAACACCGTCTGTGAAGTATACGCTCCTTTCTTTTTTCGTTTTGTTGGTTCATTTTCGCCAGTGTGTTCGTGTCGTTTGCTGTGACGAGAACGCAACATAGACACAAAGAAAACACAAGGGCGAGCTTGCTCGTTTATATACCCTTGTGTTTTCGACTGGATATGTTAAGGTAACAAACAGTAAATGACACGTTACAGACTGCAAAATGTACCAACTGAAAAAAGAAAGAATACCGTTGTGTGCTTTATTTCTCGATCAGCTTTTCAAACATGAGGAAAGGTTTTTATAAAAAAAGAGTAGTTACCGTTTTTTGGTAACTACTCTTTTCCTTTTTTAAGGTTTAAAGTCCTGGAAGTTTAGGTGTTTTGGGTATTGGTGGTGTAGGTAGCTGCAAGCTTTCCAATTTTTGTTGAATTGCTTTAAATTCAGGGGTTTCTTGGTGTTGATTTTGAACCATTTTTTGCTCTATTCTCTCCAAAGTCGGTTGAATTTCTTTCCCTGATACTTTACGATTTAATTCTCTTTCTAAGGTCTCTTTCGGACTAATGGAAGGCGTTTCTAAACTTGAATAGAAGTTTCACTCCTTCTCTATTATAAAGCCTTATATCGCTAAATAAGCCCGTTTTATGAAGGGTTTCTAAGCTGAAATGAACGGGTTTACACCCGGCCTTGACCTCCGCCCGCTGTCCCGCTGAATGGGTGGACAAGGCGGCCAATCCCTCAAAGTGCTTGGACGCTCTCTTTCTGATTTTGGAGCGTTTCTTTTCTAAAAATTGAAATGGGCGGGAAGCCATTTTAGGGCTTTCCCGCCTTGATTACTTTTTAGCAAAGACGGGCGTGACTGTCAACGGCGGCGCATGAAATGCGCCGTTCATCTTGACCGTTGACTGGCTCGGCTGGCTTTGCTATCTTCCTGACAAATGGGAATGTCTAAGATAGTAAAGACGTCCCACATGCAACTCTTTCTTTTATTGCGGAAACCGTATCTTTAATTGTGAATGTAGTTGTGTCTATGACATTTGATTCATATATCCCCAAACCGGAAAATTGCTCCCACATTGTTTCCACTAATTCAATATTTGTTTTTCTATCTAATTTTGAGCGTTCCACAGCTCGCTTCATAGTTTCTTTTTTACTCGCTCTTAATACAATATAGTGTACCTCGTAATCTTCTTGGGCAAGAGCTTTCCATGGCTCCAAAAACCATGGCCCGACAATCCCATCTACAATTACATCATATCCGCCACGAGCATATCGCTTTGCAGCTTCTAAAAAGGCTTCAATGACAACCAGATTTTGCTTGTTGGATTCTGGCAAATGTGGTGGTATTGCGCCTTTGCTTAAGTAATGAAAAAAGTCATCGGTGTGCATATGCACTGATTTATCCATATCTGATTCCTTTGCGACAATTGACGCAGTTGTTGTTTTTCCTGTCCCCGGTGAGCCTGTAATCACAATAATTCTTCCTTGATTCATCTGTATTTTCCCTCACAATTTGAATTTATCACTTTGTTCCTGCCTGCTCAATCATCTTCTTCGCAAACTGGTTTTCCCTGACCCTGATTGCCCACCAAGTAAAAAAGCGGTTGGCGATTCAACCGCTTTTTTACTTGAACCAATTCTTCTAAATTATCATTTAAGCGATTCTCAAACTGTTTGTCAGTAAAATTGACTATATTTGCCATATTAAGCCACTTTCTCTTTATTCAAAACTTGTTTTGAGTAACGATTCATTGACCGCCAATACTCATGAACGGCTTGTAATTCTTCTAAAGAATAATCAAAAAGATTTACACGTTTTGCAAGCTTTAATTGGTTTAATAAATTGACTTCCAATAATTGAGAGTCATTTTTATTTAATTCATGGTTCAAAACATAGTTTAATTATTTCCTCCCGTTAAATAATAGATAACTATTAAAAATAGACAATACTTGCTCATAAGTAACGGTACTTAAATTGTTTACTTTGGCGTGTTTCATTGCTTGATGAAACTGATTTTTAGTAAACAGTTGACGATATTCTCGATTGACCCATTTTGAAACAAAGTACGTATATAGCTTCCAATATTTATCTGGAACATCTGTGGTATGGCGGGTAAGTTTTATTAAGACACTGTTTACTTTTGGTTTAGGATGAAAGCATTCCGCTGGCAGCTTAAGCAATTGCTGAATCGAGACTTGAGTGTGCAAGAGCAACCCTAGTGTTCGGTGAATATCCAAGGTACGCTTGTAGAATCCTTCTTCAACAATCAGATAGATGTCAGACGCATGGCTTTCAAAAACCACTTTTTTAATAATTTGTGTGCTTAAATGGTAAGGAATACTCCCAACAATTTTATACCTCTGTTTGTTAGGGAATTGAAACTGTAGAATATCTTGGTGAATTAAAGTGACACGAGTATTCAGTTTTAATTTTTCTGACGATAAGTTGAATAGATGACTGTCTAATTCAATAGACGTTACCTGTTTACTTATTTTAGCCAGTTTCGTCGTTAAATGCCCTTTACCTGTTCCAATTTCGTAAACGGTATCGGTTTCTTTTAAATTCAATTGTTTTATTATTTGGTTGAGTACTTTTTCACTCGTTAAAAAGTTTTGAGAATATTTTATATTTTTGTTCATGTAATATCCCTTTTTATTTGCTGTGAATATTCGCTCATTTTTCTTCCTCAATAAAAACTCTACCAGCTAACCAACATTCGTCTAATTCATTTGGGAATAATTCAAGCTGGCGAATCATATAATGTGTACTTGGAATGTAATCAAAATAAAACAATAGTGCTAGATATAAACTCCATGGAATTGGGCGTGTCCGATTTTCGTAGGCACTATAAGTTTGTCGTGAAATACCAACAGCCGAAGCAATTTCTTCTTGTGATGCACCAACTTTTCCTCTGAGTGCGGGTAACTCAATCGCCAATTGAGTGGCCAAGTTCTCTTTCTCATCTTTACTAAAATTCCAAAACTGCTTATAAGCATCTCGCCCTACAAATTGAATCAATAAATCTCCTCCTGGGTATACTCTTTCGTAGAGTACATTACTCCACGAATCGCATTCTTCTCTGTTTTTTTTAGTTTATATCTTTATTTTACAAATTGTCG
>NZ_JAJEQG010000017.1 GCF_020687245.1 Faecalibacterium longum CLA-AA-H243 | reverse complement strand
CGAAGCCCAAAAATGCTAGCCGCTTCGCTAAACGCATTTTTTTGTGCTTCTCCCATTTACGGCTCCGCCGAAGATTTTACGTTTCTGCTGAACTTCACGCCCTGCGAGGGCGTAACACCTGCTGCGAAGCAGCAAATTGGAGAAACGAGAAAAAAGCGTTAAGCGCAGCGACTAGCTTTTTTCCGTTTCGACAACCCCTTTGGGATTATCAAGGGCGAGCAGCCCTTGATTCGTGCCTCCCGCGCCTCGAACGTAGCGGGCACTTTTCTGGTTCTCTTTTGGTGCGCAAAAGAGAACTTTAGCTTCTCTTCGCCGCCAGCGCAATACTCAGCTGTGCCACATCCGACGGCGACACGCCGGGAATGCGTCCAGCCTGCCCCAAGTTTTTCGGGCGGATGCGGGCCAGCTTCTCGCGGGCTTCCAATGTCAGGCCGGTGAGCTCTGTGTAAGAGAAATCCTCCGGGATGAGGGTCTTCTCGTGGCGGGCCACCTCGTGTATCATCCGGTCCTGCCGGGCAATGTAACCCGCGTACTTGATTTCAGTTTCCAGACGCTCAGCCAGCATAGGCGTGATGCCCTCACCCCAGCCGATCATGCCCGCGATGAGCGAATAGTCGATTTCCGGTCGGCGCAGCAGCTCTTCGGCAATGCCGCCCTCTGCGGCCGGAGCGAGGCCCGCTGCTTCCATCGCGGCGCGCAGGTCCGCCGTGCGCAGATGGGCGTCATGCAGACGGTGGCGCTCTGCGTCCAACACAGCCTGCGTCTGCTGGTACTTTGTCCAGCGGTCATCCTGCACGAGGCCGTATTCCCTGCCGATGGGCGTCAACCGGGTGTCGGCGTTGTCCTGACGGAGGGTCAGGCGGTACTCGCTGCGGCTGGTCATCATCCGGTAGGGGTCCATGACGCCCTTGGTCACAAGGTCATCGACCAGTGTGCCGAGATAGCTCGACTGCCTGGGCAGGATGAGCTGGCTTTCGCCCAATGCGTTCCGGGCAGCGTTCAGACCGGCCAGAAGGCCCTGCGCGGCGGCTTCCTCGTAGCCCGAGGTTCCGTTGAACTGTCCCGCACCGTAGAGGCCCCGCACCACCTTGCTTTCCAGCGTGGCTTCGAGGCTGGTGGGGTCTACGCAGTCGTACTCGATGGCGTAGGCCGGGCGCATGATCTCAATATTCTCGAAGCCCTTGATGCTCCGGTAGAATGCATTCTGCACATCTTCCGGCAGACTGCTGGACGCACCCTGCAGATACATTTCCTCGGTGTTCTCGCCGCAAGGCTCCACAAAGATGGGATGCCGGTCCTTCCCTGCAAACCGCACTACCTTGTCCTCAATCGACGGGCAGTAGCGCGGGCCGACGCCCTCGATCATGCCGCCGTAGAGCGGGCTGCGCTGGATATTGTCCAGAATGATTCTGTGCGTCTCAGGGTTGGTGTAGGCGATCCAGCACTCCACCTTGTTGTGCATAGGGGCATCGGTCATGAAGCTGAAAGGCTGAAGTTCATTGTCCGGGTCGCCGGGCTGGCATTCCAGCTTAGAGAAGTCGATGCTCCGCCGATGCACGCGGGCAGGCGTACCGGTCTTGAAGCGGCGCAGCGGCAGACCGGCGGCTTTCAGGCTCTCGGTGAGGGCGTTGGCCGCGTGCATCCCGTCGGGGCCGGAGGCGTACCATGCATCGCCCACAAAAATTTTTCCGCCGAGGTTGGTGCCGGTGGCGATGACCACGCACTTTGCGCCATACTCCCCGTTCAGCTGGGTAACGACGCCCTTCACATGGCCGTCCTCCACCTCGATGGAAATGATTTCCGCCTGATGGATAGCCAGCCCCGGCGTCAGCTCAAGGGCGTGCTTCATATATTCATGATAGCGCTTGCGGTCGGTCTGGACGCGCAGAGCGTGGACAGCGGGGCCTTTGCCCTTGTTGAGCATCCGGCTCTGTAAATAGGTGGCATCTGCCGCAAGGCCCATCACACCGCCTAGTGCATCCAATTCGCGTACCAGCGTACCTTTTGCCGTGCCGCCGATACTGGGATTGCAGGGCATATTGCCGATGGCGTCCAAGCTCATCGTGAACACCGCCGTCTTTGCGCCCAGCATCGCGGCAGCATGGGCCGCCTCAATGCCCGCATGTCCGGCACCGATGACGATAACGTCGTAGTCTCCTAAATGGTTCATTGTTGTCTATTTTTTCCTCTGAGTTTTTATGTGCATATCGCGCCTGTGCGCGGGTCAGAGCGCTCTTTCATTAAGGCTAATTGTTCTCTTTTGATGTCAAAAGAGAACCAGAAAACCACCAGCGATTTCGACGCGCTGGATCCACGAGAAAGGGGCTGCTCGCCCCTTTCAGACCCCAAAGGAGAAGTCAAAACGGAAAAAAGCTAGCCGCTTCGCTGAACGCTTTTTTCTCGTTTCTCCGATTTACGGCTTCGCCGATGGCGTTATGTCTTAGCAGAACTTTACGTCCAGCAAAAGCGTGAAGTCTGCTGCGGAGCAGCAAATCGGCGGAGGCTCAAAATGCGGTTAAGAGATCTTCACGCCGAATGGCGTGAATCTCCAGCATTTTGAGTTGGAGCCCACCTCTCCGGGGTTACTAGGGGCGAGCAGCCCCTAGTTCGTGCCTCCCGCGCCTCGAAAGTAGCGGGCACTTTTCTGGTTCTCTTTTGGTGCGCAAAAGAGAACTTAACCCTGCGTAAAATTGATTTTTATTTCCCCACGCAGAATCTCTCAAACACCTCATTGATGACCGCCTCCGAGGCGTTCTCTCCTGTCAGCTCGCAAAGTGCATCCAGCGCGTCGTCCACGCAGACTGACACAGCGTCCAGCCCGAGCCCCTGCGCGGCGTCCAGCGCTCCGGCTACGGCATCCCGAGCGCGGGTGGCAGCGGAAAGCTGCCGCTGTCCCGAGAGGCTGGCGGCATGGGGGTCGATTTGGTTGGTCCCCAGCAGGCGGGCTACCGCCGCCGCGATGACCTTCCGCGCCCCCTCTTCCTGACAGCAGACCGGCAGCACCATCGCAAAATAGGGTGCGATGAGCTCTGCGTCAAACCGGGTGGGCTTGTCCTCTTTATTGACCAGCGCGATGGCCGGACGACCCGCGCAGCGCTGAGCCAGCTCCAGGTCCTCCCGGGTCGGGCGCTCCGAGCCGTCGAAGACGGCGAGGATAAGCCCCGCCTCGTCCAGCTTCTTCCAGCTGCGGCGGATACCTTCGGCTTCTATCTCGTCTTCCGTCTGACGCAGACCGGCGGTATCGAAGAGATTCAGCCGGACGTCGCCCAGCTGAACAGCCTGCTCTACCACGTCGCGAGTGGTTCCGGCCACCGGCGTGACAATGGCCCGGTCGAATCCGGCCAGCAGATTGAGCAGGGTGGATTTGCCCGCATTGGGCTTGCCCACGATGGCACAGTCCACGCCCTCGCGGAGGACAGCGCCCGCATCGTAGCTCTGGATGAGGGCGTCCAGCTCCTGCTCTACCCCGCCTAAGACCTCGCACAAGTGGCTCTGGCTCAGTTCCGGGACATCTTCCTCAGGGAAATCCACCCAGGCGGCCAGATGGGCCTGCAAAGCCGTCAGAGCATCTTTCTGGGCCGCTATCTTCCGGGCCAGCGCACCGTTCAGGGAGGCATTTGCCAGCGCGGCCCCCTGTCGGCCATCGGCGGAGATGATGTCCATGACAGCTTCGGCCTGGGTCAGACTGAGCTTGCCGTTCAGGAAAGCGCGGCGGGTGTACTCGCCGGGAGCGGCAGGCGATGCGCCCGCCGCAATGCAGGCTTCCACCAGCCGCCGGGCGACTGCACTGCCGCCGTGGCAGGAAAGCTCCACCACATCCTCGCCGGTGTAGCTGTGGGGCGCGTGGAAAAACAGCGCCACGCCCTCATCGAAAGCCTCTTCCCCCTCCACGAACGCACCGAACATGGCCGTATAGCCTTTGGCGTCCGCGACTTTTTTGGCTGGGTTGGCCGGACGGAACACCTTCGCTGCCACTTCATAGCTTTCCGGGCCGGACAGCCGCACGATGGCGATGCCGCCCGCACCCGGAGCGGTAGCAATGGCCGCAATGGTCGAATGCTGCATCTTCTCCCCTCCTTATGCGCAGATGAATACAGTATATTCTACCACGAACCGCCAAAAAAAGAAATATGCTGCGCAAAAAAGCGGCACACCGCCGGGGAGTCCGGCAGCGTACCGCTTTTGCATTTTATTCTCGGGTCTTCCCGGCAAGGCGATAGTGCTCTTCCTTTGCCAGATACATCCGTGTTTCGGCCGATTTGACGAGGACTTCCATGTCGATGCCGCCCGCGCTGTGAGTCGCTGTACCCACGGCCACCGAGTAACCGGCCTCGTCCACCTCCTGCACCAGCTTGTGGATGAGCGCGCGCATCTCTTCGGCGCTCTTGTCCATCGCAAAGGCCACGAACTCATCGCCGCCCACACGGTAGCTGTACTCTTCGCCGAAGATGTCCCGCACCTTGGCTGCCACGGTCTTGAGCATCTCGTCGCCTGCCGCGTGGCCCCGGGTGTTGTTCAGCTCATGCAGGCCGTTCACGTCCAGATAAACACAGCTCAGCGTGCTGCTGCAGTGCATCGGGTAGTCGTGCATCTGGCTCTCGTAGGCGTTGCGGTTTTTCAGGCCGACGTTCAAGTCCGTCTCCGCGATGCCCAGCAGCTTGTGCCGGATGGAAAAATTTTCGTGCATCGAAAGCATGATGAAGGTGGATATGATGCAGGACACCGCACCAAACACCATGCCGTCCAGAATATCAACTGGGAGCGTCTCTTTACTCTTGAACAAAAAGCAGGTCAGGATGAAAATACCATCGAAAAAGACGACATTCAAGATATGCTGGATGGGCCGCATGACGAAGAGCAGCGGCACTGCCAGCAAAAACGCAATAAAGCTTACCGTAGGAGTATCGGGAGAAGGATGGATGCCCAGATAGATACCCAGCACATAGAGCAAAGCCTCAAAGGCGTACATCAGCCAGGTCAGCAGCAGGCCGTTTTTTCCCGGGAATGTCCGGTTGACCGCCTGCAGGCCCATGCACACGGCCAGCGCTATCATATAGGCCGGCATATTGGGCCGCAAAAATTCCAGAGCCCCAGACAGTATCCATAAAACTGTAAGAAACGCACAGGCTATCCCCAGGTAGGCCGTCACACGTTGGCGGTTGGAGCGCTGTATATCCGGCAGACAGGCTTTGTACTCCTCCCGTGACATCTCCGCATACAGCAGCTTTCGCAATGCTTCCATAGCCATCCTCTTTTCAAACCGCATTCGTCCCCGCACTGCACGAGGGCGCACTTTCCCCTTTATTCTGCGGGTTTTTCTTATTTTATCATGAAGCTCCCAAAAAGAAAACATCCAGCGCATCCCAGCGTTTATTTTCTATGATATGCTAAAAAGCGGTAATTAAATTTAGCTATATTACCCATTGATCCTTCACTTTATTGTGCAGCAAAAAAGGGTGTGCAGCCCCTGAAAGACTGCACACCCCGTTGCGTATGAAAGAAAAATCAGAATGCGGCAATATCGGCCGTGGTGATGGCCTTGCCGGGCAGGGTGCGGCTGTCGGCATTCTCCGACAGGGCCAGCTTGCCCTCGCGCAGCAGCTTGACGGCCTTCTCGTGATCAGCAGCGTTCCAGTTGTCGCCCACGAGCTTCCAGTTGTTGTCCACGTGCGGCTCGATGGTGCCGCCCTTGACGGTGCGGATGTACTCGCCCAGCAGTTCGCGGATGCCGCCCACATCGCCGCGCACGTCGATCTCCAGCAGCTTGGGCAGCTCGTCACCCTCCTTGAAGATGTCAGCATAAGTCAGCAGCTGGGTGGTGGCACGGTAGTTGTTGACGGCCACCACGAAGCTGTCATCGTCCTCCACCGGACGGCCATCCATCCAGGTCAGGTTCTGGATGCGGTTGCCGGGCTGCTTGGAGATGTCGAGGTCATACTTGACGCCTGCAAAGGCATCGTACAGGTAGTAGCGGACGGAAGAGTCGAATGCGATGGTCACATCGCCCGGCTCCCAGGTCTTGAAGAAGGCAGCAGACCACTCCATGAACTGACGCAGCTGCCAGCCGTTCATCTGCAGCTTGTACAGGGTGTTCTGGTAGGTGTAGATGCTTGCCATGTCGCACTTGCGGATGGTACCCTCGCGCATCTGGGAAGTCATGGAGGTCAGAGCCGTTGCGGCCACCTGAGCGTCGGTGTAGTACATCTGTACCTCGTTGATGAAGTCCAGCAGAGCGGTATCCTGCACCATGGCCTGCGGCAGGCAGTCGATCTCGTTTTCGGGGGCCAGATCACCGCCGACCAGCTGGCCGATGGGGGTCACGGCGTCGTCCTTAGCGCGCTGGTCGTACTCTGCCAGCAGAGCGGTCAGCTCGGGGTCGGGAGCGTAGTCCTTGATGGTCAGGTTCTCAGAGGTACGGTCCTTCACCTTCCACTTGCCGTTCAGGCCGCGCTCCAGATAGACGTGGATGTCGGAGACAGTGGCGCCTGCATTCTTGTTCTCGACCACCAGCACGCCGTTGATCATCTTGTTGGGGATGCTCTTGTGGCCGTGAGCGGCGACGATGACATCGAACTCAGGGCAGGCATTTGCCAGGTCGGTGACGCCGGAGCCATAGACGCCATACTCATTGTCAACATCCATATGCATAACGCCGATGATGACATCCACATCGTTCTTGATCTTATCAATGATCTTGCGGCTCTCGTCCACCGGGTTGGTAACAGTCCAGCCCTCGAGGTTCTTGGCGTCCCAGCGGGTGATGTTGGGAGTGACCATACCGATGACGCCGATCTTGACGCCGCCCTTGTTGATGATGGTGTAGCCGTCAGCCAGAGGCTTGCCTTCGGGGCTGTAGACGTTGCCTGTCAGCACCTTGGCCTTCTGCTGGGAGAGCACCTTTTCCAGCGTGGCCATGCCATAGTTGTACTCATGGTTGCCGGTGACGTAGACATCGTAGCCGATGGCGTTCTGAGCAGCGATCATGGGGTGGACATCGTCGTTCAGGAACAGCTCAGCGGAGTTTGCCTGAATGGTGTCGCCTGCATCCACGACCAGCGTGGTCTTGGTGCGGTTCTCCTTGATGGCAGTTGCCTGCTGGGCCACGCTGCCGGAGGCGTCGGCCTTGTTGGCGGCGTAATCCCAGGGGTCAAACTTACCGTGGGTATCGCTGGTGGCAAGGATCTGCAGGTCCATGCTCCACAGGTCTTTGATGCCGGCAGCGGAAGCAGCCGGGACCAGACCGCCCATTGCGGCGGTGGTAGCCGATGCACCGGCCACGCGCAGGAAATTACGGCGGGAAATCTTATTCTGTTCCATAATAATTCCTCTCTTTTTTGCTTGGTATACACTCCGAAGCATTTGTAGCTCTAGTATAAGGCTTGCCGACATTGTTTTACAATGTGCAAGTAGGAGAAAAATTTCTTCCGGAATTGGGCATATTCTCCAATTTTCCGATAAGAACGACTTTTCTTCCTAAATTATTTTTTCAGATTCGCTTTTCATCGTAAACCATCTTCATGCAAAAGATGTGTAAATTTATAGTGTTCCTCGCACAAAAAAGACCCTCCCCTGCACGGCTTCCGCCATGCGGGAGAGGGTCTTATCATTCAGCTTTTACAGCTCGATCTTGCCGAAGCTCAGATCCGCGAAGTCATCCACACGCTCGGTGCGCTTGGGTGCCACAGGAGCAGCATTCTCGGCATCGCGCGGGGTGTAGGTGCGCTCAGGCACATTGGAGCGGTAGCCGCCACGGCCGCCGCCATTGCGCGGGCCACGGCCATTCCGGTCACCACGGCGCTCGCCGCCGCGATGATAGCCGCCGCTGCGGCCATTGCCGTTGCGGTCATGACCGCCGCGGGGTCCGCGGGGACGTGCATTTGCGCTCTCAGCCACAGCGTTGGGGTCGGTGGAGTAGATGACCACACGGCGGTCACGGCCCTCGCCCTTGCTCTCGCTGCGGACGCCCTCCATCTTGCCGATGGCAGAGTGGATGATGCGGCGCTCGTAGGGGTTCATGGGCTCCATGGCAAAGCTGCGGCCAGTGCGGCGCACCTTGGCACCGATGCGCTGCGCCAGTGCGGTCAGGTCGCTCTCGCGCTTGTCGCGGTAGCCGGCCACGTCGAGGCCCAGCTTGATGTAGTCGCCCTCGAGGCGGTTTGCCACGAGGCTTGCCAGATAGGACAGGCTCTCCATCGTCTCGCCGCGGCGGCCGATGAGGGCGCCCATCTTCTCGCCGTCCAGACGGATGATGGTAGCCTCACCCTTCTGCACAGCGCTGAACTTGACGTCCTGTACGCCCATCTTCTCGATGACATCCTTCAGGTAGTCCACAGCGGCCTTGACCTTGGCGTTCTCCTCGATGTTGATGGGGACTTCCACCTCTTCGCCCTCTGCGGCGGGAGCAGCCTGCTCTTCGGCAGGGGCAGCTTCCTCAGCGGGAGCAGCAGGCTCTTCCACAGCAGCGGGAGCTTCAGGGGCAGTCTCTTCGACGACAGGCTCAGCCGCCACAGGAGCAGCCTTCTCCTCCACAACGGGAGTGGACTCCTCAACGGGGGCAGCAGGAGCTGCCACAGGCTCGTCCGGCAGCTCGACGCTGACGCGGACCTTGGCGGGAGTGAGCTTCAGGCCCAGAAAACCGGTCTTCTGGGGCATTTCCAGCACTTCGTAGCTAACGTTGATGTCGTCCTTTTCCACGCCCAGCAGAGCGCAGGCGTTGGTGCGTGCTTCATCGACCGTCTTGCCGGTCGCTTCCTGCGTACGGATCATAACCGTCAATCCTCCTTTTTGTTCTGCAGCTCGCTCAGCGGGACAGTGCGCTCGTCCTTGTAGCGCTCAGCATCCTGCTGGCGGGCATACTCGAGGCGGCGCTTGTTCATCTCGCTGGCGGAGATGTTCTTTTCCACGACCTCACCGGTCTTCTCGTCCTGAACCTTGATGGTGGTGCTCTTCACGCCGCGCTTCTCTTCCTTCTTGCGGGAAGCGATCTCGGCCTTGACCTGCTCCTTCATCTTCTCGGGGTCATAGATCTTGCGCATGACCTGGGTCTGGACGGTCATCACGATGTTGGAAATGACGTAGTACAGAGAGAATGCGCAGGGAACGGTAAAGCAGAAGAAGACGTACATCAAAGGCATCATATACATGGTCAGCTTCATGCTGCCCTGCATCTCCTGGCCGGAGGCCTTCATGCTGATGTGGGTGGAGATGAACATGGTGACGACAGCCAGGATGGGGAAGATCAGCAGGGGCAGGTTGTCTGC
Source organism: Faecalibacterium longum CLA-AA-H243 (assembly GCF_020687245.1). Taxonomy (GTDB): domain Bacteria; phylum Bacillota; class Clostridia; order Oscillospirales; family Ruminococcaceae; genus Faecalibacterium; species Faecalibacterium longum. The sequence goes on along the minus strand of NZ_JAJEQG010000017.1, from coordinate 48,877 downwards.
TGCCAGGCTGTACTGCGGCACACGGGTCAGGTCGATGCCGAAGAAGTCCATGTGCTGGCCGAACTCAGTGATGGTGTTCAGCTGGTCTGCGGTGAACACAGAGGTGACGGTGGACTCACCGGCCAGCACCTGTGCGATGATATTGGTGTCGCGGGTCACCTGAGTGAAGCTGATGCCCAGAGCGGTCATGGCATCGCCTGCGGCGGTGATGGCGTCGGCGCCGATGTGGAAGATGCGCTGCAACGGGCGGTACACGACCTCGATGACGCCGAACATGACGAGGAAGTTGACCAGCATGGGCATACAGCCGGCGGTGGGCTTATAGCCGTACTCCTGCTGGAGCTTGAGCAGCTCTTCCTGCTGCTTTTCGGGCTTGTCCTTGTACTTTTTCTGGATGTCGGCGATCATCGGCTGGAAAGCGGACATCTTGGCCATGCTCTTCTGCTGGTTGAGCTGCAGAGGGATGCTGAGCAGGCGGATGACGATGGTGAAGATGATGATGTCCCAGCCGTAGTTCGGGATGAGGTTGTAGATCCACTCCATCACATAGCCGAGAGGTACACCGAGGATGTACAAAATATTCATGTCTCTGTCCATTCTGCCCCGCCTGTGGTGCGGGACGGTTATTTTTATCGTAGGACACGCCGCCCACAGTTCAGCACGTCACAAGAAGCAATTATAATAGCTTTTCCTCTCAGCCTCCCCTCGCTAGGGGAGGTGGCACGGCGAAGCCGTGACGGAGAGGTTTTCCTCCCCTCTGCCGCCCTTTTTCAAAGGGCATTGACGGAGAGGTCTTCCCCGCTTCAGCGCTCTTCCAAAGAGCATCGACGAAGAGATTTTCCACTTATTTTTCGTGTCTGGTGGAAAACAGAGCCGAGGCCGAGAGATGCCGGGCCGGATTTTTCCAGCGGCCCTTTTCCGGTACGGGGTCGTAGCCCCAGCGGCCCAGCGGATTGCACCGGGCGATGCGCCACGCCGTCAGCAGCAGCCCTTTGACGCAGCCGTGGGTGCGGATGGCCTCGATGCCGTACTGGCTGCAGGAGGGCGAAAAGCGGCAGTTCCGCCCCAGCCCCGGGCTGATGAACTTCTGGTAGAGCCGGATGAGCCCGCAGAGGGCTTTCTGAAAGATGCTCACGCCTCGGGCTTCCGGACCGGCGGCAGGGTGGCTGGGGGCTTTGCGCCCGGCTGCTTTGCCTTATCCGGCAGGCCGGCCTGGGCAAAGAGCTTTGCCACGATGGCGCTGAGCTGCCAGCTCTTGAGCCGGGGGGTCATGCCCCGGGCCACGAAAACGAGGTCGTAGCCGCCGATGTTGTAGTCGAGATGCTCGTCGATGGCGGCCTTCATAACGCGGCGGGCGCGGTTGCGCTGCACGGCGTGGCCGATCTTTTTGGTGGCCGTCAGGCCCACCCGGGTGCGCTTGCTCCGCGTTTTGAGCACGTAGAGCACCAGCGCCTGGTTGACATAGGACTTGCCGCGGGCATACACACGGCCAAACTCGCCGTTGCGGCGGATGGGACGATAGCGCATCCTGTGCGCCTCCCTTCAGGTGATGTGGGAGCACCGCCCGGAAAAAAGCAATGCTCAGTGTTCAGTATAGCAAAAAAACGCCGACATGAAAAGCTCATCCGGGCGTTTTCTCTGCCAAATCTTTGACAGTTTTTTTAGGCAATGCGACTATTCACCGCAGCTTTCCGGCCTTTTTTCCCGAATGCCGGGTAAAAAAATAAGACCGCCAATCCAATATCAGCGGCCTTTTTGCGCATATTCCATTCTGCGCCGGACCTGATGCATACTGCTCAGGATCAGACGGTCAGGCTCTTGCGGCCCTTAGCACGGCGTGCGTTGATGACCTTGCGGCCGTTCTTGGTGCTCATGCGGGTCAGGAAGCCATGAACTTCCTTGCGCTGACGCTTCTTGGGCTGAAAAGTTCTCTTCATGGTGTATTTCCTCCGTAAAAACTCGTCCCCGGTATGGGGTCTATTCTGGTCCCAAAATGGGGACAGGCTTGCAATTCAACAGTATATCGCACACTATGGCCTTCTGTCAAGCATTTTTTTCGCTTTCCTTCAAACTTTTTTGAAAAACCTCTGTGGAGAAACTTTCAACTTTTTCACCCATTTCCCGTGGAAAACTTTTTATCCACAATATCTTGTGGCTTTTCTCCGCCTTGGACACAAGGCCGTTTCCCAGACGCAGGTATGTCTTTTTTATGTATTATAAATTACCTTATATAATATAGACGCAGGGGGATTTTTGTGGTATACTAACCTGGTATCAGCAGCATTGTTGAAAACTTCAATGGAGTGGATGTACTATGGATTCTTTCAAGGACGTTTTAGAGGCTGCCCAGAGCTACTGCAAGGCGCAGATGGCGGAGCCGACGTATAATCTCTATATCGACGGGTTGGAGCCTATCAGCTTTGAGGACTCCAGCCATATCACCCTCTCGGTGCGCAACGACTTCATCTGCAAGATCGTGACGGACCGTTATCTCGGCCTGCTCAAAGAGGCCTTCAAAACAGTGCTGGGCTTTGACGTGGACATCACCCTCGTCGTCCCCAGCACACCGCCCCACGAAGTGGTGCTGGCCCAGCAGTACGAGGCGAACCCCGCCTCCCCGCAGGGCAACTATGAATTCACCTTCGAGAACTTCATCAAAGGCCCATCCAACCAGTTTGCGTTTGCTGCGGCGCAGGCTGTTGCGGCCAACCCTTCCGGTGCTTACAACCCGTTGTTCATCTACGGCGGCTCGGGCCTCGGCAAGACCCATCTGCTGACGGCCATCCAGACCGAGATCAAGCGCACCCACCCCGACTTCGTCATCATGTATGTCACCTGTGAGCAGTTCACCAACGAGCTGATCGCGGCCATCCGCGCCGGCAGCACCGAGGACTTCCGGATGAAGTACCGCGTGGCCGACCTGCTGCTGGTGGACGACATCCAGTTCATCGCGGGCAAGGAGTCCACCCAGGAAGAATTCTTCCATACCTTCAACTCCCTCCACGATGCCCACAAGCAGATCGTCATCGCGTCCGACCGCCCGGCCAAGGAGATCAAGAGCCTGGAAGAGCGTCTGCGCACCCGCTTCGAATGGGGCCTGACCGCCGACGTCCAGCCGCCGGATTTCGAGACCCGCGTGGCCATCGTCAAGCGCAAGGCAGAGCTTCTCCACCTCGACCTGCCCGAGGACGTGGCCGAGTTCATCGCCAACCATCTGAAAAATAACATCCGCCAGCTGGAAGGCGCGGTCAAAAAGCTCAACGCCTACTATATGCTCGAGGGCATCCAGCCGGTCATCAGCGTGGCACAGAATGCCATCAAGGACATCCTCAACGAGACCCAGCCCGTGCCTGTCACCATCGAGAAGATCGTGGGCGAGGTATCCCGCACCTTCAACGTCTCCCCTGCCGACATCCGCGGCACCAAGCGGAACGCCAATGTGGCCTCCGCCCGCCGCGTGGCTATCTATATCCTGCGCGAGGTCACCGGCATGAGCATGGAGGAGATCGGCCGGGAGTTCTCGGGCCGTGACCATTCCACCATCGTCTACTCCCTCAAGACCATGGAGCGGGACATGAAGAATGACCAGCACCTGCGGGAGACGGTGAGCGACATCATCAAGAATGTGAAGGCTTAACACACCAGAGCAGGCTTAAAAGTCATACTCATTCAGGGGTCAAACCCCAAAATATGGGGAGAAAGAGGAACAAAAAGGGGAAAATAGACCTAGATATTGTGGTGAAAGGCCGAAACTTTCCACTCTTTCCACATGGTTTTCAACATTCAACTTTCGTTTTTCACAGCGGATGTGGAAAGAACCACCGCTCTCCCCGATTCAACATTCCATTCACAGTTCCTCAACATCTCCGTGGAAAACCAAATCCCCGCATCCCGGCAAGGGTTTGCAGAGTTTTCCACATCTTCCCCACCCCCTACTACGATTACTACAACAAGTTCAATAAAGAAAACAGGTTTTTGCATCGGATCCCATGAGGAACGACAGCAAAACAGACGCAAAAAAGGAGAGAAGAAGATTTGAACATCATCTGCGACAAAACTCTTCTGAGTGCAGCCATTGACGGCGTATCCAAAGCAGTCACTCTGCGCTCTACCATCCCGGTACTGGAGGGCATTTTACTAAAGGCAGAAGGCTTCCAGCTGACCCTTACCGGCTACGACCTCGAAATGGGCATCGTGACCACCATCGAAGCCAATGTCAAAGAACCCGGTGAGATCGTGCTGAATGCCAAGCTCCTCAGCAGCATGATCAGCCGGATGCCGGCAGGCCAGATCACGATTCAGTCTGCCGATAATGGCAAAACCACCATCCAGAGCGGCGTGGCGCAGTTCGAGATCCAGTCCATGTCGGCCACCGATTTCCCCGAGCTGCCCAACACCGGCGCCGAGGAGACCCTGACCATCAAGACCGGCGTGCTCCGCGATATGATCGACCGCACCCTCTACGCTGTCAGCCAGGATGAAAAAAAACCTGCGCATACCGGTGAACTTTTTGAGATAGAGCCGGATAAAATGACCATCGTTGCCCTGGACGGCTACCGTCTGGCCATCGTGGAGCGGCCCGTCACTGCAGTCAAGGACATCCGCATCATCGTCCCCAGCAAGACCATGACCGAAGTGTCTCATCTGCTGCCCAACGACGACGAAGAGCCGGTCCACATCTGTGCCAACCGCCGCTACGTCGTGTTCATGACCGCTGGCTACACCATCATGAGCCGCCTCATTGAGGGCGAGTTCCTCAACTATCACAATGTCATTCCGGCAGGCAGCCGCACCCGGGTGACCATCGACACCAAGGAGTTCATCGAGACCATCGAGCGCGCTTCTCTGATTATTACAGAGCGTTTAAAAAATCCCCTCCGCATCACTTTTACAGAGGGTAAAGTCGTCGTCCGCTGCCAGACCAATCTGGGCCGCGTCGTCGATGAGTTCAACGCCGAGTGCGAGGGCGACGAGGTGGAGATCGGTTTCAACAACCGCTACCTGTTGGACGCGCTGCGCAATGCCCGCACCGAGAAAGTGCGGATGGAGATCAGCGGCCCGCTGAGCCCGGTGAAAGTGCTGCCGGTGGAGGGCAATGACTTCCTGTATCTGGTTCTGCCCGTCCGCTTCAAAAACGACTGAGAGGCGTAATAAAATGCAAAAGATCCTCATCCATACCGAATTTATCAAGCTGGACGCCCTGCTGAAATATGCGGGCCTGTGCGAGACCGGCGGCGAAGCCAAGGAGCTCGTTCAGGGCGGGGCCGTGAAGGTCAACGGCGAAGTCTGCACCATGCGCGGCAAGAAGTGCCGCCCGGGCGATACCGTGGAGCTGGACGGCCAGACCATCGAGATCGGGATGGGCGGCTGATGCGGCTGCTCTCTCTCGAAGTCGAAAATTACCGGAACATCGCCTCGGCCAGCCTGACGCCGGGCCGGGAGCTGACTGTCATCTGCGGCAACAACGGCCAGGGCAAGACGAACCTCCTGGAAGCCATCTGGCTGCTTACCGGCGGCAAGAGCTTCCGGGGCGGCAAGGACGCAGAGCTGGTGCGCCGGGGCGAACCCTTCGCCGTACTCAAAGCGTCCACCCTCCGCGCACAGCAGGAAGAGCAGGAAAAGGAAGAGCCTAACCGCGTCCGCCTGACGGTGGGCGCGCCGGACTCTCCCCGCCCGGGCCGGACAGTCTCGGTGAACGGGGGCGCAGTCAAGCGGGCGGCCAGCCTTGCGGGCAGCTTTCCGGCGGTGGTTTTCGACCCCGGACACCTGAGTCTCGTGAAGGGCGCGCCGGAAGGGCGGCGGAAATTTCTGGACGCTGCCCTCTGCCAGCTCTACCCCGGCTACCTGACCCTCTACCGCCGCTATGTCCGGGCTTTGCAGCAGAAAAACGCGCTGCTTCGGCGCTCTTCCAATGGCATTGAGCGGCCTTATGCTGAAAAGCGGGCCTTATTAGAAGTGCTGAATGTGGAGCTTGCCCAGCAGGGCGAGGCCATCCAGCAGCGGCGCAGAGCCTATCTCGCCGCTCTCTCCCCGCTGGCCTGTGCCAACTATGAGGAGCTTTCCCGCGGGGCGGAAACACTGAGTCTGCGGTATGCGGCCCAGTTCGAGCCGGGCGGTCTGGCCCAGCTTCTGCGGCAGAAAATGCCCGAAGAGCTGCGGGCCGGGCAGAGCCTCTGCGGCCCTCACCGGGAAGATTTAGACCTTCTTCTGGATGGTCAGCCTGCAAAAGTGTATGCGAGTCAGGGACAGCAGCGGAGCGTCGTGCTCAGCCTTAAAATGGCCGAAGCCGCCGCAGCTGCCTCCATCACGGGCGAACACCCGGTGATGCTGCTGGACGACGTACTCAGCGAGCTGGACGATGGCCGCAAGCAGTATCTGCTCACCCGGATGCGGGAAAAGCAGACCTTCGTGACCAGCTGCGACGACACCGCTTTCCTCAAAACAGACGGCGAGGTCTACCGGATGAACGGCGGCGTGCTGACGAAAGTGTGATGCAATGTATGTACACCTTGGCCGCGATTATGTCCTGAACGACCGGGACATCATCGGCATCTTCAATCTGGAAACGACGACTATCTCACCCCGGGGGCGGGAGTTTCTGAACTACGCCCAGAAAAACGGGGCGGTGGTGAGTCTGTCCGATGAGCTGCCCCAGAGCTATGTGCTGGCAGATTCGCCGGTGGATACGATCTATCTCTCGGAGCTGTCGCCGGCTGCGCTCAAACGGCGCACGGAGACAACAGTCGCTGATCTGGACAGCAGGGTGCTACAGCTTCCGAAATATTGAGCTTTGCTCGTCCGGCGTGGGCCTGCCCGGTACGCCAGCGGCTCCCCTATCAGGGGAGCTGGCAAAGCCGACAGGCTTTGACTGAGAGGTTCAATTACCAACCAGCGATTGATCGCTTTTACAAATAGTAACGAAAAAACGAAACAAAACAAAAGGGAGAAAGGAAATGGCAGAGGAAATCATTACCAGTACCAACGCAGAAACTGCGACGGACCATGAATACAACGCCAGCGAGATCCAGGTCCTGAAAGGCCTGGAGGCAGTGCGCAAGCGCCCCGGTATGTATATCGGCTCCACCGGCGAGCGCGGCCTGCACCATCTGGTGTACGAGATCGTGGACAACGCCATCGACGAGGCTCTGGCCGGTTACTGCGACCACATCGAGGTCAAGATCCTGAAGGGCGACATCATTCAGGTCACGGACAATGGCCGCGGCATCCCCGTGGACATTCAGGCTGATACCGGTCTGCCTGCCGTCACCGTCGTCTATACCATCCTCCACGCCGGCGGCAAGTTCGGCGGCGAGAACTCCGGCTACAAGGTGGCCGGCGGCCTGCACGGCGTCGGCGCGTCCGTCGTCAACGCCTGCTCGGAGTGGCTGACCGTCAACGTCCGCCGCGACGGCCGCGAGTACGAGCAGACCTTCCGCCGCGGCGACCCGGACGGCCCGCTGAAGTGCATCGGCACCGTGGACCCCAGTGTCACCGGCACCCGCGTCACCTTCAAGCCCGACCCGGAGATGTTCAAGGACACAACCGTCTACAACTTCGAAACGCTGGAAAAGCGCCTGCGGGAAGAGAGCTTCCTGAACGCCGGTGTCAAGATCACCTTGACCGACGAGCGCGAACTCTACACCCCCGTCCTCGAGGACGGCAAGGAGGGCGAGCCCACCTACCGTACCGAGGTCATGTGCTACGAGGGCGGCATCAAGAGCTTCGTCACCTATCTGGGCGAGAAGCGCGACCTCGAGGTGCTCCACCCCAACGTCATCTATCTCAAGGGTCAGACCGACCGGGGCATGGCAGAAATCGCCTTGCAGTATAATTCCAGCTACAATGAGCTGCTGCTGAGCTTCGCCAACAACGTCAACACCCCCGACGGCGGCACCCACGAAGAGGGCTTCCGCAGCAGCCTCACCCGCGTATTCAACGATTATGGCCGCAGCCACGGTCTGCTGAAGGACAAGGACGAGAACCTTTCCGGCGCTGACGTCCGTGAGGGCCTCATCTGCGTGATCTCTGTCAAGCTGCAGGAGGCCGAGTTCGAGGGCCAGACCAAGGCAAAGCTGGGCAATACGGAAATTCGAACCCTCGTCTCCAACATGGTCTACTCCAAGCTGATGGAGTTCTTCGAGGAGAACCCCGGCGTGGCCAAGGCTATCTTCGAAAAGGCCACCCAGGCCGCCCGCGCCCGCGCTGCCGCCAAGAAGGCCCGTGAGCTGGTGCGCCGCAAGAGCGCCCTCGAGACCAGCCGGATGCCCGGCAAGCTGGCAGACTGCCGCGAAAAAGACCCCACCCGCACTGAGATCTTCATCGTCGAGGGTGATTCTGCAGGCGGCTCGGCCAAGATGGGCCGTGACTCGGCCATTCAGGCCATCCTCCCCCTGTGGGGCAAGATGCTCAACGTCGAAAAGGCCCGCGCCGACCGTATCTACGGCAACGACAAGCTGATGCCTGTCGTGCTGGCACTGGGCTGCGGCATCGGCGACGAGTTCGATATTTCCAAGCTGCGGTATGACAAAGTGTTTATCATGGCCGATGCCGATGTCGATGGTTCTCACATCTGCACCCTGATGCTCACCTTCTTCTTCCGCTATATGCGCCCCCTCATCGAGCAGGGCCATGTCTATGTGGCACAGCCCCCGCTGTTCAAGGTGCAGAAGGGCAGCACCATCAAATACGCTTACAACGACGCCGAAATGGCCCTGCTCTCGCAGGAGATGCCCGGCGCGAAGATAAACCGCTATAAGGGCCTTGGCGAGATGAATCCGGAGCAGCTCTGGGAGACCACCATGAACCCCGAGAACCGCGTCATCGTCCGCATCACCATCGAGGATGCCGAGAAGGCCGATGAGGCGTTCACCATCCTGATGGGCGATCAGGTGGAGCCCCGCCGCCGCTTTATCGAGACCAACGCCCAGTACGCAAAGCTCGACGTGTAATTGGAGGAAACAATGGAAGAAGATTATGTGATGATACCGGGCAGCGGTACCAAGATGATCATCCGGGACGTCAAGAAGGAGATCGAAACGGCGTTTCTGGATTACTCCATGTCGGTCATCGTGGCCCGCGCCCTGCCGGATGTGCGTGACGGCCTGAAGCCTGTCCACCGCCGCATCCTCTACACCATGCACGAACGCGGCAACGACCCCAGCCATCCCTACCGCAAGTCGGCGGATACCGTCGGTGCGGTGCTGGGCTCTTACCACCCCCACGGCGACGCCTCCGTCTACGACGCCATGGTTCGTCTGGCACAGGATTTCTCCCTGCGCTACCCGCTGGTGGATGGTCAGGGTAACTTCGGCTCGGTCGATGGCGACCCCCCGGCTGCTTACCGTTACACCGAGGCCCGCATGAGCCGCATGGCGGTCGAGATGCTGACCGACATCGACAAAGACACCATCAACTGGGACCCCAACTTCGACGAGACGAAGAAAGAGCCCAGCGTCCTGCCCTGCCGCTTCCCCAACCTGCTGGTCAACGGCAGTCAGGGCATCGCCGTCGGTATGGCCACCAACATCCCGCCCCACAACCTCAGTGAGGTCATCGACGGCTGCGTGGCCTATATCGAGAATCCTGACATCGATTTGCCCGGCCTGATGGAGCACATCAAGGGACCGGACTTCCCCACTGCCGGTATCATCATGGGCCGAAGCGGCATCCGCGCCGCCTACGCCACCGGCCGCGGCAAAATTACTCTGCGGGGCCGTGCTACCATCGAAGAGACCAAGAATGGCCGTACCCAGATCATCATTACGGAAATTCCGTATATGGTCAACAAGGCCCGTCTTATTGAGAACATGGCCGACCTCGTGAAGGAAAAGCGCATCGAGGGTATCACCGGCCTGAACGATGAGACCAACCGCAAGGGTATGCGCATCGTGGTGGACATCCGCAAGGACGCCAACGCACAGGTCATCCTGAACCAGCTGTACCAGTACACCCAGCTGCAGGATACTGTGGGCGTCATCATGCTGGCCATCGACCACAAGGTGCCGAAGGTCATGACCCTGAAACAGATGATACAGAAGTACGTCGAGTTCCAGGATGAAGTCGTCCGCCGCCGCACTCAGTATGATTTGAAGAAGGCCAAGGAGCGCGCCCACATCCTCGAGGGTCTGAAAAAGGCCACCGACATCGTGGATGAGCTCATCGCTACCATCCGCGCCTGCAAGGGCGGCATGGCCGAGGCAAAAGCCGCTATCATGGAGCAGTTCGGCTTCGATGACCCGCAGGCCGACGCTATCGTCAAGCTGCAGCTGGGCCGTCTGGCTGGTCTCGAGATCCTCAAGATCGAGGAAGAGCTGTCCGGCTTGCAGGCAAAAATCAAGGATTGGGAGGACATCCTCGCCAACGACGCCCGTGTTCTGGAAATCGTGAAGAACGAGCTGCTGGACATGAAGAAGCGCTTCGGCGACGAGCGCCGCACCGAGATCCAGTCCGTCACCGGCGAAGTGGACATCGAAGACCTCATCGCCGAGGAGCAGTGCGTCTACACCCTCACCGAGGCCGGCTATATCAAGCGCCAGCTCAAGGCCACCTATCAGGCCCAGAAGCGCGGAGGCCGCGGCATTTCCGGCATGACCCGGAAGGAAGAGGACATCGTGCAGGAGATGTTCGTGGGCTCTACCCATGATTATGTCCTGTTCGTTACCGACAAGGGCCGTCTTTTCCGCATCAAGGGCTACACCATCGCCGAGGGCAGCCGCACCAGCAAGGGCAGCAACATCGTCAACCTGCTGCAGCTGGCCGAGGGCGAAAAGGTCACCAACATGCTCTGCTACCCCAAGGACGAGGACAACAAGGGCGGTTTCGTCACCATGGTCACCAAGCAGGGCCTCATCAAACGCACCCCGCTGGAGCAGTACGCCAACATCCGCAAGACGGGCCTCATCGGCATTGCGCTCAACGAGGGCGACGCGCTGGCATGGACTCGCCTGACCACCGGCAATGATATGCTCATCGTGGCTACCCGCAACGGTCAGGCCATCCGCTTCAACGAGGCCGATGCCCGCCCGATGGGCCGCAGCGGCCACGGCGTCCGCGCCATCAAGCTGGCCGAGGGCGACGAGGTCGTCGGCGTCTGCATCTGCCGCGAGGGCGGCACGGTGCTCACCGTCACCGAAAACGGCAAGGGCCGGCGCTCTGACATCGACACCTACCGCATCACTGCCCGCGGCGGCAAGGGCATCCGCAACTACGATGCCTCCAAGGACAAGGTGGCAGCCGTCAAGATCGTGGACGACATCGACGATGTGCTGCTGAGCAGTCAGGAGGGCATCATCATCCGCCTGCACGCCAACGAGATCCCCGTCCAGAGCCGCTACGGCTCCGGTGTCCGGGTCATGCGTCTGGGCGAGAACGATAAGGTGATGGTGCTGGCCCGCACCGACCACGACGACGAGGCACAGACCGAGAGCATCGAGGCCGATACCGAGGACGAGCCCACTGCCGAGCAGCTGGCGGAGATGGAAGCAGCCGATGAGGCATCGGCCGCCGAAGCTCCCGAGGCTGACACCGGCGACGAGGAATAAACCTCGTTTCCACACATAAACTGACCCTGCGGGGGAGTACACGCTTTCTGCGGTGCTCTCCCGCAGGTTTTTGCAAAAAATCACGGTTATACTGGACAAATCCGCTGTTTGTGTGGTACTATAGCCGGACAACAAGAAAGATCCTCATGGGGGAGTAGCAGGCGCTGTTTTGCAGGCAGCGCAGCAAGTCAACACAATGACGGCCCGGGCGGCTGTCTGGCTTGCTTTCATTTGCGAGACTCATGTGCTTTGGTGCGAGTACCACGCCCATTCCACATGGAGTCAGTTTGTAAAAATCCGACCCGGAATTGGCGAAATGCGCGCCGATTCCGGGTCTTTTGTCTGCCCACCAATTCCGGTCAAATCAGGAGGCATCGTTATGGAATGGAGTTTTTTGTTTTTCTTCAACAGCGCCCTGCTGGGCGTGGGCCTTGCCATGGATGCGTTTTCCGTCTCGATGGCAAACGGTCTGCATGACCCTCAGATGTCCCGCCGCAGGGGCGTCCAAATCGCAGGCACCTTCGCCATCTTTCAGGCTGTCATGCCCATGACGGGCTGGGTCTGCGTCCACACCATCGTGGAGCTGTTCTCTTCGTTTGAAAAGTTCATCCCGTGGATCGCCCTCATCCTGCTGGGCTACATCGGCGGTAAAATGCTCATCGAGGGCATCAAGGGCGAAGAGGCCGAGGAAGCCGCTGAGCTGAGCGCGGGCGCACTCTTCATGCAGGGCGTCGCCACCAGCATTGACGCGCTGTCGGTGGGCTTCACCATCTCGGAGTACGGCTGGTTCATGGCGCTGGTCTGCTCCCTCATCGTGGCAATCGTCACCTTCTTCATCTGTGAGGCCGGCCTTGCCATCGGCAAAAAGTTCGGCACCAAGCTCTCCGGCAAAGCCTCCGTCCTCGGCGGCGTCATCCTCATCGGCATCGGCCTGGAAATCTTCATTTCCGGCATGATGGGCTGAAAAAAATATAGAAAAGCGGCACATTCTCCTTTGCGGTGGATGTGCCGCTTCTTTGTTGAACAGGACTCTTGTATGCCGGGATAAACTGAAACGATGTTTGTTGTCAAATTGATGCAATTTCAGGGACGATTTTATTAAATAACACAAATTTATCAAAACTACTTGACAAATCGATACAGGGGGGGGTAAATTTAGAGAAACAGAGGGGCCGAACGAGGATTTCCGCTGTCGATTTTGAAAATGTGGGAGGAAATTTACCATGAGATTGGCAAAAAAGGTAATGGCAGTCGCACTGGCTGCGGCTATGACGGTTTCGATGCTCACCGCCTGCGGCGGTGGTGGCGGCGGCGGCTCCAGCAGCGATTCTTCCAGCTCGAGCAGCAGCTCTTCCAGCAGCTCCAGCTCTAGCTCCAGCAGCTCTTCGAGCTCTTCTTCCAGCTCTTCGAGCAGCAGCTCCAGTTCTTCCAGCTCTTCCGGCACGACGACTGATAAAAACATTGCAGAGCAGCTTGGCATGACTAATGTCAAGGTCGTTCCTTTCACGAGCAGCTATCTGAAGAACATGAACTCTGAGAAGTATACTCTTGAGATGAACGTGAAGATGCTGGCGGGCAGCATGACGGTCAGCATGAAGACTGTCCAGTCTACTGACGGAAACAAGAGTTACAATAGAACGCTTGCTCCGGAATATAGGAGGGATGAGATTAACCTGCACGATGAGGCTCAGAAAAAGAGCTGGGATATCGATGGCATTAAGGGTACTTATACTGTCACTGACTGGAGCAAGTATCCGACGAAGCCTGATGATGACGACGACACGGTCATCAAAGACTTCACTAAGTACAAGATCATGCAGGGCTACTACAAAATCGGCTCTACCGAGTATCCGGCAGACTGCATTGCTTTTACGGAAACTGAGAATGGTGTGCCTGTGACGGTCGCAATGATTTATTGCTTCAACGGCAGCAAGCCGAAGTATATGATCGTGAAGGGCGTTGCCGAAGTGCAGGGTGAGACTGCTGTCCAGACTGTCATGGAAGGCCAGATCACCAGATGCGACACTTACGCAGACGCAAACTACATGAACTTCGAGAAGATCTTGAGCCAGTACGAACTGGTGGAAGATGACGACTAACAGTCGGATGAAATCTCCAATAAACTGATATGAGAAAGCGCCTCTGCACATCGTGCAGAGGCGCTTTTTTGTTCCCCATGGAACATCATTCAAAATAATCGGCGTATTCCTCTGTGAGCTTGGAGCCGAGGCGGCGGATGCCGCCGTAAAGGTGGCGTTCCACCAGCGGCTCAAAGGCCGCGAGGTCGCACCGCTCGATGGCGTCGATGAGGTTGTGATGGTCGGCCACCACCTCGGCGAGCCCGCCGGTGGTCAGAGTGTCCAGCATCCGGAAGCGGCTGTAGTCGGCGTGGGCGTTCTGCAAGGTGCGCCAGAGATACATCTTGCCCATGGCGGAGAACCACGTCTCGTGGAGCCGGGTGTCAGCCTCGTAGAGACGGTTGAAGTCCAGCGTTTCGGCCTTGGCCAGCTCGTCGTAGGCGGCGGCACGCTGGCGGATGAGGGCGCGGTGCTCCGGTGTGCAGTGGGGCGCAAAGTCCCGCAGGACCCGGGCCTCTACCGCGATGCGCTCATAAATCAGCTCGTCCACGATGTCCCGGTTCAGCCGGGTGACAGTCGTGCCTTTGTAAGGCACGATCTTCACCAGCCCGTTCTCCTGTAACCGCTGCAGCACCACCCGGATGAGGGAGCGGGGCGCGCCGAAGCGGGTGCAGAGCGGGTTTTCGCTCAGCGAACAGCCGGGCCGGAGGGTCAAATCGATGATCTCCCGCTCGAGGACGGCGTATATTTCAGAATCTGTTTTATACTGTTGTTCCATTGTCGTTTTCCTGTCTGATGCCCCAAGCGGGCCATGTCCCGGGGACCGGGAGGCGGAAGTCCATTACCTTTCCGGTGTCGGGATGGATGAAGCGGAGCCGTGCGCTCTGAAGCGCAAGGTCTCCCTTGATGCGGCTGCCGTATTTGCCGTCGCCCCAGAGCGGGTGGCGGCGGGACGCGAACTGCACCCGTATCTGGTGGGTGCGCCCGGTGTGGAGGGTGATGTCCGCGAGGCTGGTGCTGCCGTCCGGGGCGGAGGCAGAAATGCGATATTCCAGCACAGCCTCCTTCACGCCCTTGCGCGGACGGCTCACCGGAAAAACACGGCCTTTCCGGCTGTCCTTGAATAAGTAGTCCCGCAGGACGCCTTCGGCGGGCAGCTTTTCGTCCGGCCCGCCTGCGATGAGGGCGCGGTATTGTTTCACGAAAGGCGGCGCGTCCGGTGTGCCGGCGTCAGGCTCGGCCCGGCCATCCTGTTCGGCATAAACCTGCTGGCTCTGCGTCACCTGACGGCTGAGGGCGGCGGCTGCCTGCGGGGTCTTCGCATAGACCATCAGACCCGACACGCCGGTGTCCAGCCGGTGGATGACGCCCACATAGGCGTCGGGCCTGCCCCAGAGCTTCCGCAGGGCGGCGGGTACGCCGTCCTCGCTGGAAAGCCCGGCGGGCTTGTCCAGAACCACGAGGGCTGTATCTTCGTAGAGTATCACAGCCTGCCCTCGTCCACCAGCGCCTTGAGCTTGAGCACGCCCGCGATGGTCTTGCCGTCCTTTATTTCGCCGCTCATGACCATCTCGTAGGCTTTTGCCAGCGGGATGCGGTCGGGCGTCAGGAACTCATCGTCGTCCAGATGCATCTGGGTGGTGTGCAGGCCGGTGGCCACCCACATATAGATGATCTCGGTGTCATAGCCCACCGTGGGGTAGAACTCGCCCAGCGGGGTGTAGTGGTCGGCGGTCAGGCCGCACTCTTCGCCCAGCTCCCGCTTGGCGGCTTCGAAGGGGTCTTCGCCCTTTTCCAGCTTGCCGGCGGGCAGCTCCCACAGCTCCTGCTGCATGGCGTAGCGGAACTGGCGCACCATGCAGAGGGTGCCGTCCTCAAAATACGGTACGATGCAGGCCCCGCCGTGGTGGTGGACCACTTCCCGGATAGAAGTCTCACCGTTTTCCAGCAGAGCCACGTCTTTGGTCAGCGTGACCACCCGGCCCTCAAAGAGAACTTCGCTCGAGAGCGTCTTTTCAAAATGTGCAGCATCCATCGTTTTGTGCCTGTCCTCCCCTGCGCTGTGCAGCGCATGATACTATAGATAAAGTTTACGGCAGAATCTGTACAAATGTCAATTATAAATTTAGAATTTTGTAAGAAAAAGCCTCATGGATACTGGATTTTGGAGCATAACACCGTCATGGATGCAGCAAAGAACACATCTGTAAAAAAGCGCTAAAAAATTTCTTGAATTTTTGTTGTGTTTTTACAGTCGGTTTGCGTTGCCTTTACCGGCGGAATTTGCTATTATATTAGATGAGCAATAGTGCCTTCATGGGGTTCTCCGGCCCCGGGCAGGGCTATTGCCCTCGATGAGCGTGTGCTTTTGTGGAGTTCTCCGGCTCCGGCGAAGTGCGGCGCTTATCAGTTGAGCAATACGTTTTTCAAAGGAGTTCTCCGGCTCCGGTAAAAAGACGTTTGCCCCGCGCAGAAGGTACCAAATTCTGAATGGAGGAAGAAAAATGCCTAGAGCAAAGCAAACCATGGATGGCAATACCGCTGCCGCTCATGTAGCATATGCCTACACGGACGTGGCTGCCATCTACCCCATTACCCCCTCTTCTCCGATGGCTGACTCTGTGGACCAGTGGTCCGCTCAGGGCCAGAAGAACATCTTCGGCAACCAGGTCAAGGTCGTCGAGATGGAGTCTGAGGCAGGCGCTGCAGGCGCTGTGCACGGCTCTCTGGGTGCAGGTGCTGTTACCACCACCTTCACCGCTTCTCAGGGCCTGCTGCTGATGATCCCCAACATGTACAAGATCGCTGCTGAGCAGCTGCCCTGCGTGTTCGATGTTTCTGCACGTACCGTTGCTACCCAGTCCCTGAACATCTTCGGTGATCACAGCGACGTTATGGCATGCCGCCAGACCGGCTTCGCAATGCTGGTCGAGAGCAGCGTGCAGGAAGTCATGGACCTGTCCCCTGTTGCCCATCTGGCAGCTATCGAGGGCAAGGTTCCCTTCCTGAACTTCTTCGACGGCTTCCGTACTTCTCACGAGTACCAGAAGATCGAGAAGTGGGACTACGCCGACCTGAAGGAAATGTGCAACATGAAGGCTGTCGAGGAGTTCCGTGCAAAGGCTCTGAACCCCGAGCACCCCAAGATGCGCGGTTCCCACGAGAACGGCGACGTGTTCTTCCAGCATCGTGAGGCCTGCAACTCTGTCTACGACGCACTGCCCGCAGTCGTCGAGAAGTACATGGCCAAGATCAACGAGAAGCTGGGCACCAACTACGACCTGTTCAACTACTACGGCGCACCCGATGCCGATCGCGTCATGATCGCTATGGGCTCTGTCTGCGACGTTGCTGACGAGGTCATCGATTACCTGAACGCTAAGGGCGAGAAGGTCGGTATCATCAAGGTCCGCCTGTACCGTCCCTGGGTGTCCTCCGCTCTGCTGAAGGTCCTGCCTGCTACCGCTAAGAAGGTCGCAGTTCTGGACCGCACCAAGGAGCCCGGCTCTCTGGGCGAGCCCCTGTACCTGGATGTCGCAGCTACCCTGCGTGAGGCTGGCAAGAATGATGTCATCCTGACCGGTGGCCGTTACGGTCTGGGCAGCAAGGACACTCCCCCGTCCTCCATCTTCGCTCTGTTCAAGGAGCTGGAGAAGGATCAGCCGAAGGAGCGCTTCACCCTCGGCATCACCGATGATGTCACCGGCCTGTCTCTGCCTGAGGTCAAGCCCGCTCCCATCACCGCAGCAGCTGGCACCAAGGAGTGCAAGTTCTGGGGTCTGGGCGGCGACGGTACCGTCGGTGCTAACAAGAACTCCGTCAAGATCATCGGCGACCACACTGATAAGTATGTTCAGGCATACTTCCAGTATGACTCCAAGAAGACCGGCGGCGTGACCATCAGCCACCTGCGTTTCGGCGACAAGCCCATCCGCAGCCCCTACTACATCAACCAGGCTGACTTCGTGGCCTGCCACAACCCCGCTTACATCCACATGGGCATGAAGATGGTCCAGGATGTCAAGCCCGGCGGCGTGTTCATGATCAACTGCCAGTGGAACGATGAGGAGCTGGGCCATCACCTGAACGCTGAGGCCAAGAAGTACATCGCTGACAACAACATCCAGCTGTACACCATCAACGCTATCGATAAGGCTATCGAGATCGGTATGGGCAAGCGCACCAATACCATCCTGCAGTCCGCTTTCTTCAAGCTGGCTGACGTTATGCCCATCGAGGACGCCGTCAACTTCATGAAGCAGGCAGCTCAGAAGAGCTACGGCAAGAAGGGTCAGGACGTCGTTGAGATGAACTGGAAGGCCATCGATGCCGGTGTTGACGCCATCCACAAGGTGGACGTCCCCGCTTCCTGGTCCAACCCCGAGGCCGATCCCGCTCCGAAGGAGCTGGCTGGCCGTCCCGAGCTGGTCAAGCAGATCCGCGACGTCATGGAGCCCATCGCTCGTATGGACGGCGACAGCCTGCCTGTCTCTGCTTTCGTTGCTAACGCAAACGGCGAGTGGGAGCAGGGTGCTTCCGCTTACGAGAAGCGCGGCACCGCTGTGAACGTCCCCGAGTGGGATGCTTCCAAGTGTGTTGGCTGCAACCAGTGCGCATTCGTGTGCTCTCATGCAACCATCCGTCCCTTCCAGCTGACCGCTGACGAGCTGGCAGCAGCTCCCGCACAGACCAAGAGCCGCGACAACAAGCCCGCTAACGAGTACAAGTTCGTTATGGCTGTGTCTCCTCTGGACTGCATGGGCTGCGGCGAGTGTGTCACCGTCTGCCCCACCAAGGCTATCCAGATGGTTCCTCAGGAGTCTCAGGCCGATCAGCAGGCAGTCTTCGACTACTGCGTCGCCAACATCTCCAAGAAGCCCTCTAAGTTCGCAGACGACACCGTCATCGGCTCTCAGTTCAACCAGCCGCTGCTGGAGTTCTCTGGCTCCTGCGCAGGCTGTGCTGAGACCTCTTACGCACGTCTGATCACCCAGCTGTTCGGCGAGAAGATGTACATCTCCAACGCCACCGGCTGCTCCTCTATCTGGGGCGGTACTGCTTCCATCTCTCCGTACACTGTCAACAAGGACAGCGGCCACGGTCCTGCATGGTGCAACTCCCTGTTCGAGGATAACGCAGAGCACGGCCTGGGCCTGTATCTGGGCCAGAAGACCGTCCGTGAGAACCTGATCAAGCGCATCGCTGAGGTCGCTGGTTCTGACAAGGCTTCTGCTGAGCTGAAGGCTGCCTTTGACGAGTTCATGGCAACCAAGAACAACACCAAGGCTAACGATGCCCCCGCTAAGGCTCTGATCGCTGAGCTGGAGAAGGCTGCTGCCGCTGGCTGCGCCGAGTCCGCTGAGATCCTGAAGAGCAAGGAGTTCATCGCCAAGAAGTCCGTCTGGATCTTCGGTGGTGACGGCTGGGCATATGACATCGGCTTCGGCGGTCTGGACCACGTCCTGGCTTCCGGCGAGGATGTCAACGTCATGGTCTTCGATACTGAGATGTACTCCAACACCGGCGGACAGGCATCCAAGGCCTCCAACATCGGCGAGGTCTGCCAGTTCGCTGCTGCTGGTAAGGAGATCAGCAAGAAGAGCCTGTCTGAGATCGCTATGACCTACGGTTACATCTATGTTGCTCAGATCGCTCTGGGCGCTAACATGAACCAGGCTGTCAAGGCTATCGCAGAGGCTGAGGCATATCCCGGTCCTTCCCTCATCATCGGCTACGCTCCCTGCGAGCTGCACGGTGTTAAGGGCGGCATGACCAACTGCCAGAACGAGATGAAGAAGGCAGTTGAGGCTGGTTACTGGAACCTGTTCACCTTCAATCCGGCCAACAAGGCTCAGGGCAAGAACCCCTTCACCCTGACCTCCAAGGCTGTGGATGCCGAGAAGTATCAGGCCCTGCTGGCAAACGAGACTCGTTACAGCCGCCTGACTCGTGCATTCCCGGAGCGTGCAAAGCAGCTGTTCGCTCGCAACGAGCAGGTCGCAATCGACCGTTACGAGCATCTGACCCGCCTGGTCGAGCTGTACAAGTAAACCAAAGTTCTTTTGACTCTGGCTGGAATTTTGCCGCAGCGGCACCTTAGTCCCGAAAGGGCGGCTGCTCCGTGCTGGCGATTACTGCGCAACGCAGCAGTACGAAACTGTGGCCCCGGCCAGAGAAGAAATGACAGGCTTATTTCTACGCAGAGACTGGAGCTTTGTACTCCAAACTGATTTCAACTCTCTGCCCGCCTCCGAACGCGTCGGGTCGGGCAGAGCATGAAATACCAAAGCGCCCGCGAGGGTCCTTGAAAGCATACTTCGCGTGTGTCAGGAGCATAAGGTCTGTTCGCAGATACCTTGCCCCGCCTGCTGCATAAGACCTGCTTGCAGGTATCTTGCCGCAGTCAAAAACGGATCCCGTTTTTAGCGCCCCGCTCACTGGAAACAGTGTCCGGGGCGTATTTTTGTGTCTTTTACACTTTCTTCATAGGTTTTTCATGAAATCCGGTGCGGAATCTGCTATACTACAGCCATGAGGATTCGGGGCCGCAACCGATTCCTTGTACATGATTCCTCCTCACACCAAAGCAATATCCAAACACAGCGCCCTTTCCGGTGAAGCCGCAAGCACCGGAGAGGGCGCTGTGCGTTTTTCTGCGTCAATATTCCGGAAATGGACGCCTTACAGGGTTGACCGGGCATTTGAGTGGAGATATAATAAACCTGTAGGCTAAGAAACTTAGTAAAACGAATTTGTGGAGGTGAACGCAGGACAATGGACCCGGATCATAGTCGAAGACGATGGAATGATGCGGCCGGAATGACCGCGAAAGGTGCTGCGTTCGCCTTTTTTGTACGCTGAACAGCGGAGTATCCGCTGTCCGGCTGCCGTACAAAAGAGGCGCAGCTTTGCGCGTGCAGATGGGCAGTGCGGCCCGGGGTCTGCGGCGCAGGAGCGGCGCTTTTTGCGTTGATGCGGCTGTGTCCTCCTGAGACAGAAAAGAGGAGGAACACAAATGGAAGAAGAAAAGAAGACCCCGGAGCGCGAAGAGGAACAGGCTCTTCCGGTGCAGGAGCTGCCCACGGATATTCCCGCTGAGGTGCGCCAGAAGCTGGCCGAAGACCTGAACGAGCAGGCCACCGAAGACCTCAAGCAGGACGTCCGCGAGGCCGAAAAAGAGGAGGCCAACGACGAAGAAGTCAAGGCCAACCCCGAGATGCTGACCAAGAGCCGTCTGCTCAAGCTGCTCGTCAAAAAGCAGTACGTCAAGCTGCGCGAAGTGACTGAGGAAGAGCAGCCCGCCGACCTGGCCGAGCTGCTGGAAGAGCTAGACGAGAACAACCGCCTCGTGGTGTTTCGTCTGCTGAAAAAGGACGTTGCAACAGAAGCATTCGCCTATATGTCCGATGAGGCCCGCGACGACCTCGTGAATGCTTTCTCCGACGTCGAGCTGGTGAGCGCCATCGAGGATATGAGCCTTGACGACGCCGCCGACCTGCTGGAAGATATGCCCGCAGGCGTGGTCAAGCGGGTGCTGGAAAAGTCGTCCCGCCAGACCCGTGAGAGCCTGAACAAGCTGCTGAACTACCCCGAGAGCTCTGCCGGCAGCCTGATGACCCCCGAATACGTCCGTCTGCGGCAGGAGATGACCGTCAGCGACGCCTTCACCGCTATCCGTAAGCAGGGTGAGAACGCTGAGACGGTCTACACCTGCTATGTGGTGGAGCGCAACCGCCTGCTGGGCGTCGTGTCGGCCCGCAGCCTGCTGCTGTCTGACCCCTCTACCCCCATCGTGGACATCATGGACGACAATGTCGTCACCGTGAAGGTCACGGATGACCAGGAGTTCGTGGCCCGCGAGATGCAGCGCTACGACTTCACCGCGATGCCTGTTCTGGACAACGAGGGCATGTTCGTCGGTATCATCACCATCGACGACGCTATCGACGTCCTGACCGATGAGAGCACCGAGGATATGCAGAAGATGGCAGCTATTCTGCCCGACGACGATGCCACCACCTACTTCGGCACCAGCGTCTGGACCCACGCCAAGCAGCGTATCCCCTGGCTGCTCATCCTGATGCTCTCTGCAACCTTCACCGGCATGGTCACGACCCACTACGAAGAGGCTTTCGTCAGCCTGCCCCTGCTGGTCTCCTTCATGCCTATGCTGATGGATACTGCCGGCAACTGCGGCAACCAGATCAGCACCCTGATGGTCCGCGGCCTCGCTCTGGGTGAGGTGGAGCCCAGCGACTTCCTCAAAGTTCTGGGCAAGGAGCTGCGGGTCTCCGCCATCGTCGGCGCGGTGCTGGGCCTCGTCAACGGCCTGCGCATCTACCTGATGTACACCTACCTCTACGCCGGCCAGTATGACAATGTTATCGGCTACGCAGTGGTCGTCAGCGTGTCGCTGTTCTTCAGCGTCATCCTCGCAAAGCTGGTGGGCGGTATGCTGCCCCTGGCCGCCAAGAAGCTGGGCGCCGACCCGGCCATCATGGCGACCCCCTTCATCACCACCATCGTGGACGCCTGCAGCTTGATCTTGTATTTCCAAATCGCACAGGCTGTCTTCCGCGGCATGATGTAAATATACAAAAACGCCCCTGCTCAGGAAGTGCTGAGCGGGGGCGTTCTGTTTCCCAGATACAACAAGGCCCCCGTCTGGCGCTTGCGGCGACGCCAGAGGGGGCCTTGCTGTTTGGGGTATTGCTTTGGTGTGAGGAGGAATCATGTGCAAGGGGCGGTTGCGGCCCCGCACCCTTGTGAGCTATAGTATACCCGAATTACCGGCCAAAATCATGTCTTTCCTGTGAAAGATTTGTTAATCGGCCTGTGAAATTTTTGGGAGAAAGATGCTTATTTTTCAGCATGAGAGCCCAGCGCCGCGTGCTGACGACCCATCTCCACATAAGCTTTTGCGTTCTCGATGTTGTGGGCCAGCTGGTCGTCCCGGATGGTCTTGATGACCCGGGCAGGCACGCCTACCGCCACCGAGTTGTCGGGGATGACCATTCCTTCAGGTACCAGCGCCCCGGCCCCGATGATGCAGTTTCTGCCCACGACGGCGTGGTTGAGGATGGTAGCATGCATCCCGATGAGGCTGTTGTCCCCCACCGTGCAGCCGTGGACGAGGGCGCTGTGGCCTACGGTGACGTTTTTGCCCAGAACGACCTGCCCGCCGGGGTCGCAGTGGAGCACGGCGTTGTCCTGCACGTTGCTGTTTTCGCCCAGTATCAGTGCGCCCTCATCGGCCCGCAGTACAGCCCCGTACCAGATATTCACGCCCCTGCCCAGTGTCACGTCGCCCAGCACCGTCGCATTCGCTGCCACAAAGACAGCACCCTCATCCCGGGGCATTTTTCCACCAAAGGAGAGCATCATTGTTGAAAAACCACCTTTCTCTTTTGCTTCATTTATGGTATTCTTTATTATAGCTCTTATTGTCGGAGCAAGGAAGCCCCCAGGCTTCCGAAGGAGTATCAATTTATGCAGTTTCATCCCTTTGCGCAGCGGTTTCTGGCTCTGGCCCTGACCGCTGCATTCATGACTACAGCGGCACTGTCCGGTTTCGCCGTCTACGCGATGCCTATTCAGGCCGCCTACCCGCAGGAATCCATCTATCTCTTCGATGCCGACACTGGCGAAGCTCTCGTGGAGCAGAACCCCGACCTTCCCCGCTGCGTTGCCAGCCTGACCAAGATGATAACGGCCCTTCTCGTGCTGGAAAGCGGCACCGACCTCAATGCCAGTATCACCATCCCGGCCAGCCTCACGCCGGAACTTCAGTCCATCCGGGCCAACCGGGGCCACACCATCGGCCTGCAGGCCGGCGAGACGGTGCGCCGCATCGATATGATGTACGCCATGCTCTTGCCCAGTGCCAACGACGCAGCCAGCGTGCTGGCCGTCGATACCTCCGGCAGTCTGGCCGCCTTCGCGGCCCAGATGAACGTCCGGGCCAGTCAGCTGGGCTGTACGGCCACCCATTTCACCTGCCCCCACGGCCTCTACGACGGCGGCAACTACTCCACGGCCCGTGATATGGCGAAGATCGCGCTGGCCTGCTATGCGGACCCGACCTACCGCCAGATAGCGGACACAATGTCCTATAAACTGCCCGCCACCAACGTGCATCCGGCCCGGACGGTCACGACCACCAACAAGCTTTTGCAGCCCGGCAGCGGCTATTACCGCAGCTATGCCCACGGCATGAAGACCGGCTTCACCACCCAGGCCGGGCGGTGCTTCGTTACCTTTGCCCAGCAGGACGGCCATACTTATGGGCTGGTCATTCTGGGTTCGAACTCCCAGAATATCTTCCGGGAGGCGGCAGAGCTGTTCGACTGGGCCTTTACCAGCCCCGAACTGCACCCCGCCCCGGCAGAGCCCGAGGTTGAACCCGAGAAGCACGGGCTGAGTGCATTCTGGCACAAAGTGTTTGGCTGATGTTTGAATGTTAAGGAGGACAAGCCTATGAATCGACCCACCTTCCTGCGCCGGAGCACGGCGCTGCTGCTCACGCTGGTGCTGATGATCTGCGCCGCCCTGCCCGGGTTTGCCGCTTATCAGATGCCCATCCAGACGGCCAGCGACGCCGAGTCGGTCTATCTCTTCAATCTGGATACCGGCAAGCCCATCCTCAGGCAGAACTCTGACCAGCAGCGCTACATCGCCAGCCTCACCAAGATGATGACGGCTCTGCTCTTCCTCGAGAGCGGCAAAGACATGAACGCTGAGATCACCATCCCCACCAGCCTGACCCAGGAGTTCAAGGACATCCAGAACGCCAACGGCTCCACCATGAACCTCCGCATCGGCGAGACGGTGCGCCGCATCGACCTGCTCTACGGTCTGCTGGTGGCCAGCGCCAACGACGCGGCCAGCGTCATCGCCAGCGACGTCTCGGGCGGCGACCTGACGGCCTTTGTGGCCCAGATGAACGCCCGCGCCAAGGAGCTGGGCTGCATGGACACCACCTTCACCTGCGTCCACGGCCTGTACGACTACGGCAACGTCTCCACGGCAGAGGACCTTGCAAAAATTGCCGCTGCCTGCTACGCTAACGAGACCTATATGCAGGCCGCGAACACCCTCACCTATACGTTGCCCGCCACGAACCTGCACCAGAACGAGCGGAGCATCAAGTCCACCAACCTCATGCTGGACCCGGAGTATGCCTATCACCGCGACTATGTCCGGGGCATGAAGACCGGCTTTACTACCCTCGCAGGCCGGTGCTTCGTCACCTTTGCCCAGCAGGACGGCCACACCTACGGCCTCGTGGTGTTGGGTAGTGATATGAACAACATCTACCGCGAGTGTGCGGAGATTCTGGACTGGGCTTTCTCGAGCTTTTCTGACCGTCAGCTCGTGGACACGGAGACGGTGCTCACCACCGTCCCGCTGACCAAGTGCCGCACGGAGGAAGCCGTGGAGCTCTACGCCGCCAGCGGCCTCAGCGGCTACGGCCACGCCGACGATGAAGTGACCTTCGAGTTCTCGGTGCCGGAGAGCACTTCGGCCACCGTCAAGGAGGGTGCTGTGCTTGGTACGGCCACCGTCTACCTCGACGGCTACGAGATGGGAACGGTGGACCTTGTGACCCACAAAGAATATGTGTCGGACTTTCGCACCGACGCCAAAACGACTCTTCTTCTCATGGCCGCGCTCATCGGCATCCTCATCGTGCTGGGCTTCCTGACGATGGTGGCCGGCGGCGGTTCGCTGAACCTGCGGCGGCGGAGTCGGTCCCGCAAAAGATAATAGAATCAAATAGCAATAGTAAAAGCTCCCCGGAAGGGGAGCTTTTGCTTTATCCAAGCTTCGCTGCAAGAACGGAAAGAGTGATTTTGGGGTTTACCTGCGCGGCGAGCCGCTGAATGGCCGCATCGGCCAGCGAGAGGGCGCGGCGGGCGGCGTCAGCCGTCAGAGGGGTGCTGGTACATCCCCGGAGTCCGGCGGCGGCCACGGCCCGGAAATCGCCCAGCAGGGCCGCTGCTGCGGCCTTGTCCTTCTCGTACCCGGCCAGTAGGACGGCGGCGGCATAGCTGTCGTGAGCCGCCGCGGCCTTGGCCAGCGTCAGGGCCTTTTCCACCTGTTCCCGGCGGGCGTCGTCCCGGGCGGCGGCAAGCACTGTGCCGATGTGGCCGTCGAACAGCTCACTGTAGAGCCGGGCCTGCTTTTTGTCCACGCCCTGCCCGATGCACCACTGGGCGCATTCCTCGGGGCTGACCGGGGCCACGGCGAAGCTGACGCAGCGGCTGCGGATGGTGGGCAGCACACCGGCCAGCGAGTCTGCCGTCAGCAGGAAGAGCACGCCTTCCGGCGGCTCCTCCATCACCTTCAGCAAGGCGTTGGCGGATTCCTCGTTCATCCGCTCCACATGGTAGAGCAGGACGGCGCGGCCCTCGGCGGAGAGGCTGGTATTGAAAATTTCGGTGCGCATGGCCTTGACCTGACTGACGAGATACCGCCCGCCCGAGCCCATGCCGGTGACGGAGATGGCCTCCCGTACCACGCCGGTCTCGATGCGGCCGCTGTCGCGGTCACCGGCTTTGCCCACGGCACGGCAGCATTCGCCCCGCAGAAGGGCCTCAGCAGGTGCGCCGCCTGCCGGGTAAAGATAGTCTGCCGCCACGCACCGGGCCGCGTAGCCCGCGCCCAGGCCCGTCTCGCCCACCAATAACACGCTGTGGGTCAGGCGGCTGCTGCCCAGCATCAGGCGGACGCTGTCTTTCAGGGCCGCATTGCCCGCAAGGCGGTCTATCATCATGAGCGGCTCACCTCCGGTTCTTCCGCTTCCACTGCTCCCGACGTATCCACGCCCGGACGCTGCGCAGTGCCTGCGGCCCGAAGAAGAGCGCAAATCCCAGCATACTCAGCAGATAGCTCACCTTATACAGCCACCCGGCAGTCAGGAAGCTGAACAGCCACATGGCAGCGGCGAAGAGACCGAAATACTTCACCCTTACCGGGATGACGAAGAACAGCAGCACCTGCACCTCGGGGTAGAGCATGGCGAAAGCCAGCAGCAACGACAGCGACAGGCAGTAGGTGTCGGCAGGGATGCCGGTGACGAGACAGCCCAGCGCGGTGCCGATCATCCCCAGCAGGAAGTAGAGGTTGAAGCGGAAATCGCCCCACTCCTTTTCCAGCGCCGTGCCGATGAACCATGTGAAGTAGATGCCGAGGATGACGCTCAGCGGCCCGCCCCCCGAAAACGGGATAAAGACGAAGGTGATGAGCCGCCACACCTGCCCCATCAGCAGCAGGCTCCGGCTCAGGCCGAGATAGACTGAGATGAATTGGTTGACGAACAGTTCGATGGCGTAGACTAAAATCTGTCCACCTACGATGATAGAGATGAGGTTGGGGATGCAAAAGCGGCCGTATTTCCGCTCAAGGCGGGAGATCCAGTTCATAGGCAGACGCCTCCGTGAAAAGAAATTTTTGCGGCCCATGTCCGGGGCCATTTTCTGTCTTTCATTGTATCATGTTTGCCCGGCTCATTCAAGAAAATCCGTGGGAAGTGCGGGGCTCCATTTTGGGGCGGTTATCGGAAGAGTATCCCATCTGGAATGATTTTTTAACTTTTTCCACTGGGTTTTCCACCGATTTTGTGAAAAAGAAGTAGGGCTTCCCACAGTGTTTTCCACTTTTTCCACCGAGTTTTCCACAGAAAATTGAGTTTTGGGTTATACACGATGTATTCCAAAACGGGAAAAGAGGGAAAATCTGGAGAGAAAAGGGGTCGAAGAGCCTTTTTTTGAAAAGAAAGTCGAGGCCAAAAATTTATTTTCTGCGGCGTTTCGCGCTTGGGGCAAAAGCGCCTCTCCCCTCTGGAATTTTTGGCGCAGGAGTTTTCCACAAACGCTGCCCGGCAAAAACCATGTGTGGAAAACCGTGGGAAAACCCGAGTTTTCCACAAACTTTGCAGGGAGGAAAGAAAAGCGCCCCCGGGGCCGGACGGCCCGCAGAGGCGCTGGAATGCTGGAAAATTTATACGGCCCCGTAGATGCCGTGGACGGAGACTTCGCCGGTGAAGACCTTCTCCTCGCCGCTGTCGGTGCGGACGATGAGCTGGCCGTCGGCGTCCACGTCGATGGCTGTGCCGCTGCCTGTGCCGCCGCCCGGCAAATCGAAGGTGACGTGGCGGCCCAGGTTGACGCAGGCCGCCTTGTACTCGTCCCGGAAGGGAGCGAAGCCCTCCCGCGCGAAGGTGTAGAGCGGACGGTCAAAGCCGAAGTCCGTCAGCGCCTCGGCCAGCCACTGGGGGTCGGCGGCAAGGTCCACTTTCGCGCCCTGCAATTCGAGGGAGGTGCCGTTGGGCAGGTTTGCGGCGTCGAAATAGCTCTGGGGCTGTGCCAGATTGATGCCGATACCGCAGACGATGCCCCGGCCCTGCATCTGGTAGCCGTAGCTGACGCTCTCGCAGAGGATGCCCACGATCTTTTTGCCGTTCAGCAGCAGGTCATTGGGCCATTTTATCTGGCAGTCCACGCCGTAGCGCTGGGCCAGCTGATCGCGGACGGCAAGGCTTGCCAGCAGCGGCAGGGTGGCAGGCTGGGCCAGAGGCTCCCGGATGACCGCCGTATAATAGAGGGCGCGGCCCTCGGCGTTCACCCAGCTGCGGCCAAGACGGCCCCGGCCTGCGGTCTGATTGGTGGTGTATACCGCGCCCACCGGGCCGAACTCTTCAAAATGCTCTTTTGCGTAAGCGTTGGTGCTGCCGCACTCGGACAGCCAGCGCACCTCGTTGATGCTCATGCTTTGGGTACCTCTTTGTGCTCGTGGCTGACCACCTTGCCGTCGGCAAGGGTCAGGATGCCGTAGGTGTTGGGGCCGGTGTAGCACCGGCCGCAGGAGCCGGGGTTGAACAGGAACACCCCGCCCCGCTCTTCTGCCACCGGGATGTGGGTGTGACCGAAGAGGGCGACGTTCGCGCCCCGGGCTGCGGCTGCGTCAGCCAGCGTGTCGAGGTCGTATTTCACCCCGTACATATGGCCGTGGGTGTAGAAGACGACCACCCCGTCAAAGGCGGCAAGCCCGTCCAGCGGCTCCAGCGCACCGAAATCGCAGTTTCCGGCTACAGCATAGGCCCGCAGAGAGGGGTAAAAGGTGAGCGCCTGCTCGAGGTCGCGCAGGCCGTCGCCCAGAAAGATGAGCGCGTCGATGCTGTCCGCCTCGGCGGCCAGAATGTTTTCGATGGCCAGACGGCTGTTGTGGCTGTCGCTCAAAATCAGAAGTTTCGTCACGGGAAAAGGATCCTCCTCAAATTTTATTCCGGGTCGCGCTGCTGGATGGTCAGCAGGGCCTTATATACTTCGCTCTTGGAGTAGGGCGTCCCCTGGGCTGCGGCCTTGGCGGCGGCAGTGGGGCCGAAGCCCTGTCCGGTCAGCTCGAGGGCGCGCTGTGCGGCCTGTTCGAGGGTCATTTCTGCTTCCGGCTCTGTGGAAGCTGGCGCACCGGCCATGACCAGAACATACTCGCCTCTCGGCTCGTTGGCGGCGTAGTGGGCCTGTGCCTCCCCGAGGGTGGTCTTCCAAATCTCTTCGTGGAGCTTGGTCAGCTCACGGCAGAGGGTGATGCTCCGCTCCGGGCCGAAGGCGTTCACGAGGTCGTCCAGCGTCGTGCGCAGCTTGTGGGGTGCTTCGTAGAAGATGACGGTCCGCTTTTCACCCAGAAGCTCAGCAAGACGCTCTTTTTTCTGCTTCCGGTTCACAGGCAGGAAGCCCTCGAACACCCAGCGGGAGGTGTCCTGGCCCGAGACGGCCAGCGCTGTCACGCAGGCGGACGCCGCCGGGACAGGCACGACTTTGATGCCCCGGGCCAGCGCGTCCCGCACGATGACCTCGCCCGGGTCAGAGACGCAGGGCATTCCGGCGTCAGAGCAGAGGGCGCAGTTCTCGCCCGCCTCAATGCGGCGCAGGATACCCTCGCCCTTCTGCAATGCGTGCTCGTAGTAGCTGACCATCGGCTTTTTCAGGCCCAGATAGTTCAGCAGCCGCATGGTCACGCGGGTGTCCTCGGCGGCCACGAAGTCCGCCGCGCCGAAGGTGGCGGCCACGCGGGGCGGCATGTCGTCCAGATTGCCGATGGGGGTTGCCACGATATAAAGAATACCGGCCATGATTGACCTCCCTGATGTTGTTATTTTACTTCTCCGTACATCGCCGCCCCGGCGGTGATGAGCACATCCGGTTCGATGCGCAGGCCGGTGCGGCGGTTTTTCTGGGCTTCCACAAGAAAAAGCCACGGCGCGGCGTCAGACTTATTCTTCACAAAGGCCAGACGCTTCGGCTCGAGGCGGTGCGCCCGCAGCACAGCCAGCACCTCGGCCAGACGCTCGGGCCGATGGCAGAGGGAAAGCTTTCCGCCGTCCTTCAGCAGGCGGAAACCACAGGCGCAGACATCCTCGAGGGTGCAGTCCGTCTCGTGGCGGGCCGTGGCACGGCCCGCGTCGGTGCTCTGCGGCCCGGCGGTAAAGTAGGGCGGGTTGCAGGCGCAGACATCGAACTGGCCCTCCCCTTCCCGGAAGGTGCGCAGGTCGGTGAGATAAGGGGTGATGTGCTCGATGCCCTGCGCGGTCACAGCCTCCTGTAAGAGCGCACTGGCCTCGGGCTGCAATTCCACGGCGGCGCAGAGGCCGCGATGGCCCCGGTCGTGCCACTCAAGGCTCACGATGCCGCAGCCGGAGCACAGGTCTGCCGCCTTCTGGCTGCGCCGCGGCTCGCAGAAGCGGGCCAGCAAAAGCGCGTCCGAGCCGAACCGGTGGACGGCGGAGCAGTATACTTCTGTTTTATTATACAAAATCTCGGTAGAATGTTCCATACGCCCAGCCGAAATCCTCCGACAAAATATTGTGTCCCGAAAGATGAAAAAATTATGCAAGAAAGAAAAGCAGCAGACCCGCCTGGCAGGTCTGCTGCTTTTGATGCGTTATTCGCGCGCTATCTGCTAAAAATTATTCAGCGGTGATAGCACCGGTGGGGCAAGCACCCTCGCAAGCGCCGCAATCGATGCAAGCGTCTGCGTTCACAACTGCAACGCCGCCCTCAACAGCGACTGCACCAACGGGGCAAGCGCCCTCGCAAGCGCCGCAGCCAACACATGCGTCAGAAACCTTGTGTGCCATAATAGAACTCTCCTTTATCTCCCCGTGCTCAGTATTTATGAAGAAATCTGCCCCTGCACGGCTCTGGCAGACCCCTCGGAAATCGTATCCTTGACTGCATTCTAACAAAGCCGTTTCAAAAAGGCAAGACTAACCGTACCCGCCCAAAAGCAATTTTTCGTTTTTTGGTGGGTTGCACAAAAGCACAGGCTAACTTTTGGAGAAATTTGAAGAGGTTTTTTGGCGAAAATCACGAAGCAAAGTTAGTTTTAACAGACTAACCGCTCAGAGACCCCGCTATTTCCAGCCTCTTATTTTTTATCTTTTCTGCCGCAGCCGGGGCAGGACGAGGTGCCGTTGGCGTTGGCCGAAGCCACCACCGGGGCAGGGTCGCGCACGCCGGAATAATCGTCGTCCGGGTCGGGGCGGCGGGGTGCGCGCTTGCCGCCGGAGATATACTCGC
The DNA here is from genome assembly GCF_020687245.1 of Faecalibacterium longum CLA-AA-H243. Lineage (GTDB taxonomy): Bacteria > Bacillota > Clostridia > Oscillospirales > Ruminococcaceae > Faecalibacterium > Faecalibacterium longum. Next base: position 17,680 of record NZ_JAJEQG010000017.1, on the reverse strand, counting down.
AGACGCTCACCTTATAGTACCGGGGCGCGAAGGCCTCGGTGCCGCAGCGCACCCGCAGATAGCCGGAGATGGGGTTGACCTCGAGCACAGTGCCGAGGCCGTCTGGTGTGCGGACGGTGCTGCCCACCATGGGCATGATGCTGTTCAGGTACTCGTAGGCGCTCTCCTCGTAGGCCAGGCAGCACATCAGGCGGCCGCAGGCACCACTGATCTTGGTCGGGTTGAGGGAAAGACCCTGCTCTTTTGCCATCTTGATGGAGACGGGCTGAAAGTCTTTCAGGAAGCGGCTGCAGCAGAAGGGCTGGCCGCAGATGCCCAGACCGCCTATCATCTTGCTCTCGTCGCGCACGCCGATCTGGCGCAGCTCGATGCGGGTGTGGAAGATGCCGGCCAGATCCTTGACCAGCTCACGGAAGTCCACACGGCCATCGGCGGTGAAATAGAACATGATCTTGGAGCGGTCGAGGGTGTATTCGGCCTCCACCAGCTTCATTTCCAGCCCGTGGCGGGCGATGCACTCCTGGCAGGTGTGGTAGGCGCGCTTTTCGTCCTCACGATTCTGGCGCATCCGGCGCACATCCACGCTGTCGGCCATCCGGGTGATGGGCTTGAGGGCCTTGGGGACAGCGGAGTCGGCGATCTCCTTCACGCCCTGCACCACTTCGCCGCACTCCACGCCCCGGGCTGTCTCGACGATAACATAGTCGCCGGTCTTGATGGGGGTGTCTGCGGGGTCAAAATAATAGGTCTTGCCGTTGTCCTTGAAACGGACGGATATAACTTTCTTCATAGCATTCCTCTTTGAGGTCGTATCGAACGTATATAAGCCCGGAACATGGGCCTTATGCAGTCTGGATAGGCGCTGTGCCTGAAATTGCGATAAAATTCCATTCTGCATTCTAGTATAGCATAATCCGGCCCGTATTTCCACGAAATATGGCAAGAAAGTAGCCGGGATCTTCCCATTGACTTCCTAAACTAAGGCGATTTAAGGAAAGTTTTGTTAAAGATTTACTTCAGGACTATTGCAAGGGGGATTCCCTTGTGTATAATAGGAATGATAAGAAGCGTTCAGAGGGTACTGCTGTGGCTGCGGCGTACCTCTTGCCGCGCGGCGGCATAAAAAAGAAATGGATAGGAAATCATGGAAAAATTCAGTGTCAAAAAGCCGTTCACCATCCTTGTTGCGGTCATCATGGTCCTGCTGCTGGGCTTCGTGTCCATCACGAACCTGCAGACGAACCTTCTGCCCGACATCAGCACGCCATACCTCATGGTGGTCACTGTCTACCCCGGTGCCAGCCCGGAGCGTGTGGAATCAGAAGTCTCCGATGTGATGGAGAACGCGCTGGGTACAGTGTCCGGCGTCGAGAGCATCACGGCGACCTCGGCAGAAAACTACAGCCTTCTGCTCATGAAATTCGCCGAAGGCACCGACATGAACAGCGCGATGGTCAAGACCTCCAATAAGGTGGACCAGACTGCGTCCAGTCTGCCCAGCACCTGTCTGACCCCCTCCATCATCGAGTACAGCCTGAACATGAACGCCTTTATGACGGTGGCTGTCAGCCGGGAGGGCAGCGATGTCTACGATCTGTCGGATTTTGTGGATAACACCCTCGTGCCTTATGTGGGCCGCACCAGCGGCGTTTCCAGTGTGTCGGCCAACGGCCTCATCGAAAAGATGGTGCAGGTGCAGCTGAATCAGGATAAGATAGACGAAGTGAACGCCCGCCTGTTGGAACTCATCGACACCCAGCTGGCCGACGCCCGCGCCCAGCTCGACGCCGCGGAGGCGCAAATCGCCGAGGGCCGCGCCGAGTATGAAAAACAGCTGAAAAACTTCGGCAACACCGTCTCCGATACGGTCATGGCAGAGATGGGTACGGAGGTGGCCGACGCCGTCACCGTCGTGCGCGACCAGGCGCAGGCTTTGCTGAACAGCGTCAACCAGCTCATCGGCGTGGTCAATGAACCGGAGATCCAGCAGGCCCTCATCGACGTCCGCGACGGCCTGCAGCGTGTCGTGGACCAGTTCAACCAGACCGGTATGCGGGACATCGACTCCCTCATCGAGATCGTCGGCGAGCTGCGCGACATCACCGATAGGCTCACCGCCGCTCTGCAAGAGCTGCAGGGCCGTCTGGGTACCAGCGACGGCACCGTCTCCGACCTTGCCGACGAGCTGGAAGTCTCCAACAGCCTGAGCACCATTTATAAGACTCTGGACGAGGTCATCAAAGCCATGGACAATGTCCCCGGCCTGATGAACCAGTTCTCCGTCGCTCTGGGCAGCTATTCCAGCCAGCAGCTCAGCGCCTATATGCGTTTTACCGAGGCCCGCGAGATGCTCAAGGACTATGAGAACCAGCTGGAAGACGCCAAGCAGCTCTACGAGGAGAGCAAGGAAAAGGCCCTTGCCAGCGCCGATGTGGCCAAGCAGCTGGACATCAAGACCCTCGCCCAGCTCATCTACGCTCAGAACTTCTCGATGCCTGCCGGCTACGTCGCCGATAAGAGCGGCGAGTCCTGGCTGCTGAAGGTCGGCGAAGAGTACGACAGCGTTTCGGACATCGAGGGCGCACTTCTGCTCCACGTCGATGGCTTCGGCGATGTCCGCCTCTCCGATGTGGCCGACGTGGCCGTCATCGACAACGCCGAGGCCAGCTACACCCGCCTGAACGGGGAGCGGGCCGTGGTGCTGAAAATTTTCCGCAACGCCAATTCCAGCGCCAGCAGCGTCTCGGACGGCTGCCTGAATGCCTTCAAGGAGCTGCAGGCTCAGTATTCTGACCTTCACGTCGTCGTCCTGTCCAATCAGGGCAACTACATCACCATCATCGTCAACAGCATCATCAGCAGTATGCTGGTGGGCGCTGCGCTGGCCATCATCGTGCTGGCCATCTTCCTGAAGGACATCAAGCCCACCCTCGTGGTCGGCGTCAGCATCCCGCTGTCCGTCCTGTTCGCCGTCGTTCTGATGTACTTCACCGGCCTCGACATGAACATCATGACGCTGGCGGGCCTGTCGCTGGGTGTCGGTATGCTGGTGGATAACTCGGTCGTCGTCATCGAGAACATCTACCGTCTGCGGGGCCGGGGCGTACCGGCGGCCCGCGCCGCCGTGCAGGGCGCTCGTCAGGTGGGAATGTCGGTCGTGGCATCCACCCTTACTTCGGTCTGCGTCTTCCTGCCGGTGGTGTTCGCCTCCGGTACGGTGCGCAGCCTGCTGCAGCCCATGTCCATGTGCATCGGCTACTGCCTGATGGCCTCTCTCATCGTAGCCATCACCGTCGTGCCTGCCGCTGCTTCCACTGTCCTGAAAAAGGCTGAGCCGAAGCGTCTGGTCTGGTTCGAAAAGATTCAGGATAAGTATGCCCACAGCCTCGAGTGGTGCCTGCGGCACCGCGCTCTGCCGCTGCTGGCCGCTGTCGTGCTGCTGGCCTTCTGCGGCTGGAAGGTCTTCTCCATGGGCGTCGTCCTTCTGCCCGAAATTTCCAGCAATGAGGCCACCATCGCCCTCTCCACCGACGACGGCCTGACCAAAGAGGAATCCTACGGTGTGGCCGGACAGGTCGTCGAGGCCGTCATGGCCGTGGACGGCGTGGAAGAGGTGGGCGTCACCACCGATACCACTGTGGCCGGCATCGACATCGGCCAGCTGGGCCTGCCCAGCGCTATTACCGACCTGCTGAGCGCCGCCAACAGCTACGGCAGCTACCAGTTCAACGTCATGCTGGACGAGTCACTGTCCTCTACCCGGATCGCCGCCGTGGAGCAGGCCCTGAATGATGCCGTTTCCGGCGTCGGGAACTGCACCGGCACCGTCGAGATCAGCGGTATGCAGGATCTGACCAGCCAGCTGAGCAGCGGCCTCTCTGTCAAGATCTACGGCCCCGACGCCGATACCATTACTGCACTGGGCGATAAGGTCGTCCAGATGGTCAACGACACCGAGGGCTTCGCCAATGCCGCCACCGGCCTCGGTCAGGGCGATGCGACCATCAATCTGGACATCGACCGCGACAAGGTCCGCGCCTATGGCCTGACGGTTGCGCAGGTCTACCAGCAGATCGCCGCCAAGCTCACCACCACCACGACGGCGGAGACGCCCGTCACGGTAGACGGCTCCACCATGAAAGTCCAGATCAGCGATAATCTTGACCCTATGACCAAGGAAAACATGATGGACATGACCTTCACCACCAGTGTCATGGACGCCACCGGCACTACCACCACCGGCACCTGCACGCTGGGCGATATTGCTTCCTGGACGACGGGTACTGCCCCCGACTCCATCACCAGCGAGAACCAGACCCGCTACATCACGGTGACGGCAGACACGCTGGACGGCTACAACACCACGGTCCAGTCCCGCGTGCTGCAGAAGACGCTGGACGCCTTCGCCCTCACCGATGAGATGCCCGAGGGCTGCTCCTTCTCGCTGGGCGGCGAGTCCTCCACCGTCAACCTGATGGTCGATGAGATGGTGCAGTGGATGGCTTTGGCCCTGCCCTTCGTCTATCTGGTCATGGTGGCTCAGTTCCAGAGCCTGCTGTCCCCCTTCATCGTCCTGTTCACGGTGCCGCTGGCCTTCACTGGCGGCCTGCTGGGTATGCTGGTCACCGGCCAGCAGCTGACCATGATCTCCCTGATGGGCTTCATCGTCCTGATGGGTACCGTCGTCAACAACGGCATTGTCTTCGTGGACTACGCCAACCAGCTGCGTCTGGGCGGTCTGGAGCGCCGTGCGGCCCTTGTCGCCACCGGCAAGACCCGTATGCGTCCTATCCTCATGACCACCCTGACCACCGTTCTGGCCATGCTGCAGATGGTGTTCAGCAACGATATGGCGAGCCAGCTCATGAGCGGCATGGCCATCGTCATCATCTGCGGCCTGAGCTATGCCACCCTGATGACCCTGTACATCGTCCCCATCCTCTACGACATCCTCTTCAAGAAGCCGCCGCTGGTGGTCGATGTAGGTGACGACGGAATGGACGACATCCCCGATGATGCCGCCGAGTATATCGCGCAGTCGAACGCCGCCGAGGCTCAGCCGGAAGCATAATTTTATACAGATTCAAAAGGGAGCTGTTGCATTTTGCAGCAGCTCCCTTTTCTGTTTCGCAATATATCCAAAAAATCTCTCGAAATTTTGGAAGATAAATCTAAAAGCATTCTCACACAAGTCTGGAAAACTGTGCTATAATCATAATTATGGACGAGGCCGGGGCTGCGCTGCCCTGACCGAAAATAATGAAGAAGGAGGCGAGCCTTATGGCACAGTTCCGCTCCAAGCCCTTTGGTGTGACCAAAAACGGCGATAAGGTGGATGAATACATCATCTCCAATCCCGGTGGACTTGAGATCAGCGTGCTGAACTATGGCTGTGTGATCAAAAATCTCTTCGTCCCTACAAAAACGGGTCCGGTGGATGTGGTCGTCGGACACGACACCCTCGCCGACTATGAGGCGGATTTCAACTCATCCGGCAGCACCTGCTGCGGTGCGTTCGTGGGCCGGTACGCCAACCGCATTGAAAATGCGGAATTTTCTCTCAGCGGGAAGACCTACAAGCTGGAAGCCAACAATGGCAAAAATCACCTGCACGGCACCTTCCCCCGCAAAATTTACGATGTGAAGATGTTCGGCGACACCCTTTTGATGGAGACCGAAAGCCCGGCGGGCGAAGACGGTTTCCCCGGAAATCTGAAGGTCAGTGTGCGGTATATCCTCACGCCAGACAACACCCTGCGGATGGACTACCGTGTGTCCACTGACGAGGACACCATCATCAACCTGACCAACCACACCTACTTCAACCTCGACGGCGGCGGCAATGTGCTGGGCCAGAAGCTCCGCATTTACGCTTCCAACTACCTCGAGGGCAACAACGAGACCTGCCCCACGGGTAAGATCCTGCCTGTGGACGGTACGCCGATGGACTTCCGCACCGGAAAGCCTCTGGGACGCGACCTCGACACCGGCTTCTACCAGACCACCATGGCGGGCGGCGGCTTCGACCACTGCTATGTCCTCGACCGGCCCCGGGGTGCCAGCCAGAGCCTCTGCGCCTGGGCGTCCAGCGACAAGACCGGCATCAGCATGAAGATGTACACCACCCAGCCGGGCATCCAGCTCTACACCGGCAACTTCCTGCAGGACTGCCCCTCCCCCGGCAAGGGCGGCGTCCCGCTGGAAAAGTACGGCGGCTTTGCCCTTGAGACCCAGCACTTCCCCTGCAGCCCCTCTCACCCGGAGTTCCCGACGACGGTGCTGCGGGCAGGCAAAGTCTTCCGAGCCAACACTACGCTCCGCTTCTTCACCGGCCGTCAGTGCGGCCGATTATAAAAGAGAATCCGTTTTCTAAGCAAATATCAGCCGCAGCAAAGGGCAGCTCTCTTGTGGGAGCTGCCCTTTGCTGTTTTTTGCGTGTCCTCTCCATGCCTTGCAGACTAAAAATCTTTGCAGTTCATCAGACTGGATGAAAAGATGCAACAAAAATACATTTTAATAAAAAAGCCGGTACTTGATTCTCTGTGCAAAAAGCGGTATCCTTTAGGCAGACAGAGCACAAGGGCTCTGTGCGAAGCAACATTTGGAACAAGAGAGGTACTGGACATGGCTATTTTGGTTTCCGGCGGCGCAGGCTACATCGGCAGCCACACCTGCATCGAGCTTCTGAATGCCGGCTACGACGTCGTCGTGGCGGACAATTACTATAATGCATCCCCTGTGGTCCTCGACCGCGTCAAGCAGATCACCGGCAAGGACTTCCGCTTCTATCAGGCCGATATGACCAAACACGAGGATGTGGAGAAGATCTTCGCCGAGTGTCCCGACATCACGGCGGTCATCCAGTTCGCAGCCTATAAGGCCGTTGGCGAGAGCGTGTCCAAGCCCATCGAATACTACTACAATAACCTCAACTGCACGCTGGTCATCCTGGATGTGATGCGCAAGCACAACTGCCACAACTTCGTGTTCAGCTCTTCCGCCACCGTCTACGGCGACCCCGCCAGTGTGCCGATCACCGAGGACTTCCCCGTGGGTGCAACCACCAACCCCTACGGCACCACCAAGGCCATGACCGAGCGCATCCTCACCGATGTCTGCAAGGCTGACCCCACCCTGAACGTGGCTCTGCTGCGCTACTTCAACCCCATCGGCGCCCACAAGTCCGGCCTCATCGGCGAGGACCCCAACGGCATCCCCAACAACCTCATGCCCTACATCGCCAAGGTGGCTGTGGGCAAGCTGGAAAAGGTCCATGTCTTCGGCAATGACTACCCCACTCCCGACGGCACCGGCGTCCGCGACTACATCCATGTCGTGGACCTGGCCCGCGGCCATGTCTGCGCCATCAAGAAGCTGGAAACGAACTGCGGCCTCTTCATCTGCAACCTCGGCACCGGCAAGGGTTACAGCGTGCTGGATGTCATCCACGCCTTCGAGAAGGCCTGCGGCAAGCCCATCCCCTACGTCATCGAGGCCCGCCGCCCCGGCGACATCGCCGAGTGCTATGCTGACCCCACCAAGGCCAGGAATGAGCTTGGCTGGGTGGCTGAGTACGGCATCGAGGAAATGTGCGCCGACAGCTGGAACTGGCAGAAGAAGAACCCTGACGGCTACCACAGCGCGAACTGAATAAAAAACGATAAGAGCCTGTACGGCGGGTACTTCCCGGGTACAGGCTCTTATTTTTTGCACTTTTTCTGATATTCGAGGAAGGCGGCATGATTTTTTTCAGAGAACAGTTCAGAACAGCCCCGTTTCTCTTGACAACGCCGGAAAGTTAGCCTATATTACTGTTGTTAATGCAAACTAACAAACGCGCTCGAGAGGAACATTCCATATGACGTTGAAAGATTTGAACATCGGCGAGACCGCCGTGGTCGGGACCGTGGGCGGCGAAGGCGCTCTGCGGCAGCATTTTCTGGATATGGGGCTGATCCCCGGTGAGGAGGTCACGCTGGTCAAATTTGCCCCGATGGGCGACCCGATGGAGCTGAGCATCCACGGCTACGAGCTGACCCTCCGGCTGGACGATGCCGCCCGCATCGGGGTCACTCTGGCCAAAGCCCCGGCGGTGAAAAAGGCGGCGGCAGAAAGTGACAAGCCGGTGGAGCACCCGGGCCTCGGCGAAGGCGGACGCTACCACACCAAAAAGGGCGAGAACCCTCTGCCCGACGGCACGACCCTTACCTTTGCGCTGGCGGGCAACCAGAACTGCGGCAAGACGACCCTCTTCAACCAGCTCACCGGCTCCAACCAGCACGTCGGCAATTTCCCGGGTGTGACGGTGGACCGCAAGAGCGGTGCGATCCGGAATAACCCGAATACGGAGGTCACAGACCTGCCCGGCATCTACTCCATGTCGCCCTATACCAGCGAGGAGATCGTGACCCGGCAGTTCATCATCGGCGAGAAGCCCACGGGCATCATCAATATCGTGGACGCCACCAACATCGAGAGGAATCTGTACCTCACTATGCAGCTCATGGAGCTGGATACGCCGATGGTGCTGGCGCTGAACATGATGGACGAGATGCGCGGCAACGGTGGCACTGTCCGCATCAATAAGATGGAGGCCATGCTGGGCATCCCGGTCGTGCCGATCTCTGCGGCAAAGAATGAGGGTGTGGACGAGCTGGTGGATCATGCGCTCCATGTCGCAAAGTATCAGGAGCGGCCGGGCCGGATGGATTTCTGCAGCGAGGAGGATCACGGCGGCGCAGTCCACCGCTGCATCCACGGCATCATCCACCTGATCGAGGATCATGCCGAGGCCGCAGGCATCCCGGTGCGCTTTGCGGCCACAAAGCTCGTGGAGGGCGACCAGCGCATCGAGGCGGCCCTGAAGCTCGACCAGAACGAAAAAGAGATGATCGAGCACATCATCGTCCAGATGGAGCAGGAGCGGGGTCTGGACCGCGCCGCCGCCATCGCGGATATGCGGTTCCACTTCATCCACCAGCTGGTGGAGCAGACCGTCGTGAAGCCCCGCCAGAGCAAGGAGCAGCTCCGCTCGGCCCAGATCGACCGGTTCCTCACGGGCCGCTATACCGCCATCCCGGCCTTTGTGGGCATCATGGCGCTAGTGTTCTACCTCACCTTCGGCGTCATCGGTCTGGCGCTCCAGAACCTGCTGGAAGTGGGCATTGATGCCCTGACCGCCGCGGTGGACTCCACCCTCACGGCGTGGAACGTCAACGCAGCCGTCCACTCGCTGGTCATCGATGGCATCTTCACCGGTGTGGGCAGTGTGTTGAGCTTCCTGCCCATCATCGTGACCCTGTTCTTCTTCCTCTCTCTGCTGGAGGATACCGGATACATGGCCCGCGTGGCATTCGTGATGGATAAGCTTCTCCGCCGCATCGGCCTCTCGGGGCGCAGCATCGTGCCAATGCTCATCGGCTTCGGCTGCACCGTCCCCGGCGTCATGGCCAGCCGCACCCTGCCCTCGGAGCGCGACCGCAAAATGACCATCCTGCTCACCCCCTTTATGAGCTGCTCGGCCAAGCTGCCCATCTACAGCCTGTTTGCGGCGGCCTTCTTCCCGGAGCACGCGGCTCTGGTGATGGTCAGCCTCTATTTCCTCGGCATTGCGGTGGGCATTCTGATGGCCATCCTGCTGAAGAGCAGTGTCTTTAAGGGCGAGGCCGTCCCCTTTGTGATGGAGCTGCCCAACTACCGCCTGCCCGGCCTCAAGAATGTGGTCCAGCTGCTCTGGGAAAAGGCCCGCGATTTCCTCCAGCGCGCCTTTACGGTCATCTTTGTGGCGACCATCATCATCTGGTTCCTGCAGAGCTTCGACCTGCGGCTCAGCCTCACCGCTGACCCGCAGCAGAGCATCCTTGCATGGCTGGCCAGCGGTATCGCGCCGCTGTTTGCGCCACTGGGCTTTGCCGACTGGCGGGTGTCTACGGCCCTGATCACCGGCTTTATGGCCAAGGAGAGCGTCGTTTCGACCCTCACCATCCTCTATGGCTCCTCTGCGGCCTTTGCCGCCGCGCTGTCCCCGGCGGCGGCTGCACCCCTGCTGGTGTTCTGCCTGCTCTATACGCCCTGCATCGCGGCGGTGGCCTCGGTCAAGCGGGAACTGGGCGGCAAGTGGGCGTTTATCATGGTGGCAAATCAGTGCATCGTAGCATGGCTGGCGGCCTTCGGCACGCGGCTCATCATGATGCTGTAAAGAAAACGGAAACAGGGAGCGGCCTGCAAGATGCGGGCCGCTCCTTTTCTCTTGACAATCGCTGCGTTTTTGTGCTATTATTACTTCAAATTTGAATGATACAATTTTGAATCACAAGGAGGCGCCCCATGAATACCCCGGGCATCGAATTTGGGCGGAAGACCTCGGCGGCTTACGCCGCCCTCTGCAAGCCCCTGTGCCAGAAGCTCCATCTGCCCCAGACGGCTTTTGACATCCTGATGTTCCTCGCCAACAACCCCGGCTACCAGACTGCCAGCGACGTGGTAGAGGTGCGCAAACTGAAAGCAAACCTCGTCTCGGTGAACGTAGACCGTCTGGTGCAGGAGGGCTACCTCGTCCGCGAGGCTGACCCCGGCGACCGCCGCCGCACCCTGCTGCGCTGCACCGAAAAAGCCTGCCCCATCATTGAGCAGGGCCGGGCCTTGCAGGAGGAATTTGGTGCGCGTTTGCTGGAACACACCAATGAAGCACAGCGAAAGGCGTTCTTCGAGACGATGGACATCATAAATAAGAATCTGGACGCCATTCTGGAAGGAGAAACATGAACATTTTATTTACGATCTTAGTCACCTTTTTCGCCGGCATGGGCGCGGGCCTCGGCACCGGCTTTGCGGGCATGAGCGCGGCGGCTGTCATCAGCCCCATGCTCATCACCTTTCTGCATATGGACCCCTATATGGCCGTGGGCATCGCCCTCTCGTCGGATGTGCTGGCCAGCGCCGTATCGGCCTACACCTACCATAAAAACAAGAACCTCGACATCAAAAACGGCCTCATCATGATGGTGAGCGTGCTGGTGTTCACGGTGGTGGGCAGCTGGGTGGCCAGCCTGCTCCCCTCGGCCACGATGGGCAGTTTCTCGGTGTTCATGACCTTCCTGCTGGGCATCAAGTTCATTGTCCGGCCCGTCATGACCACCAAAGAGGCCATGCAGGGCGTCAGCGCAAAGAAGCGGGCCATCCAGTCCATCGTCTGCGGCATCCTCATCGGCTTCATCTGCGGCTTTATCGGCGCAGGCGGCGGCATGATGATGCTCCTCATCCTCACCAGCGTCCTCGGCTACGAGCTGAAAACGGCTGTGGGTACCAGCGTGTTCATCATGACCTTCACGGCCCTGACCGGAGCTGTCAGTCACTTTGCCATCGGCGGCGCACCGGACTGGCACGTCTGGGTGCTCTGCGTCGTCTTCACCCTGCTGTGGGCGCGCATCGCGGCGGTCTTTGCCAATAAGGCCGACGCCAAGACCCTCAACCGCGCCACCGGCATCATCCTCGTCATCCTCGGCGTGGTGGTCATGGGCTTCAACTGGCTCAGCTGACCGTATCCGGACAAAAAGAAATGCCTGTGCGGCAGATGCTGCACAGGCATTTTTAATGTTCTTTTAACGGACGAACTCGACCTCAACGTCGCCGTTCTTGGTGGCGAGGTTCAGCTTGTTGGGGGCATCTGCATTCTGCTGCAGGGTGTCCTTGCCGAAGAAGACGAAGTTCTTGTCGCTGGCGTCGGAGACGCGGATCTTGCCGCCGCCTGCGGCCAGATCAAAGCCGTAAGAGCTGCCGCTGCCGATCACAGAGCCGGTGATGCTGCCGTTCTGCACCTTGGCGTTGCAGACGTTGGCAGAGATGTTTTCCAGCTTGAGGGTGCCGCTGTTCTGGATGGTGGCAGCCACATTCTGGGAGGTGACGCCGCTCATGGTGATCTTGCCGTTGCGGGTGGTGCCGCTCAGGGTGGAACCGTTGAAGTTCGATACCTCGATGCGGCCATTGTCAGTGGTGAGGCTGGCGGTCTGTGCCGAAACGCCGTCCAGCGTGATGCTGTCGTTGGTGGTGCTGACGGTGATGTTTGCCAGCGTCTGGCGGGGTACCTGCAGCGTCAGGGTGCAGCTGCGGGTGTCCTCACTCTGGATGATGAGGGAAGCGTTGGGCTCCCGGGTCTTGGTCACGGTGAGGGTGCTGCCCGCCACCGTGAAGTCGTAGAGCTTGGAGCTTTCAAAGGCGTAGCTCGAGGTGTAGGTGTAATCGGCGCGGATGTGGTCGATGTCGGCGGCCTGCAGAATGACCGCAGCGCTGTTGTCCTGCACCACGATGGCGTTGATGCCGGCCGGTGCGTCATAGCTGGCGCTGTAAGTGGCCACAGGTGCTGCCGCGCCGCAGAAGAGCGCAGCCGCCGTGACAGCCGTCAGAAGAGCGAGAAGAAACTTTTTCATAAGGAAAACCTCCTGTCGCAATAAAATAGATGAGCGGAATGTCCCGCAGAAGATTTTACTTTATCCGTCCGGGCCGCAGCTGCGGCCGGATAGAATTTCTCACCTTAAAAATACCGCAGCAGAGAAAAAAAGTCAAGAGAGAAAAAATGAACAATAAAAAACGCCTGCACAGTGGTGCAGGCGCAAAAGCAGGATAAATTATTTTTCTTCGATGGTGGAGTGCTCGATGACATAGTCGGCAGCGCGGCGGATGCCCTCGTTGCGGCGCATGGCCTCCACGTTGGACGCAGCCTTGACTTCCTCGAGGGTCTTCTTGGTGCGCTCAGCGCGCTCGGACAGGGTCTTGTCGATGTCCTCCTCAGTGGGAACGAGGTCCTCGTTCTGAGCAATCTGCAGCAGGGCCATCCGGGCGCGGGTGTTCTTCTCCGCAGCAGTGCGGACAGCGGCAGTGAAGCTCTCGCGGGTCTGATGGATCTGGCTCAGGTAGCGGTCGAGGCTCAGGCGCTGCATCTGCAGCTGCTGCTGGATCTGCTCCATCTCCTGCTGATAGGCGCTCTCGACGAGAACGCTGGGCAGCTCGCCCTCAGCGGCTGCGGCCAGCTGGGTGAGGATGGCGTCCTTGGCGCGGTTGAGCGCGGCGGCGTGTTTATTGTCGTGGAGCTGCTGACGGATCTGGGCGCGGAACTCGTCCATGGTGTCCACATTGGCAGCCTTCTTGGCAAAATCGCTGTTCAGAGCGGGCAGCTGGCGGACACAGACGTCGTGCAGCTTGATTTTGAAGACCACGGGCTTGCCGGCCAGGTCCTTGACGTGGTAGCGTGCCGGGAAGGTGACGAAGATGTCGAACTCCTCGCCGCCCTTGTGGCCGAGGATGCCTTCCTCGAAGCCGGGGATCATCCGGCCGCTGCCCAGCTGCAGGGTCTGGTTCTGGGCGGTGCCGCCGTTGAAAGGCTTGCCTTCCAGCAGGCCCTCGTAGTCGATGTGGACGATGTTGCCCTTGACGGCCGGACCCTTGTGAGGCACCAGCTCAGCGGCCATGGCGCGGCGGCGCTCCAGCACAGCGTCGATCTCCTTGTCGGTGACTTCCGGGGTGACGCACTCGGTCTTGAAGCCGGTGGTCTGGGTCAGATTCAGCTCAGGCTGCAGGGCGGTGGTGGCAGTGGCCACAAAGCCCTCGTCCTTCTTCACGCTGACCAGGTCGTAGACCGGCTCGTCCACAGCGTGGAAGCCGTGTTCTGCCATCGCTGCGTCGTATAGGGCCGGGACATCCTTGTCCATCAAATCGTTGATGGCGTCGTACCAGAAGGTGTGCTCGCCGCGGTCGGCCTCGATCTGGGCGCGGTCAGCCTCGCCCTTGGCAAAGCCCTTGATGGTGTACGTTGCGCGGGTGCGCTCGTACACGGCGTTGGACGCAGCTTCCAGCTCCTCAGCCGAAGCGCTGAAAGTCATTTTGCAGACACTCTTTTCGGGAGTTTCCACGCTTACCAGTTTCATAGGTTCTACCCTCCGTGCTGCCCCCTGAAAGGGCAAGATTCAAAACATTATGAAGTTATTATAGCACAATAAGCTCAAAAGCGGTATAATAAAAAGAAAGAAAATCTGTTCTTTTGTCAGCGAATGGAGTCCCGGGCGCTGCAAAACGGAAGGAAGTGTACACCTCATGCGTTTGTTCGACGTTCTCGGGCCGGTGATGATCGGCCCCTCCTCCAGCCATACGGCGGGTGCAGCCCGCATTGGATATACGGCTCAGAAGCTGCTGGGCGATGTCCCCGCCGAGGCGGACATTGGACTCTACGGCAGCTTTGCCACCACAGGCCGGGGCCACGGCACCGACCGTGCGCTGGTGGCGGGCCTGCTGGGCCTCCGCCCAGACGACCCCCGCCTGCCCGACAGCTTCGCGCTGGCCGAGGAGGCCGGCATGAAGTTCACCATCCATCCGGTGGAGCTCCGTGCCGCCCACCCGAATACGGCGGTGCTTACCTTAAAGAGTAAGGCGGGCCGGACCCTCGTCCTGAAGGCGGCCTCTGTGGGCGGCGGACGCATCCGCGTGACTGAGATCGACGGTGTGCCTGCCGACTTTGGCGGGGACAGCAACACCCTTATCATCCATAACGAGGACACCCCCGGCTGCATCGCCGAGGTCACTATGTCGCTGGCCCAGCGCCGCATCAATATCGCGTCCATGCAGGTGTTCCGCGCCGCGACGGGCGGCTACGCCGTTATGGTGCTGGAATGCGACTCCCACATCCCCCACGTGCTGGAACAGCAGATGGCCGTGATGCCGGGCATCCGCAAAGTCACCTGCCTGAACATCGACGAGCCGGAAGAATGCGAGGAGGGCTGAGAAGTGTCGTTTTTATCCTGTGAAGAGATGCTGGCCGCTGCCCGCAGCCAGAATATTTCCCTTTCGGAGGCCATCCTCCGCAGTGATTTAGCCGAGAGCCGCCTCACCGAGGCCCACAGCCGGGAGATGATGCACCACCTCTGGCAGGTGATGCAGGCCACCAGCCGGGACTATGACCCGGCCCAGCGCAGCCGAAGCGGCCTTTCGGGCGGCGATGCAGCCAGGGTGGAGCAGGCCCATCAAGAAGGAAAGAGCCTTGGCGGCGATTACCTCGCCGCAGTGACTGCCGAAGCTCTCAAGACCGCCGAGTGCAACGCCTGCATGAAGCGCATCGTCGCTGCCCCCACGGCGGGCAGCTGCGGCGTCCTGCCCGCTGTTCTGCTGCCGCTGGCCCGCAGCGGCGAGGCCGACGAAGAGTCCATTTGCGACGCCCTCTATGTCGCCGCCGGGTTCGGTCAGGTCATCGCGGCCCGCGCCACTCTCGCGGGCGCGGAGGGCGGCTGTCAGGCCGAGGTGGGCGCTGCCAGCGCGATGGCAGCCGCCGCTCTCTGCCACCTCAAGGGCGGCGCGCCTGAGCAGTGCGCCGCTGCCGCCGCAATGGCTCTGGGCAACCTGCTGGGCCTCGTCTGCGACCCCGTGGCCGGCCTCGTGGAAGTTCCCTGCGTCAAGCGGAATGTCGTTGGCGCAGTGAATGCCGTCTCCTGTGCGAATATGGCCCTTGCCGGGGTGGACTACGCCATCCCCTGTGATGAGGTCATCGACGCCATGGGCCGCGTGGGCAGCCTGCTCTCCCCCGACCTCCGCGAGACCGGTCAGGGCGGTCTTGCCGCCACGCCCACCGGCGTCCGCATTGCGCAGGCTCTGGCAGAGCAGGGCTGATGCATAGAAAATAAAAGAAAAGTGGATGAAAAGACGTTCTTTTTCAGGAATCTCAAAAATATTTCTGAAAAAGTGTTGACAAAACCCCGGTTCGGTGATAAAATACATCATGTTCCGAACGGAACGTATGCGTTGGTAGCTCAGCTGGATAGAGTGACTGACTACGAATCAGTAGGCCGGGGGTTCGAGTCCCTTCCATCGCACCAGAAAATGCCGTGAAATCGAAAGATTTCATGGCTTTTTTGTTTTTCTGGCAGAGGTCGCACACACTTGCACACTTTCTGCACACTTTACAAAAAAGCCATGAACTCTTTGCATCGCTTGCACAGCGTGTATTTCGCTGCACAAAAAAGAGAATTTTACGCGAAGAGTACCCGCGTCAGCTCGCGGCGTTCTTCTGCGTCCATCTGCCGGATGGCTTCAAGGATCATTTTGCCTGTGATTTTTGTTGCCGCCGGCATTTTGCTTTCCGGGGACGCCTGCGGCCCTGCTCCTGCTGTGTCCTGCCGGTAGAAGTCGGCTTCGATCTTCTTTGCCAGCTCCAACCGGGGCCTGTCCTGCGTGTGAGCGTAGGTGTCCATCAGGACGGTAGCAGTTGCATGACCTGTGTTGCCCTGCACCGATTTGAAGTCACCGCCAGACTGCAACAGCTGATAGGTGGCACTGGAGTGTCGCAGACCATGAAACACGATCTTCTCAAACTCCGGGTGCTCTGCTCGCCACTGCCGATACCACTTGGTCAGAACGTCCGGGGCAATGGGTAAGCCGTCTGGTAAGCGGAACAGCTGACCGCAGTTGCTGTACTTTTCCGGGGCGCTCTGCTCGTCCTGCTTCATCTTTTCCAGCCATGCCAGAAGCTCCTCTTTCAAGGGCTTGGTCATGTACAGGATGCGGTTGGACTTTTTGGTCTTAGTCCGCTTGAGGATCAGCGAGGACTTGCTCCCCTCCCGTCTGTCCGGGAAGGTGTGGTAGATCTGGGTGGGGTCGATCTTGGACAAGGCGACCTTGTCGGCACGCTGCAGGGCTTTGTTCACCGAGATGGTTCCCCGTCCGTCTGCTGCATCAAAGTCGAGGTCTCCCGGCTGCAAGCCGAGGATCTCGCCCTCACGGAGCGAGAGGATCATGCTCATGTGCACCGCCAGATGCAGAGCGGGGTTCTCGATGGTCTGCAGCGCCGCCAACATGGTGCGCTCATCCCAGATGGTGCGTTCTTCGGTGTTGATCTTGGGGGCTTCACGGGGAGTAGGCGATTTGTGAATCAGATCCCAGTCAACGGCATACGAAAAGGCGGTCTTCAGGAGCGTGTGGACTTCGTGAATGGACGTGCTGGATAACAGCCGTTTCTTCTGATTTTCCGTCAGCTCCTGCTTCACACCGTGCACATACTGCCCGCAGGGGGTCTGGCTCAGGGTGGCGTAGAACTGCTCAATGTCGTAGGTGCGGAGGTCTTGCACCTTTCGCTTTCCGATATACGGCACGATGAGGTTCTGCACCATCGCCACAGATTGGGTGTAGGTCTTGGGAGACCACTTGTGTTTGCTGGACTGAATGGGGATCCACTTGTACAGCATCTCCTCCACCGTCATGGTGTCGGGCACGAGGAAGGTGCCGTCCAGCAGCTCCTTCTCCACCGTGATCTTGCGCTCCTGCGCTTCGGCCTTGGTCTTGAAGGTTTCCCAGCCCTTGCAGGGCTTGCCAGCATGATCTTTGTAGTTGTATCGGACGGAATACGTGTTGCCACGTTTCATAATAGATGCCATAGATGTTCCCTCCCTCAGACCGCTGCAAACCAATCATCGAAGCTCTGCTTGCTTACCCGGATGCTGGTACCGAGGCGGATCACCTTGAAATCTTTCGTGGTGTTGCACAGATTGTACGCAGCACGGTTGGAGATCGCCAACAGTTGGGCAATCTCTTCCACCCGGTAAACGAGCGGGGCGTGTCGGACGGTTTTTCTGGTCTGGTCAGAAGGTTCTACGGCAGGGGTTTCGGACAATTTCATTGTAGGGGATTCGGGCGCGATTTTCAAGTC
>NZ_JAJEQG010000016.1 GCF_020687245.1 Faecalibacterium longum CLA-AA-H243 | reverse complement strand
TTTAACGTGTTTTTCCAACACGAAAATAGGTTCCGTTACAAGTTTTTCGATATTGTTCAATTTTCAAGGTCCTGTAGCGCCTCAGCCAAGTGGCTGACGATTTGATTATTTTATCACAGAAGTGATTTTTTGTCAAGCTCTTTTTTCGAAGTTTTTCGTTTCTTATCGAACTTGGAGCGTTCTCTGTTTCTCGGCGCTGACCGGAACTTTCGGACGTCTATTGGTTCTTTTCGCTTTACTTCTAGCTGGGACTCAGAAGTCATTCTTTTGTCTCAGCGCTTGGCGCTCAAGTATAATACCATACGCCGGGCCGGATGTCAACACTTTTTTGCAAGTTTTTTCAGGTTTTTTCGCGCTGACTCAAATCAGCTTCATCCTCTTGGATTCTTTGTGTAAGGCGTCCCGACACCGTAGACAAAAATAAAACCCCCACAGATGTTTCCTGCTCATCTGTGGGGTTTCGAGAGACATCATCACATGAACTGTTCCGGCGACTAAAAAAAGGAATCACGATACTCAAAAACAAAGTAAAGGCAATTCCTTAAAAATGCAACTGGCTACCATTTTACAGGCCCTTTAGCTTTGCGTCACAGCTTTTCAACTGCTTTGCTAAATATTCTATTCGCAAACTCTTTTTTGAGTCGATCACATTCAAGTGATTTTCCAGTGCCTGAGCACCTTCATCTCTCTGGATAGAATATACCATATTTCTTCTTTCCTGTCAATGGGAAAATCATAGGGTTTTCTTTCTTATTTATAATAAAAGTAAAATGCAAAAAGAGGGCAGCTCTCTCGAGCTGCCCTCCTGGACCTTATTTCTCAGCTGATCACTGAGCAGCCTTTGCTGCCTCGACCTGCTTGATGAGTTCGGGAACGACCTTGAACAGGTCGCCCACGATGCCGTAGTCAGCCACACCGAAGATGGGGGCGGACTCATTCTTGTTGACGGCAATGATGCACTCAGAATCCTGCATACCTGCGGTGTGCTGGATAGCGCCGGAGATGCCCAGAGCCACATAGATCTTGGGATGGACGGTCTTACCGGTCTGACCGACCTGATGATCAGCGGTCATCCAGCCAGCATCGGTAACAGCACGGGATGCGCCGACAACGCCGCCGCCCAGAGCTGCAGCCAGCTGCTCAGCCAGCTCGATGCCCTTGTTGACGTCCTTGCTGATGCCACGGCCAACAGAGACGATGACGTCTGCACCGATGAGGTCGACCAGCTTCTCAGCTGCCTTCTCAACGCTCAGGACCTCAGTCTTGATGTCGTCAGCGGTCAGGCTGAATGCGGGCTTCACGATCTGGCAGGCATCGGCCTTGGCCTGATCGAAGGGAGCCTTCTTCATGACGCCGGGACGGACGGTAGACATCTGAGGACGGAAACGGGGGCAAATGATGGTAGCCATCAGATGGCCGCCAAAAGCAGGACGGGTCATCTTCAGGTTGCGGTCCTCGTAATCGAACTTCTGCTTGGACAGGTCGATGGTGGAGCTCTCCTTCAGGAACTCGACATACTTTGCAGTGTCGATGTCCAGATGGGTAGCATCAGCGGTCAGACCGGTGTGCAGACGAGCTGCGCAGCGGGGGCCAAGGTCGCGGCCGATGTTGGTAGCACCGATCAGTAGGACCTCAGGCTTGTACTCGTTGACCATGTCGCAGACGACCTTGGCGTATGCGTCAGTGGTGTAATCCTTCAGCAGCGGGCTGTCGCAGACCATGACCTTATCGGCACCATAGCCGCCCAGCTCTTTTGCAATGCCTTCGACGTTGTCGCCCAGCAGCAGGCCGGTGACTTCGCAGCCCAGCTCATCAGCCAGCTTGCGGGCCTCGCTGACCAGCTCAAAATCAGTGGACATCAGTGCGCCCTGGCGCTGCTCGCAGAAGACCCAGACGCCCTTGTATTCGTTAAAATCAGCCATTGTAATCCTATGCTCCTTTCATCAGATCAGGTGCTTCTTGGCCAGGATACCAGCCAGCTGTGCAGTGGTATCGTCGCCAGTCAGCATAGTGCCTGCGCCCTTCTGCGGAGGAGTGAAGGACTTAAAGACGTTCGTCGGAGAACCCTTCAGGCCGATGGTATCGACCTCGATCAGCGGATCGTCCTTCAGAGCGTTGTAATCGAACACTTCCATCGGCTTGTCGTAGCAGGTGAAGATGCCATTGACGCTCATGTAGCGGGGCTGATTCAGCTCCTTGATGCAGGTCAGCAGGCAGGGAGTCTGCACCTTGACCATCATGTAGCCGTCTTCCAGCATACGCTTGACCGTGAGGCTGTTGCCATCCTTCTGGATGTCAGCAACATAGGTCACCTGAGGCAGGTGCAGCTTCTCAGCGATCTGAGGACCGACCTGTGCGGTATCACCGTCGATTGCCTGACGGCCGCAGAACACGACGTCCTCGGGGCCGACACCGATCTTATTGACAGCAGCAGCGAGGATCTGGCTGGTCGCGAAGGTATCAGAACCACCGAACTCACGACCAGAGACCAGAACAGCCTTATCAGCACCGCGGGCCAGCAGCTCACGGAGCATGCCCTCGGCCGGCGGGGGACCCATGGTGACGACGACGACTTCGCAGCCGGTCTCGTCCTTCAGCTTCAGAGCGGCCTCCAGAGCGTTCAGGTCATCGGGGTTGGTGATGGTTGCCATAGAGGCACGGTCCAGAGTACCATCCGCCTTGACAGCCACCTTACCGGAGGTATCAGGAACCTGCTTTACACAAACGATTGCTTTCATTGTAAATCTTGCCTCCCTTACTTCAGCAGCGCGCCGGAAATGACCATCATCTGCACTTCGCTGGTGCCCTCGTAGATCTCAGTGATCTTGGCATCACGCATCATGCGCTCGATGGGGTAGTCACGGGTGTAGCCGTAGCCACCGAACAGCTGCAGGCAGCGGCGGGTCACGTCGCTTGCGGTGCGGGCTGCGATGAGCTTAGCCTGAGCAGCCTCGACGCTGTAGCGGACCTTTGCACCATTCATAGCTTCCTGCTTCTTCAGAGCGGCAGCGTAGACCAGATACTTTGCAGCCTCGATACGGGCCTTCATCTCGGCCAGCTCGAACTGGGTGTTCTGGAAAGCGGAGATGCTGCGGCCGAACTGCTTACGCTCCTTGACGTAAGCGACGGTCTCCTGCAGAGCGCCCTCGGCGATGCCCAGAGCCTGGGAAGCGATACCGATACGGCCGCCGTCCAGAGTAGCCATAGCCAGCTGGAAGCCCTTGCCGCGCACGCCCAGCATACGGTCCTTCGGGATGCGGCAGTCCTCAAAGATCAGCTCGCAGGTAGAAGAACCACGGATGCCCATCTTATCCTCAGCCTTACCGACGGAGAAGCCCGGGTCGGTACGCTCCACGATGAAGGCGGAGCACAGCTTGGTGGGACGGCCCTTCTTGTCGAGGACCTTATCGGTAACAGCGATGACGATGAACACGTCAGCGTAGCCTGCGTTGGTGATGAAGATCTTGGAGCCGTTCAGCACCCAGTAATCGCCATCTTCCACAGCAGTGGTCTGCTGGCCCTGAGCGTCAGTACCAGCGCCCGGCTCGGTCAGACCGAAAGCACCCAGCCACTCGCCGCTGCACAGCTTGGGCAGATACTTTTCCTTCTGCTCGGGAGTGCCGTTCTCATAAATAGGTGCTGCGCACAGGCTGGTGTGTGCGGAAACGATAACACCAGTGGTGCCGCAGACCTTGCTCAGCTCCTCAACAGCCATGACGTAGGACAGGACGTCGCCGCCTGCACCGCCAACGGAGGTGGGGAAGTAAATGCCCATCATGCCCAGCTTGCCCATCTTCTCGACGGTCTCCTTGGGGAAATACTCTTCGGCATCGACTTTCTTTGCCAGAGGCTTGACTTCGTTTTCAGCAAACTCGCGGTACATCTTCTGCACCATCTGCTGCTGCTTGGACAGAGTAAAATCCATCGCTATATCCTCCTAACGGATGTTTTTCTTTCAGCACAGGGCAGCTACACTCATGTCCTGTGCAAACAAATTCCTCCCGGCCGTTTTCTTCGGGACGACCGAGAGAAATTTCAAACTAATTTACAGCTCGTCGACAGGGGTCTTGGTGCGGTCTGCGTTGTAAACGTAGAAGCCCTTGCCAGACTTGCAGCCCAGGTTGCCGCCGCGGACCATCTTACGGATGAGCGGGCATGCACGATACTTGCTGTCGCCGGTCTCCTTGTACAGGACGTCCATAATGGCGAGGCAGATATCCAGGCCGATGAAGTCGCCCAGCTCCAGGGGACCCATCGGGTGGTTGGCACCCAGCTTCATAGCGGTGTCGATGCCGGCGATGTTGGAAACGCCCTCCATCTTGATGAAGGCAGCCTCGTTGATCATCGGGATCAGGATGCGGTTGACGACGAAGCCGGCAGCCTCGTTGACCTGGACCGGCTGCTTGCCGATGGCAACGGAGATCTCCTTGATCTTCTCGACAGTCTCAGCGGGAGTGTTGCAGCCAGCGATGACCTCGATGAGCTTCATGCGGTCTGCGGGGTTGAAGAAGTGCATACCGACCAGAGGACGGCTGACACCCTTGCCGATCTCGGTGATGGACAGAGAAGAGGTGTTGGAAGCGAAGATGCACTCGGGCTTGCAGATCTTATCCAGCTCGCCGAAAGTGGTCTGCTTGACCTTCATATCCTCGAAAGCAGCCTCAACGACGAGGTCGCAGTCAGCGCACAGGTCTTCCTTCAGGCCCGGGGTGATAGCAGCGACGATAGCGTCAGCCTTCTCCTGCGTCATCTTGCCCTTAGCGACCAGCTTCTCATAGCCCTTCTTGATCTTTGCCAGACCATTCTCGGCCCACTCCTGCTTGATGTCACACAGAGCAACCGTGTTGCCCTCGACCTGAGCAAATGCCTTTGCGATGCCCTGGCCCATAGTGCCAGCACCGATAACACCGATCTTCATGGGAAATCTCTCCTTTATTATATCTTCTGAATGTAGTGCCTCTCCGTGCCTCCCCTTTCCGGGGAGGCATTGCAGAGGCGTTATGGTTTAGTTTAGTTGTTCGTGAACACTGCCTTGGGCTTCGGCTTTTCACGGCTCAGGAAGCAGGCCATGCCTTCCTTCTGGTCATGAGTCTCGAAGCAGTCGCCGAACAGCTTCTCTTCGACTTCGACAGCCTTCTCGATGGGGAGGCTGATGCCGTCGTTGATAGCCTTCTTGCAGTTGCGCACGGCGATGGGAGCGTTCTTGGCGATCTTGTTGGCCAGCTTCAGGACATTCTCCATCAGCTCAGCCTGCGGATACACTGCGTTGACCAGGCCAATGCGATAAGCCTCGTCAGCCTTGATGTTCAGTGCAGAGTAGACCAGCTGCTTTGCCATGCCCATGCCAACCAGACGTGCCAGACGCTGGGTGCCGCCGAAGCCCGGGGTGATGCCCAGACCGACTTCCGGCTGACCAAACACAGCGTTGTCGGAGCAGATGCGGATGTCGCAGCTCATAGCCAGCTCATTGCCGCCGCCCAGTGCAAAGCCGTTGACGGCTGCGATGACGGGGATGGGGAAGCTCTCGATCATCAGGAACACATCATTGCCCAATTTGCCGAAAGCCTCGCCCTCGGCCTTGGTCATGGTGCTCATGGAGCCGATGTCAGCGCCTGCCACGAAGCTCTTGTCGCCTTCGCCGGTCAGGACGATGCAGCGGATGGCGGACTGGTCAACTGCCTCAAAAGCAGCCTTCAGGTCTGCCAGGACTTCGGGGTTCAGGGCGTTCAGTGCCTTCGGGCGGTCGATGGTGATGATCTCGACTGCGCCCTGCACCTCGGTTTTTACAAATGCCATTGTGAAAACCTCCATTCAGGTTATATCTTATTCAAAACAGCCCCCGGACAAGGGGCAAGTCTCCGGTCTCGCCCACTGTCCGGGCTGCATCAATATCCGGAGTGACCCTTCAAAGGGAAATTAGTCCATCTCGACGATGGTTGCGCAGCCCATGCCGCCGCCGATGCACAGGGTAGCCAGACCCTTGTGAGCACCACGATGCTTCATAGCGTACAGCAGGGTGACGAGGATACGAGCACCGGAAGCGCCGACCGGGTGGCCCAGAGCGATTGCGCCGCCGTTGACGTTCAGCTTGTCCTTATCGAAGCCCAGAGCCTCGCCGACTGCGATGGACTGTGCTGCGAATGCCTCGTTGGCCTCGACCAGGTCCATATCAGCAACGGTCATGCCGGTCTTAGCCATGACCTTCTTGGTAGCAGCGATGGGGCCAAGGCCCATGACCTCAGGCTCGACGCCTGCCAGAGCACCTGCGACCCAGGTAGCCAGAGGCTTCACGCCCAGCTCCTTGGCCTTCTCTTCGCTCATGATGACCAGAGCAGCTGCGCCATCGTTGATAGCGGAGGAGTTTGCAGCGGTGACGATGCCGTCCTTGGTGAAGGCGGGCTTCAGCTTTGCCAGCACTTCGGGAGCGCTCAGACGGGGGCCTTCATCGGTATCGAACACGGTGTCGCCCTTCTTGCCCTTGATGACAACAGGAACGATCTCATCCTTGAAAGCGCCGTCCTTGATGGCCTTGTCAGCCTTCAGCTGGCTGTGGTAAGCGAAATCATCCAGCATCTCGCGGGTGATGGGGCTGTAGCCGTACTTCTTCTGATAGGTCTCGTTGGTGCAGACGTTCTCAGCGGTCATGCCCATGTGCTTGTTGAAGCCGCAGGCATCCCACAGAGCATCGTTGACCATGGTATCCACGATCTCGCTCTTGCCCATGGGAGCGCCCATGCGGTAGCCGTAGCGGCCCTTCATCATTGCGAAGGGAGCCATGTCCATGTTCTCCATGCCGCCTGCGACCACGATGTCAGCATCGCCGGCCTCGATCATCTGAGCAGCCATGTTCACGCAGTTCAGGCCGGAGCCGCAGACCACATTGACGGTGACAGCAGGAGTCTCGACGGGCAGGCCAGCCTTCAGGGAAGCCTGACGAGCGACGTTCTGGCCCAGACCAGCCTGGATGACGCAGCCCATGTAAACATGATCGACCTGCTCGGGTTTCACGTTAGCACGGTTCAGGGCCTCCTTGATGACGATGGAGCCCAGCTCTGCAGCAGGGACGTTTGCCAGGGTGCCGCCAAACTTACCAATAGCGGTACGGCAAGCAGATGCGATAACAATTTTCTTCATGTTAATAGCCTCCTGAATTTATATGTTTCGGGGTTTCGTAAAACTATTTATCAAAAAGCCCGAGGGCCTTTCTGCATTATAAAAGGTATCAGAGCGTTTTTCCTTCCGCCCGGAGCTGCTCCACTTTGGCGTGGATGGCATTCTCTACGTTGGGCGTCACGAACTTGGAGATGTTGCTGCCGTAGCGGGCAGCCTCCTTGACGATGGTGGAAGAAAGGTAGCTCCACTTGATGCTGGTGGCAAGGAACATCGTCTCGATGCCGGGCATCAGTGCGTGGTTCGTCTGGGCGAGCTGTATCTCGTTTTCGAAATCCGTCACCGCCCGCAGGCCCCGCACCATCACCGAAGCGTGGCGCTTCTTGGCGAACTCCACGGTCAGGCCGTCGAAGCTCTCCACCGTCACATTCGGGATGTCCTTGCAGCATTCCCGCAGCAGCGCCACCCGTTCTTCTACGGTGAACAGAGGGTTCTTTGCGCTGTTGATGAGCACTGCCACAATGAGCTGGTCGTTTATCTTTGCAGCTCGCTTGATGATGTCGAGGTGTCCTTTCGTGACCGGGTCAAATGACCCGGGGTAAACTGCTGTTGCCATCGGTATGGTCTCCTTTATTTGCGCGCTTTGGAAAAGCGCATTTGGTGTTGCCATGATAGCACTTTTCAGTTCCTGCTTCAAGTACCAGGCCGCATCGCCATCGCAATATCGTTAATTTTTAGTCAATTAACTTCGCACTGGGACGCATCATCTTGGTACACCCTTAGTAAACCATATCGTCAAAATTTTATCAAGTACTTTTTCGAAAAAAATTGTTTTTGCTATACCAAACAATCGCCACAAATACCTAAGAAATTTAGTTAAATTGTCCTGCGAGACATTTTTTCGCGGAAGAGGGCTTGATTATAATGTTTGTTAATGTTATAACTAAGCTGTGCAGGTGTGCCGCTGCCGGAGGCTTCTGCCCTGCCGACCCCAAGGATACCGCCGGGGTGTGATAAGACAGTGTCCGGACTGGGAAGAAACGGTAAATTTCCGGCTAAGATTTTGTCCCGTAGAATTGTAAATAATAAATTTACAATTCTTTTATGTTCTTAAAGGAGAGGATGGTTTATAATGGATTTCATGGAAATGTATGCCCAGAAAAAGATGACTGCCGAGCAGGCTGCTTCTCTGGTCAAGAGCGGCGACTGGGTGGATTACGGCTGGTGCGTCAACACCCCCGTGGCCGTGGACGCCGCCCTTGCCAAGCGCCTGCCCGAACTGGAGAACGTCAATTTCCGCGGCGGCATCCTGATGTGGGTGACTGAGATCTTCCAGATCGACGACCCCGCTGCCCACATGACCTGGAACAGCTGGCACATGGGCGGCATTGAGCGCAAAGCCATCGCACAGGGCTTCTCGTTCTACTCCCCCATCCGCTATTCGGAGCTGCCCCGCTACTACCGCGAGAGTCCCGACCCGCTGGACATCGCCGTCTTCCAGGTGACTCCGATGGACGAGCACGGCTACTTCAACTTCGGCCCCAGCGCTTCCCATCTGGGTGCCGTCTGTGAGAAGGCCAGGAAGATCATCGTGGAGGTCAACACCAATATGCCCCGCTGCCTCGGTGGTATGGAAAACTGTGTCCATATCTCCCAGGTCACCGGCATCGTGGAGGGCGACAATCCGCCCATCGGCCAGATGGCCGCTGCCGGCCCCGCCTCCGAGGTCGATTTGAAGGTCGCAAACCTCGTCGTGCCGCAGATCCCCAACGGTGCCTGCCTGCAGCTGGGCATCGGCGGTATGCCCAACGCCATCGGCAGCCTCATCGCCCAGAGCGATTTGAAGGACCTGGGCGTCCACACCGAGATGTACGTTGACGCTTTCGTGGACATCGCCAAGGCCGGCAAGATCACCGGCGCACACAAGCAGCTGGACAAGGGCCGTCAGGTCTACGCCTTCGGTGCCGGCACCCAGAAGATGTACGACTACCTCAACAACAACCCCGAGTGCATGTCTGCTCCCGTCGATTACACCAACGACATCCGCAGCATCTCCGCACTGGACAACTTCATCTCCATCAACAATGCGGTGGACATCGACCTGTTCGGCCAGGTGAATGCGGAGAGCGCCGGCGTCAAGCACATTTCCGGTGCAGGCGGCCAGCTGGACTTCGTGCTGGGCGCATACCTTTCCAAGGGTGGCAAGAGCTTCATCTGCCTGTCTTCTACCTTCTTTAATAAGAAGACCGGTCAGCTCGAAAGCCGCATCCGTCCCACGCTGGAAAACGGCAGCATCATCACCGATACCCGCGCCAATCTGCATTACCTCTGCACCGAATACGGCTGCGTCAACCTCAAGGGTCTGACCACCTGGGAGAAGGCCGAAGCCCTCATCAATGTGGCACACCCCGACTTCCGCGAGGAGCTTATCAAAGAGGCCGAGAAGATGCACATCTGGCGCCGCAGCAACAAAATCTAAACATCGCCGTACCGGCTCCTGCCGTCTGCGGCAGGAATGGAGTCACACATGATGGACAAAAAGCCGCACATCAAGCCCTATATCTACGGAATGCTCGCGGGCTTTGGTGCGATAAGTCTAAGCATCCTGTTCTTCTTCTTCATCTACCGCTTCGACGGGTTCGGCGACGCGGTCTCCAAGGTGACCGGCATCCTGATGCCCTTCATCTATGGTGCCGTCATTGCCTATCTGCTCAAGCCGGTGTGCAACACCATTGAGGGCTTTCTGCACCGTATCTTCCCCGAAAAGCTCCACAGCATGGCCAATATGCTTGCCATTGCGGCGACGCTTCTGTTCGGTGTGCTGGTGGTCTACGCCCTCGTGATGATGGTGGTGCCGCAGCTCATCACAAGCGTCACCTCCCTCTACTACACCGCGCAGACCAGCATCACCCGGTTCATGCGTTGGGTGAACACACAGAAAGTCTTTTTGGATAATGAGACACTGATGGGCTACTTCAACGATGCCTACGATGCCATTGCTGACAATCTGACCGCTCTGCGCACCACCCTGCTCCCCTCGCTGCAGAATTTACAAGGCATCCTGAGCGGTGTGGGCGTCGGCGTCATGAATGTGGTGATCTGGTTCAAGAACCTGCTCATCGGCCTTATCGTCGCCGTTTACCTGCTGGCCAGCCGCAAAAAGTTCGCCAAACAGGCCAAGATGATCCTCTACAGCGTCGTCAAGCCCCACTGGGCGCAGCTCATCCAGGAGGAAGTCCTCTACGCAGACAAGATGTTCGGCGGCTTCATCAACGGCAAGATCATGGACTCCGCCATCATTGGCGTGCTCTGCTACTTCGCCTGCATCATCTTCAAGTTCCCGAGCGCACTGCTGGTGTCGGTCATCATCGGCGTCACCAACGTCATCCCCTTCTTCGGTCCCTTCATCGGTGCCGTGCCTGCAACGCTGCTCATCCTCATCCAGAGCCCCATCAAGGCCATCTGGTTCGTACTCTTCGTTCTGGTGCTCCAGCAGCTGGACGGCAATGTTATCGGCCCGAAGATCCTGGGCAACACCACCGGCCTTTCGAGCTTCTGGGTGCTCTTCTCCATCCTGCTGTTCGGCGGTCTGTGGGGCTTCGTGGGCATGATCGTGGGCGTGCCGCTGTTCGCCGTCATCTATGACGTCATCAAGAAGCTGGTCTTCCACGGCCTGCGCCGCAACGGCCAGCTCGACCAGATGACCGTCTACCACGACGAGTTCGGCGATCCCGGCGACCCGGCTCCCGCGCCTGTGGAAGATGAAGGAACGGAAACCGAGATCGTCATTGATCCCGGCGAAGAATAAAATAACAAGATAAAGCCCCCATCCTCCCGGCTGCCTCAGCCGGTGAAGATGGGGGCTTTTCTGCGCATTTTTATGTTTGAAAGACCGATAAAGTCATTTCGCGTGAGCAGTGGAATGAGCCGGTTCCCAGTCCTTGTAATTCTCGTACCGGCTCTCCCTGAGGGTGACGTGCGACCAGATCTCGTCGGCTACAGGCTGCCAGTCGGCAGCATATGCACCGCACTTATCGCAGAGATGGTCTACGCTCTCGGGCGACTGCAAGTCGGTGCTGTGAGCACCGGTGTCATGCACCATCTGGCGCAGAAGCTCGGGGTTTTCCAGCATCGGGCAGGGACGCAGATGGTTTTTATTGAAGGGCTGGCCGTTGTGGTAGGCCATGAAGAGCGGGCTGCGGAGAATATCGAGGATGCTGCTGTCGTGGATGTTGGCGTTGGAATAATGGATAAAGACGCACGGCTCTGCATCGCCCGCCGAATTGATATGAAAATAGTTGCGTCCGCCTGCGATGCATCCGCCCACAAACTCGCCATCGTTCTGGAAGTCCATCGGATAAAACGGAATATCGCTCTTTTCTGAGCGGAGATACCGGATGCGCTCGATCATGTACT
Source organism: Faecalibacterium longum CLA-AA-H243 (assembly GCF_020687245.1). Classification (GTDB taxonomy): domain Bacteria; phylum Bacillota; class Clostridia; order Oscillospirales; family Ruminococcaceae; genus Faecalibacterium; species Faecalibacterium longum. The sequence goes on along the minus strand of NZ_JAJEQG010000016.1, from coordinate 47,400 downwards.
TGCGCTGAGCAGGCGTGGGCATCAGCTCCGGCGCAGCCTCGTTGCCTACCGGCATATAGTGGAAGTAGAATCCGAAGTGCGCGCCCTTGTCGCAGAGCATCCGCATAAAGTGGTCGCTGGTGACGGCTTCGAGATTGTCTCTGGTATAGCAGATGGAGGTGCCAAAAAGGATCCCGTGGGCCTTGAGCAAGTCCATCGCATTCATGACAGCGGCATAGTGGCCGTCGCCCCGCCGGGCATCATTGGTAGAGGGAGTTCCCTCGATCGAGAGCATGAAGGCGATATTGCCCAGTTTTACGACCTCTTCGCAGAACGGCTCATCGATGAGGGTAGAGTTCGTGTAAATCGCAAACTGCACATCGTTGTGCTTTTTTGCCAGACGGAGAATATCCGCCTTCCGCACCAGAGGCTCGCCGCCGGTGAGCATATAGAGATAGACCCCCAGCTCCTTGCCCTCGGTGATGATTTTGTCCATATCCTCAAAGCTGAGGTTGTTTTTGTGGCCGTACTCGCCCGCCCAGCATCCCACGCAGTGCATATTGCAAGCCGAAGTGGGGTCGAACAGGATCAGCCACGGAATGTTGCAGTGGTACTTTGTGCGGTTCTCGCGGATGGTCTTTGTCCCCCGGAAGAACGCCTCATAGCCAAGGTTGAGCGCCGTGGTGCGTGCCACGCTGGGCGCGGTCTGGTCGAGCACACAGTTGATGAGCTTCGACCACTTGCTGTCCGCATCGGTCAGTACTGCGCGGGCGTGCTCATACGTCTCCTCGCTGAACGAGTCGCCATAGAACTGCTTGGCGACGTCCACCATCTCGGCAAACGCCTTCTGACGGTCTTTTCTGACATGAGCCAGTGCCACATCCACCATCGTTCCGACAGCGGTACGCTGTACCTTATGGCTCAACGGCTCCAACGCGATACTCATAAAAGTCTGCCTCCTTGTGTGGGTCTTTGCCAGCCCTTTGTTTTGACAATACTTTAACATTTTTCCGACAAAGGTTCTATAAGCAACAAAAGCAGGGTGATAGTTTTTCTATCATCCTGCTCTGCTTGTTCAGATTTTTATCAGTCGTCGGTTTTTGATGCTCTGCCGTCGGTGCTGAAGCGCAGCAGCGCCCGCTTCAAATCACCATGCATCATGATGTTGAGCCGTTCGGCCATGATGGCCGGTTCGGTCTTCATATCGCGGCGTATCCATTCCAGCACCATACCCACAAAGCCATACTTATAAAAATCAATGATGAACTGCTTGTCCTCTTCCTGCACCGGGATGTTTTCACGCTCTACAAACATCCGCAGCAGAGGGTCAAGCATTTTATAGAGGTACTGCTCCACCTGTTCCCTGCTTACCGAGCGGTAGACGTTGAGCACCAGCACCCGGTTGTCCTGGATGCGCTGCAAGGCGTCCAGAAGCGCCTCGCTCCAGGTTTCAAAGTTTTGGCGGCCCTCCAGCGCCTCGGCGGCATCCTCCACCAGGATCCAGTCCACCAAATCGTAAATATCCTTGAAATGGTAGTAAAAGGTCATGCGGTTCACGCCGCAGTCCTCGGTAATGTCGTTTATCGTTATCTTATTCAGCGGCTTGCGGAGCAGCAGCTTTTTGAGCGATGCTTCCAGCGCGCGTTTTGTCGTCTGTGCCACGAGAATGCCCATCCTTTCGCGTTTGCCCCGTTCTGTGCGGAGTTTCCCAACTTCTATCTATTATGATACCTCATCCGCCCGTGCAGGTGCAAGCACCTTTTTCGACTTTTTCATGAACTTTTTATGTTTTCTTAAGATTTGGATAGCAAAAAAACCTGCGCCGCCGCAGCGCGTCTATCAGGAGCTTTCCGAAAAGCTTTGACATTTTCCGGCTTTCCTCTTGATTTCTCCCCCGGCCCTGCTTACAATGGAGACACAGAGGGGGGGAATCTCCCCTGTTCTTTTGATTGGGAAAGAGGTTTTTCTTATGCTGAATACCATCGGTTTCTTAGGCTGCGGCAACATGGGCGGAGCCATCGCCCGGGCCGTCTGCAAGGCGGCAGACCCGCAGAACGTCTGGCTGGCCAACCGCACCGCCGCCAAGGCAGAGGCTCTGGCCGCTGAGCTGGGCTGCAACACCACCATCAACGACGAGGTGGCAGGCCGCTGCGACCTCATCTTCTTAGCCGTCAAACCCCAGATGATGGAGGAGCTGCTGGCACCGCTCCGCTTCACGCTGGCCGAACGGCCCAGCCGCTTCGTGCTGTGCAGCATGGCGGCGGGCCTGTCCATCGCCCGCATTCAGGAGATGGCGGGCAGCGACTGCCCCGTCATCCGCATCATGCCCAACACGCCCGCTTCGGTGGGGGCCGGTATGATACAGTACTGCACCTCCAATGTCACCGCTGAGGAAGAGGCCGAGTTCCTGAAATTGATGGCCCCCGCCGGGCGGCTGGATGCTGTGCCGGAAAGCCTCATCGACGCGGCCAGCTGCGTGTCCGGCTGCGGCCCGGCCTGGGTGTACCAGTTCATCGAGGCGCTGGCCGACGGCGGCGTGGCCTGCGGCCTGCCCCGTGCCAAGGCGCAGGAGTACGCCGCCCAGATGGTCCTGGGCAGCGCAAAGCTGGTGCTTGAGAGCGGCCAACACCCCGGCGCACTCAAGGACGCCGTGTGCAGCCCCGGCGGCAGCACCATCCAGGGCGTGCGGGTGCTGGAAGAAAAGGGCCTGCGGGGCGCGGTGATGGACGCCGTCATCGCCTCCTACAACAAGACAAAAGAGATGGGGAAGGGTTGATCTATGCGCATCGTAGTCAAAGTCGGCACCTCCACACTGGCCCACTCCACCGGGCGGCTGAACATCCGCCACACCGAAGAGCTGGTGAAAGTGCTCAGCGATTTGAAGAACGCCGGACATGAGGTCATCCTCGTGTCGTCGGGTGCTATCGGCATGGGTGTGGGCAAGCTGTCGCTTTCCGCCCGCCCTACCGATATGTCCTCCAAGCAGGCTTGTGCCGCCGTGGGTCAGTGTGAGCTGATGTACACCTACGACCGGCTGTTCAGCGCCTACGACCACACGGTGGCGCAGATTTTGCTCACCGGCGTGGACATCGAGCACGCCAGCCGCCGTGAGAACATCCAGAACACCCTCACCCGTCTGCTGGAGCTGGGCGCACTGCCCATCATCAACGAGAACGACACCGTCGCCACCGACGAGATCACCTCCATCGGCGACAATGACACCCTCGCCGCCATCGTCACCTGCTGCATCAAAGCTGATCTGCTGGTGCTGCTGAGCGACATCGACGGTCTCTACACTGCCAACCCCCACACCCACCCGGACGCAAAGCTCATCCCGCTGGTGGAGGACATCACGCCCGAGGTGATGGCGCTGGCCGACGGAGCCGGCTCGGCGCTGGGTACCGGCGGAATGTCCACCAAACTCCGGGCCGCCCGGATGGTGACCTCCAGCGGAGCTGACATGGTCATCGCGAACGGCGCCCACCCCGAGCTGCTCTATGACATCGCCGAGGGCCGTGCCGCAGGCACCCGCTTTGCGGCCCACAGACAGGAGGCATAACATGACCACACAGGAAATTCTGGAAGCCGCCCGCGGGGCCAAGACTTCCGTTGCCCTTTCGGACAGCGGCACCCGTGATTCTGCCCTTCTCGGGATGGCTGATGCCCTCTGCGCACCGGAATCCATGGACGCCACCCTCGCCGCCAACGCCGAGGACATGGCCGCCGCCAAGGGGCACATCAGCGACGTCATGCTGGACCGCCTCGCCCTGACGCCCCAGCGCATCGAGGCCATGGCCAAGGGCATCCGGGACGTTGCCGCCCTGCCCGACCCGGTGGGCCGGGTGCTGAGCCGCATCGAGCGTCCCAATGGCCTCGTCATCGAGAAGACCGCCGTGCCGATGGGCGTCATCGCCATCATCTACGAGAGCCGCCCCAACGTCACCAGCGACGCTGCCGCCCTCGCCATCAAGAGCGGCAATGCCTGCATCCTCCGCTGCGGCAAAGAGGCGTGGCGCTCGGCCAACGCCATCGTGACCACCCTGCGGCAGGGCCTGCGGGCAAACGGTCTGCCTGAAACAGCAGTCTGCCTCATTGAGGACACCACCCATGCCTCAGCCAACGCCCTGATGACCGCCGTCGGCTATGTGGACCTGCTCATCCCGCGCGGCGGGGCCGGACTCATCCGTGCCTGCGTCGAGAACGCGAAAGTCCCCTGCATCCAGACCGGCACCGGTATCTGCCACATCTTCGTGGACGACACCGCCGACCAGACCAAGGCGCTGGACATCATCGAGAACGCCAAGGCCAGCCGCCCCAGCGTCTGCAACGCCGAGGAAGTCTGCCTCGTCCACAGCGCCATTGCGAGCGAATTCCTGCCGAAGCTGGCCCAGCGCCTCGGCCCCGACCGCACCGCCAAGGGTCTGCACCCGGTGGAACTGCGGCTGGACGAGCGCGCTGCCGCCCTCATCCCCGGCACCCCCGCCGGGCCGAAGGACTTCGACACGGAGTTCCTCGACTACATCCTTGCGGTGAAAATCGTGGACAGCGTGGAGGAAGCCATCGCCCACATCGCGGCTCACTCCACCGGCCACAGCGAAGCCATCCTGACCCGGACTGACGCCCACGCTGCCCTCTTCACGGCGGCAGTGGACAGTGCCGCCGTCTACGTCAACTGCTCCACCCGCTTCACCGACGGCGGAGAGTTCGGCCTAGGCTGTGAGATGGGCATCTCCACCCAGAAGCTCCACGCCCGGGGACCCATGGGCCTCGGCGAGCTGTGCAGCTACAAGTACATCATCCACGGCAACGGTCAGACCCGGTAATTTTCGGGTTTTCCCGGGATACATCACCCTTTCGGTAAAAATTTTCTCCACAGGCCGGGGCTGAATGCCTCAGCCTGTATTTTTGTTTCATCGAGATGGACCGTTTTTTTCTCAAGCACACTTTTGGTTGAAAAAGTTTTGCAAATACATCCGAGAATAATTCCTTGTATCCAAATTTTCTCCATTCTCCACAAAGCCATAGTCATACTTTTGCCATTTTATCTTGCAAAAATCACAACAAACCTCTTGACATACGGGCCTTCTGCGGGTTAAATTTAAAATGAGGGTGTGATTCAACACAATCGCACTGGTTTAGTCTGTTTATCGAGAATTGTTCTCCGCAAGACTTCAACTTTTCAGACCGTTTTACTGCGGAGAACACTCTTCCGAGCATATCCGCCCACTCACAACACTATACTTGGAATGAAGGAGAGAGCGTTATGACGATTGCTATTCTTGCACATGATTCCCGCAAAGAGCTGGCGTTGCAGTTCTGCACAGCTTACAGCGGCATCCTATCCCGCAACACAGTCATTGCCACCGGCACCACCGGTCGGATGCTGACGCAGGCCACCGGCCTGCCCGTACACTGCTACCTCTCCGGGAAGCTGGGCGGTATCCAGCAGATCTCGGCCCGGGTGGCCTGCGACGAAGTAGACCTCGTGCTCTTCTTCCGCGACCCGCTCAAGGCCGAGAACGGCAGCAGCGAGCAGAACCTGCTGCGGCTGTGCGATATGCACAGTGTGCCGATTTCTACCAACATCGCCACCGCCGAAGTGCTGCTGCGCGGCCTCGACCAGGGCGACCTCGACTACCGTGAGGGCATCCATCCCGACATCGTGGAGCCGCTGCCCGTCCATCGGGCCGTGTGCTGAGCCTGTTTTTAAGATTTTTTCGCCATTTGTGGTTTTGTGTATAGAGGGTTTTCGACAAAGAAAGACACCGCAGAAGCTTTCACACTTCTGCGGTGTCTTTTTATCTTATGCGCTCAGGTACCACTGAGGGATAACTTATTCCAGACCGCCCATCTGCTTGATTGCCTTGATGGCGTAGGTCAGGGTGCGGCCCATAGCCACGCCTGCCATCAGGCAGGGATAGTTGTTGGCGAAGAAGGAGCCGGACATATCGCCGGTGACATACAGGCCTGGCATCGGCTTGTTGTCGTTGTCCAGAGCCTGACCCTTGTCGTTGATGGCAATGCCCTGCTCGGTACACAACAGGGAGGCACCCAGCCAGCAGCCGTAGAAGGGAGCGGTGCGGATGGCGCTCAGACGATAAGCGGGCTTGCCGAAATCCTCGTCGTTCTGCTTGTCGTACAGCTCGTTGTAACGCTCAACGGTAGCAAGGAAGGTGTCCTTGGCCTCGCCGGTGAAGCCCAGCTTGTCGGCCAGCTCCTCGATGGTGTCGGCCTTGAAGAAGACGCCCTCCTTCTCTGCATTGTCCATCTGCTTCTGGATATACTCTGCGCCGGCATTACGGGTCTGGGCAGAGCAGCCGATGGTGTGGAAGCGCTTTGCGTCCTCCAGAATGTTTGCGTCGCAGATCTGTGCGTAGACACGGCCCGGCTGATGAGCAGCAGCGTAGACGATGTCGTTGTAGGGGCTGCTCTCGTTGGCGAAGCGCTCACCGTTGCGGTTGACCTTCAGGAAAGGCTGAGTGCCGGGGTTGTACTGGCGGATGGGGCCGGGGAAGGCCTTGCCGCCAAAAGCGGAGTCGCTTGCCACATAACCGCCGTCCACGCCGGGAGCCACGATGCCGCGGTCGAACAGCATGGGAGCAGCTTCCTTGTCGAGGTTTGCACCGGCCCAGACAGCGGCACGGATGCCGTAGCCCTTATCGGCCGGAGAGTAAGAGCAGGCAGTGGTGACGGAGGTACCCAGCGGGTCCAGCTGCTCCATCATGTAGGGGTTGCCGGGGAAGCCGCCGCAGGCCAGCAGAACGCCCTTGTTGGCGTTGTAGCGGATGAAGTGGTCATCCTCGGTGCTCTGGGCGATGATGCCGGTGATGCGGCCAGTGGAGTCTTTCTCCAGCTTTGCCAGAGAGGTCTTGAAGTCCACATCGTAGCCCAGCTCCTGAATGTACTGCAGCAGCAGCTCGTTGCGGGCTGCGCCGGAGCTGCGGTCATAGGTGTACTCGATCTCGGGGTACATATAGTCGGTGTTGTGCTCGGCGTTCTCGGCAGGCCACTTAGCCTCATCGCCGTAGGTGTAGACCATCTTGACACCGTACTTGTCTTCCATGATGGAGCGGATGAACTCGATCATCTCCCCGGACTCGTTGATCCAGGTCTTGACAACGCGCTGGTCGCACTTGCCGGAAGCGTAGCGGGAGATCTCGCTCAGCAGCTTGGCACGGTCCATCTTGATGCCCTGTGCCTGTGCGCCGAAGCCGTCCACAGCGCCGACCCAGTGACGGGTATCCTGCACGTTGCCGTTCTGCTCGATGACGCGGAAGTTCAGGCCGTTGGCGGCAGCATAGGCGGCAGCGAATATACCGCCGTTGCCTGCACCCACGATGAGGATGTCGGTGTCCACGGTCTCGGTGATGGCAGCCTCGTCGATGTCAGGCTCCTTGCCCAGCCAATCGTTTTCGTCACCGGTGGGCAGCTGGACGGAGGTCACAGTAGCCTCGCCCTTGGCCTGAGCGTAACAGCTCTTGGCTGCCTTCATAACAGCGTCGGAAGTGATGGTGGAACCGGAAACGCCGTCGATCTCAGCAGAGCCTGCAGCCATCAGCTGCTCACGCAGCTGGTCGGCAGCAGCAGCGCCGTAAGAAGCGGTCTCGCCGGAGGTATCGACCACAACGTCGGTCACAGCGCTGTCGGAGAAGGTCATGGTGACCTTGACGGTAGAAGAGATGCCCTCAGCAGTACCCTCATAGGTGCCGGGGATGTAGGTACCGGCTGCACCGGAAGCAGCAGGTGCGGCGGTGGAAGAGCTGGCAGCATTACAGGCAGCCAGAGCACCGGCAGTCACACCAGACATGGCAGCTGCGGCAGCGATCTTCAGAAAACCTTTACGGGAGATCTTGTTCATTTTGCGTGGTTCCTTTCTTCGTGTCTTTTTCTTCTTCTCTATTCTTTCTCATAGCTCCGTGCAGCGGCAGACCTTCTTGCACTGCCGCCCACATCGTTCGATAATAATTTAACACAAATTCAAGGGTCTGTCTTTTAAGAATCCTTAAACATCCTAGCCATTTCTTAGTTCAATTCTGGACATTCTCGTTAATTATTTGCTTAACAAGTCCAAAAAAAGCACCGACTGCTTAAGTTTCCTTAAGAAGTCGGTGCTCTCATCAAAACGATTCTTAAACCTTGCCGCCGTCCGGCTGGAAGACATAACCCTTGCCCCAGACATTTTTTAAGTAGACGGGCTTTGCCGGGTCGGGCTCTATCTTGCTGCGGAGGTTGTGGATATGTACCTGCACCGTCCGCACATCGCCGAGGCTTTCCTTGCCCCATATCTTCTGGTAGAGCTCGTTGGCTGTGAAGAAGGTGTTCGGGTAGCGGACGAAGAGGGTGAGGATGCGATATTCCATGTCGGCCAGATGGACGCTGCGGCCATCCTTCTCCACGCTGTGGCTGTTGGCATCCAGCGTGAAGGCCGCGCAGTGGTAGCCGTTGACGCTGGGCTCTGCGCCGTCCATCTGCACCCGGCGGATGTTGGCCATGATGCGGGCCAGCAGGATCTTGTTATTATAGGGCTTTGCCAGAAAGTCGTCGCCGCCCATTTCCAGCGCGCGGACGATGGTGTCGGTATCGTCCAGACAGGATGTGAAGATGATGGGGCAGTGGTGCCAGCTGCGCAGACGCTGGCAGAGGTCTACGCCGTTGGTGTCCGGGAGAAGGATGTCCATCAGGATGACATCGAACTTTTCCCGCGCATGGCTCAAAGCGTCGCCGCCCGTCTCTGCACAGACCACCTCAAAATTCTGCTGACTTTTCAGAAAATAGCATGTGGTGTCGCGGATCACGGGGTCATCTTCCACCAACAATACGCGGATCATCCTGTCAGCCCTCCCCTTTTTTCGCACGATTTGATATACTATAGTATACCTTATTTTTTGCACATCTACAAGGGGAGGCATCGCCATGAAGCAAAAATGGCCCATTCTGATTTTCTCCGCCCTGCTTACGGCCTTTATCGTGCTGGTCGGTATCTGGGGCAACGCACAGTTCGAGCATCTGCACAGCGGCAGTGTGCTCACAGCCCAGCACGCCGCCCAGGGCATTGCACTGGACGGCTGGCGGCAGGAAGCCCCCGGCCAGTGGCACTTTACTTTCACGGTGGGAGAAGACATCCCGTCCCTCACCCTCTGCGTCACCAACACAGCGGTACCGCTGGCCCCTGAGAGCCTCACCAGCCTCGAGCGCTCGGGGGAGCTGTATGCACTGGACGTCACGCCCGGCGAGACGGTGGAGCTGGTGTTCACCTGTGGCCGCAGCCCCCAGACATGGCTGATGACTTCCGCCTTCGCCTCCCGGGCATTCCGCTTCCGCACCATGACTCAGCTCATCGCTCTGACGGCCTTTGTGACCATGGGGATGGTGCTGCTGGCGCTCTACCACTATAAGCACCTGCCGGAGCTGGGGTACTTCCTGCTCTACCTCGTCATTATGAGCGCCTGGGCGCTGATGGTCTTCTTCTTCCCGGCCATCCGAAACCGTCTGCTCCAGCGCATCCTCCGCTCCTTCTTCTCCCTCACTGTGCTGGCCTCGGCACTGCTGGCGGCAGGGCTGCTGGGGGTAAAACTGCCCCGCTCCGGGCGGGGGCTCCTTGCGCTTGCCGCCGGATGCGTCGTCTTCTTTGCGCTGTCCACGAGCAGCTATCCCCCGCTGCGGGTCGGGATGTTGGTAGCGGGCATGTGCCTCTGCCTTTATTACTTAATGGCCGCCGTGAACGCAGACTATGAGGGTGCCGCTCTGATGCTCCTGCCCGGTGCTGTCACCACCGGCTTCCGGGTCTGGGCGCTAATGCCCGGGCTGGACAGCGTGCTTTTTGTGGAGTCTGTCCCCTTCTACCTGCTGCGCTGCGCCCGCCTCTACGACCTTCCCTTTGCCATCGGCTGCATGGTGTTCGTCTGCCGGAGGTTTGCTCTTCTCTTCGACCGCACCGAGCAGCTGGCCCGGGAGCTGGACGCCCGGGTGGCAGAGCGGACAAAAGAGCTGACCGCCGAGACCGAGGCCCGCAAGAGCATGATGCTCAACATCTTCCACGACCTGCGCAGCCCTCTCTTCGCCGTCAGCGGCGGGCTGGAAACACTGGAATCGGCCCCCGAGGCCCTTCCGGCCCTACTTCCGGCTCTGCGTCAGCGCATTGAATTCCTGCGGCGGCTGACGGAAGACCTCTTCCTCGCGGCAAAGCTCGAGCAGAAGCAGATTCTGCTCAACGAAGACCGCGCCGCCCTCAACGAAGAAGCCGCCGCCGTCTGCGCCGCCTGCCGGAGCGAGGCCGACCAGAAGGGCGTCGAACTCCATGTCAGCGCCGACACGCCTCTGCCTGTCTGGGGCGACAGCGTGCGGTTGCAGCAAATTATCCAGAACCTTGTCACCAACGCCATCCACTATACTCCCGCCGGGGGCAGCATCCATGTGGACTGCCGCGCCGAGGGCGAAACGGCCTGCGTCAGCGTACAGGACACCGGCTGCGGCATCGCACCGGAAGACCAGAGCGCTGTCTTTGACCGATACTTCCATACCACCGCTGACAAAAAGCACGACTCCACCGGCCTCGGCCTGACCATCGCGCAGGAGCTGGCCCACCTCCACCACGGCGAGATCACATTGCAAAGTGAAGTCGGCAAGGGCAGCATTTTCACGCTGCGGCTCCCCTTACTTACAGACTGAGAGGGCAAGGCCGCTGATAAGATCTATCTCTCGATAGAGAAAGAGGACATCACGCAAAAAAATCGCATGATGTCCTCTTTCTTATCGCAATTTTCAAAAATAGTGCCGGTCAAAACTGCATCTTTGCGATATGCAGTTTGCGGCTGTTGCTTGTGCATTAAAAACGCAAACTGCTATATTTCAGCAGCTCCGTCAGCTTTGCCAGACGATGCACAGCCTCGTCCAGCACGTCGGTGCCGCGGGCAAAATGCATCCGGATGAGGTGGTTGACCGGCTCTTTGAAGAAGCTCGAACCAGGGACAGCCGCCACACCGATGTTCTTTATCATCCACTCACAGAATTCCAGGTCGGTCCAGCCCTTGAACTGGGGCAGGGAGAGGAAATCCGAAATGTCTATCATGACAAAATAAGTACCCTGCGGGACGTTGTGCTTGAGACCGATGGCATCCAGCCCGGCAAGGAAGTGGTCGCGCTTCTCGGTGTAAAGAGCGCGCAGACCTTCATAGTAGCTTGCGGGCATGGTCAGACCGGCGACGGCGGCCTCCTGCAGGGGTGCGGCTGCACCGACAGTCAGGAAATCATGCACCTTGCGGGCGCCCTCGATGACGTAGGCCGGGCCGATGAGGTAGCCCAGACGCCAGCCGGTGATGGAGTAGGTCTTGGAGAGGGAGTTGCAGGTGATGGTGTGCTCGAACATACCGGGCAGGCTGGCCATGCAGATGTGCTCTGCCGGGGCGTAGACGATGTGCTCGTACACCTCATCCGTCACCACAAAAGCGTCATACTTGATGGCAAGCCTGGCGATGGCTTCCAGCTCGTCGCGGCGGAAGACCTTGCCGCAGGGGTTGGAGGGGTTGCAGAGGATAAGCGCCTTGGCACCCTCGGCAAAGCCCTTCTCGATGAGGCTCAAATCGAACTCATACTCCGGCGGCACTAACGGGATGTAGATGGGTTCAGCCCCCGAGAGGATGGCGTCTGCGCCGTAGTTCTCGTAAAACGGCGAAAAGACCATCACCTTGTCGCCGGGGTTGCAGATGGTCATCATGGCGGCCATCATGGCCTCGGTGCCGCCGCAGGTGACGCAGATTTCCGTGTTGGGGTCCACCTCGTGGTGGAGCGCCGGGCTGGTCTTTTTCGCCAGCGCCTCCCGGAAGTTCTGCGCACCGAAGGTCACGGCGTACTGATGGGGGCCGTCGTGGGCGGCTTTGGCCAGCGCGTCGGTCAGCTCCTTCGGCGGGTCGAAATCAGGGAAGCCCTGCGACAGGTTGATGGAATCGTATTGGTTGTTGATGCGGGTCATCCGGCGGATGACGGAGTCGGTAAAGGTGCCGACGCGGTCGCTTAATCGTGGCATTTTTTGATCCTTTTCATCTTAGACTCCCCTCGAGAGGGGAGTTGTCACCGAAGGTGACTGAGAGGTTCAGTCCTTAAAATACGCATTCTGCACAGCCAGCAGGACGCCTGCGCGGCTGGCGGCGAAGTTCAGGCCGCCCTGCAGGTAGCAGGTATACGGCTCACGCAGCGGGCCGTCGCAGGAAAGCTCGATGGTGCTGCCCTGGGTAAAGCTGCCGCTGGCCATGATAACTTCGTCGGTGTAGCCCGGTTCCGGAGAAGGTTCCGGGGCGGCATAGCTGTCCACGGGGCTTGCGGCCTGAACTCCCCGGCAGAAGCCGATGAGGGCGTCCGCCGTACCAGCATCAAAGCAGGTGACGATGTCGTTGTGGGCCTCGCAGTAGCGAGGGATGGGCTTTTTGCCCACCAGTTCCAGCAGGCACTGGGCGTAGATGGCCGTCTTGATAGCCTCGCAGACCACGCCGGGGGCATAGTAGAAGCCCAGATACATATCGCGGGGCGTCTCGAGGGTGCAGCCCAGCTCCTTGCCGAGGCCGGGGGCGTTCAGGCGGTAGGCGCAGAGCTCCACGAGGTCTTTTCGGCCTGCGATATAGCCGCCGGTGGGGGCAATGCCGCCGCCGGGGTTCTTAATGAGGCTGCCCACCACGAGGTCGGCACCTGCCTGGCAGGGTTCTTCCTTCTGGGTGAACTCGCCGTAGCAGTTGTCCACAAAGATGATGATGTCGGGGTTGGCGGCACGTGCGGTGTCGGCGACCTTGCGGATGGTATCGAGGTCGAAGGCGTTGCGCTGCAGGTAGCCGCGGCTGCGCTGGATGTGGCAGACCTTCGCGCCCGGGGCTTTCTGGGCGATGAGCTCATAGTCCGGGGTAAAGTCGGCCTTCAGCGGGGCCTCGTCGTACTTGATGCCGTAATCCATCAGGGTTCCGGTGCCTTTGCCCTTGCCATCCAGACCGATGACGCCTTCCAGCGTGTCATACGGACGGCCCGTGGCAGCCAGCAGGGTATCGCCTGCCCGCAGCAGGCCAAAAAGAGCCACGGCCAGCGTGTGGGTGCCGCTCTGGAACTGGCTGCGCACCAGTGCATCTTCGGCGCCCATCACCTCGGCAAAGATCTGCTCGAGCTTGGCGCGGCCGGTGTCCCACAGGCCGTAGCCGGTGGTACCCAGCATATCGGTGGAGGACATCTGGGTGTCCGCAAAGGCTTTCAGCATCTTGAGCTGGTTGTAGTCGCGGATGTCCTCCATCTGCTTGAAGTAGGGCTGGCAGAGCTCGAGGGCTTTTTCATCCAGCGCCAGAACTTCGGGTTTATAATCGAAAAAGTGATTTAACATTGACATTATAATGAATCCTTAATTGTTATTGTACTTCATATCGTGCATACTCCCCCATCTTCTCAAAGCCCAGCCGGGTATAGAAATGTACCCGCTCGGGGCTGCACAGGAAGACAGGCATCCAGCCTTCGGCGGCGAGGGCATTCGCCATCTCGACGATGAGCCGCCCGCCGACGCCTTTGCCCCGCAGAGCTTCCACGGTCTCGCCGCAGGCCATGTATGCCTGACCATTTGCCAGCGCGTAGGCTCCCACCGTACAGATGATGTTCCCTTCCCGTTCCAGCGTCCAGACCCGGGCAAGGCCCCGGCTGCGCTTGGAGCAGAGCTCAGAGTAAAAGTCGTCCCGTTTTGATGGCCTGTCAGGGAAGAGCAGATCCGCTGCTTTTCCGGCGGCAGGTTCTGTGTTTTTGGCAAGACTCTGCCAGAGGGCAGCGTCTGCCTCAGGCAAGGGCAGCTGACGCCCCGGCGCAAGGCCGAAGACGCTGTGTGTCTTTGCCCGCTTCCAACCGGTGGGCGGCGGACACTCGGCTTCATCCAGCACCACGGCCTCACAGCCGCAGAAAGCCAGAAAGCCCGCCAGCTCCTCGGGGTTGGCGTGACCCGCCAGCCACGCGGTGCTGCCGCCGACATCCAGCGCCAGCGTCGGCCCGGCGAAAAAGCGGCCCGGCTGGCTCTTACCGAAGAGGGCGAACGCCAGCGGCATGGTCGCCCCGAGACAGAGCTTGCCCCGGCAGGCGTTCAAAAAGCGCTGCTTCTGGCGGGGCGTTTTGATTTGGGCGATCACTTCAGCGCGTTGACGATGCTCTTGAACTCGCGGCCACGCACTTCAAAGTTCGGGTAGAGGTCGAAAGAAGCACTGGCCGGCGAGAGAATGATGATGTCACCGGGCTTTGCGCAGGCGCGGGCCAGCTCCACAGCGTGCTGCATGTTGTCGGCGTGCTGGATGGGCAGCTCGGCCTCGTTGAAGTTCGGGTCTTCGCGCACGGCCTTCTCGATGCGGGGGCCGGTAGCACCCATCAGCACGAGGTTCTTGACATGAGCCGTGATCTCAGGGGCCAGCGGCTCGTAGGGGATGTGCTTGTCGTAGCCGCCTGCGATGAGGATGACCTTCTGGTCGAAGCTGCGCAGACCGGCGATAGTGCGGGTGGGGCTGGTGCCGATGGAGTCATTATAATAAGTGACGCCGTCCAGCACGCGCACCGGCTCGATGCGGTGCTCCACGCCGGTGAAATTACTGCCCACCAGCTGGATGGCTTCCACAGGCACCTCGCCCCAGACGGCGGCGGCAGCGGCCAGCAGGTTCTCAATGTTGTGCAGGCCCCGCAGCTTCACGTCCTTCTGTGCGAGGAAGGGAGTCACGACGCCGTTCTCTGCCATGCAGAGCATCCCGTCCTCCCGCAGGAACGCGCCGTTGTCCGTCTCGTGCAGGCGGGTGAACCAGACCTGCTTGCCCTTGCAGTCCTTCTGCATGGAGCGGCTGATCTCGTTCTCATAGCCGAGGACAGCGCGGCAGGGCTGCTTCTGGTAGAGCAGGATATTCCGCTTAGCGTCGATGTACTCCTGCATATCCTTGTGGTGGTCGAGGTGGTTGGGGGTCACGTTGGTGACGACGGCGATGTTGGGGCTCTGGTGCATACTGATGAGCTGGAAGCTGGACAGCTCCACCACGGCCACGTCGTCGGGGCTCACCTCGGGCAGCATGGGCAGCAAGGCTGCGCCGATGTTGCCGCCCAGATGCACCCTGCGGCCTGCGGCCTCGTAGAACTTGGAGATAAGGGTGGTGGTGGTGGTCTTGCCGTCAGAACCGGTCACGGCCACGATCTCGCAGGGGCAGAACTGGAAGAACAGCTCCACCTCGCTGGTGACCATGGTGCCGGCGGCCATGGCATCCTGCAAAGGCTTCTCGAAATAGCCCACGAAGCCCGGGGTGCGCATGATGATGTCCTGCCCCTTGAAACCGTCGAGGTAATTCTCGCCGAGGCTCAGATCGATGCCCAGCTCCTTGATGGTGGCGGCGTAGTCGCCGAAATCTTCCACGCTCTTTTTCTGGTCGCAGAGGGTGACGTGCGCACCCAGCTCCACGAACTCCTTGATGAGCGTCTTATGGCTGACGCCCGCGCCGATAAAGGCAACCTTTTTGCCCTTGATGAGGTTTGCAAGCTCCTGCTGTTCCTTCTGCATAAAAAAGGACCTCCTCTATAAATGTATATTACCATAGCACCCCCGCCGCACACAGCCGCAGGAGAAAATGCATTGCCGTCCTCCATTATAGACCATTTGTTTCCGATTGGCAACGGAAAAACACAAACCGTGGCTCAAAATGTCCACTCAAATCAACAAAATGTCGATTGTCTTTTCTGCCTGTTTCTGTTACACTTATAGCGATTTCGATTTTTGGCGCAGCATCAACAGCATTGCGCCGGCTCAACACCAAAATTTTCCTGCGCCTGTCCGGGTGTAGTTTTCGTATTTCTTATCACTTTCTGAGACAAACAGGGCCGCACCGGCCCGAAAGGATGCATCTCTTGAAACAGCTTCGCTTTGTCGCGGCCCTGCTGGCTGCGTTTTTCGTTCTGAGCCTGACCGCCTGCGGCTCCGGCTCCAACAGCTTTACCTGGTTCGTGGACTCCATCCCTGCGAACCTCGACCCGCAGGTGGCGTCCAGCGCCTCGGACATCATCGCCTGCGAGAACCTCTACAGCGGCCTCGTCCGCCGCACATCGGACGGCAGCCTCGCGCCGGAATTGTGTGAGCGGTGGGAGGTATCTGCCGACCGGCTCACCTATACATTCTATTTGAAGGACGGCCTGACCTATACCGCCTCGAAGGGAGATCCCTCCGACTACGCCATCACCGCCGAGGACTTCGTCTTCGCGTTCCAGCGGATGTTCCTCCCCGGCACCAACTCCCCCTACGCCGTGGAGTTCTCTGCCCTCGAGAACAGCGCCGCCGTTCTGGCCGGTCAGAAGCCCGCCAGCGCGCTGGGCGTCACCGCTGCGGAGCCGCTGAAACTGGTGTTCCGACTCTCCTCGCCCGACGAGACGTTCCTCTCCAAGCTGACGCTGCCCGGCGCGATGCCCTGCGACGAAGCGTTTTTTGACAGCACCCGAGGCACCTACGGTCTGACCAGCGCCTCCACCCTTTCCAGCGGACACTTTTACCTTTATAACTGGACGTCCAGCGGCCTTTTCCTCCGCCGGGCGGCTTCGGGGAGCCAAATCGACAGTCTGCGCCTCGTGGAGAACACCACGAGTTCCGGCCAGTTCGCCGAAGAGCTCATCAATAACGAAAAATGCACCGCCGCCCTCGACGACAGCGGCACCCCCACCTCGCTGCAGAGCGTGTCCTACTCCGACACCACATGGGCGCTGCTCTTCAACTGCGACTCCATCTTTGCTTCCACTGAGCTTCGGCAGGCACTGGGCAGTGTAGCCGCTTCGGCAGTGGAAGTCCCTGGCGGCGGGCTGTTCGCGGAGGCAAAGGGCCTCATCCCCGACGGCCTGACTGTGGACGGCATCGACTACCGGCAGACGGCGGGCGATGTCCGCCCGGCCTTCGGCGACCCCCGCGCACTTTACATCGCCGCCCGCGACGGCGGCGTCTCCCCCTCCGACTTTGGCCGCGTCTCCCTGCTGCTGCCTTCCGGCAGCGGCCTCAGTGACACCGCCGAGCTCATCAACAGCGCATGGCAGAAGGAATTTTCGCTCTTCTTCTCGGTGGAAGAGGTGGAGCCGGAAGAGTTCCAGAAGCGGCTCGAAAACGGCAGCTACACCATCGCCCTCGCCCCCGTGCAGGCCGAGGGCGGCAGTGTCTACACCGCGCTGGCCCAGTTCTCCCCCACCGGCGGCGGGCTGACCGGCTACAGCGACGCCCTTTACACCACCCAGCTCTCGGCCAGCGCCACAGCCACCGGCAGCACCCGCTGCTCTCTGCTGGCCGCCTGTGAGCGCCAGCTCCTCGAACAGGCTGTTGCCGTGCCGCTCTTCACCCAGCAGAAGCGGCTGCTGGTGGCCAACGGCATCGAGGGCCTCGTCTTCGACCCCTTCGGCCCGGTGCTGGATGTGACGTATGCCACCAAATCAAAATAAAAAGCATAAAAACAGAGAGGATAGTTCAGGAATGACTATCCTCTCTGTTTTTTGCTTTTTTACGTTAATACGAAGGTCAGCTCTGCGGTGGCGGCGCACTTGCCGTCCACATAGGCGGACGCTTTGCCGATGCCCACCGGGCCGCGCTGCTCGACCAGCTCACAGTGAAGGGTGAGCACATCGCCGGGGGTAACCTGCTTGCGGAAGCGGGCGTTCTTGATGCCGCCGAAGAGGGCCAGCTTGCCTTTGTTCTCAGGCAGGCTCAGGGCCGCGACAGCGCCGGTCTGGGCCAGTGCTTCGAGAATCAGGACGCCGGGCATGACCGGCTGGCCCGGGAAGTGGCCGCAGAAGAATTCTTCGTTGCGGGTGACGCACTTGCGGCCAATGGCCCACTGACCCGGCTCGTAGTCCAGAATGCGGTCCACGAGGGCGAAGGGATACCGGTGGGGCAGGATGGCCGCGATGTCCTCGCTGGTCAGGCTGTTTGCGTTTTCACGCACGGTGCGGGGTTCTGCCATCGCTCTCAGCCCTCCCACTTCTTGAAGGCCAGGCAGGCGTTGTGTCCGCCGAAGCCCAGGCTGTTGCTCAGAGCGTACTCCATCTTCATCTCACGGCCCACATTCGGCACATAGTCCAAATCGCACTCCGGGTCGGGCTGCTCGTAGTGGATGGTGGGCGGCGCGAACTGGTCGCGGAGGGCCAGTGCGGTAAACACGGCCTCGATGCCGCCTGCGCCGCCCAGCAGATGGCCGGTCATGCTCTTGGTGCTGACGACGGCGATGTCCTTGGCGTGGTCGCCGAAGACGGCGTGGATAGCGGCAGTCTCGCAGCTGTCGTTCATGTGGGTGCCGGTGCCATGGGCGTTGATGTGGTCGATCTGCTCGGGGGCAATGCCGCCGTCCTTGAGAGTCAGCTTCATGCAGCCGATGGCACCTGCGCCGCCGGGTGCGGGAGCCGTGAAGTGGTAGGCGTCGCAGTTGGCGCCGTAGCCCACGACTTCGGCATAGATGTGTGCGCCGCGGGCCTTGGCGTGCTCCAGCTCTTCCAGCACCAGCACACCGCTGCCCTCGCCCATCACAAAGCCGCCGCGCCGTGCGTCGAAGGGCAGGCTGGCCGCATCAGGGTCCGTAGCAGTGGAGAGGGCCTTCATGCTGGTAAAGCCGCCGATGCCCAGCGGGCTGATGCAGCTCTCGGCACCACCGCAGACCATGACCGGCTCGTAGCCGTCGCGGATGCGGTGGAAAGCATCGCCTACAGCGTTGGTGCCGCCTGCGCAGGCCGTCACCGGGCAGGTACACATCCCCTTGAGGCCGAAGCGGATGGCGATCTGTGCTGCCGCCATGTTGGCGATAGCCATGGGGACGAAGTAGGGGCTGACCTTCTCCATGCCCTTTTCCTCGCCGCGGCTGTGCTGCTCCTCGATGGTGGGCAGACCGCCGATGCCGCTGGACACGATGACGCCGATGTTCTCGGCCTCGGCTTCGCAGTCGATGCCGCTGTCCTGGATGGCCTCAGCGGCAGCGCCCAGCGCCAGCAGGGTGAAGCGGGCCATCTTGCGGGCTTCCTTTTTGTCCACGACGGTCTCGGGGTCGAAGCCCTTGACCTCGCCTGCCAGCTTGCACTTGAACTCGCTGGCGTCGAACTGGGTGATGGGGCCGATGCCGCACTTGCCTGCGCGGGCTGCGGCCCAGCTGTCAGCGGTGTTATTTCCAAGAGGGTTCACGGTGCCAAGACCGGTGATGACGACTCTGCGTTTTTCCATAGAAAAAGCTCCTTTTTACATTGCCATGCCGCCGTCCACACAGAGCACCTGCCCGGTGAGATAGCTGCTTTGTTCGGCGGCGAAGAAGGCCACCGCGTTTGCTACGTCCTCCGGCTGGCCGGCGCGTCCCTCCGGGATGGTCTTGCACATCTCGGTGCGGACAGCCTCCGGCAGCGCGGCGGTCATATCCGTGGCGATGAAGCCGGGAGCCACCGCGTTGACGGTGACGTTCCGGCTGGCCAGCTCCTTGGCGAGGCTCTTGGTCAGGCCGATGAGGCCCGCCTTGCTGGCGGAATAGTTGGTCTGGCCTGCGTTGCCCCGCAGACCCACCACGCTGCTCAGGTTGACGATGCGGCCATAGCGCTGGCGCACCATCCGGCGTGCGGCCTCCTTGCAGCAGAGGAACGCACCCTTGAGGTTGGCGTTCAGGACGGTGTCAAAATCTTCCTCGGAAAGGCGGAGGATGAGGTTGTCGCGGGTGACGCCCGCGTTGTTGACGAGAATATCCACCCGGCCAAAGGCATTCACTGCTTCTTCGAACAGCTTCTTGCAGCCCTCGGCAGTGGAGACGTCGGCCTGCACGGTGACGGCCTCGACGCCAAGCTCTTTGCACAGTGCGGCAGTCTCGGCGGCAGCGGCCTCACCGTGGCAGTAGTTGACCACCACATTGCAGCCCTGCTTTGCCAGCGCAACACAGACAGCCCGGCCGATGCCCCGGCTTCCGCCGGTGACGACGGCGGCACGGGTCAGCTTTTCTTCGCTCATGCCTGTGCCTCCTTCCAGCTGGTGAGGAAAGCTTCCAGCTCTTCTGCCGTCTCGACAGCGGTGCAGTGGACATCTGCGCCCAGCGTCTTTTTCACGAAGCCGCTCAGGGCCTTGCCCGGGCCGACTTCGAGAATGTCGGTGACGCCCAGCTCGCCCAGACGGCGGAGGGTATCTTCCATGTAGACGCTGCTCTGCACCTGCTTTTCCAGCAGAGCGGGGATGCTGTCGCTGTCTGCCTTTTCGTGGCCGAGGCAGTTGAAGAGGACAGGCGTCTCCATCTCGCCGAAGTGCTCAGACGCAAAGCGCTTTGCCAGCGCGTCACCGGCGGGGTGCATCAGCTTGGTGTGGAAGGGACCGCTGACCTTCAGCGGGATGCAGCGGCGTGCGCCTGCGGCTTTTGCCAGCTCAGCGGCCTTTTCCACGGCGGCTTTTTCGCCGCCGATGACCAGCTGGCCCGGGCAGTTGTAATTGCAGATCTGGACACAGCCCAGAACGGATGCCTCTTCGCAGCACTTTGCCAGTGCGTCGCGGTCAAGGTTCATCACAGCGGTCATGCCGCACTCGATGCCCTTGGCGGCGTCGGCCATGGCTTTGCCGCGGAAGGCAGCCAGCTCCACAGCCTGCTTGGCCGTGAAGACACCGGCAGCTTCCAGCGCGGAGTATTCGCCCAGCGACAGACCGGCCAGATAGTCGGCCTTGACGCCGTTTTCCTTCAGGACAGCCGTGACACCGGCGGCGAAGGCCACCATGCAGGGCTGGGTGTACTGAGTCAGATTCAAAACGCCTTCCGGATCGTCGAAGCAGACGCTCTCCAAATCAAAGTCAAGGTCTGCGGCGTTGAACGCCTCCCGGAACGCGGGGTATCTCTCGTAAAGGTCTTTGCCCATGCCGGGGTGCTGAGAGCCCTGACCGGCATACAGAATGGCAAGCTTCATTGGTGTTTCCTCCAATCATCCATCAGTTCATCCATCAGCTCCCGGACACTGCGCATCCGGTCGAGACGGCCCACGTTGGCCCCGCAGAAGAAGAGTCCCTCTTCCACATTGCCCTTCACGGCCTCGATGAGGGCGTGGGTGATGCAGTAAGGCACCTTGGCCGGCTCACAGGCTTTGAGACAGCGGGCGCAGTGCTTTGGCGGGAAGCGCAGACCCTGTTCAAGCTTCTGCACCAGCGGAGTGGCCAGCGCACGGCCCGGCATTCCCACAGGGCTGTGGATGATGCGCACATCTTCGGGATTGGCCGCCAGCAGGACATCTTTATAGGTCTGGCTGGCGTCGCACTCGTAGGTGGGGATGAAGCGGGTGGCGAGCTGTGCGCCCGCAGCACCCATCTTAGTATAGTGGGCGATGTCCTCGCCCGTGTAGACACCTCCGGCCACGAAGACCGGGATGTCGTGGCCGAACTGAGCCTCGAAAGGCTTCACCTCAGCCAGCACTTCGGGCAGGATCTCGTCGAGGGTCTGGCATTTTCCAGCCAGAAGCTCTTCTTCCGAAAAGCCCAGGTGTCCGCCGGCCTTGCAGCCCTCGATGACCACGAAGTCGGCGGTGCGGTTGAAGGCTTTTGCCCACCGGCGGAGGATGAGCTTTGCAGCACGTCCGCTGGACACGATGGGTGCCAGCGCAACATCAGCTCTTTCCACCAGGCCGGGCAGCTCCAGCGGAAGGCCCGCACCCGATACGATGGCATCCACACCTGCCTCCACAGCAGTGCGGACGGCGTCGGCGTAGTTCTGGGTGGCGACCATCGCGTTGATAGCCACCAGTCCCGCGCCGTTGGCGATCTCTTTCGCTTTGGCGATTTCTTTTTTCAGCGCACGGAGATTCGCTGCGTAAGGGTCGCGGGCAAAATCGGGTTCTCGGTAGCCCGTGTCGGCGGTGGAGATGCACCCCATGCCGCCGCAGGCCGCGACCGCCCCGGCCAGCCCGCCGAGGGAAACGCCCACGCCCATGCCGCCCTGTAAGACAGGCACGGCCAGCGGCTTGCCTGCGAGGGTCAGCATAACTCGCTCAGCGAATGCATCCGCTGCCTCCCGCTCTCCCACAGCTCGTCGAGGATCTCAGCCACAGGCCGCACCTCGTGGAGCATACCGGCCACCTGACCGGCCATCAGACTGCCTGTGGCGGTATCGCCCTCAAAGACGGCGCGCCGCAGACTGCCCAGCGTGTATTTTTCCAGCTCCATCTTGTCGGCACCGGCCTTTTCCTGCCGGACATACTCGCGGCTCATCCGGTTTTTCAGCACACGGACGGGGGTGCCGCCGATGCGGCCGGTGACGATGGTGTCGCTGTCCTTGGCGCGCAGAAGCGCGGCCTTGTAGTTCTCGTGGACGGGGCATTCCTCACTGACCAGCAGGCAGGTACCCACCTGAACGCCGCAGGCTCCCAGTGCGAAGGCTGCCGCCAGTTGGCGGCCATCGGCGATGCCGCCCGCCGCGATGACAGGGACATCTACAGCGTCCACCACCTGCGGGACGAGGGCCATGGTGGTCATCTCGCCCACATGGCCGCCGCTCTCGGTGCCTTCGGCGATGACGGCATCCACGCCCAGAGGGGCAAGGTGCTTAGCCAGAACGGCCGCTGCCACCACGGGGATGACCTTGATACTGGCTTCCTTCCACATGGGGATGTACTTGCCGGGGTTGCCTGCGCCGGTGGTGACGACCTTGACGCCCTCTTCCACGACGATTTTGGCAAACTCGTCGGCCTGGGGGTGCATCAGCATGATGTTGACGCCGAAAGGCTTGTCGGTGAGCGCCTTGCAACGGTGGATGTTCTCCCGCAGCGTCTCAGCGTTCATGCCGCCTGCGCCGATAAGACCCAGCGCACCGGCGTTGGAGCAGGCAGCGGCAAACTCGCCGGTGGCGATGTTGGCCATTCCGCCCTGAATGATGGGGTATTTCGTGCCTAATATCTCGTTGAGTAATTTCATGTAAATCGTCCTATTTATAGGTTTTACTTTAGAGCGCTCACCCTTTGGGAGGGCTGGCATGGCGTCAGCCATGACTGAGAGGGCTGTACGTAACCAGCATCCCGCCCCAGGTCAATCCGCCGCCGAAGCCGATGCAGGATACCTTCTGCCCGGCTTTGAGCAGACCGGCTTCGGCCATCTCGTTGAGGGCCACCGGGATGCTGGCCGCGCTGGTGTTGCCGTGGCGGTCCATGTTCTTGTAGAACTTTGCGGCGTCGGCGTGGAGCGCTTTCACACAGTGGTCGATGATGCGGCTGTTGGCCTGATGGCAGACCACCCAGTCCACATCGCCCAGCGCCAGCTGCGTCTCGTCCAGCACCGCGTGCAGACAGCGGGGCAGTGCGTCCACCGCAAAGCGGAAGACGGCACGCCCGTCCATGCTGATGGGGGCCGAGCCGGTGCGGCAGGGGCCTCCTGCGTGGATAGCCTCGTCGCCCCGTGCGCCCAGCGTGATCGCAAACGGTGCGTCGCACAGTTCAAAAATCGCTGCGCCCGCACCGTCGCCGAAGAGCACACAGGTGGAGCGGTCGGTCTGGTCCATCAGGCGGGACAGCGCTTCGCAGCCCACCACGAGGGCGTACCGTCCACCCAGCGTCGCCATCAGGCCGCGGGCCACGGCGGTGCCGTAGATGAAGCCCGAGCAGGCGGCGTTGACATCCAGCGCGGGGCGGTTTTCGGGCAGACTCAGCGCCCGCTGCACCTGACAGGCCACACTGGGGGTGGCGTCAGGTGCCGAAAGGGTCGCGCAGACACAGCAGGCAATATCCTGCGGCGAAAGACCACTGCGCTCCAGCGCCTGCTTTGCCGCCGCGATGGCCAGCGTGGCGGCGGATTCTTCCTCCGTACACCAGTGGCGGGCGCGGATGCCGGTGCGGGTGGTGATCCACTCGTCGCTGGTGTCCACGGTGCGGCTCAACTCTTCATTGGTGACCGTGCGGCCGGGCAGAGCTCCGCCGGTGGCGATCAACTGCAAACCGTTCATGCTCGTTTCGCTTCTCCGATCTGACGAAATTTTTTGTACCGCTGGTCGGCCAGTGCCTTGCCGCTCATCTTGCAGAGGGCGGTGAGGTGGTTTTTCAGGGCCGTATCCATGGCGGCAAACAGGGCCGCGTGGCTGCGCTGTGCGCCGCCCACAGGCTCCGGGATGATCTCCTCGACGATGCCGTCCTTGTAGAGGTCCTGTGCGGTCAGCTTCATGATCTCGCAGGCTTCGCCGCTGCGGGAGGAATCCTTCCACAGGATACTGGCGAAACCCTCAGGGCTGAGCACCGAGTAGACTGCATTTTCCAGCATGAGGATGTGGTTTGCCACACCCAGTGCCAGTGCGCCGCCGGAAGAGCCCTCGCCGGTGACGACAGCGATGACGGGAACCGTCAGACCGCTCATCTCCATCAGGTTTCGGGCAATAGCCTCGCCCTGTCCCCGCTCTTCGGCCTCTTTGCCGGGGTATGCGCCCGGCGTGTCGATGAAGGTGATGATGGGGCGGCCAAACTTTTCGGCCTGCTTCATGAGACGGAGGGCCTTGCGATAGCCCTCCGGCCCCGGCATACCGAAGTTGCAGGCCATGTTCTCTTCCAGCGTGGAACCTTTGCGGTGGCCGATGACGGTCACAGGCATCCCGTGGAAGCGGGCGATGCCGCCCAGAATGGCGCTGTCCTCCCGGCACTGACGATCGCCGCACTGCTCAAAGAAATCGGTGAACAGAGCATTGATGGTCTCGTCGATATGGGGGCGCTCCGGGTGGCGTGCCAGAAAGACCCGATCCTCAGCGGTCAGCGGGCCGCAGCAGCGGAGGATCTCATCTTCCTCCACAGCCAGTTCGGCCAGCTCGGAAGCGTGGGCCGTGATAGCGGCCATCTGGCTTTCCTCGTCCTGTGCGCCGCCACGCAGGGCAGCGATCTGGGCGTCCAAAGGAGCAAGCTGCTCCAGAAGTTCTTTTATCATTCTGTTTTCCTCCCGCCTGCGTGGAGCTGCAGCAGCTGGATGAGGGTGGCGCGGAGCTCACTGCGGGGTACGACCTTGTCTACAAAGCCGTGTTCCAGCTGGAACTCGCTGCGCTGGAAGCCCTCGGGCAGGCGCTCGCCGATGGTCTGCTCGATGACGCGGGGGCCTGCAAAACCGATGAGTGCGCCCGGCTCGGCCAGCATGATGTCGCCAAGGCTGGCAAAGCTGGCGGTAACGCCGCCGGTAGTGGGATGGGTCAATACACTGATGTACAGCCCGCCCTTGGCCGAAAAGCGCTCGATGGCGGCGCTGGTCTTGGCCATCTGCATCAGGCTGAAAATGCCTTCCTGCATCCGGGCGCCGCCGCTGGCCGAAAAGATGACCAGCGGCAGTTTTTTCGCCGCCGCGTACTCGATGGCGCGGGTGATCTTCTCGCCCACGGCCGTGCTCATGCTGCCCATAAAGAAGCGGCTGTCCAGCACAGCAGCCACCACCGACACGCCGCCGATGCGGCCCACTGCCGCGACAGCAGCCTCGCTGAGGCCCGTCTTCTGGGTCTGGGCGCTGAGCTTTTCGGGATAGCCCGGGAAACCCAGCACGTCCTGCGGGGCCAGCTCTGCATCCAGCTCCCGGAAACTGCCGCTGTCCAGCACAAGGCTCAGGCGGTAGTACGCACCGATGGGCTGGTGATTGCCGCAGTTGGGGCAGACGAAAAGGCTCTTAGCCCAGATCTGGCGGGTGGCACGGCGGCCGCACTGCTTGCATTCCACAAACTGCGGCTCATGCCACGCCACACCGGTGTCCCGCCGGGCTTTGAGCTGGAAGGCGCGCTCCCGCATCCGGCCCGGGAACAAGTCTCTAATGTCGTTCATCGTTATGCCTCAGCGTGTGCAGTCAGGTAGTTGAAGATGTCGCCGACGGTCTTCATGTTGGCCAGCTCCTCGTCGGGGATGGAAACGCCGAAAGCGTCCTCCAGAGCCATGTTCAGCTCCACAGCGTCCAGGCTGTCAGCCTCGAGATCCTCGGTCAGGCTGGCCTCCATCGTGACCTTCTCTTCCTCGCAGTTCAGGGTGTCAACGACGATCTTCTTCATATCCTCAAAAGTCATGGTAATTTTCTCCTTTTATCTTGTGTATGTGTGTTGTACTATCGTATCTTGTTCGGGCAAATCAGTTCATGTCATTTAGTTAAATGTTTTGAACGATTTGATAAGGTCATTATACTCGCAAGGCCACCATTGTCAATAGTTTTATCTAAAAAGTTTTAGTTTTCTCATTTCTTTCACAGGTCGTTGCGCAACCAATACAATATTTTCGTCGTGTATTTCGGGCTTTTTGTAGTTTTTCCCGGCCCCTGTGCTATATTCGGCCCAGAAAATATGTATCTCATCGTCTCACTTGCTGCGGCGGGCATCGTGGTGCTGCCCGGCTGATAGATCCATAACAAAAAGAGCAGAGACTTGCGGGTTTTCACCGCAGGCTCTGCTCTTTTGTGTTACACCGTTATCTCGATTTGATTTCCTTCCACCGCAAGGACACAGCTTTCATAATAGCCGTCTCCGGTGGTGCGGGGGCCGCTGAGGACTTCGCAGCCGTCGGCCTTGAGGCGGGCCGTCAGCGCATCCACCTTCTCCTGACTGCCGACGCTGAACGCGATGTGCGCGTATCCGGTGCGGGCGGCAGGCTTCGGCTCGTCGGACATCCCGGGTTTGTTCATCAGCTCCAGGCGTGCGCCGTCCGCGAAAGTGAGAAAGTAGGAGCGGAAGTCCGTCCTCGGGTTGTGATAGCCCGCATTCGGCACGGCGTCAAAATAGCGCACAAAGAAGTCCTTTGCAGCCTCGAGGTCGTTGACGTACAGGGCGATGTGCTCGATTTTCACAGCGTCTCCTTTCTATGTTTCACCAGATAGTAGCCGATGCCGATGGCGTCCGCCAGCGCCATGCCCGCAATGAGGGCGAAGGACTGGAAGACGCTCTGGCGCATTTTATCGTACTCACCACTGCCGTACTGCATCGAGATGGCCGCGCCGCTGCCTATGCAGAGGCCCAGCAGGATGCTGCCGGTGATGGGGCCGGATGTCAATGCACGCTGCATGGAGATAGATTTCTCCTTTTCTTACATCTCAACAAAATTTCATACGGTATTCTTTGGGAGTACAGTGTTTTATCTCCCGGAAGATCTTGATAAAGTAGCTGCTATCGGTGAAGCCGCACTCCGCGCCGATCTCGCCGGTCTTGAGCCGGGTGGAGCGAAGCAGATCAGCGGCCTTTTCCACCCGGTACTGCTTGACGTACTGGATGGGCGTGATGCCCAGCATCTGCCTGAAACTGCGCAGACAGGCGCTCTCGCTGAGGGCCACGCTGCCCGCGATGAGCTGGACTGTCAGCTCTTCCGCGTAGTGTTCCTCCACGAAGTGGAGCATCTGCTTCATCCGCTCGGAGGCGATCTGCTCCTGCTGGGAGACTTTCGTCCGCCCGCCCACGCACTGGGTGCTCAGCAGCCGCAGGGCCAGAGAGAGGTAGTAGCGCACCCGGTTCTCGTAGTCGAAGGGCTCATCTGACACGGCTTTCCAGCTCTCGTGCAGACAGTCCAACACCTGTTTCTGCCACGGCACCAACGCATCCAGAAGGAAAAATGGCGGGGCGTCGGGCTGGGTCATGGGGCGGATGAGCTTCTGCCAGAAGATAGTGTCCATGCCGCCCACAAGGCGCGGATGGAACACGCCCGAGTGGAGCAGGGCTGTGCCTTCCGGTGCCTGCTCCACCGCGTGGAGGACGCCCGAGTTGATGAACACTCCCTGCCCGGTCTGCAAGGTGAGGCGGGTCTTGTTGACGTCCACATGGAGCGGTCCCTTCGTGCAGAGCACATATTCAAACTCTTCGTGCCAGTGCCACGCCACCGAATAGCTGGACAGATCCTCGGCATAGCAGGCGATGGGAAACAGCGCGCTGCCGTGCTGCACAAGTTCCCTGCCCTTTTCGCTGGCGACGATGTTGGAGCTGATATTTAGTGCCATATTCGCCAATTCCTTTCCCCAATACATTGAAGATTTTTTATCAAAGCCGATTTTGTTGTACAAAGAATGTGTTTTTGTTCTATCATCTGTGCCGGTTTCGTGGTATTATTTCATCGGAGCTGATAAGCCCAGTATAGCACTGAAACAGGGCAGATACAACCCACAACGAAGCTTTGCTTCCAAGGGTCTTGCGCACTGCCCCACAGCTCCAAGGCCGCGATGCCGCCCGCACCCCGACCCACAAGGCTTTTGCAGAAGTCTTACACACTTTACCGAACACGGAGGTATTTATTATGCTTCGCATCGAATATTTTGATAAAAACCGCTTCATGAAACAGGTCGCCGCAAGCCGCGGCAGCGTCATCCTGCACCTGGACAATGGCTCCACCTGCGACCTCAAGAAGGACAACGAGGCTTCCGCCATCTTCCAGACCCTGGACGCTCCCAAGAAGGGCTTCAGCATCAGCGTGAGCGACCCCGCTGATGTCACCGGCTTCCTGCGCTATATGCTCGAGGCTGGCCGCGCCTGCTGAAAACGCCATCATCTATTCTTCATTATTCATCATCACAGCAAAACGGGACAGCCCCGCTCTGGCACATCTCAGAGCGGGGCTGTCCCGTTTTGTTGCATTTTTATTTTACAGGATGCACCGGCTGATGGCCTGCGCCACAGCCAGGAGCTCTTCCTGCCCGATGAAGCCGAACTTCATCTCGTGCTCGTCGGCGTAGCAGACCGTCAGTTCCGAAGTCTGCAATGGGTCGCCGAAGCCTGCCGTCTGGATGCCGAAGTGAACGATCTTCCGGTAGGGCAGGACGAAGATCTCCTGCCGGGTGCCGGTAACGCCCTGCATATCCACCATGAAAATGCGGTGGCTCGTAAAAACGGCCTGATCGCGCACCGTCTTGTATGCGCCCACGATGCTTTCGCCGTCCAGCAAAAGCGCCTGCACATTCTTGCAGATCTCCTTCTCCTTGATGCGGATGAGGTTCTGCATCGGCTTTTCCCGAAATTCCATACCGGAAGTCTCCCTTCTTTTGCCCTATATAATAGGTGTTTCTGGGCCAAGTATAGCATTTCTGCCACAGAGCTTCAAGTCATTCTCGCCTTTTGGGCCGGGTTGTGTTATACTGACAGGTGATTTGAGATTTCTTGTATACAAAAAAGAGGTTCACATATGGAGATCATCGTACATCAGGCCATTCTCCACGTTCTGGATACCACGCTGGATGCCCCCGTGCTCAGCGGCAGCTGCATGGAGATGACAGCCGAAAAGACGGCCTATCTGCAATACCACATCGAAAAGCTGCTTGCCAGCGACGACATCCGCCAGTGCCGCCCCCTGCCGGACTCGGCATTCCGGTACGAGCTGGAACAGAACAAGGACTTTATCGACCTGTCCTGCCGCATCGCGGGCGTGCTGTTCGACTATATGCACGCTCATACCACCATTCCGGGGGCCGACCTCGCTGTGGTGGACTTCACCCGGGACGGCCAGCCGTGGCTGGGCATCCTCAAGCTCAACTATAAAAACGGCTACACCCACTACACCGAGAGCGTAGACGGTGCGCCGGTCAACTCCATCATCCAGCAGCGGGCCTGCCTGCCCACCCAGAGCGGCAAGGTGGAGGAAGGCGCACTGGTGGACCTGACCGACTACTCCATGAAGCTGCTGGAGAAAAAGTTCGACATCGACGGCCACAAGGAGTTTTATCTTTCCACCGTCGTTTTCCAGTACACCACCGCCGAGCCGGAAAAGAAAAAGCTGCAGGCCATTCAGGACGCCGCCGTCCAGGCCGTGCAGGAGAACTATCAGGATGAGCCCCACGTGGAGGCACAGGTGGCCATGCTCATTGCCAATCAGGCCGCTGACAACGACAACAAGGTGACGGTCGAGCAGGTGCGCCGGCAGCTTGCTGAGGAATACCCGCTGGCGGCTGTCCCCTTCGACGACTATGTGGAGAAAAGCGACGTCCTCGAGCCGGCGCAGGCCCAGCAGCCCGTCACTGTCTCCCCCGCCCGCATCCGCCGGATGGAGAGCCGCAGCATCCACACCGCTAGCGGCATCGAGGTAAAGATCCCTACCGAGATCCTCTCCGAGGATTCTGCGGTGGAATTTCTCCACGCCGAGGACGGCAGTGTTTCGCTGCTCATCAAGAACGTCATCCTGTAAGGAGGGGATCTTATTATGGACCTTGCTGTCATCACCGCCCAGCAGGTGGCGGAACTGTTCATCCTCATAGGGCTGGGGGCTCTTGGTGCCAAGACCGGCCTGCTCCGCCCCGAGGGCAAGCAGACTCTCTCGAACCTGCTGGTCAACCTCGTCGTCCCGGCCATGATCATCAACTCCTACCGCATGGAGTTCAGCGCAGAAATTCTGCACAACCTCATGGCCGCGTTCGCCCTGAGCACCCTGTCCATCCTGCTGGGCCTTGTCATCACCCTGCTGTTCACGGCCCGCAGCAGGGACAGCCGGACGCCCATCTTCCGGTTCGCCGGTGTCTTTTCCAATGCGGGCTATATGGGCTTGCCCCTCATTTCGGCGCTCTTCGGCTCCGAGGGCCTGCTTTATGCCAGCGCCTTCTTTACCATGTTCAATCTCCTGCTCTGGACGGTGGGCTACAGCATGGTCAGCGGCAGCTCCGACCCCAAAAAGGTCGCCCAGAGCCTGCTGCACTGCCCGGCCATCTACGCCATCGTCGTGGGTCTCGTCCTCTACCTGCTCCAGATCCCGCTGCCCGACCTCATCGTCCAGCCCATGGAACTTCTGGGCGACATGAACACTCCCCTCTCCATGCTCATCACCGGTATGCTCATCGCCTCGGGCGACCTGCACCGCACCCTCACCGATCAGCACATCTGGAAGCTCACCGTAGTCCGGATGCTTTTCATTCCAGTGCTGACCATCGCAGCTTTCGCCGCGCTGGGGCTCTTCCGCTACGGCATGGTCACGCAGGTCATCGTGCTGCTGGAATGCTGCCCGGCTGCATCCATCACCTCGGTGTTCGCCGTCCAGTTCCACCACGATGAGCAGTTTGCCGCCGGCAGCGTCGTGCTGACCACCCTGCTCAGCATCGTGTTTCTGCCGCTGTGTGCGCTTATCATTACGATGTTCTGAGGAGTAAAAACCATGTCCGATATTACCATCCGCAACGCCACATTGGCCGACGCACCCCGCATTCTGGAAATCTACGCCTACTACGTCGAGCACACGGTCATCACTTTCGAGTACGATGTGCCGTCGCTTGCCGAGTTCGAGGGTCGGATGCGGGACATCATGAAAAAATACCCCTACCTCGTCATCGAGCGGGATGGCCGCATCGAGGGCTACGCCTATGCCCACGCTTTTGTGGGACGTGCCGCCTACGACTGGGCCGCAGAGCTGACCATCTACCTCGACCACGACGCCAGGCGCGGCGGACTGGGCCGCGTCCTCTATGAGGCGCTGGCCGACCGGCTCAAGGCCATGGGTGTCCTCAACCTCTACGCCTGCATCGGCTACCCGCAGGTGGAGGACGAATACCTCACCAAAAACAGCGCCCAGTTCCACGAACATCTGGGCTTCACGCTGGCCGGTACCTTCCACAACTGCGGCTATAAGTTCGGGCGCTGGTACGACATGATTTGGATGGAAAAAATCATCGGCGAGCACCGCCCCGACCAGCCGGACATCGTGCCGTATCAATATTGAGCCTATGCAAAAAAGCAGGTGCATCGCATGATGCACCTGCTTTTGCTTTACTGTTTATCCATTTGTTCTTTGTGGTATTGCAGCGTGTACAGCTGATAATACCGGCCATGTGCGGCGAGAAGCTGCTGGTGAGTTCCCTGCTCCAAGATCTTGCCGCGCGACAACACGATGATGTTATCTGCGTGCTGGATGGTGGAGAGGCGGTGTGCCACGATGAGCATAGTGCCGACGCTGCGCATCTTTTCCAGCGAATCCTGAATCAGAAGCTCTGTCTCAGTGTCGATGTTGGCGGTGGCCTCGTCCAGAATCATGACGCTGGGCTTATGCAGGATGGTGCGGGCAAAGCTGAGCAGCTGGCGCTGGCCCGCTGAGAAGTTATTGCCGCGCTCCCGGACTTCTTCGTCGAGGCCGTGCTCGAGTTTGTTGATGAAGTGGTCGGCATTGACATACCGGCAGACCTTCATGATTTCTTCGTCCGGAATGTTCTCCTCCCGCAGGACGATGTTGCTGCGGATAGTACCCGAGAAGAGGAAAACGTCCTGCAGCATCTGGCCGAAGTGACGGCGGAGGGAGGAAATCTTGATTTTGCGGATGTCGATGCCGTCGATCAAAATCTCGCCCTTCTGGAACTCGTAGTTGCGGCAGATGAGGGAGAGGATGGTGCTCTTGCCCGAGCCGGTGGAGCCGACAAAGGCCACGGTCTGGCGGGGCTCCACATGGAAGGAAACGCCCTGCAGCACCCACTCGCCAGGGATGTAGCTGAACCAGACGTCCCGGAACTCGATGTCGCCCTTCACTTCGTCCAGCTCAACGGCATCGGGGGCGTCCACCATCTGGGGCTGGATGTCCATGATGGAGAAGACCTTCTCCGACGACGCCAGCGCCGACTGCAGCCAGTTGAACTGCTCGGCGAGGTTCTGGATAGGGGTGAAGAACTTGGAGATATACATATAAAAGGTGACGATGGTGCCGCTGGAAATGGTCTGCCCGAGGAAGGTGACATGGTTCAGATGGCCCATGCCGCCAAGATAGAACAGGCAGAGGATCGAGCTGATATACAGCATATACACCAGCGGACGGAAGACGCCGAAGACGAAGATCTGCTCCTGCGTGGCCTTGGCGAGGGTCTGGCTCTTCTGGCGGAACTCCTCCATCTTCTCGTCCTCGCGGCCAAAGATCTGGGTGACTTTGATGCCGGAGAGATTCTCGGAGAGGTAGGTGTTGATGTCGGTGGTCGCGTCCTTGACCTTACGGTAAGCACGGCGAGAGAACTTGCGGAAGATGACCGTGAACAGGAGGATGAAGGGTACGAAGCAAAGCACCATCAGGGTCAGCTCGTAGTTCAGGAAGAGCATCGCCACCAGAATGCCCAAAATGACGAAGGCGTTCTTGGTGAGGTTGACGAAGAGGTTCGTGAACATCATCGAGATGGCGTTGGTGTCGTTGGTCACGCGGGTGACGAGCTTGCCCACCGGGATGTCGTTCAGCTGGCCGTGGGAGAGGCTTTCAATGTGGGTGAAAAGGTCTTCACGCAAATCGGAGATGATGCGCTGGCCCACACGCTGCAGAATGACGGCCTGCAAATAGGTGCTGGCCATCGAGAAGAGCAGCACACCCGCGTACACGGCCACACTGACATAGAGGCTTTTCAGTTCGAAATCGCCTACCACAAGCTCTTCGATGTAGCCCACGATGAGGGGCGACGCGATGTCGTAGGAGATGGAGAAGAGGACGAGAAAGCCCACGACGACGAACTGCTTGAGGTAGGGTTTGGCGTAGCCGAAGAGGCGGCGCAGGATCTCGCCGTCGGCCATGCTGCGCTCGAAGCCCATAGCCGTTTTCTTGTCTTTGACGCAGGCGTAGGCGATGAGCAGCAGCACCGACACGGTGCCGATAACGCCGCCTACGAGAAGAAGCGGATTCAGACTCATCATGCGTTGCCACCTCCCACTTCGTCTTCAAGCTTCTGCAAATCGACCATCTTGTGGTACTCCGGGCAGGATGCATAGAGCTGGTCGTGGGGGCCGACGGCCTCCACTCTGCCGTCTTCGAGGAAGATGATCTTATCCAGTCCCTCCACCGTCGAGATGCGGTGCGCGATGAGCAGAGTGGTCTTGCCTGCACGGCTCTTTTTCAGGTTGTCGAGGATGATTTTTTCCGTCCTGGTATCCACCGCCGAAACTGAGTCGTCGAGGATCAGGATGGGCGCATCTTTCAGCAGGGCGCGGGCGATGGAGATTCGCTGCTTCTGACCGCCCGAAACGGTAACGCCGCGCTCGCCCAGGACAGTCTCGTAGCCATCCTTGAAGTCCACAATGTTATCCCGGACGTCAGCAAGGCTGGCTGCCCGTTCAATGTCCTCAGGGGTAGCGTCATCCACGCCAAAGGCGATGTTGTGGGCGATGGTATCCGAGAAGAGAAAGTTCTCCTGCGGGACATAGGCACACGCCTGCCGCACCGAGTGGATGGAGACGCCGTTGACGTCCTTCCCGTCCACGAAAAGAGTGCCGTCGGGGACGTTATAAGTGCGCAGGAGCAAATCGACCAGCGCCGTCTTGCCTGCGCCGGTCTTGCCCACGATGCCCACGCTCTCGCCGGGCTGGATCGTGAAGGAGATATTTTTCAGCACATCGAACTCGCCGTCCGGGTAGCGGAAGGTCAAATCGCGGAACTCGATGCCGCCCTTGGGGTTTTCGAGGTCCGGCACACCGGCGCGGTCGGCCACATCAATGGGTGCGTCCAGCAGCTCGGTGATGCGGTTGAGGGAGGCTTTGCCGCGGGAGGTCTTTTCGATGAGCATTGAGATTGCCATGATGGGCCAGACGATCGCCTCGAAATAGCCGATGTACTCCACCAGCTGGCCCGCATTGAAATCGCCCTTGTAGACAAGATAGCCGCCGTAGCCGAGGATGACGCAGATGACCGACTCCACGAAGAACGTCACCATTACTTCGAGCAATACTGAGATGCGGGTATACTTTACGTTGATCTCTTCGTTGTCTTTGTTGAGTTTGCGGAAAGCGATGAGCTCTTTGAGCTCCTTGACAAACGCCTTGATGACCGCGATGCCGGAGAAGTTTTCCTGCGCAAAGTCGGACAGGTCAGAGAACGCCTGCTGGCGCTTCTCCCACGTTTTGGTCATGGTCTTGCCCATCACGGTGCCGATGGCAAACATGAACGCTGCCGGGATGAGGGCCAGCATGGTCATGCGTCTGTCCATGCACCACATCCGGTAGAGGGCCAGCAGACCCAGCACCAATGCGTCAAAGAACATCAGGATGCCGTCGCCGAAGCACTCCTGGATGGTGTCGAGGTCGTTGGTGTAGAGGCTCATGAGGTTGCCGACCTTGTTCACCTGATAGTACTGCTGGGACAGACGGCGGCTGTGGTCGAACATCTTCTCCCTCAGATCCGCCTGCACCCGGATGCTGGTGCCGAAGAAGCAGATGCGCCACAAAAAGCGCCCCACCACCATGAGCAGCACGATCCATATCATGGGCAGGCAGATGTGCTGGAACAGCACCTCTTTCGTGAAAGGCATTGTCTCGTCCCTCACCACCACCTGTCCAAGGTTGACGCCGTTGATGACCAGACGATAGAGCTGCGGCACAAGCAGCTGGATATAGTCCACCATCAGCAGCGCAAGGATGCCCAGCAGCAGCGCGGGCGCGTGGCGCAGGTAATAGCGGTTGATGTACTTGCCGAATATCACTGGTTTTCCCTCCTTTTCCCATAGCACAGAGGCGAGCCAACGCCCGCGGGCCGAACTCCCGCAAGCGGTCAGCCCGCCTCTGTTTGTTGCACGATAGTCTCAGTATACGGCCCGGAGCATCGATTTGTCAACATTCGATGCAGTTTCTGTTGAAAAAAGCCATCGTCGTGCATCTCTGCACAAACGATGGCTTCATGTTGGAGCGGCCGACGAGGCTCGAACTCGCTACCTCCACCTTGGCAAGGTGGCGCTCTACCAGATGAGCTACGGCCGCATATTCGGTGCATTTATCCTTGCACCCTCCCGTTCGTATCTCAAGCGGGGCCCCCGCGAAAGCTTGCGAATGCAAGATTTTGTGGGGAAGAGGAGAAATTTCAGTGCTTGTCACAGCGGTCTTGCTTCGCAAGACTGCCCGACAAGCGGCTGACATTTCGACGTGGTGCCTCCGATCGGAATCGAACCAATGACACGGGGATTTTCAGTCCCCTGCTCTACCGACTGAGCTACAGAGGCATAGAAAGTGCATTTATCCCTGCACTCCCCAAAATCCGTTTCTTGAATCGGGGTCCCCGCAAAAACTTGCAAATGCAAGGTTTTGTGGGGAAGAGGAGAAAGTCTGGCGTTCATCACGGCGGTCTTGCTCGCAAAACTGCCAGATGAACCGCAGGACTTTCGACGAGCGACCCGGATCGGGCTCGAACCGACGACCCCCAGCGTGACAGGCTGGTGCTCTAACCAACTGAGCTACCGGGCCACATGGTGGAAGTTAACGGGCTCGAACCGCTGACCCTCTGCTTGTAAGGCAGATGCTCTCCCAGCTGAGCTAAACTTCCACAATAATGGAGCGGCCGACGAGGCTCGAACTCGCTACCTCCACCTTGGCAAGGTGGCGCTCTACCAGATGAGCTACGGCCGCATATCCATTGTGGCGCGCCGGGCGTTCCCGGCGACGTCGATTATTATACCGCAGCTTTCGCCTCTTGTCAACTACAAATTTGCATTTTTTGAAAAAAGGGACGTTTCCGTCTCCCCACCGCGTACAAAGCCGCGCCGCCGTTCAAGTTTGTCTCAGCTGACGCGAAGAAAATTTAATTGCTTTCCTTTCTTAATATCGTTATAATTAAGATTGTCAAATCGTTGCTGAACTTTCGCGCCTGCCGCTTCGGGCTGCTGCACCGAGGAACAGGCGTGTTTTCATGCAGGGGAGAATATAGGAATAAGGAGCAAACGCAATGTACAAGATCACGGAAAAGGTGGCGCTGAACCCCACCGTTACAAAGATGGTCATTGAAGCCCCGCTCATTGCCAAAAAGGCAAAGCCCGGCCAGTTTATCATTGTGCGCCCGTTTGAAGACAGCGAGCGCATCCCCCTCACCGTCGCAGGCTATGACCGCGAGAAGGGTACTGTGGACATCATCTTCCAGATCGTCGGCGGCACCACCATGGAGCTGAACAGCCTCGAAGCAGGTCAGAGCGTCCACGACTTCGTCGGCCCGCTGGGCCGCGCTACCGAGGTGGAAGGCCTGAAGAAGGTCTGCGTCGTCGGCGGCGGCGTGGGCTGCGCCATTGCGCTGCCCATCGCCCGTGAACTCCACGAGCAGGGCTGCGTTGTCCACAGCGTGGTCGGCTTCCGCAGCAAGGACCTGCTCATCCTCGAGGACGAGTTCAAGGCCTGCAGCGACGAGCTGCGGGTCATGACCGACGATGGCAGCTACGGTACCAAGGGCGTCGTCACCGCTGCCCTCGACGAGCTGGTGGCTGCCGGCAACCAGTACGACCTGGTCATCACCATCGGTCCGCTCATCATGATGAAGTTCGTGGTCAAGACCTGCCAGAAGCACGGCCTCAAGAGCATCGTCTCCATGAACCCCATCATGATCGACGGCACCGGCATGTGCGGCGGCTGCCGCCTGACCGTGGGCGGCGAGACCAAGTTCGCCTGCGTGGATGGCCCCGACTTCGACGGCGACCTCGTGGATTTCGACGAGGCAATGGCCCGCGGCACCATGTACCGCCCCTTTGAGGCCAAGGCCCGGGAAAAGGCCTGCAATCTGTTCAAGACTCAGGAGGGAATGTAAAATGGCTTTCAATATGGACCCCAAAAAGTGTCCCATGCCCACCCAGGACCCCAACGTCCGCAACAAGAATTTTGAGGAAGTGGCTCTGGGCTACACCGCCGAGATGGCCGTGAACGAGGCCAAGCGCTGCGTCCACTGCAAGAACAAGCCCTGCCAGACCGGCTGCCCCGTCGGCATCGACATCCCCGAGTTCATCGGCCATGTGGCCGAGGGTGACTTCGAAGCCGCCTATCAGGTCATCAATCGTTCCTCTTCCCTGCCCGCCGTCTGTGGCCGTGTCTGTCCGCAGGAGAGCCAGTGCGAGGGCAAGTGTACCCGCGGCATCAAGAACGAGCCCGTCGGCATTGGCCGTCTGGAACGCTTCGTGGCCGACTGGCACCGTGAGAATGTTCACACTGCCCCCGTCGTGCCTGCGTCCAATGGCCACAAGGTCGCCATCATCGGCGCGGGCCCTGCCGGTCTGACCGCCGCAGGCGACCTCGCCAAGCTGGGCTATAAGGTCACGGTCTACGAGGCCCTGCACGTCGCAGGCGGCGTGCTGATGTACGGCATCCCCGAGTTCCGTCTGCCCAAGGCCATCGTCCAGCAGGAGATCGACGGCCTCAAGAAGATGGGCGTCGATTTCGAGTGCAACATGGTCATCGGCAAGGTGCTCACCATCGACGAGCTGATGGGTGAGTACGGTTATGAGGCCGTCTTCGTGGGTTCCGGTGCCGGCCTGCCCCGCTTCATGGGCATCCCGGGCGAGAGCCTGAAGGGCGTCTACTCCGCCAACGAGTTTCTCACCCGCTCCAACCTGATGAAGGCTTATCTGCCCACCAGCAAGACCCCCATCCGCACCGGCAAGAAGGTCGCCGTCGTCGGCGGCGGCAACGTGGCAATGGACGCTGCCCGCAGCGCCCTGCGTCTGGGCGCTGAGACGGTCTACATCGTCTACCGCCGCGGCATGGCTGAGCTGCCTGCCCGTAAGGAAGAGGTCGAGCACGCCGAGGAAGAGGGCATTATCTTCAAGACCCTCTGCAACCCCGTGGAAATTCTGTCCGATGAGGACGGCTTCGTCAAGGCCATCACCTGCATCGAGATGGAGCTGGGCGAACCGGATGCTTCCGGCCGCCGCCGCCCCATCGAGAAGAAGGGCAGCGAGTTCACGATGGACGTGGACACCGTCATCATGAGCCTGGGTACCAGCCCCAACCCCCTCATCCGCTCCACCACGCCGGGCCTCGAGACCAACAAGCACGGCTGCATTGTCACCGAGGGCGACGAGGGCAAGACCAGCCGCGAGGGCGTGTACGCCGGCGGTGACGCCGTCACCGGTGCCGCCACCGTCATCAAGGCCATGGGCGCAGGCAAGGCTGCCGCCAAGGCCATCGACGAGTACATCCAGAACAAGTAAACTATACATATAGCAAAAGCAGGTCATCCCGCCGGGATGGCCTGCTTTTTGTTATCGGTAAAGATTTGCCGCCTCTGCGTTTTCCAGCGTCAGCAAGCGTATCTTCTTTTCGATGCCGCCCGCGTAGCCGGTCAGGCTGCCGTCGCTGCCCACCACCCGATGGCAGGGTACGATGATGGAAACAGGGTTATGCCCCACCGCGCCGCCCACAGCCTGCGCGGAGACGCGCTTTCCGCCGTTCTTCTCCGCCAGCTGTTTTGCCAGTGCGCCGTAGGTCGTGGTCTGTCCGTAGGGAATCTGCAGCAGCAGCGCCCACACCGCCTGTCGGAAATCGGAGCCGATAAGATGGAGTTTCGGAGTAAAGTCCGGCTCCCGGCCTGAAAAATAGACGTCCAGCCAGCGGCAGGCGTCTCCCAGCACTGGCATTGTCCCCTCTTCATTCTCTGGAGGAAGCTTCGCCGCAAAATACTTCTGTGCCTCGAACCATACTCCGGTCATCCCTTCTTCGTCTGCTGCCAGCAGTATCTTTCCCAGCGGCGAATCGTAATGCATCGTATAGGTCATGGCGGTTCATCCCTTCCTTTTCGGCTTTTGGGTCGGCGCGTAGTCCTTGAGGCCCGGCACCGCGCCGCCTGCTGCCGCCCAGAGGTAGAGGCTGGCCACGCTGCAATAGGGACTGAACCGACGGCGGTACTTTTCGAACAGTTTCCGGTCGATTTTTCGGTGGTGGTACACCATCCGCAGCCCACGCTGGATGGCAAGGTCGTCGTAGCTGAACACGTCGGGCCGCTGCATACAGAAGAGCAATATCATCTCTGCCGTCCAGACACCGACGCCTTTCAGGCCGCTCAGCTCCCGGATGGCCTCATCGTCCGGCCTCTGCCGGATACCCTCGAGGTCAAATTCTCCGCTCTCGATTTTCCGGGCAAAGTCCGTAATGTATTCAGCCTTTCGGAAGGTCATACCGAAGCTCTGCAGCTTCTCAACCCCGGCTCCGAGGACGGCAGCTGCATCCACCACGCCGAGCTCGTCCCGCATCCGCTTCCAGATGGTCGCCTGCGCTTTCGTGGAGATCTGCTGGCCGACGATGTGGTGTACCACCGCCGAAAAGAGGTCGGTATCCACTTCCCTCTCGATGTGTCCCACCTGTGCGATGACCGCCGCCATCCGCTCGTCTCTTGCGCTCAGATACGCCGTTTCCGCTTCGCCGTATTGGAAATACATCTGTCCCGCCTTCTTTCTATACAACCTTTCGTTTGCTCATCAGTTGTTGATTTGATTATAACAGAAAGTACGAAGTTTTGCAATATAAAAGCGCCCTGCCAAAAGGCAGAGCGCTGAAAGTTTGTTGGTAAGCCTATTCTTGGACGTTCAGGATGCAGCTGTCTTTTATCGCAAGTCAAGAAATTAGCGCAACATTCAAACAGCATATTTGCGATATGCAATTCAACGTTGTTGCTGTTGCATTAAAAAGTTGAATTGCTATAAGTGACAGCCCTGCTTTTTATCGGTACGGTGTACAAATCACTTACATTCCTTCTTCATAGCAGAATAGCCGATGAGAACGGTCCACACATAGGCGCAGGTCTTGGGGATCATCAGCATCCCGATCATGGGGATGGCATTGGCCCAAAGAACAACGGGAATGTAGAAACCGAAGCTCAGCACGATGGTCAGCCACATCCAGCGGAAAGCCGAGTCGTTATGCTCCTTGGCGCTGCGGTAGAATAGCACGATAATCAGCAGGCCCATCAGTGCAAAAGGAATATTACGGTAAATGCCCCAGGACAGCGGGGATCCGTCGCTCAGCCACTGGTTCTGCGGCATCATGCACAGGATAACACGCACAGCAGCCAGACCGTAGACGGCGGCAGTCAGGCCATTGTTGCCCTTGACCCGGTAGCGCTCACGCCAGACATAGTACAGCAGCACATAAAAGACTGTCATTGTCACAGAGGTGATCCACTTACCCAGACCCAGGGGAACGGTAAAGTTTTCAAGACCCGTGGTGCATAGAGCCAGAGCACGGGGAATCAGATGGAACGAGTCGCCGGTACCCAGAACGACAGCCATCAGACCGAACAGCTTGAACTGGTGGCTGCCCT
Organism: Faecalibacterium longum CLA-AA-H243; assembly: GCF_020687245.1. GTDB lineage: Bacteria > Bacillota > Clostridia > Oscillospirales > Ruminococcaceae > Faecalibacterium > Faecalibacterium longum. The sequence continues at coordinate 6,549 of NZ_JAJEQG010000016.1, read as the reverse complement.
TGCAGCCACGGATCATCAGGATACCGATGGTGATGACGGATACCAGATATACCGCATCAAAAACAGTTTCTACGATTGCTTGCATAGTTGATTGCTCCTTGTCGATACATCAAATTTATTGTAACACTGCATTTTTTTGCAGGGCCGTCTTAGTTTTTACGGTCATCAGGGGCTTGCCTGGCATAGCTGCATCCAAAGCACAGGATGTTGAAGCTGGCAGTGCTCCACACAAGGCAGGCAAGCCGCAGCAGGATACTGCGATGAGCTTTCCTATGAGCGTCTCCTTTGAGTGAACAGTGTTCAATTTGGACGTTATAAAATTCCCACAGCAGTGTGGGAAGAAAATGCGGTCAATATAAGGTTCTGCGCACGATCTCCAGCACAGCGGCGGGGTCGTAGTCCTGCCGCAGCAAGGCAGACAGCATAAGCGAAAACAGAACATCGGCAAATTTTTCAACGGTGAATTGCTCGTTAAAAGCGTCCGGACGGATCTTGCTATCCTGTTGCAGCACCGTACACAGACCATTTAAGATATGGTTCCAGACTTGCTGCATGTGCCGTTTGCCATCGGCCTTGTCCTCCTGCATAAAGCCGAGAGAGTGCAGTGTGAAGAATCCGGGATACTGCTCATAGCCGTAGGCCATGCGCTCGTACATCCATTTGACACAGGTCTGCACGTCCTGAAATACGGCCTCGTCCTGCGGGCGGTGGAAAATTTCGCACCAGACGCTCTCGACCGTGGCGCTGATAAGCTCAGCCTTGGAGTCATAATAGTTGTAGATCGAGCCGACCGAGACCCCGCATGCCGAGGCGACAGAACGGATGCTGACTGCCGCCCAGCCCTTTTCCCGGATAAGCTCACGGCTGTTTTTTAAGATCTCTTCCTTGGAGGTCACGATCGTATTCATGTAGTCACCCTCAATATGAACAATGTTCATTTTTATTATACTGCCCCTTCCCACTTTGTCAAGAGGATTTCATAAAAGGTTTATATTTTTGTGGTCATCCCTTTTAGCCATGTTCACGGATGCTTTTCTGGTACACCAGCGCCTTGGGCATGAAAAGGTTTCGACCACACCCGGCACCTACGCCCACCTGTACCCGGATCGAGCAAACAACGTCGCGGACCGCCTGGAAGCTCCGGCTTTCCCAGGGAAGAAGAAACCGTGATACTGGTTTGATTCTTCCTCGGGTGTTATTTTTTCTGTTGCTTTGGACGCGAAAAAGCCCCGCCTTCAAGCAAAAAATCTTGAAAGCAGGGCCGTTTTTTATACGTTATTCCGTTCTATTTTTGATGGATTCAAAAAGTTGGAAGGCAAATTTTTATTACTCGAGCTCGGTAAGTCCAGATTCTTACTAAACAAATTTGTTTAGTAATTCTGTTCTTGGATGTTCACTTTTCCATGAGATTGCCGTGGTAGATGTGGCTTGCTGATTTTTTAGTATCAGGATAGTATCACACAACCAGTGGAATCTCTGTGAATATTATAGCAGATATTTTTCCTAATATCAAATATTATTTGCTATCATCCCCTGCCATTGAACTTCCGCCAATCCCAAAGAACTTATCAAAGAAGCTCTTCAGCTTATCGATCACGCCTTGCTTCTTCTGCGCACGGCCACCGCCGCCAAAGCGGGAAACAGGAGGCATCAGCTTATCAATGTCAGTGCCCACAGTTTTGATCTCGCCATCACGGAACGCATTGGCCAGATACTTGCGCGTCTCCGGCTCCTTTAGCTTTTCCTCTTGGATGATCTTTGTAAGCTCTTTCTCTCGCTGTTCGGACACAAAGGTATTCCACTCTGCCATCACGTCATCCACATCGTTGACCCCTGCAATAAACGTTTCAATCAGCTGCTTTTTGCTGCGCAGTTCCGGGCTGGCATCAATCGCCTTGCGAATCGTGATGAGCACTTCTTTATCATCGCAATGGGTGTCATGGTACTTTTTGACCAGCATCGGAATGTAGTCAATGTTAATTTCGACCTGCCGAATCAGTTCCACCTCGAACACCACATCATCCGTGATGTCCTCTTTGGTTTCATCGTGCTTCTTGTTACGCCATTCATCCCGCAAATCTTGATAGCGGCCCAAATAGTCCTGTAAATCCCGTTCAGAGATCAGTTCGTTGCCCTTGAAATCATCAAAGGAGGACAGCAGGTTCCGCATCCGCAGCAGTGCACCAAACAGCACGATAAAGTCCTTCTGGTTCTGCTCCCCGTTGATTTGCGGCTCTGTCAGCGGGAACTTCTGCGTCAGGTCATCGATCATGTCCGTATAGCCCTGATGGTATTTTCCCTGCTCGTCCATATAACCGTGGTAGTAGTCCGCATATTTGCGCAACAGAACGATGCCGCCCGCATTTTTATCTCCAAACAGCGAAATTGCCGCATCCACCCGCTTTTGCAGATTGCGGAAGCAGACGATATTGCCAAAGGTCTTGATGCTGTTCAAGATACGGTTCGTCCGGCTGAACGCCTGAATCAGACCGTGCATCTTCAGGTTTTTGTCCACCCAAAGAGTATTCAGGGTCGTGGCATCGAAGCCCGTCAGGAACATATTGACCACGATCAGCAGGTCAAGCTCTTTATTCTTCATGCGGAGCGATACATCTTTATAGTAATTCTGGAACCGTTCACCATCCGTCGAGTAGTTCGTATGGAACATCTCGTTGTAGTCCTGAATGGCTGCGTCCAGAAAATCCCGGCTGCTCTGGTCGAGGTTGGAGGTATCTTCCGGGTTTTCCTCGTCCAGAATGCCATCCGTTTCCGCTTCATTGGCTCCATAGCTGTAAATGGTAGCAATGCGCAGCCGCTTGGTTGGATCTGCCGCCATCTGTTTTTTGAACTCCTGATAATACAGCTTTGCCATCGGCACAGAAGCCACGCAGAAAATCGAATTAAAACCGCTGACGCGCTGTTTTTGCTTGATTTCCTCCACCGCACCACGCTGGGCAGAGGCCACCTCTGCCACATTCGTCAGCAGATTAAACTCATACGATTTGTCTCCCCGATAGGTTTTCTGGTCGAAGTGGTCGAGGATGTACTTTGTCACCAGAGAAATACGCTTGGGTGCCATGAACGCCTTTTCCCGGTCAATGTCCCAAACCTGCTTGTCGTCCATGTCCGGCTCTGCGTCCATCGTTTTGATGTAATCCACACGGAACGGCAGCACATTCTTGTCGTTGATGGCATCCACGATGGTGTAGGTATGCAGTGGTAGAACCTTTTCGCCTTTTTCATTTGGTTCACCGCCAAACAACTGAGGCGTTGTCCTCATACCGGGTTTTCCGCTCGTACCTGCATTTGCTGCGTAAATCGGTGTTCCGGTAAAACCGAACAGGTAGTACTTTTTGAAGTTGTGAACGATAGCACCGTGCATATCACCGAACTGGCTGCGGTGGCACTCGTCAAAGATGATCACAACATGCTTCTGGTAGACCTCATGCCCCGGATTCTTCTTGATGAAGGTCGCCAGCTTCTGGATGGTGGTAATGATGATATGTGCTTCCGGGTTTTCCAACTGGCGTTTCAGAATCGTGGTGCTGGTGTTGGAGTTTGCCGCTCCTTTCTCGAAGCGGTCATACTCCTTCATCGTCTGATAGTCCAAGTCCTTGCGGTCTACCACAAACAACACCTTGTCGATGTAGGGCAGCTGCGATGCCAGCCGTGCCGTTTTGAAGGAGGTCAGCGTCTTGCCGGAGCCAGTGGTGTGCCAGATGTAGCCGCCGCCCTCGATGGTGCCATACTTTTTGTAGTTGTTGGCGATCTCGATGCGGTTCAATATCCTCTCGGTTGCCGTGATCTGATATGGGCGCATCACCATCAGCATCTTTTCTGAGGTAAAGATGCAATACCGGGTCAGCACGCTCAGGATCGTGTGCTTTGCAAAGAATGTCCGGGTAAAGTCGATCAGATCCGTTAGCACGCGGTTGTTCGCATCAGCCCAGTAGGAGGTAAATTCAAAGCTGTTGCTGGTCTTTTCCTTTTTCGTCTTGCCGTGTTTGGCACCCTTGATGGCATTGTAGCGGGTGCTGTTGGAGTAGTACTTGGTATTTGTGCCGTTGGAGATCACAAAAATCTGCACATACTCATACAAGCCGCAGCCCGCCCAGAACGAATCCCGCTGGTAGCGGTTGATTTGGTTAAATGCCTCCCGGATGGCCACCCCGCGCCGCTTCAGTTCCACATGAACCAGCGGAAAGCCGTTGACCAAAATCGTCACATCGTAGCGATTATCATGCCGCGCGCCGTCTGCTTGTTTTACCTCATACTGGTTGATGACCTGCAGGCGGTTGTTATGGATGTTCTTTTTGTCGATCAGTGTGATATTTTTGGAACTGCCATCATCCCGATGCAATACCTGCACATTATCTTCCTGAATCTTCCGTGTTTTTTCGGGAATATGCTCGTTGGGATTGGCAATTACATCACTGAAAAACTGCCGCCACTCCGTATCGGAAAACTGGTAGTGGTTCAGCTCTTCCAACTGGCTGCGGAGGTTGTCAATCAGTTCATCCTCGGTATGCAGCGGCAGATAGGTGTAGCCCTGCTCGCACAACAGCCGGATAAACTCTTTTTCCAGTTCCGCCTCGCTTTGGTAGCTGTCAGAGCGCACCTTGGAGGGTTCATAGGCGGCAACAACGGTATCTTCATTGGTAGCCGCAACGATATTGAAAAAAGACATTTCGATTTCCTCCAGCAGCACTTATTTTTCACTTTGTGATTGCATATCACACGCAATTCGAACCAAAAGTTTTATTTCATTATCTCTCATCTTTGCCACGTCCATTTTTACCCATTTAGAACCACAGTCTTTGTAAAATCCTTCTGCCTGTTTTAACCCCCGCATCCATTCCTTTGCATCTGCATATGGATTCAATCCCGAAAAAATTTTCTGTAATTGATAATCGGCTCCTGCATAGCTTGGCTTAGGTACTGCAAGCAGGCTTTCTAAATAGTCGTTTAGACCCTCCGTATCCAGCGATTCTACCATTTTAACAACTTCGGGCACTGCTTCTATCAATCTCGATTGGTAGGAAATGATTTTCTGTTGATTTTCCTCTATCGTGCTTTGAACCTCCAGCAAAGAAATCAACTCACGAAGTCTTGTATCTTCATGTCTGCTTTCCATAATAGAAGCTGCCGACTTTAATGTATCCAATGGATTTGTACTAACCTGAACTTTTTGCTTTGCCCACTCTTGCTTTTTCTCTTCAATGATCTGTTTGATTTTTTCTGTTCCAAGTGATAAAAGCTGGTATCTTGAACCTATATATCCGATGATTCCATCGTATGGAATGTTCAAATGTTTTATTTCAGGAAACGCAGTTGAGTATATCATAACGTCAACTGTCGGTTCTGCATTTGTCTGCCAAAGTTGCGACTCTGCATAAGGAATAATTGCCGGTGAGTACTGTGTTTCGCCCTTTTTTAGAAATTTCGCACGGCTTGTTTCGAATGGATGCGCAAAAGACAAAGAGCGAATATACTCCCATACTTTATCGTCAGTTGGTATTTTTCCATCTGGAAGTATCAGATTATGCTCTTCGCATACATCTGCAAAATAGCTGTACGTCGTCTGCGAATCCCGTGTGTATGGATGTTCTACCTCTAATAAGTGAAGCACCAATTTAACCGCATCAACTATCATTGAGCCATACATCATCAAAAGAAGAAACTCTTCCTCAGAATTCGGAATCATCGTATGTGCATTGATATAACCGACGCACTTTTCCATTCTATCCAAAAGCGCATATCCGAGATTATATAACTCTACATATTCTTTTTCACACCCAAACACATTCGATGCGTTCAGGGCTTTTCTGAACTCTTGATAAATTTTTTCATCAATTGGATGATTCATCTTTGTATTTCCTAAAGTTCAACAGCTTGTCCCGGTAATACTCATACTGCTTTTGTCTTGCTTCAATCTCCGCTGGCAGGCCGCTGGTCAAATCATTGCAAATAGCATCAAAACGGTCAAGGATAGAAACAATCCGTTTTTGTTCCTCAATGGACGGTACTGCAATTACAGCCTTTGCTATATTGTCGTTGTACAATCTCGGAATCGTTCCGCCCTCAGATGCTTTCCACGGTTTCAATTCATAGCAATAACGAAGATAGCTATTCAGAACAATACTTTCATCGTTATCGATCCAAACAATGTTGGAATCTTGAAAATATGCTGGTTTGCCGTCATAAACGACCGTTCTGCCAATCGTTCCTGCCGCAGAAATCAGCACATCGCCTTTTTTCGGGAAGTTATATCTCGACCGATATTCGTCAAATGTTTCCTGCGAAATATAGGCATCAGCTTCTTTTCCAAAGGTTCCAATTTTATAGAACGGAACACCGCTCGCTGTGTTTGTCTGGCTCTTCAAAATACGCTTGCACATACAGATAGAACCCACATCACCCAAAGGAATCCTTACATAGCCAAATACATACCGCAAGAGCTTAATCAGCGTTCCGTTCCGTTCCGTTCCGTTCCGTTCCGTTCCGTTCCGTTCCGTTCCGTTCCGTTCCGTTCCGTTCCGTTCCGTTCCG
>NZ_JAJEQG010000015.1 GCF_020687245.1 Faecalibacterium longum CLA-AA-H243 | reverse complement strand
TTTCCAACACGAAAATAGGTTCCGTTACAAGTTTTTCGATATTGTTCAATTTTCAAGGTCCTGTAGCGCCTCAGCCATGCGGCTGACAGCTTATTTATTTTACCACCGAAGCACCAGATTGTCAAGCACTTTTTTGAAGATTTTTTGAAGTTCTTAGGAGAACTAATCGACCTTCGTACTTTTCCTGTCACTTTTTCGGAGGTGTTTGTGCCAGACGTCCGCCTGACAGTAATGTATTTTAGCACAGACCCCCTCAAAAAGCAAGTCCTTTTTTCACTTTTTTTGAATTATTTTGCGGTTCGTCTTTTTGCCCAGTTTTTTCTCTCAGATTTGGCCGCTCTGTCCATCATTCGTCCAACAGCCTGTCCCGCATCACCTTTAATATCTTGCGCTCCCGCCGGGAGATCTGTACCTGCGTGGTATGGAGCAGTTTTGCCGTATCGCTCTGGGTCTTGCCCCCATAAAAGCGAAGCTGGATAATAAGCCTGTCCTCTTCGGGCAGGCTCTTCAATACCTCCGCCAGACCTATCTTATCCGCAAGCTCTTCCTCCGGCGACTCTACCGGAATATCCATCTGACGGTCGCCCTCTTCCCGGTTCTCCGGCGTCAGACTCAACGCAGGCTGCGCTGCCTGGATAGCCAGTGTGATATTCTCCACGCTTTCTCCCAGCTCCTCTGCCAGCTGCGACAGAGTAGGCTCTGCTCCGCAAAGCTTGCTGTGATGCTCCCGGGCCGCATTGATGCGCAGGCTCAGCTCTTTGAGTGACCGGCTCACCTTTACGGTGCCGCCGTCCCGGAACAGCTTTTTGATCTCGCCCAGAATGACCGGCACGGCGTAGGTGGAAAAACAGACGCCACGCGACTCATCAAACCCGTCATACGCTTTTACCAGCCCCATACACCCGGCGCTGTAGAGGTCGTCGTATTCAATGCCTCTCCCCCGGAACCGTCCGGCACAGGAATGCACCAGTCCCAGATTCTGCTCGATGAATGTGCTCCGCCGGGTCTTGTCCGTTACCATTGCGACGCCCTCTTTCTCTTTATTATGTAGAGCGCTCATCCAGACGCTTGGTCAGCACCACCCGCGTCCCCTTTCCGGGCTGAGAGGACACCTTGACCTTATCCATAAAGCTCTGCATCACCGCAAAGCCCAGACCGGAACGCTCTTCCGGGTTGCCGGTGGTGAAGAGAGGCTCCATGGCCTTTTCGACGTCCGGGATGCCGATTCCCTTATCCGTCACCGTTATCTTCACCAGCCGCTCCGGGTAGACGGCGATGCTCAGGGTCACGGGACCGATGGCATCCGGGTAGGCATGGACGATGCAGTTGGTCACTGCCTCGGACACCGCCGTCTTGATGTCGGCCAGCTGCGGCACGGTGGGGTCATACCGAGCCAGAAAGGCCGCCGCTGCGCCCCGGGCAAAGGCCTCGTTGGCACTGAGCGAATCAAATTGGATCTTTGCACTGTTTTCCGCTTTCATTTATACCCCTCCTGATACTTCCCCGCCCGGCTCGGTGCAGGGGATGCTTGCAAGCTGTAAGACCCGCCGGAGCTGTTCCGGCGCGTGCTGGATGCGCAGACTGCCGCCCAGCGTCCGGGCGCAGCGCTGCCGCCCCAATATCAGCCCGATGCCCGACGAATCCATGAATCCCACTCCGCCGAGGTCCATCACCAGAATGCGCGGGCTGCGGGTGAGCAGGGCGTCGTCCAGCTGGATGCGAAGCCCCTGCGCCGCGTCGTGGTCGATCTCGCCGGCCAGATAGGCGTAGAGCACATCATCTGCCGCGCTGAATGTCACTGTCGCCATATCCTCATCTCCTTTTTTCTGGCATAAAGAAAAGACCTGTACACCTTTTCAGTGTACAGGTCTTTCGGGTTATTTTTTAGAGAACGGTGTCGCTCAGCGGTTCTCCAGCAGCTTTTCCGCCTCGAGGGCGATGGCCTCACTGCCGCAGACCAGCAGGCCGCGGCGGCTGTTGGCTTTCGCCTGCTCCACGGCCTCGGCCAGCGTCGGGCAGAACACCGCGTCGAAGTGATACCGTGCCTTTTCGGTCAGGCGCTCTGCCAGCGCCGCTTCCGTTCCCGCCGGGGCGACAAGGAAGACTTTGTCGAAGGGGTTCTCGCCCATGCCGGGCATAGTGCTCTTGTCCTTCTTCTGCTCTTCTGAAGTCAGTCCGGTCTCCAGTGCGGCAAGGAACGACTCCGCGCCTTCCTCCTCAGTCAGGCCGATAACGGCGCTCATATGGCGTACTTTCGCCATATTGAGGACGCGCAGAAGGGCTGCAGCCTGCTGCGGAGTACGGCAGGCGTCGAGGATGATGAGGGGCTTCTGGGACAGAACGCGGATGCTGCTGCGGTTCTCCACAGCGGCAAGGCCCGCCAGAATGGCCTCATCAGGAATCTCAAAGCCCTTGCGCCAGAGGGCCAGCGCCAGCTCGACCGCGACGGCGGCATTGCCCGCCGCATGACGGCCCAGGAAGGCCAGCGGGGCGGTGTATCCGCCGTAGTCCACCTTGCTGGTGAACTTTTCCGCCTCGAGGAAGGTGATGTCCTCGGCGTCGGGGACGACGAGCTCACACTCGGCCTTGGCCGCCGCCACCACCAGCTCACTCAGAACAGCCTTCGGCTGCTCCGGCGCGGTGACACAGACGGCGTCTTTCCGCATAACGCCTGCGGCCAGTGCGGCCAGACGCTCCACTGAGCGGCTCACACCGTCCGGGCCGATGGCCGTGACGGCGCAGACCGGCATCTGGGGCAGGGCCGATGCCAGACCGGCATCCGGCAGCTCCACCACAGCCAGCTTGCAGCCCGCCGCACCGAAGCAGCGGGCCGCAGCCGCCAGCTCTGCCGCCTCACGGGGCAGAGGCTTTGCGGCATTGAGAGCCTCGGCAGCCTGACAAAGCAGCACCGGGTCCACCGACACGCCGCCGATGGCGATGCGGGCGGACAGCGGCTCACAGCCGGCGCGGTAGAAGCCGACGTGGAACGCCGCCTCCCGCAGGATAGCCGCCAGCAGACCGGCAGCAGCGGTCTTGCCCGCCGTGCCGGCCACACCGACGAACTGCACCTTCTGGACATCCGCCGTCAGGGCAGCGCGCAGCTCCTCCGCCGGGGCAAAGCCCTCGGGCAGAGAAGAGAAATATTCGTTTGCCTGTTCGATGGTCATTGCGTCAATCCTCGTTTCGATGTTTGTAGAGCAGCCAGCACATCCTGCACAGGGCCAGACAGATTAACCCCACCAGAATACCGGCCATCGCGCCTGAAAAATCCAGCCAGACGTCGGTGAGCTGGCTGCTCCGGCCATCGCTGAACATCTGGATGGTCTCGTCCGTCAGAGCCGTGAGCAGACCGCCCAGGATCGGCCACGAGATGTGAACGAAAAAGTGCCGGGTATAGACCCGCAGGCAGAGAGTGAGCAGGAAGCCTTCCAGCGCATACTCGCAGAAATGTGCCAGCTTGCGCACGATGTGGTCTGTCAGATGGTTCGCCACGCCGGGCATTCCCAGACGGGTGAACACCTTTTTCATCAGGAGCAATACTCGTCCGCTTGCCGATTCCGAGACGTCACCGATCTGCATGGAGTTGGAAAAGATGAAGACGATGCAGGCAATGAGCGCAAAGGTAAAGATGACTCGTGCCGCAATGAGCCAGGGAGAAGTTTTTTGCATATCAGGACCCGTTTTCCGCATCAGCCCAGGGCCTTGATGCTCTGCTCAATGTTGGCAAGTTTATCCTGGCTCTTGGCGTGCTTATTGCGGATGTCCTCCACCAGAGCGGCGGGAGCGCGCTCGACGAACTTGGGGTTGTTGAGCTGGTTCTCGAACATGGCCAGTTCCTTCTCGGCCTTGGCCTTTTCCTTGTTCAGACGGGCCAGCTCCTTGTCGCGGTCGATGAGCTCCATCATGGGGATAAAGCCGCGGGCGGCGTGGGTGGACACCTGCACCATGCCGTCGGTGCTGCCCTCATACTTTTCGGTGAAGGTCACATCGGTGGCGAAGGCGAACTTTGCCAGATAGACCTCGGCGCTCTGGAAGGGAGCCGGGTCAGCCGTCTCGATGATCATGCTGGTCTTCTTGGCGGGGTGGACGTTCATCTCGGTGCGCATGGTACGCACAGCCTTGATGTAGTCCATCACCTTCTCGAAAGCTTCCTCTTCGTCGGCCCAGTTGTGAGCTTCATCGAAGGTGGGCCAGCTCTGGGTCATGATGGTCTCGGCAGAGCCGGGCAGAGCCTGATACAGCTCCTCGGTGATGAAGGGCATGAAGGGGTGCAGCAACTTGAGGGCCTTGTCCAGCACATACACCAGCACGCGGCGGGCCGTGTCGGCCTGCTCGGCGTCGCCGGAGTTCAGGCGGGGCTTTGCGATTTCGATGAACCAGTCGCAGTAGACGTCCCAGATGAAGCTGTTGATCTTGGCAGCGGCCAGACCCATCTCGTAGTGGTCGAGGTTGTCGCTCATGGCGCCGGCCACCTGATTCAGCTTGGTCAGCACCCACTTATCGCTCATGTCCAGCTTCTCCTCGCTGGGCAGGCCGGGCTGGAAGTCCTCGGGCAGGTTCATCAGCACGAAGCGGGTAGCGTTCCACAGCTTGTTTGCAAAGTTGCGGGCAGCCTCCACCTTCTTCTCGCTGTAGCGCATGTCGTTGCCCGGGGTAGAGCCGTCCACGAGCATGAAGCGCAGGGCGTCAGCGCCGTACTGGGCGATGACTTCCAGCGGGTCGATGCCGTTGCCGAGGCTCTTGGACATCTTGCGGCCCTGGCTGTCGCGGACGATGCCGTGGATGCAGACGGTGTCGAAGGGAGCCTTGCCGGTGTAAGCCAGACCGGAGAAGATCATGCGGCTGACCCAGAAGCCGATGATGTCGTAGCCGGTGACGAGGGTGTTGGTGGGATAGAAATACTTGAGGTCTTCGCTCTCCTCATTGGGCCAGCCCAGAGTGCTGAAGGGCCACAGAGCAGAAGAGAACCAGGTGTCGAGGGTATCGGGGTCCTGGGTGAGCCTGGTGCCGCCGCACTTGGGGCAGGTGCAGGGTGCGCTCTTGGCGACCACAGTCTCGCCGCAGTCGTCGCAGTACCAGGCCGGGATCTGGTGGCCCCACCACAGCTGGCGGCTGATGCACCAGTCGCGGGTGTTCTTCATCCAGTTCATATAGTTCTTGGTGAAGCGCTCCGGCACGAACTTGATGTCGCCCTTCTCCACGCTCTCGATGGCGGGCTTGGCCAGAGGCTCCATCTTGACGAACCACTGCTTGGACACCATGGGCTCGATGGTGGAGTGGCAGCGGTAGCAGGTGCCGACTTCGTGCTTCAGAGGCTCGATCTCCTTCAGGAAGCCGCCCTCCTTCAGGTCAGCGAGGATAGCCTTGCGGGCCTCGAGGGTGGTCATGCCGGCATACTTGCCGCAGTCCAGCACATGAGGCTCGTTGACGGTGTTCTTGCCTGCAGCAAACAGAGCGTCGGCAGCAGCCTTGTCGGCGGCGCCGGTCATGCGACCGTCGTAGGTGAAGACGCGGACGATGGGCAGGTCATGGCGCAGACCGACCTCAAAGTCGTTGGGGTCGTGGGCCGGGGTGATCTTCACGACACCGGTACCCTTGGTCATGTCGGCGTGCTCGTCGCAGACGATGGGGATCTCCTTGTTCAGCAGGGGCAGGATGACATGGCAGCCGTGCAGATGAGCATAGCGGGGGTCATCGCCGTTGATGGCAACAGCGGTATCGCCCAGCATGGTCTCGGGACGGGTGGTAGCCAGTTCCAGCATCTCGCCGGTCTCCTTGACCGGGTAGAGCAGGTGCCAGAAGCTGCCGTCCTTTTCCTCATACTCCACCTCGGCGTCGGAAATGGAGGTGTTGCAGTGGGGGCACCAGTTGACCATGCGGTTGCCGCGGTAGATGAGGCCCTTGTCGTACAGGCGGACAAAGACTTCCTTGACGGCCTCAGAGCAGCCCTCGTCCATGGTAAAGCGCTCACGCTCCCAGTCGCAGCTGCTGCCCAGCTTCTTGAGCTGGCTGACGATGCGGTTGCCGTACTTGGTCTTCCAGGCCCAGGCGCGCTCCAGGAAGCCGTCGCGGCCCACCATTTCCTTGGTCAGGCCCTCAGCACGCATGGCCTCCACGACCTTGGCCTCCGTAGCGATGGAAGCGTGGTCCGTGCCAGGCACCCACAGGGCGGCATAGCCCTGCATCCGCTTGGTGCGGATGAGGATGTCCTGCATGGTGTTATCCACGGCGTGGCCCATGTGGAGCTGGCCGGTGACGTTCGGAGGGGGCATCACGATGGTGTAGGGCTTCTTGTCGGGGTCGGCCTTGGTGTGGAAGTAGCCGCCATCCAGCCAGAACTGGTAGATGCGGTCTTCCACCTGGCTCGGATCATACTGTTTTGCGAGTTCTTTCATAGTATCCTCCCAGATGAATAATTGGAGTGGGACGAAAAAAGCCGCCCCACGGAGCGTTCCATGGGACGGCTGTAATATAACCGCGGTACCACCCAAATTGCACACGGCTTTCTGCCGTATGCCCCTTGATGCCCCGATAACGTGGGGCAGACCCGGAGGCGACTACTCCTGTTTCCCCGCCTCTGCTCAAAAGCGACAGCACGCCGCACCGCCATACCGGGTTTTCAGCAGCCCCCGGCTCTCTGGATGGCGAAAACGACGCACACTCTTTTTCCTTGCATTTATAAAAAGAATATAGCGTTTTTTGTGCGTTTTGTCAATCTCTTTTTGTCCGGAACAAAATTTTCACAGCTGCCGTTCAGCGTACGGGCCGCGCTCAGACCGCCGTTCTTCTGCCGGATGGGCCGGACGTGGCTGTCCCGCCCTGCCATTCAGCTTTCCCTCCTTTTCATGATAGCCGTGACACGGCCCTTGAGCTGATTGAACTCCGGCGCGTTCCGGTGGAGCACCACCATGACAGCCCCGAACAGCAGCGTATACAGCACACCGTCCAGCAGAAACCAGCCGATGTTCTTCGCCGGGCAGAAGCACACCCATCCGTAGGACACAGCGGCCAGCGCCGCGACGACAGCAACGCGTTCGGCGTAGCGGACAAAGTAGTCTTTCAGCTTGCCCTGCCAGTCTTCCCGAATGCCGTAGCGCATCAGGATGTAAGGCTCCATCCAGAGGCAGGTCGTCACGGTGCTGATGACCGTTCCGCCCAGAATGCCTGCCACGCCGAACTTCTGCACCAGCAGCAGCGACGCTGCCAGATTGATGGCCGATTCGAACAGCGGCTTATACCGGTCGTACCAGAACAGGCCCTTGGCTTCACGGAAGAGCAGGTTGACCTTCCGCTGACCCGAAACATAAAATTCCGTCACGAGGACGGCGACTGTCGCCGTGGAGAAGCAGTATTCCGCGCCGAAGCAGAGGGTGATAAAAGCGTTGAACAGCGCGAACAATCCCACCGTCCAGTAAGCGTAAATGACGAAGAAGAGCAGATCCAGTTCCCGGTAGATGCTGTACACCCGTGTCTCATCTTCAATGGCCCCCAGATTGCCCAGACTTCCGGTAAAGGCATTCGAGAATTTATCCATCAGGTTGTTGATGCCGGACAGAACGAGCTTGTAGTTGGAGTAGATGCCCACTGACAACAAACCCACGAAGCTGGACATCAGCAGGCTGTCCGTGTTCCGGACGATGACCGTTCCCAGCTTGTGGAAGCTCATGGCACCGACGTTCCGCAGGATGCCGTGAAATTTTTCTTTTTCCGGCAGCTCCCTGCACTCTTTCAGGTAGGGAAATTCCTTATCCACCTTGACCGATACGATGATGTTCGGGATGAACTGCATCACAAACTGCACCGCCAGATAAAGGATAAAGTTTCCGGTCAGCACGATGAGGACGATTTGGAACAGAGTCTTGACCGCGTCGCAGAGCTGCGCCCAGAGGTTGCGGACATAGGCTTTCTGGTAGGCCAGATAGATGGAGTTTTTATAGCTCAGCAGATAGGAGCAGACCGAGTTTGCCACATACATCAGATAGATGAGCCGCAGATGCTCGATGCCGCTGCTGTCCTTGATGAAAAAGCCCAGAAACGGCATCAGTGCAAGGCCCACGAGCAGCACCACGACCGCCACGATACGGTAGAGGAGCCGGTAAAGATTCATCAGCTGCGCCAGCCGATGCTCATCATTCTTCGCAGCCGGCTCATACAGGCTGTATATCATCGCCGTGCCGACGCCAAGCTCTGCAAGGTTCAGGATGCCCAGCACATCGGTGAACAGTCCGTTGACACCCAGATATGCCGCCGACAGATAGTGGATGAACACCATCCGGCTGATGAACAGCAGCACCTGATTCATGAGCTGTCCACCCACATTGACGACCATATTGATAAGGGTATACCGTGTCCGCATTTTTCTTATGTCCCTTCCTTTTCGAGTGTGGCCCGCTGCATTCGCTGCAACAGGGTCCACAGGGACCCTGTTCGTTATTCTTTATTATAATATTATCTCATTGCGGCGCTTTCAACGATTTATCTGTATTTCAGCCTTCCGCGTCCAGAAGCTCCGTTTTCAGCCGGGCAATGAGCCGCTCCATCAGGGCCACACGGTTGAAGGGGGTCATGAGATAGAAGCCGTCGGCGTAGGGCAGAGCCTCCCGGGCCATCTGCATCGACACCTCAAGGCCCAGCGCCTCGCCCTGCTCCCGGTCGAGGCCCGCGAAGCGCTGGATGATGTCCTCCTCCACATGGATGCCGTTGATCTCGTTTTCCATAAAGATTGCGTTCCGCTGGCTGACCACGGGCATGATGCCGGCCAGAATTTTAGCCCGTTCGCCCAGTGTCTGCCGGGCCTTGCGGAGATTTTCCACCGCCTGTGCCGACAGCACCGGCTGGGTCAAAAAGCCCGACATCCCGTTTTCCAGCTTTTCCACAGCCCGGCGCAGCTCCACCTCAAAGTTCCGGGCGTTGAGATTCAGCGCACCAAAGACGGTCATGGCCGAGGGCATCTCCCGGCCCTCCCCGGCCAGCGAGACGATGTACTGGGCCAGTTTGCGGGAGTTGAACTGGTAGACATTCTTCACCTCGTCCCGCTCTGCGGTGGGGATGGGGTCGCCGGTGATGGCCAGCACCTCCCGCACGCCCTCGGCGTAAAGGCCCAGCAGAAGGGCCTTGGTGGCGTTGAGGTTGCGGTCACGGCAAGTCATGTGGGGCAGAGCACACATTCCCAGTTCCCGGTGTATCCGGCAGGCCACGAGGGAGGAATCCATCCGGGCCTGCGCGATGGGGCAGTCGGCGATGGTCAGCAGGTCAGCGCCTGCGGCCTGCAGCCGCCGTGCGCCGTCTAGATAGCCGCTCAGGTCGGCCACCCGGGGCGAATCCAGTTCAATGGCGATGACCTTCTCACCTGCGTTCAGTTTCCGCAGGAAAGTGTCGTCTTTTTCCACCGCCGGTGCAGTCCCGGTGGAAAGTTTCGCTGCCGGAGCGGCTTCGGTCTGCTGGGGCAGGGCATCCAGCTCTGCACGCAGGGCCGCGATGTGGGCGGGCGTCGTGCCGCAGCAGCCGCCCAAAATACGGACGCCCGCAGCGGCGATCTGCCCCATCTCCCGGGCAAAATACGCGGGCTTGCCCTGATACAGCACCCTCGCCCGGGTGACCACCGGATAGCCCGCGTTGGGCATCACCGACAGAGGCAGCAGCGTCTCACCAAGGCTCTGCACCAGTTTCTTCATCGCGCCGGGGGCCGAGACGCAGTTCAGGCCCACGGCGTCCACCACGCCGCTCTGCTCCATCCGGCGCAGCAGGTCGCGGAACAGCAGACCCTCGCGGGTGTAGCCGTCCGGCAGCACCGCGAAGGACACCATGACAAAGGCGTCCGGCACGGCCACACGCAGTGCCTTTACCGCCTCCACAATGCCCACATCGGAGCTGAGCGTCTCGAACAGAAAGTTCTTTGCACCCAGTGCGGCGAACTGCTGCGCCACAAGGCCGTAGGCGCTGCTGGCCGGGGCAGCTTCAGTGTCCGGGGCAGGGCCGAGGTCAGCGAAAACGGCGGCGTCCTTCTCGGCAGCAGCGTCACAGGCCAGCTTCCAGCCCGCCTCGGCCAGCTCTTCCCAGCCCGGCATCTGGGCCGCCGCCATCCGGGGCAGACCGAAGGTGTTGGTCTTGATGGCCTGCGCACCTGCGGCCAGATATTCCGCATGGACTTTCTTCACGCCCTCGGGGTCGGTGAGGTTGGCCATTTCGCAGTCCGCGCCCGGTGCCGCTTTATAATAGGTACCCATGCCGCCGTCGAACAAAAGCGGCTTGCGGGCAAGATACTCTCGGATGTCCGTCATAGAAAGGTTCTCCTTTTTTATTTTCCTTGATTTTATAAAGAAATTCAGGTATAATTTTTGTATGAAAGTGAGGTGCTTTTGGATGCCCAAGATTCGTTCCAGCGCAGACCTGCGCAACAACTACAATGAGATCTCCACCTTCTGCCACGACTACGCCGAGCCGGTGTTCATCACCAAAAACGGCAAAGGTGACCTTGCCGTGATGAGCATCGAGACCTACGAGGCCCTGACCGCCCGGTTCGATTTGTATGCGAAATTGCAGGAAGGTCTGGATGACGTGGCGGCGGGAAGGACGCGCCCGCTGGATGAGTTCATGCAGGAACTGCAAAACAGAAGGAGTCTTCGATGAACTACTTTATCGATGTTGCCGCTTCTGCTCAGCGTGACCTTGCAGATGCCTTCGACTATATCGACCTGACCTTGAAAAATCCCTCTGCTGCCGACAAGTTGGTTGCCATCGCATGGAAGAAATTCCGTTCTCTCGACACCTTCCCACAGCGTTTTTCACTTGTGAATGACCCATTTCTTTCCTCTTTGGGAATCCGGCTCATTCCAGTTCAAAACTATCTTGCATTTTATAAAGTCGACTCTTCCACCCAGACCGTCCACATCCTCCGCTTCCTGTATGGTCATAGCGACTGGCAGGCTATCCTGCGGGCGGATGTTCTTTCAACCTGAGCATTCTCCCCGGCCCTTTGCCGGGGAGAATTTTTATGCAGTCATCTTCAGTTTAATGAAGTTTGCGCACTTGTCAAGCATTTTTGCCCCGAAGCAGCCCATTTTGCTTGCGCCGAAGCCGGTTTTGTGCTATTCTATGCATATTTACAATGGTTGGGAGGAATGTATCATGCGCCACGCCGGCACACAGGAAATCGAAACGCCGCGGCTGCTTCTACGCCGCCTTATGCCGTCGGATGCCCCGATGATGTACTCGAACTGGGCCAACGACCCGGAAGTCACCCGCTGGCTGCGCTGGACGCCGCACAAGGATGTGGCCGAGACGCAGGAGCTTCTGAGCGCATGGGCGCTGCTCTATCCCAACGAGGACTACTACCAGTGGGCCATCGTGGAAAAGGCCACCGGGCAGGTGTTCGGTTCCATCAGCATCTACAACAGCCTGCTGGGAGAACCGGCACAGCGAAATGAATGGCCGGGATTCGACCTCTCCGAGGGCATCTGGGAGCCGGGCTACTGCATTGGCAGAGCATGGTGGGGCAAAGGCTGCACCACCGAAGCTCTGAAAGCTCTGGTAGAATACTGGTTCAAGAATACAGACAGTAATTGGCTTGCCTGCTCCCACGCCGTGGAGAACCCCGCCAGCGGCAAAGTCATGATGAAAGCAGGCTTTGTTTACGACCACGAGGCCGTCTACCACAAATTCGACGGTACAGCGATACCCTGCAAGTGCTATGCCCTGACGCGAGAACACTACGAATCGCTATATTCTCCAAACAAATGACAGAAAGGAATCATTTTGAGCGAACTTTACGATATTTTAGTCGAAACTCCCCCGACGAAGGTCATCCTTCTCGCCCTCGACCAGGGCCTGTGGGACTGCGAGCGCAGCCTTGCCGAGCTGGCTGCGCTGTGTGAGGCCAACCACATGGAGGCCGTGGCCGAAGTCACCCAGAAGCGCCAGACCCCTGAGACCGGCATCGTGCTGGGCAGCGGCAAGCTGGAAGAAGCCGCTGCGGCCGCAGCAGAGCTGGGGGCCGAGTGCGCCGTCTTCGACGGTGAGCTGACCGGCAGCCAGATCCGCAACATCTCCACGGCCCTCGGCGGCCTCGAGGTCATCGACCGCACCATGCTCATCCTCGAGATCTTCCGCAGCCGTGCCGTGACCAACGAAGGCAAGCTGCAGACCGAGCTGGCGCTCCTGCGCTACCGTCTGCCCCGCCTGCAGGGCATGGGCGAAAGCCTGAGCCGTCAGGGCGGCGGCGGTGGCGGTGGCGGCGGCGCCCGCCGTGGTGCCGGTGAAACGAAGCTCGAGCTTGACCGCCGCCACGTCCACGCCCGCATCGACGCACTGGCTGAGAAACTGGCCGAGATGGAAAAGCGCCGGGGCGAGAGCCGGAAAGCCCGCGCCAAGACCGGAATGCCGGTGGTCAGCCTCGTGGGCTACACCAACGTGGGCAAATCCAGCCTGATGAACGCCCTCTGCGGCCCCAGCGTCGCCGAGGCCGATATGCTCTTTGCCACCCTCGACCCCACCAGCCGGAAGCTCGTCCTGCCCAGCGGCATGGCCGTGCTGTTGGTGGACACCGTTGGCTTCGTCTCCCGTCTGCCCCACAATCTGGTGGAAGCATTCAAGTCCACGCTGGAAGAGGCCGCATGGTCGGACGTCATCGTCCGGGTGGCCGACGCCGGCGATGAGCAGCGGGAGGAGCAGCTGGCCGTCACCGACGAAGTGTTGGACGGCCTCGACTGCGCCGACATTCCCCGCCTGACCGTCTACAACAAGTGCGACAAGCCCGGCGCGCTGAGCTTCGACCCCGACATCCTGCTCACCAGCGCCAAGACCGGCTACGGCCTCGACAAGCTGCTGGCCAAGCTGGACGAGACCCTCAGCGACCGCGTCCACACCATCCGCGTTCTCCTGCCCTACGATAAGCTGGACCTCGCCGCCCCCATGCGGGAGCGCGGCAGCGTCCAGCTCGAGGAGTACCGTGAAGACGGCCTTTATCTCGAAGGCATCGTCAAGACCGAAGACCTCCACTGCTTCGAGGGCTATCTGGTCTGAGGACCCGCATACGAAAAGAACCGGACTCCGCGGAGTCCGGTTCTTTTGCCTTTCAAGGCATCAGCCTGCGGCAGGAGGCGCTTCCTCTGCGCCCATCAGCTGGTCGTACCGGCCGGTGAACACCCGTTCCGGCAGGGCCGCCGTCAGGGCGAGGGCGGCGGTGAACCGCTCCTCATCGGTCAGCGCTTCCTCCACCGGTGGGAAGTGCGCGAGCACTTCGTCCAGTTGCTTTTTGACCTCCCGGGCCACGAAGATGCCCCGGTCGGTGAGGTAGATCTTGCCGTAATACTCCTTGACGATCATCCCCCGCTCCATCAGCAGGTTCATCACCCGCACCACCGAGGGTTTGGTCACGCCCAGCTTCTCGGCGATGCTGCGGGAGCTGATGTCAAGATGGGTCTGCGAGACCTCATAGATCGCGAGCAGGTACCGCAGGTGTGCTGGCGTCAGTTCCATCTCGTATCACTCTCTTTTCGTTATATCACACGAACTTTTGGTTTATAAAAGGGGCGCGGGCCAAAGCCTTGACCCGCGCCCCCTTCTCCTACGCGATCGCTCAGTGGCAGCCACCGCCGCAGCTGCTGCAGTTTCCACTGCAACCGCTGTCACAGCCGCCGCTGCATCCACTGCAGCCGCCATGCTTATGAGAGTGCCAGGTGATCCAGCCTACACCGCCAAACACGATGGCTCCGACGATGATCGTCGGCAGATTGAAATTAGCAGCCAGGAACTCCATCATAACAATGCACTCCTTTCAGCGCGTTTTGAGAAGTTTTTTACTTGATCTTGGAAACGTCGATCTTGACCTCGTTGTCGTTCACATACTTGTTGGGACGGACCATCAGGTAGATGAAGGCCACCAGGATGACAGCAGCCACGATGGTGAAGAAGTTGAAGCTCAGCTCGCCGGTGATGATGCCGCCCAGCTGGTACACGACCAGAGCGGAGCAGTAGGCCAGTGCGCACATATAGCCGATGGCGAATGCCGTCCACTTGCCGTTGTTCATCTCACGCTTGATAGCGCCCATAGCAGCGAAGCAGGGAGCGCACAGCAGGTTGAAGATCATGAATGCGTAAGCGCTCAGAGCGGTGTAATCTGCCGCAACGAGGTTCCAGATCTCGTCGCCGTTCTCAGACAGCTCCTCGCCGCCGAAGTGGTACAGGACGCCGAAGGTGCCAACGACGTTCTCCTTTGCGATCAGGCCGGAGACAGAAGCGACGGTAGCCTTCCAGTTGCCGAAGCCCAGAGGAGCGAAGATCCAAGCGACTTTGGTTGCGATAGCAGCCAGCACGGAGTTGTCCTGATCCTCCACCATGCCGAAGGCGCCGTTCTCGAAGCCGAAGCCCTGCAGGAACCACAGGACGACGGTAGCAGCCAGAATGACGGAACCAGCACGCTTGATGAAGGACCAGCCGCGCTCCCAGGTAGCACGGAAGACGTTGCCCCAGGCGGGGATGTGGTATGCGGGCAGCTCCATAACGAAGGGAGCGGGGTCACCCGCAAAGGCCTTGGTCTTCTTCAGGATGATGCCGGAGCAGATGATGGCAGCCATGCCGATGAAGTAAGCAGAGACAGCCACCAGAGAAGAACCGCCGAACATCGCACCTGCGATCAGGCCGATGATGGGCATCTTTGCGCCGCAGGGGATGAAGCAGGTGGTCATGATGGTCATGCGGCGGTCACGCTCGTTCTCAATGGTACGGGAAGCCATGACGCCCGGGACGCCGCAGCCCGTGCCGACCAGCACGGGGATAAAGCTCTTACCGGACAGGCCGAACTTACGGAAGATACGGTCCATGATGAAGGCAACACGGGACATATAGCCGATGTCCTCCAGGATGGACAGCAGGAAGAACAGGACCAGCATCTGGGGAACGAAGCCCAGGACCGCGCCGACACCGGCGACGATACCGTCCATGATCAGGCCGTACAGCCAGCCTGCCACGCCGATGCTCTCGAGGAAGCCGCCCAGAGCATCAGGAACGATCTCACCGAACAGGACGTCGTTGGTCCAGTCGGTCGCAAACGTGCCGATGGCCCAGCCGCCGTCGGCGATGGAAGTACCCATAGACAGGGAGTACATCAGGTACATGATGACTGCGAAGATGGGCAGAGCCAGCACACGGTTGGTGACGATCTGGTCGACCTTATCGGAAACGGTCAGGTGCTCGACGCGGGCCTTCTTCTTGACAGCCTTATCGACGACGCCGTTGATGTATGCGTAACGCTGGTTGGTGATGATGCTCTCGGCGTCATCGTCCATCTCAGCCTCGCAGTCCTTGATGTGCTGGTCGATGTGAGCGATCAGGTCGGAGGAGAGCTTCAGCTCATCCATGACCTTGTCGTCGCGCTCGAACAGCTTGACAGCGTACCAGCGCAGGAAGCGGTCATCGACTTTGCCCTGGATGGACTCCTCGATGTGAGCGATGGCGTGCTCAACGCTGCCGGTGAAGACGTGGGGCAGCTCGCCGCCCTTGCCAGCCTTTGCAGCAGCCATAGCAGCCTTTGCAGCAGCCTCGGTGCCTTCGCCCTTCAGTGCGCTGATCTCAACAGCCTGACAGCCCAGCTCGGCGCTCAGCTTCTTCAGGTCGATCTTATCGCCGTTCTTGCGGACGAGGTCGATCATGTTGACAGCCATGACCACGGGGATGCCCAGCTCGATGAGCTGAGTGGTCAGGTACAGGTTGCGCTCGATGTTGGTGCCATCAATGATGTTCAGGATGGCATCGGGCTTCTCCTTGACCAGATAAGTACGGGAGACGACTTCTTCCAGAGTGTACGGAGACAGGGAGTAGATACCGGGCAGGTCCTGGATGATGACATCCTTCTCGCCCTTCAGCTTGCCTTCCTTCTTCTCGACGGTAACGCCGGGCCAGTTGCCGACGTACTGATTAGAGCCGGTCAGATTGTTGAACAGGGTAGTCTTACCACAGTTCGGGTTGCCGGCCAGTGCAATTTTAATGCTCATTGCAACTCCTTTCCTCTCGTTACGATCAAACGACTTCGATCATTTCGGCGTCGGCCTTGCGCACGCTCAGTTCGTAGTTGCGCACGGTCAGCTCCATCGGGTCGCCCAGAGGGGCGACCTTGCGGACGTAGATCTCCACACCCTTGGTGATGCCCATGTCCATGATGCGGCGTTTGACCGGGCCTTCGCCGTGCAGGCGCGCCACGGTGGCAGTCTCGCCGACCTTAACGTCTTTCAGAGTCTTCATAAAAAATCCTCCTCTACTTGTCTTTCTATTCAGAGACTATCCAGTTTCGGAGCGTCTCCCAAACAGCGTTTTGCCGCTGCTCAGCCAACCATAATGCGGTTTGCCATCGTCTTGTCGAGGGCCAGACGGCTCTCCTTGACCTGAACGATGAGGTTGCCTGCGATCTCATTGACGACAGTCACCTGACTACCCACCACGAAACCAAGCTCTGCCAGATGCAGACGCACTTCATCCTTGCCGGTGATCTTCTGGATGGTGACGGTATCGCCTGCTTTTGCCATAGTCAAAGGCATCATAATTGTTCCACTCCCATTCGTGCTCCCCATTCTGCGGGGAGCTTTTCGGTTCGCTTTTTTTCGTCCTCGGGGATGGTCGCACCAGCCAGACGCCGCAACGCGCTCGCTCATGCCCGCGTCCCCCTCCGAAAAGCTACGGCAGTTAGTCAGTCGCAACTATCAGCATGGATAGTTTATACTTACTAACCCGCATTGTCAACCATTTTCCGGCTCAAAAAAGTTAGTTTGTATGAACAAACAAATTTTCTTCCCTTATTTCAAGAAGATTTTTACAGTTTCTATATGCTAACTTTGTTTGCACATATTTACGATTTTTCTCTTTTACACTCCCCGCAAATGACACAGCCGCCCGGTGCAGGGGGTATTCTGCAACGAGCGGCCGCGTGTCAAAAGGAGGATTCTTCCCGCCAGTGCGTGGTTTCGCTCTGGCGGGCGCCAGGATAAAAAGAGAGTATTTGGAAGAGAATGTCAAAATTCAGGGGCGTCAGGCTGCGACAGCCAGACGCTGGATGGACGTTCCGCTGCGGAACAGACGGAGATATACTGCCGTACACTTGTTCAGCTGAGCAAAATGCCGCTGGG
Organism: Faecalibacterium longum CLA-AA-H243; assembly: GCF_020687245.1. Lineage (GTDB taxonomy): Bacteria > Bacillota > Clostridia > Oscillospirales > Ruminococcaceae > Faecalibacterium > Faecalibacterium longum. Next base: position 42,233 of record NZ_JAJEQG010000015.1, on the reverse strand, counting down.
CGGCATTGGGGTCACCATAGGCTTTCCAGCAGCCGCAGCAGGTGAAGTTGCGGCCCGCATTTTCGATAAAGCCCACCACATCGTGGAGCGGATAGCCCAGAAATACGCCGATTTCATGGGGAAAATCGGCCTCGCAGCAGAGCCGGCGGGACAGCTGCTGCAAAAGCGGCGCGTAGTCGTCCGACTGCTCAGGCAGAGTGTAGCCTTCCTTGCACAGGAAATCCCGCACCTGCGGCTGGGCCAGCACAGCGCGGAGCTTGCTCTCGCGGTAGACGTACACCAGATACCGGTGGGTCTGCACACAGCCCTTGAGGACGCGGACGCAGAGGCCCTTTTCGCCCAGCTGTTCGTTCCAGCTGCGGACGCGGCGGGCAAGGTCGGCGCAGTCGCTCGTCTCGTAGCGGAAAAGTCCCGCAGGCTTTAAGCTGGCCAGCACCGGGGCGCACTGTTCGATCATGACTGTCTCAAAGTTGCGTTCCATGTCTTCGGCCTCCCTGCCCGTTTTCCACTATTGTCTCCTGCCGTGTGGTGCTTATGCAGGAGATACGGTTAGAAAAAGCTAACCAAAATTTCAAAAAGAATGCGGCAGCCTGCTCATCTCGAGCTTCTTCCGCTTCCGGGTTAGTCATTTCTAACGTGGCATTATCTTACCATAGGTCCAGCTCTGTGTCAACACCTTTTTTGTAAAAATATTTGCTCCATTTTCTCCGCCGTGCTATACTGAGCCAAAGCTGATATAGCAATTCAACTTTTTAATGCAACAGCAACAGCGTTGAATTGCATATCGCAGCTATGCTGTTTGGACGTTGCACTAATTTCTTGACTTGCGATATAAAGGAATGGTATCCCCATGCATCTTATCTCACCCGAAGAGCTGACCTCGACCATCGCCGACCGTCTGGCCCGACAGTCTGCCGTCCTCATCGCACTGGATGGCCGCTGCGGCAGCGGCAAAACGACGCTGGCCGCACAGCTGACAGAGCGTTTTCCTCAAAGCATCACCGTCCACACCGATGACTTCTATCTCCCGCCATCCCGGCGTGTCACGGGCTGGGAGAAGATTCCCTGCGCCAACATGGACATCCAGCGCCTGCGGAATGAGGTCGTCGCTCCCGCCCGGGCAGGGCAGGCGTTCTCCTACCAGGCCTACTCCTGCCGCGAAGGTGTCTATCTGCCGCCGCGTCCCCTCGGCTCTGCGCCGCTAGTCATCGTGGAGGGAAGCTACAGCCATCATCCCAGCCTTGCACCCTATTATGATATAAGAATATTCGTCACCTGCTCTCCCGATGAGCAGGCCCGGCGGCTCCGCAGACGGGAGGGGGAGCGGTATTCGAATTTTGTGGAGCGGTGGATCCCGCTGGAAGAGGGGTATTTTGCAAATTACTCCATTGAGGAGAACGCGGAGATGATGGTCGTTACTGATTGACGGCATCGCGCGCCGGTGCGCGGGGTTAGAGCGCTTTTACGCTGGGCTAAGTTCTCTTTTGCGCACCAAAAGAGAACCAGAAAAGTGCCCGCTACTTTCGAGGCGCGGGAGGCACGAATCAAGGGCTGCTCGCCCTTGATAATCCCACAGAGGTGGGCTCCAACTCAAAATGCTGGAGATTCACGCCATTCGGCGTGAAGATCTCTTAACCGCATTTTGAGCCTCCACCGTTTTACGGCTTTGCCGAAGATTTCAGGCTTTAGCAGAACTTTACCGCCAGCAGAGAGGTAACACCAGCTGCGGAGCAGCAAATCGGAGAAGTGAGAAAAATGCGTTTAGCGAAGCGGCTAGCTTTTTTCCACTTCGACTTCCCCTTCGGGGTCTGAAAGGGGCGAGCAGCCCCTTTCTCGTGGATCCAGCGCATCGAAATCGCTGGTGGTTTTCTGGTTCTCTTTTGACACCAAAAGAGAACAATTAGCCTTAATGAAAAAGCGCTCTGCCCTTGTAAAAAGCCTTCAAAAAGGGTATCATAAAGAAAAAAACAAAGGAGCCTTACTTATGCGTGCTTACGAGCGACTGCTGAAATATGCCAAAGTATACACCACCTCGGACCCCGAGTCCGGCACCCATCCTTCTGCCGCACGGGAATTCGACCTCGCCCACCTGCTGGTGGAAGAGATGAAATCCATCGGCATTGAGGACGCCTTTGTGGACGAGCACTGCTACGTCTACGGCAGCATTCCCGCCACCAAGGGCTGCGAGAAGAAGCCCGCGCTGGGCCTCATCGCCCACATGGACACCGCCCCCGACGCTTCCGGCGAGAACGTCAAGCCCATCCTCCACGAGAACTACGACGGCGGCGATGTCACCCTGCCCGGCACCGGCATGGTCATGAAGACCTCCACCTTCCCCTTTCTGAAGGAGCTGAAGGGCGAGACTCTCATCACCACCGACGGCACCACCCTGCTGGGCGCTGACGATAAATCCGGCGTCGCTGAGATCCTGACCGCTGCCGAGACCCTTATCAAAAAGAAGCTGCCCCACGGCAAGCTCTGCATCGCCTTTACCCCCGATGAGGAGATCGGCGAGGGCGCTTCTCTCTTCGACATCCCGGGCTTCGGCGCAGACTTCGCCTACACCGTCGATGGCGGCGACGTGGGCGGCATCGAGTACGAGAACTTCAACGCCGCATCTGCCACTGTCACCATCCACGGCTTCTCCGTCCACCCCGGCAGCGCCAAGGACGCTATGATCAACGCCTCCAACGTGGCAATGGAGTTCCACATGGCCCTGCCCGTCATGGCCCGCCCCGAGACCACCGAGGGCTATCAGGGCTTCTACCACCTGTGCCAGATGTACGGCGACGTCACCGAGGCAAAGCTGGGCTACATCCTCCGCGACCACGACGCCGGCAAGCTGCAGTTCAAGAAGGACAACCTTCTCCACATCGCCTGCTACCTCAACGGCAAGTACGGCCCCGGCACGGTGGAAGTCGAGATCAAGGACAGCTACCGCAATATGCTGGAGAAGATCAAGCCCCACTTCCACCTTGTGGAGACGGCCCGCAAGGCCATCGAGAAGGCCGGCCTGACCCCGGAAGAGATCCCCGTCCGCGGCGGCACCGACGGCGCTGTCCTGAGCTGGAAGGGTCTGCCCTGCCCCAACCTCGGCACCGGCGGTTTCAACTTCCACGGCGTCTGCGAATGCACCACCGTCGAGCGGATGGACAAGGCCACCGAGATCCTGCTGAATATCGTTGAACTTTATTCTAAATAACTTCGCATCGTAAAAAATGGCTCTGGCATCTGCCGGAGCCATTTTTTGCTTCTTAAAACTCGATGCTCTGCGCCGCCTTGGCGATGGCTCCCAGCAGCTCCACCAGCTTGCTCTCGTCCATCCGGCTGCTGTTGTTGGCAAAGGCGTAGAAGCAGCCCTGCACGCAGAACGAGAGCAGGATGCCCCGGTTCAAATCAGCCGCGAAGGTCGGGTCGGCTTCCTCAAAGCGCTGGCGCAGCCCCTTCTCGATGCTGTTGGCGAAGATGCCCTGCCGACTGCCCGAAAAGAGGATGTTCACGGCCCGCTGGTTCTGCATGAAGGCATGGAACAGCTCCCGCGTCAGCGTCTCTGCCTGATGCAGTGCCACGCTGTCGTTGGTGCGGGGTACGCTGGCCAGGATAGACTCGATGAGCTTGTTTTCCAGTGCATTGGCCAGCGCGTAGATGTCCTCATAGTGGGCATAGAACGTCGATTTGTTGATGCAGGCCATCGCACACAAGTCTTTTATCTTGATTTTTTCCAGAGGGTTCTTCTCCCGCAGTTCCATGAAAGCCTGTTCGATGGCGCGGTCGGTACGGGCGATACGGATGTCCACAAAATCCACCTCTTCCGTGTTTTAGTTGATTATCCAACGGTTTTCGTCTTTCGTCGATGGACAAGACCCCGTGGATTTTTTACAATGAAAGCAGTACCCTTATTCTTCTTTTTTATAGAGCAGTCCCTTGGCGTCCAGTGCCGCTTCGATGCGGCGGAACGCCTCCGGCGTGGGGCAGCTCAAGGTGTGCAGATGCACACCGCCGGTCATCCGGCTCAGCAGGCACTCGGGCGTGTCCGCCGCCTGCTGGATAAAATGGTCCACGTCGTACCGGCTGGCGAGGTTGAGGTTGCCGCGCAGCTCACCGTAAAGCGGGTTCTCCACGGCCACATCCACCACGATGCCGCCCTGGTCCACCACGGTATACAGCTCCTCCCGCATCTGGTCTGCAGTGCTGTGGACACAGGCGAGAATGCCCGTGTAGCCCCGCGCCGCCGGGTGGAGCTGATAACCCCGGGGCGTTGCGTCGATCTGCGTCCCCGACGCCCGCAGCAGGGCCACATCACCCACCACGATCTGCCGCGAGACCCCCAGTTCCCCGGCCAGTACACTGGCACTCAGCGGTGCATCGGCCTCCGTCAGCCGCTCTAAGATCACTTTTCTGCGCTGCGCAGCATTCATCTTCCGCACTCCCCCTTTTTATCCTACCAGCCGCAGCAGGGTGGCGTAGTTGGAGGGCAGCTGGACTTTCAGCTTACCCCACTCCACCTGCGTCAGGATGGGCTGACTGCCCACACAGTCGGCCAGCAGGTCTTCGACACCCGAAGCCTCCACCGGCAGCTGGAACTCCATCGAAACCGGGCTGTCACCGTTATTGTACACCGCCACGACAGCCTTGCCGTCCAGCACCCGGGCGTAGGCGTAGCTCTGGGTGGTCAGCGTCAGCTCCTTGAACTCGCCCCAGCTCAACTCGGGACACTCCGCTTTCAGCCTGCCCAGTGCGGCATAGATGCTGGTGACAGGGTTCGTCTTCTCGGCGTCGGTGTAGTCGGCCAGCTCGAGGCAGGGGCGGAGCGGCCAGTCGCTGCCCCACTCTTTTTTGCCCTCGATGCCAAATTCCGAGCCATAATAGATGGACGGAATGCCCCAAAGCGTATATACTAGAAGAGCAATATGCCGGATGTGGTCGCGGTTGCGCAGTTTATTGGGCAGCCGCTCCACATCGTGGTTATCCGAGAAGTTATAGAGCCGGGTATCGTGGCAGAGGCCCTGCAGACGCCGCATGGTATGGGCGATCTCGAAATAGTTGTGGTCGTTGTGGCCGCTCCACAGACCCTTATGCAGTTCGTAGTTGGTGACGGAGTGGAGCATCTCTGGGTTGGCCCAGCGGCTGTAGTCGCCATGGATGACCTCGCCCATCAGCCAGAACTCGGGCTTCACCTCGTTGGCAACGCGGCGCAGGCCCTTCATGAAGTCGAAGTCCAGCACATCGGCAGCGTCCAGACGGATGCCGTCAATATCGAACTTATCCACCCAGAAGCGGATGGTGTCGAAGTGGTAGTTCTGCACCTCGGGGTTGCGCTGGTTCAGCTTGACCAGCAGGTTGAAGCCGCCCCAGTTGCCGTAAGAGAAGCCGTCGTTGTACTCGTTGTTGCCCCAGAAATTCACGTCGCAGAACCAGTCGCGGTAGCGGGCGTTCTCGCGGTGCTCCTTCAGCTCCTGGAACGCGAAGAAATCGCGGCCAACATGGTTGAACACGCCGTCCACGATGACCTTCTGGCCGCGCTCATGGCAGGCGGCGACAAATTCCCTGAACTCCTCGTTGGTGCCGAGACGCCGGTCTACCAGACGGTAGTCGATGGTGTCATAGCCGTGGGAACCGCTCTCGAACAGCGGGCCGATATAGATCGCCGTACAGCCAAGCTTTGCCGCGTGTTCTGCCCACGCATCCAGCTTTTTGAAAGCCCCGGGGACAGGCTGTCCGTCGTTTTCATGCGCGCAGCCGCACAATCCCAGAGGATAGATGTGATAGAATACCGCATTGTCATACCAAGCCATTGTCTGTACCGCTCCTGTTTTCAAAAAGTTACAGCAGAGCACTTTTCCGACAAAAGTGCATCTGTGTCGTATTCAGTATAGCACATTTTCCGACAAAAGTGTGGTAAAAGTGTTGTATATTTCTCATTTTACATATTTCATCGTCCGTGTTCTGTAAAAATTGCGATAAAAGGAGTCTTTCGTATGAATCTTCCCTCCATCCCCAAATCCTTCTTCAACGGCGACTGCTTCGACGCCTACCGCATCCTCGGTGCGCACCCCTGGCAGGGTGACCACGGCGAAGAGGGCTGGCGCTTTGCAGTCTGGGCTCCCGATGCCACTGCCGTGGAGGTCTGCGGCGGCTTTGACGGCTGGGGCGCAGGGATCCCGCTCCAGAAAGCCGACACCGGCGTGTGGAGCGGCTTTGTCTCCGGGCTGTGCGAGGGGGAGCTCTACAAATACCGCATCCACGGAGCCGACGGCAGCGTGGTCATGCGGGCCGACCCCTACGCTTTCGCGTCCGAAGTCCGCCCCGCCAACGCCAGCCGCCTGACCAAACTGGACTTTTCCTTTGACGACAGCGCATGGATGGAGCGGCGGGATAAATGCCGTAATCTGCCCATGAACATCTACGAACTCCATGCCGGCAGCTGGAAGCATAAGCCCAACTCCACCCAGCCCGACGGCTCGGACGGCTGGTACGATTACGAAGAGCTGGCCCGGGAGCTCATCCCCTGGCTGCTGGAACACCACTTCACCCATGTAGAGCTTCTGCCGCTGGCAGAACACCCCTTCGACGGCAGCTGGGGCTACCAGACCACCGGCTACTTCGCCGTCACCAGCCGGTACGGCACCCCGGCCCAGTTTGCCTCCTTTGTCAACGCCTGCCACCGGATGGGCATCGGCGTCATCATGGACTTTGTCCCCGTCCACTTTGCGGCCAACGCCGACGCGCTGGCCAACTTTGACGGCACCCACCTCTACGAGTACGACAGCGATGTGGGCCACAGCGAGTGGGGTACCTGCAACTTCAACTACTACCGCCGGGAGGTGTGCAGCTTCCTGAACAGCGCCGCCGCCCTCTGGATGGAGGTCTACCACTGCGACGGCATCCGGATGGACGCCATCTCCCGCGCCCTCTACTGGCAGGGCGACCCTGCCCGGGGCGTCAACGAGGGCGCCGTCACCTTCCTGCGGAACCTCAACCACGGCCTGAACGATCGCTGGCCCACCGGCGTTTACATGGCCGAAGATTCCACCAACTTCCTCAAAGTCACGGCCCCCACCCGCTACGACGGCATCGGCTTCGACTACAAGTGGGACATGGGCTGGATGCACGATACGCTGGACTACTTCGCCACCCCCTTCGGCCAGCGGCCCGACGCATACGGAAAGATCATTTTCAGTATGCACTATTTCTACAACGAGCTCTACCTGCTGGCGCTGAGCCACGACGAGGTCGTCCACGGCAAAAAGACAGTCATCGACAAGCTCTGGGGCACCTACGAGGAAAAATGCGCCCAGCTGCGCACCCTCTATTTCTATATGTATGCGCACCCGGGCAAAAAGCTCAATTTTATGGGCAACGAGCTGGGGCATTTCCGGGAGTGGGACGAAAAGCGGGAGCTGGACTGGGATCTGCTCAAGTACCCCTTCCACGATGCATTCCAGAAATATTTCGGCGCTCTGAGCCGCCTTTACGCCACCCAGCCTGCCCTCTACGCGGGCGAGTATGACCCCCGCTGCTTCGAGTGGGTGGCCAGCGAGAGCCGGGACGAGGGCGTGTACGCCTGGCTGCGCAAGGGTGCGGGACAGACCATCCTCTGCGTCATGAACACCCAGAACACTGCCCACAAAAAGTTCCCGCTCTACCTGAGCTTCCCCGCCGGGGCCGAAGAACTTCTGAACACTGAGGCCCCCTGCTGGGGCGGCGCGGACAAATCGAAGCCCAAACCCCTCCACACCTCGGACGGCGGCGTCTATGGCCGGGACTACACCCTCACCGTGGACCTGCCCGCCATGGGCAGCCGGATGTTCCGGCTCACCCCCGAAGCGCCCCGCCCCGAGGCTGCACAGGCCAGCGCCCGCCGGGCCGCTGCCGCACGCCGCAAGGCAGCCCGCACCCAGAACGCCAAGGCGGATGCCGCTGCATACAACTCCAAAAAGTAATATTTGTTTCGGAATATCCCGTCTGCTGAAAACGCAGCGGGATATTCTGCGTTCTGGCGCGGTCTGCGGCTGGACAAGCCTTGACGGAGCCGTTATACTGTTAGATGGAAAGTTGTGTTTTGCATTTTCCGGAAGTTAAATGAAAGGAATCATCCTTCTATGCCATCTGCTGCTGTTCGCCGGCTCTCGCCTCTGCAATGGGCGGGGGTCGGTCTGGGCGGCTGTGCGGTGCTGCTGGCTCTTCTGGGGCTGCTTGCACCGGCCAGCGCCTTCTTTTTCCCGCTGCTCAGTCTCTGGGCCAGCGTGGGGCTCTTTGTTCTGGCCCTCTGCGCTCTCCGTGTGGCAGGCGCAGAGCTGGACTTCTTCCACAAAGCCGTCGTCTTCGGCATCTGGGCTGTGGCTGTCGTCTATTTTTACTGGACATTATCGAGCCGGAGCTTTGTATACGTCTGGGATTACGCCAACTACCTGCTCAAGCAGTACGACGCCGAAGCCGCCTTTGCCCAGAGTGCAGGCGCGGGCCTTGCATACATCTTCGGCTCCATGGCCGACGACTACACCAATTTCATCACCCTCTTCACCGAGTTCCCGTTCTGCCTCACGAGCCACACCGGCGACGCCTATTCCTTCAGTCAGGTGTTCTGCATCCTGCCGACCCTGCTGGTGCTGCTGGCGGGCCTCGTCGTCAAGGTCGGGCAGATCCTGAATGTGAAGAACCGGATATACTATTTTCTCTTCGGGATGACGCTCACGGCGGCTTATCCCTTCCTGCGGATGAGCGCGGTGCTGGCCCAGCCGGACTGGTTCGGACTCATCTTCGCGTTTGCGATTCTTCTACTGACGCTGGATCTCCGATTCGACAAACTGGAGCCGGTGCGGTTCGGCCTCATCTTTCTGGCCACTGCCGCCATCATCCTCGCCCGCCGGTGGTTCCTCTACTTTGTGGTGGGCTACTACTTCGCCTACGCGCTGCTGCTCATCGCGGGCTGTGTGCGGTTGGCGAAGGGCGGCGAAAAAAGCGCCGCCCTTGTTCGAATCAAAAACCTCGTCCTCTTCGGCCTTGCGTCCGTCGTGGCGATGGTCATCCTGCTCTGGCCGATGGTGTCCCACATCCTCGCCTACAACTACGCAGGCCGCTACTCCTATTATAACGGCGGCGGTCTGGCCCTCGAGGCGTTCTATCACATCGGCCGGATGGGCCTGTTCAACATTCTCCTCATGGTGCTGGGTCTCGCCTTTGCGGCGAAGCACAGAGCGCCCTCTCTGCCCTGTCTCGCCGGGTGTGAGCTGGTGGTGAGCATCCTGCTCTTCACCCGAGTGCAGAACACCGGCTCGCATCAGTTCCTGCTCTTCCTGCCGGGATACTTCATTCTCTTTCTGCTGGGTGCCGCCGCGCTGGCCGAGGGCATCACGCGCCGCCGGAACCTCAAGCTGGGCTGCTGGGCCTTCGTGCTGATGCTGTCCATGTCAGTGCGGTGTTCGCCGCTGACTACGCTGGCCATGCCGGGTTTCGTCATCGAGCATTTCCCGATTCAAATTCCGGCCACCGAGTATTTCATCTCGCTGGACAAGCTCATCTACGATAGGAAGGACATCGGCCAGATACAGGTCATCGCCGACTGGATCGACACCCACTGCGATGAGGGGGAGCTGTGCTACATGATCCCCCACGATATGCTCTACAACCCCGACCACTTCAAGAACTGCCGCCTGCCGGACGCCCCCATCAACGACAAGCTGGCCTTCGGCTTCTCGGTCCCCGGCACCCACAATTTCCCCATGCAGTTCTTTGAGGCCAAATACGTTATCACCTGCGAGCCCTTCCCCCAGACTTACGTCGGCAGCGGCGAGATGTCCATCAAGCTGAACGACCAGTTCCTCGCCGTGAGAGACCAGTACTTCGCCTTTGAGCAGAGTTTCGATATGGGCAATGGCACCACCTTTACCATCTGGAAGCGCACCGCTGCCCCCACCCGGGAGGAAGTGGAATATTATCTGAGCGCTTTCGCTGAGGAAGACGCCCAGTACCCTGAAATGTTCTCCCAGGTGGCCGAAGCCTGGCTCACCGCTCACGGGCTGTGAGCTTGCCCTTTCTGCCGAAAACGTGTATAATTCGATTGATTGCTATAAAACCTGCAGCGCCGCCCGCCGGCCTGCTTACGTCATAAGGAGTACGCCACTATGGATAAGAAGAACACGCCTGAAGTGAAGCTGGGCCAGTACAAGGGCCTGGCTGTCACCCGTCACGTCCGCCCCGTCACCGACAAGACTGTGGACATCGAGCTTGTCCACCAGACCCGGATGCACGCCGTCTACCACCCCACCACCGAACCTGCCAAGCGCGGCTTCCGCGCCCTGCTGGACTTTGCCGGCTACATGGACGGCAAGGAGATCCCCGACAGCCGGATGGAGAAGGTCATGGTCGTGCTGGGCGACGGCAAGCTGATGCCCGCTGCCGAGCAGGCCATCTACGGCCACCGTGCCGGCGAGGTGTTCCGCTTCGACTTTACTTACCCGCAGGACTTCCGCCTGCCGGAGCTGTCCGGCAAGACCGCACAGTTCGAGATCGAACTCCGCTCTCTGGCCGAGAAAGTCACGCCCGCACCGGATGAGGCTTTCGCCAAGAGTCTGGGCTTCGACTCCCTCGATGCGCTGAAGGCTGACCTTCGCGCCAAAAAGCAGAAGATCCACGAAGAAGGGGCTGACCGCGCCGCCGGAAAGCAGCTGCTGGACATGGCCGGTGCCAACATGACCGTGGACCTGCCCGCCGAAATTCTCGACCGCACCGCCCAGAACGAAATGAAGCTGCTGAAAGAGCGCCTCTCCCGCAGCGGCATCACCCTCGAGCAGCACTGCAAGAACAGCCGCACCACTCCGGAAGCTCTCGAGAAGGACTACCGCGCACAGGCCGAGAGCCGCATCCGCTTCGTGCTGGCAGCCCGTGCCATTGCCGAGGCAGAGAACATCGTCGTCCACCCCGAGGAAGTCAACGCCGAGTACCGCCGCCTGTCCCAGCTGCAGGACACCCCCGAGGCTGAGATCCGGAAAGCCCTGCCCGAGGATACCATCGCCGCAGCGCTGGCCGCAAAGAAGGTGCAGCGCTTCCTGCTGGACAACGCACAGGTCACTACCGTGACCGATGCCCCCGAAAAGGAGTGATACCGCTATGGGTCTGTTTACCCGTTATGCAATGGACGCCCTGATGAAGACCTCCCACCCCGAGGTCATCCGCCGTCAGTGCTGGAATCTCCACCCCCACCGCACCCCCTGCACGGCCTGCAAGGACATCTGCCCCTACGGCGATGCCATCTTCACCCGCCCCAACCTCGTTAAAGACTGGGACCCCTGCACCGACTGCGGCCTCTGCGTGTCCGCCTGCCGCTCGGGCTGTATTGTCCCTTCGCCGGAGCAGGTACAGCGGGACACCTCGCTGGCTGATACCGACAACGACACCCTCTGGCTGGGCTGCGAGAAAAGCACCCGCAAGAACACCGCCGTTCGCACCTGCATCGCCTCCTTCTCGTGGGAAACGCTGGCCTATCTGGCTCTGAACAAGAAGCTGGTCCTTGACCTGACCCCCTGCGGTGAGTGCGAGAACGACGTCTGCGCCGCCCAGCTCCGCAAAGAGCTGACCCGTCTGGTGGAGTTCCTCGGCCCCCAGCTCTTCGAGAGCCGGGTCACGCTGGCCTATGAGCAGGACGAAGCGCCCTACCATGTACAGGAGCTGAGCCGCCGGGAGATGTTCTCCCACATGACCGAGGGCTCCCGCGCCGGCACCAAGAAGCTGCTGCAGATGCTGCCCGGCCTGCGCAGCGAGGAGGACAGCGCCGCCGACTTCCGCCTCATGCTCCACCAGCGGACAAAGCAGCTCAAGGCTGCTTCCGAGACGCCGCTGCGCTACGGCTGGTATCTGCCGAACTTCACCCAGAAGTGCTTCGGCTGCGGCAAGTGCGAGAAAGCCTGCCGCTCCGGCGCACTCAAGCTCGAGGATATGCCCGACGGCCAGACCCGCGTGGTCATCACGCCCTGGAAGTGCAGTGAGTGCGGCGTCTGCGTCGCGGCCTGCTCCAACAGCGGCATCGACGGCATGAAGCTGCGCCAGCTCACCACCCTCGGCCCGGTGAGCGTCTACAAATGCAGCAAGACCCTCTGTGCTGACTGCGGCAAGCCCATCGCGCCGAACAGCTCCGAGGGCATCTGCTCGGTCTGCCGCATCAAGCGCCGCACCAAGCAGCGTCAGGAGGAGGCCGCAGCCCGCGCCAAGGAGCGGATCGCCGAGCGCGAGGCCCGCAAGGCAGCGGAGGAGGCGGCAAAGGCCGCTGCCGCAGAGCTGGCCGCTGAAAATGCCGCAAATGCTTCCGGTGCCGCCGCAGCCGAAACGGCAGCGGTTCCCGTCTCTGCCGCACCTGCCGCTGCGGCGGCAACAGCTGTTTCTGTTGCAGAAACAGCATCTGCACCCGAAAAGGATTGACGCGGCCGCAAATCAATGCTATACTCAGTCATGACCACACTGTTTGGTGGCCGGGACTGTTACAAAGGAGTAACGGATGGATTTCCGTTGCTCTTTTTTCATAAAAAACGGTCCATTTGTCCGTTGCCGGGAAACAGCGGACACCGCACAACGCGATGCTGTCTTTTGTACAGCAGAAACAAGAAAAGAGGGAATTTATGATGAACACTTCCATCTCCCGCCGTCAGTTCCTGAAGGCCAGCGGCCTGGCAGCCGCCGGTGCCTGCGCAGCCGGCCTGCTGACTGGCTGCGGCGGCTCTTCCTCCGGCAGCGCTTCCGGCGCAGCCTCTTCCGGCTCCAGCTACACCATCCTGTACGACAGCCAGCCCGCTACCCTGAACTACCTGACCACCGGCACCGACCTTGAGATGGTCGTGGGCGCAAACTGCGTGGATACGCTGGTCGAGTACGACAACAAGGGCGTCATGCGCGAAGGCCTGGCCACCAGCTGGGACTGGGATGTCGACACCCTGACCTGGACGTTCCATCTGCGTGAGGAGAACTGGGTGGACTGCAACGGCGAGGTCGTGGCCCCCGTCACTGCACAGGACTTCGTGGACGCTCTGAAGTACGTCCTGACCCCGGACTACGCCGCCTCCAACGTGGGCCTTGTCACCGCTTACATCGCAGGCGCTGACGACTACTACAACTACCACGTCTATCTGAACAACGCCAACACCGGCGTCGTGGACGATGACGGCACCACCTACACCGTGGACGGCAGCGGCGTCGTCACCGTGACTGCCCCCGACTCTGACCCCGCCACCTACGCACCGGTGGACTTCGACGCCGTGGGTGTCACCGCTGTGGATGACCACACCCTGACCTACACCCTGACCTACGACTTCCCGGGCTTCCTGAGCCTGCTGTGCTATCTGCCCTACGAGCCCGCTTACGGCCCGCTGCTGGAAGAGACCGGTGACCAGTTCGCTACCAGCGCAGAGACCACCTACAGCTGCGGTGCCTTCTATCTGGCCGCCTACGAGTCTCTGGAGACCTGGGTCATGAAGAAGAACCCCGAGAACTACGACGCTGACAACGTCTTCATCGACACCATCAGCCGCATCTACAACGCCGAGGCCAGCGTCAACGGCCCCGAAATGATCAAGCGCGGCGAGATCGACGAGGCCACCATCGGTTCCGACATCCTCGACAGCTGGCTGTCCGACGACACCACCAAGGACATGGTGTCCATGGACCGCCCCAACACCAACTACACTTACTTCTATATGTTCAACTTCATGCCCTTCTCCCACGAGTTCTCCAACTGGAGCGTGGAGGGCATGGACGCTGAGTATGAGCCGGAGAACTGGGCCAAGGCCATCAACAACACCAACTTCCGCAAGTCCTTCCTCTACGGCATCAACAACTCTGTCACGCTGGCCGTCAAGGCACCCGAGGGCTACGACAACTACAAGCTGAACACCATCACGCCCCCCAGCTTCTGTGCCAACGCTGACGGCGTGGACTACCTCAAGTGCGGCGACCTGGCCAACATCACCGAGTTCTTCGACGAGGCGAAGGCCAAGGAGTACCGCGACGCTGCCATCCCGGAGCTGACCGCTGCTGGTGTGACCTTCCCCATCAAGGTGCAGATGCCCTACAATCCCTCTTCCACCGACTGGGACAAGCAGTGCCAGGTGTTCAAGCAGCAGCTCGAGGGTGTGCTGAACGACGGTTTCGATTTCATCGACATCATCATCACTGCCGGCCCCTCCGACAGCTTCCTGTCCAGCGTCCGCCGCAACGGCAAGTTCGCTTTCCTGCAGTGCAACTGGGGCGCTGACTACTCCGACCCCCAGACCGAGACCGACCCCTTCTATCAGGCCGAGGGCGCACGCGGCAGCCGCTACGCCTTCCTGCGCACTGGCGTCGAGGACGGCTTCATCACCGGCGACACCGCGGACGCCGTCATGAACTACATGAAGGCCATCGAAGAGGCTGTCAAGATCACCGACGACATCAACGCCCGCTACGATGCCTTCGCCAACGCCGAGGCTTCTCTTATCAACAATGCCCTCGTCGTCCCCATGGGCATGAGCATCCCGGCCTACATTGCCACCCGTCTGAACTACTGGGAGGGCCAGTACGCTTCCACCGGCTTCTCCAACAAGCGTCTGAAGGGCATCCATGTCCTCGACCACTACATCTCCATGAGCGAGTACGAGGCCAACCGCGACGCCCGCTAAGACTTTTTGAGTCTGTCTGCTCCAAAGCTCTCTGTTTTCCCACGGGAAAGCGGAGAGCTTTTCGTTTCTGAAGCCTCTTACATGAATTTTTGTAACGAACTTTGCCAAATCACTTTCCAAAAGTGTTTTTTTGTTGTATTCTATTCCTATCCGACATTTATTTTATAAAAGAGAGGGGTGCGCACAGATATGCTCAAATATCTGGCGAAACGCATCGGGCGCTCGATACTGACCCTGTTTATTATCGTCACGCTCGTTTTCTGCCTTTTGCGGCTGATGCCGGTGGAAGGCTATTTTGCTAACTACGAAAAAATGACCGAGGCCCAGATACAGGCCGGCTTACAGTCCATGGGCCTGCTGGACCCGCTGCCGGTGCAAATCGGCCGCTTCTGGGTCAATATGCTCCACGGCGACCTCGGCGTGAGCCATATCTATAAGGTCAACGCCTCCGTCACCAGCATCCTCGCTAAGAAGCTGCCCATCTCCATCCAGATGGGCGTGTACGCCATGCTGCTGAGCCTTGTCATCGGCATCCCGATGGGCCTGTTCATGGGCCGCTTCAAGAGCCGCTGGCCCGATAAGATTGGCACGGCCATCATCGTCCTCATCCAGGCTGTGCCTGCGGCAGTGTATTATCTGTACATCCAGATGTACGGCACCACCGCGCTGAACGTGGGCCTGCTCTTCGACGCTTCCAACTGGAAATACTGGGTGCTGCCCGTCTGCTCCATGAGTCTGGGCAACGTGGCGTTCTACGCCATGTGGCTGCGCCGGTACATGGTGGACGAGAGCAACAAGGACTATGTCCGCCTTGCCCGTGCCAAGGGCGTGAGTGAAAACAACATCGCCCTGCGCCACATCTTCCGCAACGCAATGGTGCCGCTGGTGCAGTATATTCCCTCCGCCTTTCTGAACACTGTGGTCGGCTCTATCTACATCGAAAGCCTCTACAGCATCCCGGGCATGGGCGGCCTGCTGGTCACCTGTGTCCAGCGCCACGACAACACGATGGTGCAGGGCATCGTTCTGCTCTACGCCTGCGTGGGCATCATCGGCCTGATTCTGGGCGACCTGCTCATGGTGCTCATTGACCCCCGCATCAGCTTTGGCAAGAAAGAAGGTGGCCGATAATGCTTTTCCGTATGAAAGATGAAAAAGCACACCAGCTCGAGGCAGAGCTGGATAAGTTACAGGCGGACGGCCCCGCCGCATGGGCAAAGCTGCCCGAAGAAGAGCTGTTCACCCCCGCCGGGTTCAGCGAAGAGCGGGCCGAGGCCACGTCCTACTCCAACTACAGCTACTGGGGCAGCACCTTCCGCGCCTTCTTCAAGAACCGCGTGGCCGTGCTGCTGCTCGTCGCCCTCATCGCCGTGGTGGCGTTTGCATTTTTGCAGCCCTACCTGCCCGGTCAGGTAGACCCCAACCTCTGCGCCGTGGACCCCGTCACCGGCATCCAGTACCGCAACATCGCCCCCGGTGAAAAGGGCTTCATCTGGGGTTCCAACGCCATCGGCCAGGACCTCTGGGCCCGCATCTGGGCCGGTGCCCGCACCAGCCTGACCATCGCTTTCTTCGTGGCCCTCATCGAGGCCGTGGTGGGCATCACGGTGGGTGTGCTCTGGGGCTATGTCCGTCAGCTGGACTTCTTCTTCACCGAGCTGTACAACATCTGCGACAATGTGCCTTCCACCATCATCCTGATCCTTATTTCCTACGTCGCCAGCCCCAGCGTCCAGACGCTGATCCTGGGCATGTCCATCACGGGCTGGATCGCCATGGCGCGTTTTATCCGCAACCAGATCCTCATCATCCGTGACCGTGACTACAACGTGGCATCCCGCTGCATCGGCACCCCCACCTCCCGCATCGTGGTGCGCAACCTGCTGCCCTACCTCGTGTCGGTCATCATGCTCCGCATGGCCCTGACCATCCCCGCCGCCATCGGCAGCGAGGTCTTCATCACCTACATCGGCCTCGGCCTCTCTGTCGAGGTGCCTTCTCTGGGCAACCTCATCAACGATGGCCGCAAGGTCATGATGCAGGCTGGCCTGCGCTATCAGCTGCTCTACCCCACCATCATCCTCAGCTTCGTCACCATCGCGTTCTACCTCATCGGCAACGCCTTCTCTGACGCAGCCGACCCCAAGAACCATCTGCAGTAAGGAGGAACAGGCATGAAAAAGAATGAACTGATCCTCTCTGTGCGGGATCTCAACATCAAATTCAATCTGCGTGGAAAGATCCTCCACGCCATCCGGGGCATCGACCTCGATGTCTACCACGGCGAAGTCCTCGCCATCGTGGGCGAGTCCGGCTCGGGCAAGAGCGTGTTCACCAAGTCCTTCATGGGCCTGCTGGACTCCAACGGCTCCATCACTTCCGGCACCATCGACTACTTCGGTGCCGACGACCACCAGCCCATCCGGCTCTCCGAGTTGAAAAAGGAGAAGGACTGGCTGAAAGTGCGCGGCCACGAGATCGCCATGATCATGCAGGACCCCATGACCAGCCTGAACCCTCTGAAGACCATCGGCGACCAGATCATGGAGGCCGTGGAGCTCCATCAGGGCCTCAAGGGCGCTGCCGCCAGGGAGAAGACCCTCGAGTACCTGCGGGATGTCGGCATCGCCGACCCGGAAGTGCGCTTCAAGCAGTATCCCCACGAGTTCTCGGGCGGTATGCGCCAGCGCGTCGTCATCGCCATCGCTGTGGCCTGCAATCCGCAGATCCTTATCTGCGATGAGCCCACGACGGCTCTGGACGTGACCATTCAGGCCCAGATCCTTGAGCTGCTGAAGGAGATGCGGGTCAAATATAACCTCACCATCATCCTCATCACCCATGACCTCGGCGTCGTGGCCAACATCGCTGACCGTGTGGCCGTCATGTATGCCGGCGACATCGTGGAGATCGGCACTTCGGACGAAATTTACTACGACCCCCGCCATCCCTACACCTGGGCGCTGCTGTCCAGTATGCCCCAGATGGGCGTGAAGGGCGAAGACCTGTTCAACATTCAGGGTACGCCCCCGAACCTCTTCACGGAAATTCACGGCGACGCTTTCGCGCCCCGCAACCCGCTGGCGCTGAAGATCGACTTTGTCAAGCGTCCCCCTTATTTTGATGTCAGCACGACCCACCGGGCCAAGACCTGGCTTCTCGACCCCCGCGCACCCAAGATAGAACCGCCCGCCGCTGTGCGGATGCTGCAAGAGGAGGGCAAATAACATGGCAGACGAACGCGAAGTTCTGGTCGAGGTAAAAAACCTCGAAGTGACCTACGGCTCCGGCCGCAAGGCTTACAAGGCCGTCAAGAACGCAAACTTCACCATCTATAAAGGCGAGACCTTCGGTCTGGTGGGCGAGTCCGGTTCGGGCAAGACCACCATTGGCCGGGCTATCATGCGCATCCTGCCCACCTCGGGCGGCGAGGTGTTCTATAAGGGCCAGAAGATAAACGGCAAGATCTCCCACGCGCTGGACAAGCAGGTCATCAAGGAAATTCAGATGATATTCCAGGACCCCCAGTCCTCCCTGAACGAGCGCGCCAAGGTGAGCTACATCGTAGGCGAGGGCCTGATGAACGTCCGGCCCGACCTCTCCGCCGCCGAGCGGGACGAAAAAGTCCGTCAGGCGCTGCTGGATGTGGGCCTGCTGCCCGAGTTTGCGTCCCGCTTCCCCCACGAGTTCTCGGGCGGCCAGCGCCAGCGCATCGGCATCGCCCGGGCTCTCATCGTGGAGCCGGAATTCATCATCGCCGACGAGCCCATCTCGGCACTGGATATGTCCATCCGCGCCCAGGTCCTGAACCTTCTGCGCCATCTGCAGAAAGAGCGCGGCATCACCTACCTCTTCATCGCCCATGACCTCTCCGTCATGCGCTACATCTCCGACCGCATCGCCGTCATCCACAAGGGCGACATCGTGGAGCTGGCCGACGCCGAAGAGCTTGTGACCCACGCCATCCACCCCTATACCCGCAGCCTGCTGTCGGCCATCCCCATGCCCAGTCCCCGCCGTGAGCGGCAGAAAAAGCTGCTGGTCTATGACCCCTCCATGCACGACTACTCCACGGAGGCTCCCCAGTGGCGGGAGCTTCGGCCCCGTCACTGGGTGCTCTGCAGCGCCTCCGAGGCCGAAGACTGGTGCCGGGAATCGTAAACTTTTTCTTGCGTTTTTCTCATTGTGGCCTCTCTGTTTATTGACTTTTGTTCTCTGCTCTACTACAATAACAGGAGTGGCTTTGTAACAATACGAAACAAAACATTGGCCCCCGCGCGGGTCTACAAACATAAAGGAATGAGAAATTGATGACGACGCAGAATCCTGTTTACGCATCCCAGGCCAAACCCTGGCTCAAATACTACGCTCAGAAGTACATCGACCAGACCCTGCCCACCCTTTCGGCATTCGATTATGTCTGCCACCGGAACCGGAACCATCTGAACGATATGGCACTGGACTACTATGGCCGGAAGTTCACCTACGCCGACCTCATCGTCAATGTCAAAAAGACTGCTGCCGCCCTGCGGGGCGTCGGGGTCAAAAAGGGCGACATCGTGACGGTGGTCAGCGTCATGACCCCTGAGGTCATCGCTCTGTTCTACGCCGCTGACATGGTCGGCGCCACTCTGAACCTTGTGGACCCCCGCTACAGCGTCGAGGGCATCCATGAGTATATCGAGGAGGTGGATTCCCACCTTCTCGTCTGCCTGAACGTCGTGTACGAGCGCTGCCGTCAGGCCGCAAAGCGCACCAACGTGGAAAAGGTCATCGTCCTCTCTCCGGCCGACTCTCTGCCCCCGGTGATGGCCGTAGGCTACAAGCTGACCACCCCCGACAAGAACAAATATGCCTCCAACGTCATCCGCTGGAAGCAGTTCATCAAGGGCGGCGAGGGCCAGAGCACCGCTGCGGAGCCCTATGACCCCGACCACGCCTGCGTCGTCGTCCACACCGGCGGCACTACCGGCTCCCCTAAAGGCGTCATGCTCACCGACAACTGCTTCAACGCTCTGGCGCAGCAGTTCCGCGCCTACGACAAGCTGTTCCACCGGGGCCAGAAGCTCATGAACATCATGCCCCCCTTCATCGCCTACGGCTACGCCTGCGGCGTCCATCTGCCGCTGGTGCTGGGCTTCACGGTCATCATCATCCCCAACCTCGACCCGGCCAAGCTGGGCAGCCTGGTGCTGAAGTACAAGCCTGAGCATATGTTCGGCGTGCCGGCCCACTATCAGCAGCTGGCCGCAGACCCCAAGCTGCGGGATAAGGACCTCTCCTTCATTCTGAACTACGCCGCCGGCGGCGATGCCATCGCCCGGGGCGCAGAGCAGACCGTCAACGACTTCCTCGCCGCCCATGGCGTCCGCTACCCGATGGCAAAGGGCTACGGCATGACCGAGGTATCCTCTGCCGCTACCGTGGCTGCCGGCGCAGACAACAAGCCCGGCAGCGTCGGCATCCCGATGGTCAATACCATCATTGCCGCCTTTGAGCCGGGTACCGACAGGGAACTGCCCATCGGTGAGCGCGGCGAGCTGTGCATCTCCGGCCCCACCACCATGAAGGGCTACTACAATAAGGCTGACGAGACGGCCATGATCCTTCGCCGCCACCCGGATGGCCGCATCTGGGTCCACACCGGCGACATCGGCTATCTGGACGAGGACGGCTTCGTCTACCTCGACTCCCGCATCAAGCGCCTCATCATCCGCCACGACGGCTTCAAAGTCTTCCCCTCCATGATAGAGAATGTCGTCAGCCGCCACCCCGCTGTGCATCAGTGCTCTGTGGTGGGCTGCACCGACAAGGACCATGTGCAGGGCCGTCTGCCCTTCGTCTACATCGTGCTCAAGGCCGACACCACCGCCAAGAAAAAGCAGGTGATACGGGAGCTGGAGCGGATGTGCGCCGAGGAGCTGCCCGAATACGTCCAGCCCGTGGCCTACAAGTTTATTTCCAGTATGCCCATGACCCCTGTGGGCAAGGTCGATTACCGTCAGCTCGAAGCTGACATCTCCCCCCGCGACTATTGATTTCCATGAAAGGACTCTTCTGCCATGAACAAGCGTTTTGCAAGTCTGGCGGTCTCTGCCCTGCTGCTCGTCTCCCTGCTCAGCGTCCCCGCGCTGGCCGAGGGGACCGAGGCCGCTGCGGACGCCGCCGGCGATGATCATGTCATCGTCACCCTGAACCCGGAGGCTGCCCTGCAGCCCGAAACTCCGGCGGAAGCCGCGGCTTCTGCCACCGAGACGGCTCAGGCTGACCCGGTCCCTTCTGCGGACGACGCAGAGGAGGCAGCGACCGCTGCTGAGACCGAGGTCAAGGCCGATGACACCAAAGAGGAAGATAAGGACGAGCAGCTCACCTACGTCGCACTGGGCGACAGCATCGTGGCCGGCGTCGGCCTGGCCGATGTCCAGTACAGTGCGCGCTCCGGCTACAGCGTCGATATGACTCCCAACTTCCATGGCTATTCTCCCGACTGCTATGTCGGCAAGGTGGCTGCAGCTCTCGGCCTCGACCGTGACCACGCCATCAACCTCGGCCTGCCGGCCCTGACGGCTCCCGACCTCGCGGACATGATCCGGTACGGCAAGATGCCCCAGATGAACATGGCGTCCGGCTGCGAGTACAACTACCCTGAGTTCCAGGACTACATCCGCAAGGCCGACGTCGTCTCCGTCCAGATCGGCTCCAACGACGCCTTCGTCCCCTGCATCGTGGCTCTGGGCAACGCCACCAACTGGAAGAGCGAGAAGCTGGCCGCTACCATTCTGGCCGGCGACCTGCGCAATGAAGGTTCCGGCTCCACCATGTCCGCCATCTACCGCAGCATCAAGGCGATGGATCTGACCAAAGCCGAGAGGGACGCCACCTGGAATCTGCTCTTCTCCGGCATGAGCAAGATCTGCGACGAGACTTACCCCAAGACCACCGCAGCCCTCATCTCCATCGTGCAGGAGATCCGCAATCTGAACCCGGATGCCCAGATCATCCTCGTGGGCTACACCAACCCTGTGCCGCTCATCCCCTGCTGGCGCAGCTACTTCAACAAGCTGAACAAGTTTGAGAAGCAGATCGCCAAGACTTATAACTTGACTTATGTGGCCATCCCCAACACGGAGACCACCCTCGACGTGCATCCCACCATCAAGGGCCACCAGTACATCGCCAACAAGCTCGTGAATGCCATCGAGAATCCGTAATCAACAAATACAGCAAAGCCCCCGTTTCCAGCTGGAAGCGGGGGCTTTTTCCTACAATACGTTATGCGGCCAGAGCCTTTTTGATGTTTTCAAAGACGGTGTCGCTGTCCTCACAGCAGACCATGACCACCTCGCCGGTGGGGACAGTCGCCACGCGGGCGGCAGAAGCGATCTGGTACTGGTCTTCGAGGTAATGCTCCATGGACTTCTGCTGGCTCTGGACATAGGCATCCATCGCATCCACCACGTCCTGCGTCTTGCCCTCGGCGGGCTTGACGATGGCCACGCCGTAGACGCTGACCATCATGCCGGACACTGAGGCGGCGAAGTCGTCGTACATATCGTCCTCGAGGCCCAGCAGAGGCATCATCATGTTGGCCACCTCGTCGGAGAGCTGGTCGGCCTCATACTCGGCGCTGTAGCCGTACTGGGCCGTGAACTTGCCATCCTCGCCTTTGGTGAATATCATCTCATACTTGTTGTCCTCGTCGCTGCGGGCGTCGTGGAGGATCTGGGTGTAATCTTTCTTCGCGGCAGAAGACGCGCTGCCGGAGCTGCCCGACGCGCCGCAGCCCACCAGAGCCAGCAGCATGACGCCGGCCATCAGACAAGCAATGATACGTTTCATATTCAATTTATCCTTTCGTTCGCAGGGTGAGGTTTTCGGTGTGCAGTGATAGTATTTGATGTTTTATCCCTGCTATTCGGTAAACGACCCACGGCGGGCGAAAATTGCACCCACAAGTGTAACAGTTCTATGAACGCTTACAGCATCATGGCCTCAAGGTCACCGTGATTGACGGGCGTCGAGAGGATGATCTGGGTGCTGGTGGTACCCAGCTTCTGGAACTGTAAGATAAGATGCTCCAGCTGGGGCATACTGCCGCAGCTCACCTTGATGAGGAAGGTGTAAGCGCCCGTGACGTGGTAGCACTGCAGCACCTCTTTGCTGTTCTTCATCAGCTCCACCAGCTCGTCCCGCTGGGACGGGGCCACCGAGAGGCTGATGAGAGCATCCACATAGACCCGGTCAGACGGGCGGTTGAGCATCACGGTATAGCCGCTGATGATGCCGTCCGTTTCCAGCTTGTGGATGCGGCTGGAGACAGCGGGACTGGTCAGCGCCACCTTTTCGGCGATCTCCTTCACCGGCATACGGGCGTTCTTTGCGAGGAGGGCGAGAATCTTGCGGTCCAAATCGTCCATAGGAAAAGTACTCCTTTTGAAATATGTTACA
Source organism: Faecalibacterium longum CLA-AA-H243 (assembly GCF_020687245.1). Lineage (GTDB taxonomy): Bacteria > Bacillota > Clostridia > Oscillospirales > Ruminococcaceae > Faecalibacterium > Faecalibacterium longum. Next base: position 19,143 of record NZ_JAJEQG010000015.1, on the reverse strand, counting down.
TTACATAAATTTTTTTGAAAGTAAAGTTTTATTGTTGTAGCAATAGCACAAACTGTGCAAAAATCAGTTTTCGTTTTGCCGTCTTTAATTATATAAAGTTTTTGTCAAAAAGTAAAGTGCTAAATTAAAGCGAAACCAAATTTTTGCATTTGACAAGAAAACAAATTCGGGTATAATACATACTGCAAGGCAGCGTCACTGAAGTTCTGATGTACCGCCGGGGATCCCGGTGTTCGGGTACGATATGTTGCCGACTGATCACGCGATTCACCACTTTATATACTTTCCCACCCCTCTATACACAAAAACCCGCTGCCAGGCGGGTTTTTGTGTTTTATACAGGTTTTTATGGTTCTGCCAAGGCTCTCCCCTTGGGAGAGCCTTTTTAACTGTATCTTACACGCCAAAGGCCCCCATCCGGTATCTGCCGGATGGGGGCCTTTGGCTGTTTATACTTGAAAAGGGAGCGAATAGCCTGATCATTCTTCGGTGCGGGTCTTCTTGAGCAGGCTCAGGATGACCGCACCCACGACGCTGCCGACCGCCAGAGCCACACAGTACATCACAGCGTGGTCAACGACCGGGAATACGAAGATGCCGCCGTGAGGGGCGCGGAGAGCGCAGCCAAAGGTCATGGACAGCGCACCAGAGAGGGCTGCGCCGATGACGCAGCTGGGCAGGACGCGCAGCGGGTCAGCGGCAGCGTAAGGGATAGCGCCCTCGGTGACGAAGCAGAGGCCCATGATGTAGTTGACGATGCCGTTGCGGCGCTCGTCGGGAGTCCACTTCTTGGGGCAGAAGGTGGTGGAGAGGGCGATGGCGATGGGAGGCACCATGCCGCCCACCATGACAGCGGCCATGACCTCATAGTTGCCGGAGGCGAGGGCTGCGGTGCCGAAGACGTAAGCCGCCTTGTTGAAGGGGCCGCCCATGTCGATGCTCATCATACCGGCCACGATAGCACCCAGCAGAACCTTGGAGGTACCGCCCATGGCGTTCAGCCAGTTGGTCATGGCGGTGTTGATCATACCCATGATGGGGTTGATACCGCACATGACCACGCCCACGATGAGGATGCCGCCCAGCGGGTAGATGAGCATGGGACGGATGCCGTTCAGGCTGGCGGGGAGCTTCTCCGTGATTTTCTTGAGGAACTCCACCACATAACCGGCCACGAAACCGGCCAGCAGAGCGGCCAGGAAGCCGCCGGAGATGCCGGTGGTCTCACCAGCGGCGATACCGGCGAAGTTGGTGCCGTTCATGGCCAGCACGCCGCCTGCGAAGCCGACAGCCAGACCCGGACGGTCTGCGATGGACATGGCGATGAAGCCCGCCAGGATGGGGAGCATATAGCTGAAGGCCGCAGAACCCACCGTCTTGAAGAAGGCGGCCAGCGGAGTGTTCATGCCGAAGTTGGAGGGGTCAATGCTGTAATCGTCCAGCAGGAAGGCCAGCGCTATCATGATGCCGCCGCCCACCACGAAGGGCAGCATATGGGAGACGCCGTTCATCAGATTCTTGTAGAGGCTGCGGCCAAAGCTGTCGGAGGCAGAAGCGTCCTCCGAGGCCTGTGCGCCGCCCTTAGCGTGGAACTCCGGCACCTCGCCGGAGGTTATCTTATGGATGAGCTCTTCAGGCTTGTGGATGCCGTCGTCCACGCGGGTGAAGAGGACCGGCTTGCCGTCGAAGCGGGCCGTCTCGATCTTCTTCTCCGCTGCCACGATGATGCCGTCGCAGTTTGCAATTTCATCTTTCGTCAGGAGATTCTTTGCGCCGTCGGAGCCGTTGGTCTCGACTTTGATGGTCACGCCCATCTTGGCACCGGCCTTGTTCAGGGCTTCAGCGGCCATGTAGGTGTGGGCGATGCCGTTGACACAGGCGGTGACGGCCAGCACACGGTAGCCCGCCTGCTCGATCTCCTGGTCGGTGAAGCTCTCGTCGCCGAACTGGGCTTCTTCCTGCGCGTCGATGGCGGCGAGGAAGTCTTCCGGGGTCTTGGCGGTGCGTAGCTTCTCCACGAAGTCCTCGTTCATGAGCATCTGCATCATGCGGGCCAGCATATCCACGTGGAGGCTGCCGTTCTTGGGGGCTGCGATGGCAAACAGCAGGTCGGTCTTGCCGTCGTCCTCGGCATTGTACTGCACCGGGGTCTTGAGGCGGAGGGCCGCCAGACTGGGCCGGGTCACGCAGTCGCACTTGGCATGGGGGACGGTGATGCCGTTATCAACATAGGTCGAGCCCTCGTCCTCGCGCTCATACAGACCCTTTTTGTAGGCTTCCTTGTCTCTGATGTTGCCGTGGGTCGCCTGCAGCTCCACCAGACGGTCGATGATCTGGCTGCGGTCCTGCTGGGCTTCGTCCAGCGCAATGGACTGTGCCGTGAACAATTCCGTGATTCGCATAGTGTGTCTCCTCTCCCTGTTTCCTTCTATCGCTCAAATCGTCGCCAGCAGGGCGTCGATTTTTTCCTTCTTTGCCAGCCCGAGGCTGAACGCAGTGGCACTGCCGCAGGCAGTCCCCAGACGCAGGGCTTCCAGATAGCTGCCGCTGCGCAGGTAGCCTGCCACGAAACCGGCCACCATGCTGTCGCCTGCGCCCACACTGTTGACCACCTTGCCCTTGGGCGTGCCGATTCGGTGGACCTCGCCCTTCTCGTCCAGCAGGAGCGCACCGTCACCGGCCATGCTCACCAGTACGTTCCGGGCGCCCTTTTCCTGCAGGGTGCGGGCGGCAGCGGTGATGTCGGTGTCGGTGGTGAGGGTGCGGCCCACGATCTCACCCAGCTCATGATTATTGGGCTTGATGAGGAAGGGGTGATACTGCAGCACATTCACCAGCAGGTCGCGGGTCGCGTCCACCACCGTATGCACACCGTGGCCTTCCAGACGGGCCAGCAGACGCTCGTAGGTGGTCTGGGGCAGGCTGGACGGGATGCTCCCCGCCAGAATGAGGATGTCGCCCTCGGCCAGCTTATCGAGCTGTGCTTCCAGCTGCTCCATGGCGCTCTCGGGGATGTCCGGGCCTGCGCCGTTCAGCTCAGTCTCCTGCCCCGCCTTTATCTTGACGTTGATGCGGGTCATGCCCTGCTCGAGGTGGATAAAGTCGGTGGTGATGCCCTGCGCGGCCAGACCCCGCTCGAGCCACGCACCCGTCTCACCAGCCACAAAGCCCAGCGCCGTGTTCCGGCAGCCCAGCTCGGCCAGCACACCGGACACGTTGATGCCCTTGCCGCCCAGCACGCAGTCCTCGCCTTTGGCGCGGTTCACCTCGCCCACTTCCAGCGGCGTGTCCAGCCGCACGACGTAGTCGATGGCCGGGTTGAATGTCACGGTATAGATCATTCTGTTGCCTCCTTTACCAGAGTGAATTGTCTGTATTTCGGATTCGGACAATGATTCGTCAGGATCGCGCCGCCGGACAGCTCGGCGATGACCGCCGGGTAGATGCGGGCGAACTTCGAGTCATCCACGAGGAACCAGGCTTCTCTCGCCCGGCGCACGACCGTGGCCTTGACAGCCGCTTCCTCGGGGTCAGGTGTCGTGAATCCTGCGTCCAGCGCCACGCCGTTTGCCCCCAGGAACGCTTTCGTGAAGTTGTACTGCTGCAGGCTGTGGAGAGCCGCAGCGCCGATGATGGCCTCCGTCTCGGGCCGCAGCAGACCGCCCACCAGAAAGACCTTGCAGCCCTTCTGGGCCAGCAGACGGGCGTGAGCGACGCCGTTGGTGACGTACCGGGCGTCCAGCGCCGGGCCGCTCAGCTCCCGGGCCAGCGCCAGCGTGGTGCTTCCGGCGTCCAGAAAGACGAAATCCTCTGCAGTGATAAGGGCCGCTGCCGCCTTTGCGATACACTTTTTCTGGACGACGGCCAGCGCTTCCTTTGCGGCCATCGTCGGCTCGTCGGCGAGGAACTGGCTGTCCGGCAGGGTCGCGCCGCCGTGTACCTTGTTCACCTTGCCCATCCTGTCCAGCTCGTTCAAATCGCGGCGGATGGTGGACTCGCTGGCATCCAACGCCTCGCAGAGTTCCTGCACCGTCGCGGTGCGCTGCTGGCTCAGCAGCTTCATGATGCGGGAAAGCCGCTCCTCTACCAACATCTTCATCCCTCCTGTTGCACGTTTCTGCCTGTGTTTGAATCATTTTGGCTGTTTCTGTCTGTATTATAGCAAATTTTCCGTCAAAATCAATCACTTTCCGTCAGTTTATCTGCCAAAATATTTCCGTCAAAATCATGCATTCTGCACAATAAGTGGGATACAACCCGCAAAAGAGCGCAAAAAAATCCGTCCCGGAGCGGTCAGCTTCGGGGCGGATGACGGTTTTGTGGTTTGATTTGACCGTTTTTGACGGTTTTGGTTTTGCCGGAAATGATTTTTCCTTCCGGGTCGGATGCGATTTAGGCGTCCGAACGGGCGTAAGCGTTCTTCATGCCGCTGCTCAGCTCGAAGAGGACCTTATCCAGCGTATCGGAAGCCCGCTTCTTCAGCTCGGCAGCGATGGCGGTGTTGGCCTCCTCCCGCAGGGCGGCGCGCTGGCTTTCCTCGGCAGAAGCGATTTTCTTATCGTACTGGTTCAGCAGTGCGCGGCTGGCGGAGAGGACGCCCTCCTCGTACCGCTCCACATGGATGAGGCTCTTGGCGTAGGAGGCATCGGCCATGGCGGCGATCATCCGGCTCACCCAGTAGAAGCTGTCGGTGGAGACTTCACCGGTGGTGCAGGCCAGATAGGCCGGGGTGCGCTCGACGTTGGCGTAGAACGGCACCATGGTATTGAAGGCATTGGAGGCGTAGGCGATCCACTCCACAGCGCGGATGTCTTCCGGCACGTCAGGCCGCATCTGGATGAGGGCCATGAAGTCGTTGCGGTTGATGCCGATGGAGCGGTAAGCTCCCTTCATGCTCTTGTCGCCGTAGCTGGCGTAGGGGTCGAAGGGAGTCCCCTGATAGTGGGAGGACAGCACATACTTCACATCCTCCGGGGTCAGCTTCCGCTCCGGCACCATGCACCAGGGCAGGTCGTCCGAGCGAGGGCCGTAGTCGGCGGCAGGGCCGTCCCAGACCCAGGTGTTGGGATTGAGGTGGCGGAGCATGAACCATGCGCGGGGGGTGTTGTAAACGTGGTCGGCGTCGTCGTGGCTGCCGAAGGCGTCACGCGGGTTCAGACGGCCATCCAGCGAGAGGTCGAGGTAATTGTCCCGGATGAACTCCCTCAGGTCGGCAGAGCAGAGATAATTCTCCTGTGCGCCGAAAGCGTCGTCGAGGTCGAAGGCGTCGATGCCCAGCTGGTTCGGCATGACCACATAGGAGTCGTCCGGCACACGGCGGGCCATCCAGTGGTGGCCGCCGATGGTCTCCAGCCACCAGATCTCGTCCACATCCTGGAAAGCGATGCCGTTCATCTCATAGGTGCCGTACTCTTCCAGCAGCTTGCCCAGACGGAGCACGCCCTCGCGGGCAGAGTGGATGTAGGGCAGGACGAGGTAAACAATATCTTCCTCGCCGATGCCGCCGGGGACTTCCGGCTGGCCGTCTCTGGCGGGCTGGTAGACCACCAGCGGGTCTGCGCCCAGAACGCGGGGGTTGGAGGTGATCGTCTCGGTGGCGGTCATGCCGACGTTGGCGGCGTTGACGCCCGAAGCAGCCCAGATGCCCTTGCCCTCCACGGCGTTGGGCATGGCGGTCATCCGCAGGGCATTGCCCGGCAGGGGAACTTCTACATGAGAGATGACCGACTTGTAAACAGCCGGGTGCTCCTCCGGCTGAACGACAACGAACTTTTTCGCGGTGAAGTGGCCGGAGCCGGAATCGTCGTTCCGGGCGATCATGGTAGAGCCGTCATACGAGGCTTTTTTGCCGACAAGGATGGTAGTACAAGCCATAGCTGTTATCCTCCAAAATTTTACATCTTGTATGTATAGTGCTCATTTATACAGTTTCGCAGGCGCGTTTGTTCTGCAAAACCCATTGTATCGCGTTTGGCCTCCGGGCGCAAGCCCTTACATTTCGCCAATGTAGGCAAAGCGCGGCTGACGCTTGCCGTCCCGCTCCACCTCTTCGGCCCACATAGCCGCCGGACGCACCCAGAGCCCGCCCTCGCCGTACAGAGGGCGGTAGACCACCATTTCCTCTTCGGTCTCGCTGTGGCGGGCCATCCCGATGACCTGATATTCGTTGCCCTTGAAGTGCCGGTAGCGGCCCGGCTTGATGTCGTATTGGAACTGGTACATAAAAACTCCTTACAAAAAGCCCGGCCGCAGACTGGTCTGCGCCGGACTTTTCCACTTGCTTCACCCCTGCGGGTGGAAATATTCGTAAATGGTCTGGGCCATCTGCCGTCCGACGCCGGGGGTGTTCTCCAGCTGGTCAGGGGTGGCCTCTTTGACGGCGCCCACGCTCTTGAACTGGGTCATCAGGGCCTTGGCCGTCTTGGGGCCGACGCCCGGCACCTCGGTGAGAGTGGACGAATAGCTCTTCTGCTTCATCTGCTGCTTGCGGTAGGCGTTGGCGAAGCGGTGCGTCTCGTCCTGAATGGCGGTGACGAAGGTGAACGTCCCGCGGTTCATGTTGATGGCGATCTCCCGGCCCTCGCTGTCCACGATGGCGCGGGTGCGGTGGTGGTCGTCCTTCACCATGCCGTAGAGGGGTACATCGGCCAGTGCCGTCCCGGCCAGTGCGGCCTTCGCGGCGCTCACCTGTCCCCTGCCGCCGTCCATCAGGAGCAGATCAGGCTTCTGGCCGAAGTAGTTGCTGCTCGGCTCGCCATTTGCGGCCATTTCGGAATACTTTTCGTATTCAGCCGCACGGCGGGAGACGGTCTCCGCCAGCGAGGCGTAGTCATCGGTCCCGGCGACGGTCTTCATCTTGAACTTCCGGTAGCCCGCCTTGTAGGGCTTGCCGTCCCGGAACGTCACCATGCCGCAGACGCTGGTGCCGTCGCCCCAGTTGGAAATATCGTAGCTCTCGATGGTGCGGGGGGGCTTGGGAAGGCCCAGCACCTGCGCCAGCTCATCCAGAAGCTTTTCCTCCCGGGCATAGCGGCCGCTCTCGCGGGCCAGCCGCTCAACGGCGTTGGTGTGGGCCATCTCGACGAGGTGCGCCTTATCGCCCCGCTGAGGGACATAGAGCTGCACCTCACTGCCCCGCTTCTCGTTGAGGGCCTGCTGTAAGGCGTCCACATCCGGCGGCAGCTCGTCCACGGCAATGACTTTCGGTATCTGTTCATCGTCGAGGTAGTACCGGGGCAGAAATTCCTCCCGCACCGCCGCGATGTCGGCGGTATCGTGGAACAGAAACTCCCGTTTGTCGGTCAGCCGCCCCTCCCGGAAGCGGAGGACAGCCGCGCAGACGCTGCCGGGCGTACCCGCCAGCGCTACCACGTCCATCTCCACGTCGGGGTCAACCACGACCTTCTGCCCTGCCGTCACCTTGGTAATGGCGGCGATCTGGTCGCGGATGAGGGCCGCTGTCTCAAATTCCAGCCGGTCAGAGGCTTCCAGCATCCGCTCGTTGAGGGTTTTCAGAATATCCTTTTTGCCGTAGCGGATGAGGTGGACAGCGCTTTTGACGGCCTGCTCGTAGTTTTCACGGCTTATCTTGCCGCTGCACACCGCCATGCACTTGCCGATGTGGGCGTTCAGGCAGGGGCGGCCTCGGCCAATTTCCTGCGGGAATCGCCGGCTGCACCGGGGCAGCAGAAAAGCATCCATCGCCGTCTCGGCCATCTGACGGGCCGCAAAGCTCGAGGTATAAGGGCCGATATACTCCGCGCCGTCGTCCTCTTTTTGCAGCGTGAACGACAACCGCGGCCACTCGTCCTTTGTCACCTTGATATAGCTGTAGCCCTTGTCGTCCTTGAGCAGGATGTTGTACTTCGGGGTGTGGGCTTTGATCTGGCTTGCTTCCAGCACCAGCGCCTCGAACTCGCTCTGGCAGACGATGACGTCGAACGCGTAGGCGTGGGCGATCATCTGGCTGACCTTGTTGTCGTGAGGCACACCCTCCCGGAAATACTGGCTCACCCGGATGCGCAGACGTTTGGCCTTGCCGATATAGATGATGGTGCCGCTTTTGTCCCGGATGATATAGACACCCGGCAGAAGCGGCAGCATACAGGCCTTTTTGTAAAGTTCCGCCTTGGTCATCAGGTGTTATGCCGGCCTTTCTGCATCATCTCAGTCTTGGCAATATTCGACGCCGCCAGCGCCAGACCGCACACGTCGAGGGCCACGCTCCACCACTTGGGCTTCCGCTCCGAGGTGAGCAGAAGGGTGATATTGACGATGAGCGTCACCAGATAGACGCCAAAAAAGCAGTACCACGGCTTGCCGGAATCACAGAACTCGCCAAACTTGAACAGTGCTTCTTTCGTCGAATCTTTCATGAGGCTGCCTCCTTTATTCTGATGCATCATACCAAAAAAGCGGCAAGGATGATCCCCGCCGCTCATACACGAAATGGAACTGAATTACTCTGCGAAGCCGGACTCCACCAGCTTGATGAGGCCATCGACAGCAGCCTGCTCGTCTGCGCCATCAGCGATGATGCGGATGGTGGTGCCGCCCACGATGCCCAGAGACAGGACGCCCAGCAGGCTCTTAGCGTTCACGCGGCGCTCTTCCTTCTCGACCCAGATGGAAGACTTGAACTCGTTGGCCTTCTGAATAAAGAAGGTTGCCGGACGGGCGTGCAGACCAACCTGATTTTCAACGGTAACTTCTTTGACGTACATAGTAAAACGCTCCTATCTATTATCGTTCTGGGGAATGCAATTATGTTTTGCGCCTGTTGCGTTGTGATTATTTTAACGCAAAGCGAAACCGTTGTACAGACCCCAGACGCATTTTTGGCGGTTTTCCCAAGGATGAGGGGGGCATTTTCCACCTTTTGTACAAAGACAACAAAATTATTCCCCCAGTGTTGGCGGGGTAATACAAAAGTTTTCAACATTTTTTCGACAGAGGGTCAGCACTCCGACTGCTTTTGTGCTTATCCGGCAGAGTATGACGTTTGCCGCAGACTCTGCTCAACCCTCGTACTGCATCCACAGCAGCGCGCATTTCTTTACAACAGAAGGATATTCCGCAGGGTCAAATTCCATGTCTTTTTCGCCTGTGAATTTCCATCCCATCCGACGATAGAGAGCGATGGCGCGGGCGTTGGTGTCCAGCACGCTCAGGCGGGGATGCTCATACTCTTCCAGCTTTTTGCGGGCGAAATCCAGCATTTTCTGGCCGATGCCCTTTCCCCGGGCATTCCCAGACACAAAGAGATGCTCAATGCGGCCGGTCTTGTGGTCTACGCTCACCATGCCGTCCGGCACATCTTTCGTCGTGTGCAGGTAGCAGGCCCAGCCGCCTTTTTTCTCCGCCTTGAGCTGAGCGAGAAACTCCTCTTCTGTCAGGCTTGCACAATACTCTTCCGTCCAGTTTCCGGCGCAGACGGCGCGGCGTCCCTCCGCAAACAGCTTTGCCGCAGCGGCAAACTGTTCTTCCGTCTTGACGAGGCGGACATTCTCGCCCCGCTTCCACTTGGGCAGCTCGGTGATGGGGTGGCTCTCGCACCACTGCTCATACAGCTCCGGGCGGCGCAGACGGGTGCGCTCCCGGCTCTTTTCGCCCCGCCATGCGTCGATCTTCTGGTGGTCGCCTCCCAGCAGAACGTCGGGTACAGCGCGGCCCTCCCAGACCTCGGGGCGGGTGTACTGGGGGTATTCCAGCAGGCCGTCCCAGTAGCTCTCTTCCTCGTAGCCCTTCTGCTCCGCCAGAACGCCGGGCTTGAGGCGGAGGACGCTGTCGGCCACCACGAGGCTGGCCAGCTCGCCGCCGGTGAGGATATAGTCGCCAATCGAGATCTCTTCGTCCGCAAACGCTTCAATGACGCGCTCGTCGATGCCCTCATAGTGGCCGCAGACCAGCGTCAGGTTATCGTACTGGGCCAGCCTGCGGGCGTGCTCTTCGGTGTAACGCTGACCGCCCGCCGTCAAGAACACGATATGCGGGGCCGGGCGTCCCTGTTCCGCTACCTCTTTCTGGACGGCGCGCAGGCAGTCGGCGATGGGCTGGGCATAGAGCACCATACCGCAGCCGCCGCCATAGGGGTAGTCGTCGGTCTGCTTCTGCTTGTTGAGGGTGTAATCCCGGATCTGATGGCAGTGGGTCTCGATGTAGCCGCGCCTGGCTGCGCGGCCGATGATGCTGGCGTCCAGCACCTGCTGGCACATCTCAGGGAAAAGGGTCACGATGTCCACACGCATTCCCATCGCTCACTCCTCCTCCCGCTCACTGTCGAAATCGTCGTCCAGCAGGCCCGGGATGGGGGTGACGAGGATATAGCCTTCCGGCGGGTTGCGCTCTTTGAGAAAGGCGTCCACACCGGGGAATATATATTCCTTGCCGCTGGGGGACTTGACCGTATAGATGTCCTGTGCGCCGGGGTGGTCCACGCTGGTGACGACGCCGTACACCTTGCCGGTGTCGGCGTCCCGCACCTCGCAGCCGATAAGGTCGGCCACATACCACCGGCCCTCGGGCAGGGTGGCGTCGCTGCGGTCGAAGTAAAACACCTGACCCCGCAGCGCGCGGGCGGCGTCCATATCGTTCACGCCCTCCAGCTGGAGCAGCGCCATCTGCCCCTGCGGGCGGATGGAGGTGATGTTATAGCACTTGCCGCCCTTTGCCGAGGCGTAGAGACGGCCCGTCTTTTTGAGGAAATCCACGCCGTCGCACCACAGCTCCAGCTTCATTTCGCCGCGCACACCGTGGGTGGTGACGACCTTGCCTGCTTCCAGATATTGCTGCATTGTAAACTCCTGTCTAACCTCTCCGTCACGGCTTACGCCGTGCCACCTCCCCTAACGAGGGGAGGCTTTGGCATTTCGTAAAGCTTTATCTCTTCGCCAGAGGCTCCCCTCGGTAGGGGAGCTGGCTGCCGAAGGCAGACTGAGAGGTTATTCCTAATAACAAAAAGGCCCTTTGCCATTACAGCAAAGGGCCTGTAGGGTGCTTAGTCGATCTCAACAAGGACCTTTTCATCGACCCGCACAGCAGCCGCGCGCATCACCACACGAATGGCTTTTGCGATCCGGCCCTGCTTGCCGATGACACGGCCCATATCTCCCTCTGCCACGCTCAGGTGGTAGACGATGGTGCCGTCCTCACGGGGGGCGTCCACCGTGACCTTGACGGCGTCCTTATCCTCCACGAGGCCGCGGGCAACTGCCAGCAACAGCTCCTGCATGAGTCAGCCCTCCACCTTACAGAATGTTGGACTTCTTCAGCAGCACGCGAACGGTGTCGGTGGGCTGAGCGCCGTTGGCGATCCAGGCCTTAGCCTTCTCGCCGTCGATGCTCACGACAGAGGGCTCCTGGTTGGGATCGTAAGTGCCGATCTCCTCGATGAAACGGCCATCGCGGGGGAAGCGGCTGTCAGCAACAACAACACGATAGAAGGGAGCCTTCTTGGCGCCGACGCGGCGCAGACGAATCTTAACTGCCATGGTAATATCCTCCAAAAATTTCTTGTTCCCCGGTTTACGGGGGATTAAATCTATCTGTACAACCCCACAGCGGGGTGTATACCGGAATTATTTCATGCCTCTAAAGGCGCCCGGGTTGCCCATCAGGCCGCCCAGCTTGCGGGCAAAGCCCTTGGGGCTCTTCTTGAACTGCTTCATCATCTTCTGCATCATCTCAAACTGCTTGAGCAGCTTGTTGACATCAGACACCTGAGTGCCGCTGCCCGCAGCGATGCGGCGCTTGCGCTTGGGGTTGATGATGGAGGGGTCTTCGCGCTCGGCCTTGGTCATCGAGTAGATCATGGCCTCGATGCGGTCGAAGGCTTTCTCGTCGATCTGGCTGGCGTCGATGCCGGACATTCCGGGCATCATGCTCAGCATGGCACCCGCGCCGCCCATCTTGCGGATCTGGGCGAACTGGGCCAGCATATCGTTCATATCGAACTTGTTTTCCATCATCCGCTTGGCGGTCTCTTCGGCCAGCTTCTCGTCGGCGGCATCCTGTGCGCGCTCGATGAGGCTCAGCACATCGCCCATGCCGAGGATCCGGCTTGCCATGCGGGAGGGATGGAAGACTTCGAGGTCATCCAGCTTTTCGCCGGTACCCTGGAACTTGATGGGCTTGCCGGTGACAGACAGCACCGAGAGGGCTGCGCCGCCGCGGGTATCGCCGTCGGTCTTGGTGAGGATGATGCCGTCGATGCCGACCGTTTCGTTGAAGGTCTTGGCGACGTTCACGGCGTCCTGACCGGCCATGGCGTCCACGACCAGCAGAGTCTCGTCCACGGGGACAGCCTCTTTGATCTGGACCAGCTCCTGCATCAGCACTTCATCGATCTGCAGACGGCCTGCGGTATCGAGGATGATGATGTCGTTGCCGTAGTCCTTGGCGTGGGCCAGCGCCTTTTTGGCGATGGCAGGCGGCTTTTCGCCGGGCAGGGTGAATACCGGCGCACCGGCCTGCTTGCCCACCACCTGCAGCTGGTCGATAGCGGCCGGACGGTAGATGTCGCAGGCCACCAGCATCGGGCGGCGGCCCTGCTTGATGTAGTATTTTGCAAGCTTTGCTGCGTGGGTCGTCTTACCGTTGCCCTGCAGGCCGCAGAGCATGATGATGGTCTGGCCCTTGTTCTTGATGACCAGACGAGGGGCTTCCTCGCCGCCCATCAGGGCGACCAGCTCCTCGTTGACGATCTTGACGACCTGCTGGGCAGGGGTCAGGCTCTCCATGACCTCCTGGCCCATGGCGCGCTCGGAGACCTTTGCGCAGAAGTCCTTCGCTACTTTGTAGTTGACGTCGGCTTCCAGCAGGGCCATCCGGACCTCGCGCATGGCGGCTTTGATGTCCGCCTCGCTCAGTTTGCCGTGGCCGCGCAGCTTTTTGAACACACCGGCAAGGCGGTCGGTCAAAGATTCAAATGCCATTGTTCGGTGCTCCTCTCAAATCAGTTTTCAGCTCTCATTCACTTCGTCGATGGAGCGGATGAGCCCCAGCATCTTATTCAGAGTGGCGGCATACTCGGTGGTGGTCAGCCGGGCGTTCGGGCCGGTGCATTCAAACCGGGCGTCGATGACCAGCTGCTCCAGCTCTTCCAGTGTCTGCTGCACCCGGCGGTACCGGGCCGCGAAGCCGACCTTTTCTTCCAGCTCCTTGAGGGCCGTTTCGCCATGCTTGATGGCGTCCCGCGCCCCCTGCCGGGTGATGCCGAAGTTTTCTCCGATCTCGCTGAGGGAGAGGTCATCGTTGTAATACTGGCGCAGCATCTCGCGCTGTTTGGGCGTGAGCACTTCGCCGTAAAAATCGAGCAGATAGCCCATTTCAAAGTCTTTTGCCATGTTCTGTCCTGCTCTGACCTCCGCTGTTTGTAAAGGTTTTTTGCTTTACATACGGAGTATAGCAGACGGGGTGTCCCTTGTCAAGGACTTTTTGCGTCATTTTGCCAAATTTTCTTCCGATCTTTCTCTTTTCTGCCCAAGCCCCGCTTGACGCTTCCTCTCCTTTGCGTTAAAGTTATAGGCGTAAGCTTTCCCCCGGACGCGAAAGGAGACCGCCCGTGCCTATCTACCCCAACATCTACCAGACCCTGCTGCCCGGCCCCATCGTCGAGCTGCGGGGCTATCTTGCGGCCTGCGGGCTGCGGGGGCGGCTGTACGCCTATCTGAACTACAACGGCCCCACCGGCACGGCGCGGGACGAGCTGGCTGAGGGGATGCTGGCGCTGGCCCTTGAGCGCGGGGCGCTGACCCCCGGCCAGACCATCGTGGAGGCCGTGTCAGGGCCTTTTGCCACAGCGCTGACGCTGGCGGGGCTGACGGCGGGCCACCCGGTGACGCTGGTCATGCCGGAGGACGCCCCCGCCATGCGGCAGGAGAGCCTGCTCCGCCTCGGAGCGCAGATCATCCATACCCCGGCCCAGGCGGGCCTTGCAGGCGCACGGGCGCTGGCAAAAGCCACCGCCGCCGAAAAGGGCTGGTACTATATGGACTGGCTCAACAACGACGACAACCCCACCTATCACCGCCGGGTGACAGGGCCTGCACTGGTGCGCTCCATCGCGCGGGAGGGTTCCAGCATCGTGGACTGCATCGTCATCGGCGTGGGCAGCGGCGGCACCATCACCGGCGTGGGCGAAACGGTCAAGGCGTGGACGAATGACGTCCGCATCGTTGCAGTGGAGCCTTACGAGAGTCAGGCCCTGAGCAGCGGCCTCACTGGCTCCCATGGCATCCCGGACATCGGCTTCGGCCTCGTTCCCGGCAACTACAACTCCTATGTAGTGGACAACATCGCTGCCGTCACCACCGCCGATTCCGTCCGGGCGGCGCAGCGGGTCCTGCGCACCGATGCCATCCCGGCCTCCCCCAGCGCAGGTGCCGCCCTTCACGCAGCGGCCCAGCTTATCGCAAACGGCAAAAGCCGTTCGGCACTGGCCGTGTTCAGCGCACGCCAGAACATACTATAAAAAGGAAACGAGAAGGAATCCATGACAAAAGACATGACGACCGGAGCCATCACGCCCCTTCTGGTCAAATTCACCATCCCGCTGGTGCTGGGCAACCTGTTCCAGCTCACTTATAACGCCGCCGACAGCATCATCGTGGGCAAATTTGTTGGCGAAGACGCCCTTGCCGCCGTCGGCACCTCCAACCCGCTGATGACGCTGGCCATCCTCTTCATCAACGGTCTCTGCCTCGGTGCCGGCATCCTTGTCAGCACGGCCTATGGTGCCGGAGACACCCAGCGCGTGGAGCGTCAGGTCTCCACCACTGCCATCGCAGGCACGGTGTTCTCGCTGGTCTTTTCGGCCCTCTGCGTTCTGCTGGCGACGCCGCTGCTCCGGCTGATGCAGGTTCCGGAAGAGATCCTGCCCATCGCGGTGCAGTACCTCCGCATCGTCTTTGCGGGCCTCATCTTCACCTTCTTTTACAACTTTCTCGCCGCCACCATGCGGGCGCTGGGCGACAGCAAGAGCGCCCTTTACTTTTTGATGATAAGCTCGGTGCTGAACATCGGCGGCGACCTCTTCTTTGTCGAGGTGCTGGGCTGGGGCAGCGAAGGCTGCGCCCTCTCCACCGTCCTCAGCGAGGCGCTCTGCTGTGTGCTCTGCGTCGTCTACATCCAGTTCAAAGTCCCCGTCCTTCAGCTGGGGCGACGCTGGCTCGTCTTTGACGGCTCTCTGCTGCGCAGCACCGTCCAGTACGGCTGGACCAGCGCCATGCAGCAGGCCACCGTCCAGCTGGGCAAGATTGCCGTGCAGGCCATCGTCAACACTCTGGGCATCAACGCAATGGCCGCTTTCACCGCCGCCAGCCGGGTGGACGACTTCACCTATATGCCCCAGCAGAACATCGCCCACGCTATGACCACCCTGATGGCTCAGAACCACGGTGCCGGCAAAAAGGAGCGGGTGCGTCAGGGCTTTTTCTGCGGCCTGCGCATCGAGCTCATCTACGGTTTCTGCCTGATGGCCGTCTGCCTGCTCTTCGCCCGTCCCATCATCTCCCTCTTCGTGGATGACCCCGCCGTCATCGACCTGGGCGTCAAGTTCCTGCGGTGCGCCTCCCTCTTCTACCTGATGCCCGGCGTGACCAACGGCATCCAGGGCGGCTTCCGCGGCCTCGGCGATTTGAAGATCACCCTGAACAGCAGTATGCTCAACATGGGCTTCCGCGTGGCCGCCGCCGCTGTGCTGGTGCTGGTACTCAAGGTAGACCTTCAAATCATGCCTGTGAGCTACGGCATCGGCTGGCTGTCCATGCTGGTCTATGAGCTGCCCCTGCTCATCCGCTACATGAAAGAGGACAAACTTTAACTCCGACAAAAAAGAGCAGGGCGTGCAGCCATACGGCCGCACGCCCTGCTCTTTTTCGCTTTCAGGCTATTTACAAGAAGTTACTTATTCTTGTACATTTCCTCGTAGTATTTCTGATAGTTGCCGCTGGTGATGTGCTCCATCCACTCCTCGTGGTCGAGGTACCAGTCAATGGTCAGGACGATGCCCTTCTCGAAGGGAGTCTCAGGATACCAGCCAAGGTCGTTCTTGATCTTGGTGGGGTCGATGCCATAGCGGCGGTCGTGGCCCAGACGGTCAGCGACGTGCTTGATGAGGTCTTCGCTGATGCCGTCGTCCTTCAGGCGGTCGTGCAGCTGCTCGATGATGGTCTTGACGATGAAGATGTTGGGGCGCTCGTTGTGGCCGCCGACATTGTAGACCTCGCCCACCTTGCCGCCGTTGCAGACCATATCAATAGCCTTGCAGTGGTCCTCAACGTACAGCCAGTCGCGGATCTGCATACCGTCACCGTAGACGGGCAGCTGCTTGTGGTGCTTGACGTTGTTGATCATCAGCGGGATGAGCTTCTCGGGGAACTGGTAGGGGCCGTAGTTGTTGGAGCAGCGGGTGATGTTGATGGGCATACCGTAGGTGTCGTGGAATGCCATGACGAACATATCAGCGCTGGCCTTGGAGGAAGAGTAGGGGCTGTGGGGACAGAGCGGGGTGGTCTCCATGAAGAAGCCCTCAGCGCCCAGAGCGCCGTAGACCTCATCGGTGGACACCTGCAGGTACTTCTTGCCCTCTTTCCAGGTCTTGGCGTCGGCGTCGTACCAGGCTTCCTTGGCGCGCTGCAGCAGGTTGACGGTACCCATCACGTTGCTCTGGACGAAAATTTCAGGGTTCTTGATGGAGCGGTCAACATGGCTCTCAGCGGCAAAGTTGATGACGTAATCGAAATCGTACTTTGCAAACAGGCTCTCGACCAGCTCCTTGTCGCAGATGTCGCCCTGCACAAAGACGTGGCGGGGGTCGCCCTCAACGTCCTTCAGGTTCTCGAGGTTGCCGGCGTAGGTCAGCTTATCGAGGTTGACCAGCAGGATCTCGGGGTACTTCTTGAGCATATAATGCACAAAGTTGGAACCAATAAAACCGGCGCAGCCGGTGATAAGATATTTTTTCATAATATGATTTTCCTCAGTGTTCTCTTCATTTTCAGCAGCCTTGCCCTCTCCGTAACCTTCGGTGACTGAGAGGGTCATTTCATCCCATTGTCGCCGTCCCAGTGCTCAAAGAAGCAGGCCAGCGCGTCCTTCCAGTCGCGGACGTCGTTGCCGACGGTGCAGCGGAGCATCCGGTTGTCCAGAGCGCTCCACTTGGGGCGGTCGGCGCTGTCCGGGTGCTTTGCCTTGTACTCTTCGCTGGTGCAGGGAGACACGGTGGCGTCCACGCCGGACAGGCGGATGATCTCCGATGCGAAATCATACCAGGAGCAGATGCCCTCGCCGGTGCAGTGATACAGGCCGTACTCGTGGGTCACGCAGAGCTGCAGGATCTCGTGGGCCAGATCGACGGCGTTGGTCGGGTTGCCGCACTGGTCGTTGACAACTTCCAGCTTGCCGAACTTTTTGCCGGCGTTCACGATGGTCTTGACGAAGTTTTTGCCGTAGTAGCTGTAGAGCCATGCCGTGCGGACGATGAAGTGGCGGTGGCAGAACTGCTCCACATACTTCTCACCCATGAGCTTGGTGGAGCCGTAGGCGCTGATGGGGCCGGGAATGGTTGCCTCATCCTGCGGGATGCCGCCGTTCTCGCGGCCGGAGAAGACATAATCCGTAGAGACGTGTACCAGACGTGCGCCGGTCTTGGTGGCGGCCTGTGCCAGATTGCGGGGGCCGATGGCGTTGGCCTTGAAGGCAGTGTCATGGTTCACCTCGCAGCCATCCACGTTGGTGAAAGCGGCGCAGTTGATGATGACGTCCGGGCGCTGACGGCGGATGAAGTCATCCACCATCTTGTAGTTGGTGATGTCCAGCTCCGGCAGGTCCACCGGAATGACCGTGGCGCTCACCAGCTTCTCGGGGATGGGGCCAAGCTCACTGCGGCCTTCCCGGAGCTGCTTGATGATCTCGGTGCCAAGCTGGCCTCTGCAGCCGGTAACAATGATTTTCATGCGGATACCGCCTCTCTTAATACTTCAGTTTACCGTCGGCCACATTCTTGAGGTGCTGGCCGTAGGGGCTCTTGCCGTAGCGCTCTGCGCTTTCCAGCAGGGTGTCGCGGTCGATCCAGCCGTACTTGAATGCGATCTCCTCGGGGGCGCTGATCTTGATGCCCTGACGCTTCTCGATCATCCGCACAAAGTCGGCTGCCTCCACGAGGCTGTCCATCGTGCCGGTGTCCAGCCATGCAAAGCCGCGGCCCAGCAGCTGGACGTCCAGCTCATCCTGCTTGAGGTACATATCGTTCAGGGTCGTGATCTCCAGCTCACCGCGGGCGGAGGGCTTGACCTGCTTTGCCATCTTAACGACTTCCTTGTTGTAGAAGTACAGGCCGGTGATGGCGTAGTTGCTCTTGGGATGCTGGGGCTTTTCCTCGACGCTCAGCACCTTGCCGTTTGCGTCGAACTCCACGATGCCGAAGCGCTCGGGGTCCGGCACATAGTAGCCGAAGACGGTGCAGCGGCCCTTGTTCTCGGCATTGGAGACAGCACTCTTCAAAATCTTGGAGAAGCCGTTGCCGTAGAAGATGTTGTCGCCCAGGATCATTGCGCAGCAGTCGTCGCCGATGAACTCTTCACCGAGGATGAAAGCCTGAGCCAGGCCGTCCGGGGACGGCTGGACCTTATATTGCAGATGGATGCCGTACTGGCTGCCATCGCCCAGCAGCGCCTCGAAGCGGGGCGTGTCGGTGGGGGTCGAGATGATGAGGATGTCCTGGATGCCCGCCAGCATGAGGGTGGACAGCGGATAATAGATCATCGGCTTGTCATAGACGGGCAGCAGCTGTTTGCTGGTGACCATCGTCAGCGGATAGAGCCGGGTGCCGGCACCGCCGGCCAGAATGATACCTTTCATTTTGTGCACTCCTTATATTATGAAATAAAAAAGTTGTGCAGCTTGTACAAGGCCCGGCAGCGTATCCGCTGGGTCCTGTATGGATTCAAAGCGGAGCTGCGTCCGCTGTAAACATTGTTGGTGGTAATACGCCGCCAGCCGCCGGGCTTCCCGCGCCACGCGCGCTGGCAGGATTTCGCTATGCACTACTGGCAAGCTTGCGATAGTATTACACCTTATTCTACTATCAAATCGAAAAAAAAGCAAGGAAAGAGCGCTCTCCACAAAAATTTTTGTGGAGAGCGC
>NZ_JAJEQG010000014.1 GCF_020687245.1 Faecalibacterium longum CLA-AA-H243 | reverse complement strand
TTTGTGCTTCTCCCATTTACGGCTCCGCCGAAGATTTCACGTTTCTGCTGGACGTTACCGTCAGCAGAGAGGTAACATCAGCTGCGAAGCAGCAAATCGGAGAAACGAGAAAAAAGCGTTAAGCGCAGCGACTAGCTTTTTTCCGTTTCGACAACTCCTTCGGGGTCTGAAAGGGGCGAGCAGCCCCTTTCTCGTGGGTCCAGCGCGTCGAAATCGCTGGTGGTTTTCTGGTTCTCTTTTGCCAGCAAAAGAGAACAATTAGCCTTAATGAAAAAGCGCTCTGCCCCGCGCACAGGCGCGAGAACCAGTTCTGGTTCTCTTTTGGCACGCAAAAGAGAACTTAACCTCGCGTAACCGCGCTCTGCCCCCGCGCCATCGGCGCGAGAACCAGTTCAAAGTTCCTTTAAGAACCCATCCAGCTCCCGCTGGTTCCGAATCAATACATATTTCTCCGGGTACTTTTCCCCGATCCTCTCCATCTTCGCCCACTTTTGCTTCGTGCGCCCATCGTGGAGGATCCAGCGGACGAATTCGGCATCTATCTTCTCTTCGCACCCGGGCGCAGACGACTCCCTCACACGGCCTTTGTTCTGCTGCCAGCGCCGTATCGCCCGCCAAAGGCAGACCAGCGGTGAAAACCAGAGCACGATGATTTTATCCGCTTCTTTCAGCCGACGGGCATAGCAGTTCTTGCTATAATTGCCGTCGATGACCCAGCCGCCTGCGTTCTCGTCGAGAAACTGCCGGACAATGGCTTCTTCCTCGGCGAAGGGCCGCTCCACCCAGCCGGGCAGGAAATGCACGGTATCCATATGGAGCACCGGCAGGCCGTATCTCTCCCCCAGGCGCTTTGCCAGCGTGGATTTCCCGCTGCCGCTGGTACCAAGTATCGCTATTTTCATCTCTGCCTCCTTTTACCTTATATAAGATGTATCAGACAGTATACGCTGACCGTCTGATAACGTCAAGTTCCGGCTTGACATTTCGTCCACCTGCTCGTATGCTATAATCATAGAGTCTATGACAGGAGGTCTTGCAGATGGCATCTCCAAAAAAACGTGTCAATCCGCTTTTTGTTGCTTTAGCGGTCGTGCTGGTGGCCGTAGTGGTCGCTGTGGGCGTGGTCTTTTTCCAGCTGCACAGCAAAATCTCGGCTCTGCAAACCGGTGCATCCTTCACCTTCCGGTATGAGATAACGCCCAACAGCCCGGATAAGCCGCCGCTGCTGAACATCCTCGATCGGGTGAACGCTTCCAGCGGCAGTATCAGCGGCCAGTATGCGCCCGGAAAGCTGCAGCTCTCTTTCTACCAGCTCAACGAAGACGACTCCGTCAAGACGTCTCCCTTCACCCGGGTCTATATCGACTCGGAAGAGACGCTCTTCGACATCGGGCAGCTCTACACCGTTCTGCGTCAGGCTGTCACCGATAAACTCTCCATCGCAAGCGTTCTTCTGCCCGAGTGGAGCCTCGGAGACTACATCTCCCAGACACAGGCTTCCGCCGTGCTGGGCGTCGAGACGAACAAGGTCGAGCTTCAGGAGCTTTCCGGCTTCACCCTCTCGCTCAAGGGGCTGAAAAAAGTCTCTCCTTCTGCCGCACGGGACGGCTACCGCTACTATCAGTTCCCCGCCGCAGCCGACGGCACGACCCTCGTGCTCGGCTTTTCGACAGACGCTCTCTTCTCGAAGACCACGCCCATCCATGTGTTGCTGACCATCCCGGACCACAACGTCCACATCCAGCTCACCGGCACGGTGACCTCTGCCAAGACGGTGCTCTCTCCCCCGGCTTCCCGGATGAGTGACGAGGACATCGCCACGCTGGCTCAGATACGCCAGAGCATCGAGTCTGTCTGGAAGATGATACAGTCTGCCGCCCAGACCACAACCTGAATGATACAAAAAAAGCAGACGCTTTGTGCAGCGTCTGCTTTTTTGTTTGCGATTATTTACCGGTCGAGGATACGGCCATCCACCGAGAAGGTGACGACATTCCAGGGGATGAACTTGCCGCTGTTCTTGAGGGCAGTGACGGCGGCGTGTTCGAGACCTCCGCAGCAAGGCACCTCCATCCGCAGGACGGTAACGCTCTTGATGTCGTTATTGCGGATGATCTCGGTCAGCTTCTCGCTGTAGTCCACGGCATCCAGCTTGGGGCAGCCGATGAGGGTAACATGGCCGCGCATGAACTCCTGATGGATGTTCGCGTAGGCGTAGGCGGTGCAGTCGGCGGCGATAAGCAGCTTGGCACCATCAAAATAGGGTGCATTCACCGGCACGAGCTTGATCTGGCAGGGCCACTGGGCCAGCTGCGAGGGCTGGGCGGCGGCAGGAGCTGCAGCCGGTGCGGCCTGCTGGCGGTCAAACTGGCGCATGGCGCTGCCCGGGCAGCCGTGGAAGACGGGCTTTTCGGCAGCGGCAGCAGCCTTTTTCTGTTTGTTTTCCAGCACAGCCTGCTCATCGTAGGCAGCGGCCTCCCGCTCCTCGAAGGTGATGGCACCGGTGGGGCAGCCGGGCAGGCAGTCGCCGAAGCCGTCGCAGTAGTCGTCGCGCATGAGCTTGGCCTTTCCGTTCACGAGGCCGATGGCACCCTCATGGCAGGCAGTGACACAGGCACCACAGCCATTGCATTTTTCTTCGTCTATATGAATGATTTTACGGATCATATCCACACTCTCCTTTTCTTGATGGGCCTATTATAACAGATGCTTCGTCTTATTTCTGTTGTCATGACCACAAAGAGAGAGGAAGTTTTTCTCAGTAATGCACGACATTGCCCGCATTGCGGATGCGTGCCAGCACCGGCTCTGCCTCCGGGCTGCGGAAATAGTCGAGGCTGGTCTTGGGCAGCAGCGTCTCGAGGGTATCCCAGTCGCCGCTCTGCAGGCACTGGCGGACGGTGGAAGCACTGATGGCCTTGCCGTTTGCTTCTTTGCGGGGTACAACGACACACGCGATACCCGCTTTGGGCAGCTGCTCGCACATAATCTGGTTGTAAAGCCCCGTCACCTGACTGGTAGGCTCCTCGCCCACATAGCGGGCAGTGATGTTCAGCGCCGCCGCGATTTTTGTAAAGACAGCGAGGTCCAGTCGGGCGTGGCCGTCGATGACAGCTGCCTCATCCTTCAGGAAGTAACTGGGGAAGGTGGCATTCGAGATGATGTAGGGGCCGCTGTCGTGGAGCACCACATTCGGCAGATGGGCCACGCCCGCCTCCACCAGCTTCCTGCGCACGGCAAAAGGCACGAGGCTGGCGTCCTCACTGACCACGAACAGGTGGAGCGTGTCGCAGGCGGCAGCAGCTTTTTCCACAAGATACTGATGACCGAGGGTAAAAGGGTTCGCGTTCATGACGAGGGCCGCACTTTTGCCCTCGGTCCTGGTCTTTTCCAGATCGCGCAGATAAGCTCCGAAGCCGTCGCGGCGGTTCTCCATGAAGACAAGGGTATCCTCCACCCGGGCGATCTCGTAGAAGCCGAGGTCGCCGAAAAATTTGGAGCTTTTTACCTTGGTGTAGAGAAACAGGTGCATATTCCCCCGCGCGCACTGCACCTCGATGAGGTGGGTGATGATCTGGTTCAGCAGACCCTCGCCCTGATGGGCACTGCTGACGGCGAAGCACCGCAGGGTATTGCCGAAGCAGCTGCCGGTGCCGATGACGTTATATTCCTCGTCGAACATGGCGCAGATGTAGTCCAGATTGCCGTCGCGGCGGATGCCCTCCTGACCCAGCAGTGTGTCGATTTGGGCCAGAACGGTTTTATCGGTCGGATAGACCTGCGAAATGGTATATTCACTCATTGATATTCCCCTTAGTAGTAACAAAATGGAGCAGCCAGGTCAGCGCCAGCAGGTCGGCACTGCCGCCGGGCGAGAGATTTTCCGCAATGAACCGGTCATCCAGCGCCGCGAGCGCATCTTTATCCGGGTAAGGTGTCTGGGCGAGAAGGGCTTTCAGCTCTTCGGTGAGGGCCAGCTGACGCTCCCGGCTCGAGCGGGCAATGATGTTGGTATCAGTGCTGTTGGCCAGGATGGCCAGCAGTGCGCCGCCGCCGACGCGGTCGAAGTCGTAACCCTTGGCAAGGCCCTCTTCCAGCACCGGCAGACCGACATTCAGCACCGTGGGAAGTCCAGCTTCCACCTGCCCCCGCACACCAGTGATACCGTACTGAATATAAAGCTTCTGGCCCACGGTGGCGGCGTTCTCGGCAGTGACGCCTGCAAAATCCTTCTCGGTCAGGCCCGCCGTCATTGCGGATACTTCCGCCAGAACGCGGGCTGCTTCGGCCCAGAGGGAGCGGTCGAGGCGTCCCAGCGCCGCGCAGACGATGCCCACCGAAAAGACCGCGCCCTTGTGGGTGTTGACGCCGCCGGTGGCGTCCAGCATCTCGCCCTCGGCCTCACAACCCAGAGGCCGCAGGGCCGCGAACGTCTCGGACGCGGGCTGTTCCGCCGTCTCACGGCCCGTCCGGGCGCAGGCTTCAAAATAGGGGTAGAGCGCCGCGGCGCTGTCCATGAAGGTGAAGACGTCCATGTCTTTATGGCTTCCGCTGTTGCGCCGGTCCACAAGGCCGGGCTTCGGGGTGGTGGTCACTTCGTAGAGCAGGGCGCGGACGGCCAGACGGGCCGCGTCGGCAATGTCCTGCGCGTCCCGGGCCTCGGTCAAGATCTCCGTCGTCTTTTCCTGCAGTTCGGCCACGGTATGGACGCGGCGGCTGCTGCACACCTTAGCAGGCCCGCCGCAGATGAGACAGCGGCGGCCTTCGAGGTTTAGCTCTTCTCTGTCCACTTTGAGGCCGTCCGGACGGATGACGTCCATGTCGAACAGCCGCCCCAGCGGAGTGGCGTCCTCGATGTCGGTGGTGAATTTCTTGATAGTCAGCGGGTCGGCGTCCAGCACATAGAACGCCTCGCAACCGGTCACTTCCCGGACGGCGTCCTGATACAGCGGCGTCAGCTTTGCCCGCAGAAACTGCTGGCGCAGCAGCTGACGCCCCCGCGCAAAGCCCCGCCGGATGAGGGGCGAATCCTTTATCGGGCCGCAGATATTCATGGTAAAGCAGATGAGCGGCTTGTGATACTGGGCCAACAGCTCCTGCTGATGCTGCACCCGGCGCTCCCGTGCATCCAGCATCTGGACCAGCGAAACAGTCGTTTCCATGTTTTTCTCCTCTCAGCGGTGCTTTTTGAGCATGTCCATAAAGAGCTGCACCTGCGGCAGGGCGGCTGCGTCTCTCTGGCAGAAAATATAAGTGCGCCGGACGAAGGGCTCACCGTTCTCGAAGGTGCAGGGCTTGACATATCCTTTGAAGTTATCCAGCGCCACTTCCGGCATCAGCGCCCAGCCAAGGCCCCGCTCCACCATCTCGCGGCAGACCATGATGTTATCCACCACAAAATTGCCCGCATCGTTGGTCACGCCGTTCTCGTAGCGCCAGCGGGCCATCTGGGCGCTGATGGTGGCGTCGCTGCTGTGGTCGATATAAAGGTAATCGGAGATGGGCCTGTCCTTGTTCTCCTCGCTGCAGATGAAGCAGATATTCTCCTGCGAGAGCAGGAACTGGGTACCGTCCCACGGATACTCGCCCCGCAGCACTGCCACGTCCCGCGAAGAGTCCAGCATCTGCTGGTAGATGTTCCGGCTGTGGCCGGTAGCGATGTCGAGGCGTACCTTCGGGTAGGCTTTGTGGTACTCGGTCAGCACCTCGGGCAGACGGTAGTAGGAGAAGTTCACCGAGATGCCTGCCCGCAGGGTGCCGCAGGCTTCGCCCTGGATGGCAGCCAGCTGGCGGCGCATCTTTTCCATCTCGCGGGCGGCGGCGGCGCTGTGGAGCAGCACCTGTTCGCCTGCCGGCGTGAAGCGGATGCCCTGCCGTGAGCGCAGCACGATCTCCACCCCCAGCTCCTGTTCCAGCGCCTTGATGCGCTTGGAAAGTGCCGACTGGGTCATGTACAGTTTGTCCGCTGCGTGGGTGATGTTGCGCGTCTCGTCCAGTGCGTGCAGCAGCTCGTAATCTTTTTCGTCCATCGTAGCTCTCCCCCTATTGCCCTTTATTTTTCTTATCATTTCTGTTTGCGCTTCATCGCGGCGCTTTTTCTCCGATTCCATATCTGTTATTCATAATACAACAGATTTCAGCAAATGAAAAGGGGGATATTCGCCTTGATTTTTCCGAAAGTCCATTCCCAGATGGAATAACTCAGCACTTTTCTTGCGGCTTTCTTAACCCTGCCTTAATTCCATCTTAATGCGGTGTTGTTGTACACAACATCTTCATTTTTTCTTTGCTGATGGGCGGTCTTCCTCCCGCAGTACTGAAAACGCAGTTCTCTTTTCATTTTTGCCTGAAAAATCAGTAAAAGTACAGTTTATTGGACATTATTTGTATTATTATAAAAACATGAAAATACTCGTTTCTTTCTTCTTTGGCACATTGCAGATTTTTCCGTCTGCTTTTTGTGCAAAGTCCCAGAATTTTTCGTCGAAAAGCGCGTTTTGTTGACAGCCGCTTTTTGAAAAGCGTATCCTTATTGCAAACCAGAGTCAGGAGGTCATTTTATGGAGCACTCCACACGTCTCGCCCACATCAGCGAGGATGGCACCCGCACCCAGACCGTCTACGACCATCTCGCCGGCACTGCCAGACTGGCCGGTTCCTTCGCAGCCCCCTTCGGGGCACAGAGTGAGGCCGAATTTGCCGCGTGGCTCCACGACGTCGGGAAGTACAGCGACGCCTTCCAGCTGCGGCTCAAAGGCGGCCCAAAGGTGGACCACTCCACCGCCGGGGCGCAGGAGGCCTGGGTTCGCCAACATCTCCACACTGCCTTTGCCGTGGCCGGACACCACAGCGGCCTGCCCGATGGCGGGAGCCCCGCCGATGACCCGGGCGACGCCACCCTATTTGGCCGGAGCAAGAAGCCGATAGCCCCCTACGACGGCTGGCAGGAAGTAACGCTCCCCGCCTCGACGCCGCCCACATGGGCCTGCGCCGACCCGCTGAGCCTCGCGTTCTTTACCCGGATGCTCTACTCCTGCCTCGTGGACGCCGACTTCATCGACACCGAGACCTTCATGGACGGCAAGGCCGCACCCCGGGGCAGCGGCACGGACATCGCCGCGCTGCGGGACATCGTCTCGGCACAGGCGCAGCGCTATCTCAGCGCCGAATCGCCCTCGCCCGTCAGCGTCCAGCGCAACACCGTCCTCCGCGCCTGCCTCGAGAAAGGCGCGCACGGCCCGCAGGGGCTCTACACCCTCACCGTACCCACCGGCGGCGGCAAGACCTTCGCCTCCCTCGCCTTTGCGCTGGAGCACGCCGCCGCCCAGAAGATAAAGCGGGTCATCTACGTCATTCCTTATATGTCCATCATCGATCAGACCGCCGCCGTCTTCTCGGGCCTGCTGGGCGCAGAAAATGTTCTGGCCGACTTCTCCAACGCCGAGTACAAGACTGTTGAGCAGGACGACCTGACCCCCGCCCAGTACCGCCAGATGCTGGCCAGCGAAAACTGGGACGCCCCCGTTGTGGTGACGACGGCGGTGCAGTTCTTCGAGTCGCTCTACGCCAACCGCAGCAGCCGCTGCCGCAAGCTCCACAACATCGCCGACAGCGTCATCATCTTCGACGAGGCGCAGACCCTCCCGGGCGACTACCTTGCCCCCTGCGTCAGTGCCATCGCCCAGCTCATCCAGCATTACCACTCCACGGCCGTCCTCTGCACGGCCACCCAGCCTGCCCTTGAGCCGCTGTTCCGGCGCTTTGCGCCTGAGCTCCACCCGCAGGAGATCACGCCCGACGCGGCCTGCCTCTACGAAGTGCTCCGGCGCACCACACTGCAAGACCTCGGCACCCTGCCGCAGGAGGAGTTCGCCGCCCGGCTGGCCCGGCACCCGCAGGTGCTCTGCGTGGTCAACCGCCGCAAGACGGCCCAGCAGCTCTACGCTGCTCTGCCCGCCGAGGGCAGCTACTGCCTGACCACCCTGCTCTGCGCCGCCGACCGCCGCCGTCAGCTGGACGCCATCCGCCAGCGACTGAAAGAGGGTCTGCCCTGCCGGGTGGTGTCCACTTCTCTCATCGAGGCGGGCGTGGACGTGGATTTTCCCGTCGCTTACCGCGAGCAGTGCGGTCTTGACTCGCTCTTACAGACTGCCGGGCGTTGCAACCGCGAGGGGCGGCGGGGCGCAGAGGAAAGCATCGTTTACCGGTTCCGGCTGGACGAGTGTTCCACGCCCCAGATGCTCAGGCAGAACGTCAGCGCGCTGGACTACACCGCCCGGCATCAGGGCACACTGGACACGCCCCGGGCCATTCAGCTCTACTTCAACGAGCTTTCCGACCTGCGCGGCCCCGACGCCGTGGACAAGCACGGCATTCTGGATGCCTTTCTCCGGGGCATCCGGGGCTGCCAGTTCCCCTTTGCACAGGTGGCGGAGGAATTCCGCCTCATCGAGAACGCTGCCCGCACGGTCTATCTGCCCGTCGGCGAGGGCGCAGCCCTCTGTGAACAGCTGCGCAGCGGTCATGTTACCCGGACGCTGCTGCGGAAGCTGGGCGTTTACAGCGTCTCCTGCTATAAGGACCAGTTCGACAAGCTTGACGCCGCCGGGGCGCTGGAACTGCGGCCCGATGGTTCCGCCATCCTCACCGACACCAGCTGCTACAGTGAAAAGACCGGCCTTGCCATGGATGTGGAGACGGGCATCGGCCTTTACTTCTAAAAAGAGAGAAGCGGCAAAGCATACACCGCTTTGCCGCTTCCCCTTGACATCTCCGACATCAATTAAATATTTCAATCCTCATCAGAGGCATCCAAACCTCCAACGACACCAACAGTATACGGAAAAACGAACTTTTTTTCAACATGTTCCAGATAATTCCGCACAACTCCTTGACAACACTTTCGAGAAAGGATATACTAAGCTCAGAAAGGATATAGAGACATGTCCGATTATCAAATAAATGAAGTTTAATAGTGAAGAGGTGGTTGCAATGGCTAACATTCATCTTAGTCTGAAAATTCAACTTCACCCGGAAAGGAGGCGATGCTGATGTCCATGCTCATTGAAGTATGGGGCGACTATGCCTGTTTCACTCGTCCGGAAATGAAGACCGAGCGTGTGAGCTACGACATGCCCACCCCGTCCGCTGCGCGGGGCCTTGTGGAGGCCATCTACTGGCACCCCGGGCTGCGTTATACGGTTGACCGCATCTATCTTCTCAAGCCCTTCGGCCTTGACCCCGAGGACGAAGCGTCCACCGAGGAGTACACCCAGCGGCCCATCCGGTTCACCAACATCCGGCGCAACGAGGTCAAGTCCACCCTGCTGTCCTCCGCCGCCCTCAGTGCGGCCAAAGGCGGCACGCCGCCGGTGCTCTACACCTCGGAGGACATCCAGCAGCGGGCCGCGATGGTCCTGCAGGACGTCCACTACGTCATCGAGTGTCACTTTGATTTGACAGACAAGGCCGCCCCCAGCGACAATCCCGGCAAGTTCCAGGACATCCTGCGCCGACGCCTGCGCAAAGGTCAGTGCTATCACCAGCCCTGTTTCGGGTGCCGAGAGTTCCCGGCCAACTTCCGGGAGTGGCCGGGCGGCAGCATTCCGGCGCTGAAGGTCACGCAGGACCTCGGCTTCATGCTCCACAGCCTCGATTACTCTGATTCGGCCAACATCCGCAGCCAGTTCTTCCGCGCAAAGCTGGTGGACGGCGTGATGGAATGCCGGGACGTGGAGGTGTTCACATGATACTCCAAGCACTCACCGCCTATTATGAACAGCTCTTGAAGCAGGGCAAGGTGGAGGCCCCCGGCTGGGACAGCCGCTTCAAAGTCAGCTATGAACTGCGCCTCGGCCCGGACGGCCAGCTCCTCGCCCTCAACGACCTGCGGCAGGAAGTCCCCAAGGGCAAAAAGACCGTCATCGCCCCCCGTGATCTCCCTGTCCCCCACCGGGTCAAGCGTGCCTCCGGCGTCGCCGCGAATTTTTTGTGCGACAATACGTCCTATCTGCTGGGCGCAGACGAAAAGGGCAAGCCCGAGCGTTCCCGCCAGTGCTTCGAAGCCTGTGCCGCCCTTCACCACAAGGTTCTCGACGGCGTGGACTCCCCTGCCGCCAAAGCCATCCTCGCCTTTTTTGACAGCTGGGAGCCAGATACAGCCCCCACCCACCCGCTGCTGGCAGAGCAGTGGGCTGACCTGAACAACAACGCGAACCTTGTGTTCGGCTACGAATCCCCCGACGGCGCCCACTGGCTGGCCACCACAGATGACGCCATCCGGGCCGCATGGCAGTCCGCCTTTGACACCTCCGATGCAGACGCCGAGACGGCCCGCTGCCTCATCACCGGCAAAGAGGCCGGCATCGCCCGCATCCACCCCGCCATCAAGGGTGTGATGGGCGCACAGGCCGCCGGTGCGGCACTGGTCTCCTTCAACGCGCCCGCTTTCTGCTCCTATGGCCATGAGCAGGGTGCCAACGCCCCTGTCAGCGAGTACGCGGCTTTCGCCTATACCACGGCCCTCAATCTGCTGCTGGCTGACCGGAATTGCTGTCAGCGCATCGGCGACACCACCATCGTCTGCTGGGCCGAAAACGCCGCTCCCGCCTACTCAAACGCCATGCTGATGTTTTTCTGCGGCGGTGCCGAGGCGCGCGGCGTCTCGGAAAGCGACCTTGCCGCCGCACTGAAAGCCCTTTCTCAAGGACGCCCCGTTTCCTTCCTCGATGACAAGCTGGACCCGAACCAGAACTTCTATGTGCTGGGCATCTCGCCCAACGCGGCCCGGCTCTCCGTCCGGTTCTTCCTGCACAGCAGTTTCGGACAGTTTGCCAAAAATCTGCAGGACCACGCCGACCGGCTCAGCATCACCCGCCCCGCCTTCGACAAGTGGGAAAACCTGTCGGTCTGGGCGCTGGCGCAGGAGACGGTCAACCAGAAATCCCGGGACAAAACTCCATCGCCCCAGCTGGTGGGCGACCTGCTCCGGGCCATCCTCACCGGCGGGCCGTACCCCGCCACTCTGCTCAACGGCGTGACCCTCCGCATCCGGGCCGAACGGGAAGTCACCCGGGGCCGCGCCGCCATCCTGAAAGCCTACTATCTCCGCAACTACCCCACCGAGCTCAACAAGGAGGTATTTACCGTGAGCCTGAACGAAAGCAGCAATGTCCCCTATGTTCTGGGGCGTCTCTTCTCTGTGCTGGAGACGATCCAGAGCGTCGCCAATCCCGGCATCAACGCCACCATCAAAGACCGGTACTTCAACTCGGCCTGTGCCACCCCGGCAACGGCCTTCCCTACGCTGGTCAAGCTGGCTCAGAAGCATCTGCAGAAGATGAGCACCCCCAACGAGGTGCATTTCAGCAAACAGCTCACCGAGCTGATGGCCCAGCTGCCCGAGACAGGCTTCCCGGCGCGGCTCAGCCTGCCGGAGCAGGGTGCCTTTGAGATCGGCTACTACCACCAGACCCAGAAACGCTACGCCAAAAAGAATGAGGAGGAATAAACCATGTCTGAGCCCATCAAGAACCGCTATGATTTCGTTATCCTGTTCGACGTCGAGAACGGCAACCCCAACGGCGACCCCGATGCAGGCAATATGCCCCGTATCGACCCCGAGACGGGCTACGGTCTGGTGACCGACGTCTGCCTCAAGCGGAAGATCCGCAACTATGTCGAGACCCTGAAAGAGGACGAAAAAGGCTATCGTATCTACATCAAGGACGGCGTTCCCCTCAACCGCAGCGATGCCGAGGCCATCAAAACTCTGGGCATCGACCCCGACCTGAAAGCTGCCAAAAAGGCCGACCCCGACATCGATGCCAAGCTGCGGGACTATATGTGTGAGAACTACTTCGACATCCGCACCTTCGGTGCCGTCATGACCACCTTCGTCAAGGGTGCGCTGAACTGCGGTCAGGTGCGCGGCCCCGTCCAGCTGAGCTTTGCCCGGTCGGTGGACCCTATCGTCCCGCAGGAAGTCACCATCACCCGCGTGGCCATCACTACCGAGGCCGATGCCGAGAAGAAGGGTACTGAGATGGGCCGCAAGCACATCGTGCCTTACGCCCTCTACCGCGCCGAGGGCTATGTCTCGGCCAACCTCGCCCGGAAGACCACCGGCTTCTCCGAGGATGATTTGAAACTTCTGTGGACTGCCATTCTGAATATGTTCGAGAACGACCACAGCGCTGCCCGGGGCAAGATGGCCGTGCGGGAGCTCATCGTGTTCAAGCACGATTCTGAGCTGGGCAATGCCCCGGCCTATAAGCTCTTCGACTCCGTCGCCGTCCAGCGCAAGCCCGATGTGGACGCCGCCCGCAGCTACCGCGACTACACCGTCACGGTGGCAGACACTCTGCCGGAAGGAGTCACCTGCGAGAGGCTGTCCTGATGGGCGGCGCAGACGACTGGCTGCCCCTGTCGGGCATCCAGCACTTCTGCTTCTGCCGCCGCCAGTGGGCGCTCATCCATCTGGAACAGCAGTGGGCGGAGAACCGCCGCACCGTCGAAGGCCAGCTCGACCACGCCCGCTGCCATGACGCAGACCAGACCGAACGGCGCGGCGGCCTGCTCATCACCCGAGGGATGCAGGTGGTCAGCCGTCGGCTGGGCCTGAGCGGAAACTGCGATGTCGTCGAGTTCCGGGCCGACCCGGAGGGCATCCCCCTGCAAAGCACGGAAGGGCTTTGGAAGCCCATGCCTGTCGAGTACAAGCATGGCCGCGCCAAGGCCAGCGACGCTGACCGGCTGCAGCTCTGCGCACAGGCCATGGCGCTGGAAGAGATGCTGGTGTGCAGCATCCAGGAGGGTGCGCTCTTCTACGAGGAAACGCGGCGGCGGGAGGTCGTGCCGCTGACCGAAGAACTGCGCCAGACCACCCAGAAGATGGCCGACGAGATGCACGCCTATTTTGCCCGGGGCTATACCCCCAAGTCGAAGCCCGGCACCCACTGCAGCGCCTGCTCCCTCAAAGAGCTCTGCCTCCCCGTGCTGTATCAGCGTGCCGACCCGAAAGCCTATCTCCGCGCCCATCTGGACGAGATGCAGGAGGCTGTGCCATGAGAAAGTTTTTGAACACGCTCTACGTCCTCAACAAGGACGCCTACCTTTCCCTCGAGGGGGAGAACATCGTCCTGCTCTGCAACAAGGCTGAAATTGGCCGGGTCCCGCTCCACACGCTGGAAGGCATCGTCTGCTTCAGCTATCCCGGCGCAAGCCCTGCCCTGATGGGTAAATGCGCCAGCCTCGGGGTCGATTTGAGCTTTTTCAGCCCGCAGGGCCGCTTTCTGGCCCGGGCCGTAGGCGAAGAGCGGGGCAACGTCCTGCTGCGGCAGACCCAGTACCGCATCGCAGACAGCGAGGCAGAGAGCTGTCTCTATGCGCGCAATTTCATCCTGGGCAAAGTCTATAACGCCCGCTGGGTGCTGGAACGGGCCACCCGCGACCACCCCCAGCGGGTGCCGGTGGAACAGCTCAAGCGCACCAGCGCCCAGCTGGCGGCGGCGCTGCCCCTCATCGAACAGTGTGACGACCTCGACCAGCTTCGCGGTCTGGAGGGCGAGGCAGCACAGCGGTATTTCGACTGCTTTGATTCACTCATCCTGCAGCAGCACGATGATTTTGCCTTCACCGGTCGGAGCCGCCGCCCGCCACTGGACAATACCAATGCCCTGCTCTCTTTCGCTTATTCGCTTCTGGCCTCCGACTGCACGGCGGCTCTTCAGAGTGTGGGCCTCGACCCCTACGTCGGCTTTCTCCACCGCGCCCGGCCCGGGCGCAGGAGCCTCGCCCTCGACCTCATGGAAGAGCTGCGTGCAGTTTATGCCGACCGCTTCGTGCTCTCCTGCATCAACCAGAAAATCATGACGCCGAAGCATTTCCAGAAGCAGGAGAACGGGGCCGTCCTTCTCACCGATGAGGGCCGCCGCGCCTTTCTGGGCGGGTGGCAGACCCGCAAGCAGGAGACCATCACCCACCCGTTCCTGAACGAAAAGCTTCCGTGGGGCCTCGTGCCTTATGTGCAGGCTCTGCTTCTGGCCCGCACCCTGCGGGGCGATATGGAGCTTTACCCGCCATTTTTCTGGAAGTGAGGGATGTGTATGCTGGTCCTCATCACCTACGACGTCAACACCGAAACTCCTGCCGGGCGCAAACGTCTGCGCAAAGTCGCCAAGCGCTGTGTGGACCACGGCCAGCGGGTGCAGAACTCCGTGTTCGAGTGTCTGCTGGATGCCGCGCAGTATGCCGTTCTCAAGGCGGAGCTGATGTCTCTCATCGACCCTGCGCTGGACAGTCTGCGCTTCTACCAGCTGGGCAACAACTATAAGAACAAGGTGGAGCATATCGGCGTTCATCCGCCCTTCGAGCAGGACGGCCTGCTGTTGTTCTGAGTTTCCCGCCCCGGTGCGAAGGGCGAGTTCTCAGCATTTTTCCGGCACCTTCGCACCGGATTTTTGTGTCATTTTGCATGATTTGGATAGTTCTTTGACCCGTTGTAAATCAAGGCTCTTCTAAATTCGTGCAGAATGTTGTACAATTTGTTTGAAAATAGAGATTTTGTCTCTGTTTTTGCTGTCGCCCTCCTCGCGGAGGGCGTGGATAGAAATATCTCCTGCATATCGTCCTCTGAGAGACCGAGGAAGGTCGCCCTCCTCGCGGAGGGCGTGGATAGAAATCGACTCGGGCGGCGGCAGTTACGCACAGAGCAAGGTCGCCCTCCTCGCGGAGGGCGTGGATAGAAATTTCGTGATAACCCGCTGCGCCTCCGGCGCGATCGGTCGCCCTCCTCGCGGAGGGCGTGGATAGAAATTCAATCATTTTGAGAACCGGCTCGAACGCACGCTGTCGCCCTCCTCGCGGAGGGCGTGGATAGAAATATAGGTGTTGGAGGTGTCCGCAAGCCGGACGTCGGTCGCCCTCCTCGCGGAGGGCGTGGATAGAAATATGTTTGGTGTCCTCCTTTGAGT
Source organism: Faecalibacterium longum CLA-AA-H243 (assembly GCF_020687245.1). Taxonomy (GTDB): domain Bacteria; phylum Bacillota; class Clostridia; order Oscillospirales; family Ruminococcaceae; genus Faecalibacterium; species Faecalibacterium longum. The sequence continues at coordinate 44,394 of NZ_JAJEQG010000014.1, read as the reverse complement.
ATAAAAATAAGGTCGCCCTCCTCGCGGAGGGCGTGGATAGAAATTTCCGGCAACAGCAAAAACGGCTCTCCGGCTCTCGTCGCCCTCCTCGCGGAGGGCGTGGATAGAAATACGCGAGAAGATGCAGCTCGTGCTGCACAGAACAGTCGCCCTCCTCGCGGAGGGCGTGGATAGAAATTCGCGGACGGTCTGCCGCTTTTTGAGCTGGGCGGGTCGCCCTCCTCGCGGAGGGCGTGGATAGAAATAGCAACCGTTGCGCTGCTGCCATGCCGCCCCGCTGTCGCCCTCCTCGCGGAGGGCGTGGATAGAAATGGGCCGAAGCCGCCTTGTGGATATATCAAGGCAGTCGCCCTCCTCGCGGAGGGCGTGGATAGAAATAGTGTCCGGGTGTGTGTGTCGTGCCTTGTGTGTGGGTCGCCCTCCTCGCGGAGGGCGTGGATAGAAATCAAGACCAGACGTGGGTGCTGGAAATGGTAAACAAGTCGCCCTCCTCGCGGAGGGCGTGGATAGAAATCAAACTAGACCACACAACCAGACCGATGCAGGAGGTCGCCCTCCTCGCGGAGGGCGTGGATAGAAATTTCCATGGGCGGGGCTTGCCATTTGCCCCCCAGTCGTCGCCCTCCTCGCGGAGGGCGTGGATAGAAATTCCCTCTGCCGGGCATCCAGCGCAGAGGGTACGCGTCGCCCTCCTCGCGGAGGGCGTGGATAGAAATTATCTGGAATCTCTCGAAAAGAGAGGTTTTATCGTCGCCCTCCTCGCGGAGGGCGTGGATAGAAATCTTCCTCCACCGCGATTTCTCGCAACTCGTCAATGTCGCCCTCCTCGCGGAGGGCGTGGATAGAAATATTTTTGCTTGGTTTTCTTCCCGCGCCGGAAGGTGTCGCCCTCCTCGCGGAGGGCGTGGATAGAAATCAAACTAGACCACACAACCAGACCGATGCAGGAGGTCGCCCTCCTCGCGGAGGGCGTGGATAGAAATTTCCATGGGCGGGGCTTGCCATTTGCCCCCCAGTCGTCGCCCTCCTCGCGGAGGGCGTGGATAGAAATTCCCTCTGCCGGGCATCCAGCGCAGAGGGTACGCGTCGCCCTCCTCGCGGAGGGCGTGGATAGAAATTATCTGGAATCTCTCGAAAAGAGAGGTTTTATCGTCGCCCTCCTCGCGGAGGGCGTGGATAGAAATCTTCCTCCACCGCGATTTCTCGCAACTCGTCAATGTCGCCCTCCTCGCGGAGGGCGTGGATAGAAATATTTTTGCTTGGTTTTCTTCCCGCGCCGGAAGGTGTCGCCCTCCTCGCGGAGGGCGTGGATAGAAATTGGCCGTCATCGATGGCGAGTGGTGGGACAGTTGGGTCGCCCTCCTCGCGGAGGGCGTGGATAGAAATTTGAGGGTGTGGTAATCGCCCAGCTGGACGCCCTGTCGCCCTCCTCGCGGAGGGCGTGGATAGAAATCTTGTATTTCGAGGTATCGACTGCAAGGGAGGTCGTCGCCCTCCTCGCGGAGGGCGTGGATAGAAATGTCGATGGTGGCCTCTACCCGGTCAACGTCGCCGGTCGCCCTCCTCGCGGAGGGCGTGGATAGAAATCCTTGCTGAACGCCTTGAAGACGGCGGGCAAGTTGTCGCCCTCCTCGCGGAGGGCGTGGATAGAAATAAGTTGGCGAAGCACCAACCAGCCCGGAGACCCGTCGCCCTCCTCGCGGAGGGCGTGGATAGAAATCCTTGGTCTTGATGCCGTGGACTGCGCCCTCCAGTCGCCCTCCTCGCGGAGGGCGTGGATAGAAATTGGGAGTATCTGGAGTATTGCGGCCAGAAGGAGCGTCGCCCTCCTCGCGGAGGGCGTGGATAGAAATTTCAAACGTCGTCATTTTTACACCTCATTTAATAGTCGCCCTCCTCGCGGAGGGCGTGGATAGAAATATGGTTTTTGTCCTCCTGTTTTGTGGTGGTGTGGTCGCCCTCCTCGCGGAGGGCGTGGATAGAAATTGGTTTGAAAGGGCTTAGCAGCGCATTTACTGCGCGTCGCCCTCCTCGCGGAGGGCGTGGATAGAAATCCCGGTGGGTGCAGGAGCCTCAGCAGCAGGCTCGTCGCCCTCCTCGCGGAGGGCGTGGATAGAAATTCTACCAACTGGACGCTGACGGGGCCGTCGACGTGTCGCCCTCCTCGCGGAGGGCGTGGATAGAAATCTGCTGGCTCGGCTCAACGCCCAGCGGCATCCCAGTCGCCCTCCTCGCGGAGGGCGTGGATAGAAATAGGCCCTGAAGCACCGAGGACTGTTCCGGCTTGAACGTCGCCCTCCTCGCGGAGGGCGTGGATAGAAATTGGAAACAGTATTTTTTGGTAAAGCTCTGCATCACGTCGCCCTCCTCGCGGAGGGCGTGGATAGAAATTGCGGTGCTTTCTGTGGCTTGTTTCCCGCGAGGCGTCGCCCTCCTCGCGGAGGGCGTGGATAGAAATCCCCCAAGCGTGTGGTAGCTGCGATAGAGGTACTGTCGCCCTCCTCGCGGAGGGCGTGGATAGAAATCCCCCAAGCGTGTGGTAGCTGCGATAGAGGTACTGTCGCCCTCCTCGCGGAGGGCGTGGATAGAAATTAAGCTGAACAGCGTGATCTCTAGCATGGCGGCAGTCGCCCTCCTCGCGGAGGGCGTGGATAGAAATTGGGCAGCACCGCAGCTTCCGGCGACACGCTGACCGTCGTCCTCCTCGCGGAGGGCGTGGATAGAAATAATTCGTGACAGGCAGCTTTCCGCGTTCCAACTGGGGGTCGCCCTCCTCGCGGAGGGCGTGGATAGAAATATGCACCGGGAGAGCAGCACATAGACCGAATCGAAGTCGCCCTCCTCGCGGAGGGCGTGGATAGAAATTCACCACGAGTGTAGGCAGTGAGCTTGCCCTCCCGTCGCCCTCCTCGCGGAGGGCGTGGATAGAAATTAAGACAGCAATTTTCCCCTTGAAAAACGGGCTGGAGTCGCCCTCCTCGCGGAGGGCGTGGATAGAAATCCTCTACACTCGTGGTCTCTGACGACGGCACGGTGTCGCCCTCCTCGCGGAGGGCGTGGATAGAAATCGCGTCAGCGTGGAGCGCGGCGCAAGCGGCGAGGGTCGCCCTCCTCGCGGAGGGCGTGGATAGAAATTTCTGGACGATTCTCACGAGAAGGTCGTGCTCGAGTCGCCCTCCTCGCGGAGGGCGTGGATAGAAATTTGCGGTACATCTCAGCGGTCAAGGTGGTCTGGTGTCGCCCTCCTCGCGGAGGGCGTGGATAGAAATCCTCCTTTACTCGCTCACTTCGGTGGCGAAACGGGTCGCCCTCCTCGCGGAGGGCGTGGATAGAAATATTGTGCCGCTGGAGCAGGTCATTTACTGCCGCGTCGCCCTCCTCGCGGAGGGCGTGGATAGAAATTTGTCTGCCGTGGAAACTACCGGGGCCGCCTGCTGGTCGCCCTCCTCGCGGAGGGCGTGGATAGAAATCACGGGAGCGCGTTGTACGCCGCTCGCGTCTCCTGTCGCCCTCCTCGCGGAGGGCGTGGATAGAAATTCGGTGCAATAATTGACCGCGTCGTCCGGCCACGTCGCCCTCCTCGCGGAGGGCGTGGATAGAAATCTGAACAAGGCCGCAAAGCGCGGCACGGCCATCCAGTCGCCCTCCTCGCGGAGGGCGTGGATAGAAATCTGTGGTTCTGGGGCATGAAGAACGCCGATGAGGTCGCCCTCCTCGCGGAGGGCGTGGATAGAAATATATTGTCTCTCATAAGGTTTTACCTCTCTTTCGTCGCCCTCCTCGCGGAGGGCGTGGATAGAAATTTCACGCTCCCATAAGGGCTGCTGCGTGTGTACCGTCGCCCTCCTCGCGGAGGGCGTGGATAGAAATTGTGTCCTGTGTTGGTACATGGTCATCGTCATAAGTCGCCCTCCTCGCGGAGGGCGTGGATAGAAATATCCATGCTTGGCTCAAGCTCGGTACGCTTGTATGTCGCCCTCCTCGCGGAGGGCGTGGATAGAAATTGCGCAAACGGAGCCGGGATGCTTATATGGGCATGTCGCCCTCCTCGCGGAGGGCGTGGATAGAAATACCGCTGCGGTGGACGACAATACCGTGACCTACGTCGCCCTCCTCGCGGAGGGCGTGGATAGAAATATCGACAATGTGTTGGGCGCTGACTACATCACCCGTCGCCCTCCTCGCGGAGGGCGTGGATAGAAATTCTCCGAGGTTGAGCAGGGCGTCTGGTCCGGTGTCGTCGCCCTCCTCGCGGAGGGCGTGGATAGAAATTTCGCCTGAACTGCTGCGGTATAAGTCTTTGCGGGTCGCCCTCCTCGCGGAGGGCGTGGATAGAAATAGTTCAGCAGGCATTGTAGTTCCTCCTCTTACAGGTCGCCCTCCTCGCGGAGGGCGTGGATAGAAATCACAGCCAGATCCGCCACCTTGTCCCGAACACCGGTCGCCCTCCTCGCGGAGGGCGTGGATAGAAATCAGTCTGGTTGGTGCTTTGTCGAAGTCGGTCACATGTCGCCCTCCTCGCGGAGGGCGTGGATAGAAATATCTCTTTAATGGTCATGCGCCTTTTAAGCTTCGGTCGCCCTCCTCGCGGAGGGCATGGATAGAAATTCGTATTACATTGAGCACTGACCCGAGCGTTGATTGGTCGCCCTCCTCACGGAGGGCGCAGGTAGAAATCGACACAAAAATATGGTAAACTCTTATTAAGTTGTTGCCATGCGCTCTCTAAGGAACCGAGTATTTTGACCTATAATTCCGTCTCTTAAAGACGTTAGTTAAAATCAATTTGTGTTCCCCGGTGCATTCTTCGACTTGAAGTCGCTCCTATTTGAGGGGTGTGGATAGAATAACATAATAATCATATCGCGGTTCTCAAAGGCGTAACCAAGACGTCCTCTTCACCGAGGGCGCAGATAGAAATTGTCACAACCACGCCGGTCTTTTCAGCATCAAGGTTGCCCTCCCCGCAAAGGGTACGGATAGAAATCAGTTTCCACCTCGAATCGGGCATCGCCACAATTTTTCCAAAAAGGAGTTTTCCATGCATACCGTTTCCCTTACCCATCAGCTCGTCACCATCCAGGACGACTTTGACCTCGACAAAATCATCGAAAGCGGCCAGTGCTTCCGGCCGCAGAAACTGGCCGACGGGCGCTACCGTTTTCTTTCCGGCGGCGCACTCCTTTATCTGACTCCGCTGGGCGCTGGGCAATACGACGCTGCATGGTATGGCTCAGATTGGGAGTGCTGGGCCAACTACTTTGATTTGGGCCGGAACTATGCCGCGCTGCGGTGCAGCTTGGCGGGACAGAGCAGCTATCTGGACAAATCGCTCGAATTTGGGCAGGGCATCCGAATCCTGCATCAGGACCCATGGGAAATGCTCATCACCTTTCTTATCTCCCAGCGCAAGAGCATTCCGGCCATCCGCACCGCCGTAGAACGCCTTGCCCGGTGCTGCGGCGAACCGCTCAGTGCCGAAGGCGATGAAGTCTTCCTCTTCCCCACCCCGCAGCAGCTCTGCGGCCTCTCTGGGGCGCAGCTGATGGGCTGTGGTCTGGGCTACCGCACCCGTTACATCCAGAACGCTGCCGCACAGGCTTCCAGCGGCACACTCGACCTCGGTGCTCTGGCAGCGCTGCCCGACGACGCTCTCTTTTCCCGCCTCCTCGAGCTGGACGGCGTCGGCAAAAAGGTAGCAAACTGCGTCTGCCTCTTTGGCTATGGCCGTACCGCGATGGCTCCCATTGATGTTTGGATACAGCGACTCATTGATGAGGAATTCGGCGGCCGCGACCCTTTTCCTTCCTATGGTCAGCAGGCTGGCATCGTACAGCAGTACCTGTTCTACTACAAGCGCAGCACCCGCCGCAGTGTCGCTCACAAAAAATAAAAAAGTTATTGACAACTCTCCTTTTGGCTGGTATAATAATATGCGTCGTCAGGAATGACACGCCAGCTATGGGGGATTAGCTCAGCTGGGAGCCCGGTTGGTATCAAAACACACCCCCAGTCAGATAGTCCTGCGACAATCAAATTCCCAACAAAAAACTCCATCCAAGAGGTTCGCTTCTTGGATTTTATGGGGGATTAGCTCAGCTGGGAGAGCGCTTGCATGGCATGCAAGAGGTCAGCGGTTCGATCCCGCTATTCTCCACCAAAAAAGCACTGTACTTCGTAGGAAGTATGGTGCTTTTCTTTTTGCTTTCTTGGAGGTCACACTGAAAATCAGCCAAATGCCTGATTTTGCAGGCGTATGGACGGCAACCCCCAATTCTTGCTGTTTCGTTGTTTTTGAAAATGCTTGTTCGATGCCCGACTGTTTTGCAGGCGGACGTATCACTCCCCCTCAATGTAAGGAGTGAGATCGAAGTTGAACGAGATGTTGATCTGGTATCCGCGATATACGTCTACCCTGCGGATGAGCTGGTTGACGATCATCTTCTTCGCTTCAAAATTTGCACTGTCGTACAGGTCAGCATAAGAAATCAGTTCATCATACAGCCGCGACACTTTATCCATCAGCTCAGCCGTTTTCTCCAGTTCTTCACTGGCCGCTTTGCAAAGGTTTTCCAGCTCCGTGAGTTTCTCTTCCTGCGCTGTAATCATTTCGGCAAGGGTTTCTCTCGGTAACACGCTTTCACCTTTGATGCAAGCTAAAACCTCGGTTTTCAGTGCGAACAGGTCTTTTTCTGCCTTGTTCCGCTGTGTCTGAAGGTCTTGCAGATGATTCTTGCGTTCCGCATTCTCTTTTTCATAGCGTTTTGTAACGATCTGCTCTTTGGGGATACCCCTCATCTTGGAGAAAATCTGGCGGACAGCTTTATCAATGATCTCATCCAGAATGTGGACGGTATATCCCGTCTGCCCGGTGCAGTTGGTCTGCTTGCGGAGCTTTCCGTAACAGGTATAGCGAATACGCAGCGTATCGTCTAACGATCCATCTGCCATTTTTCGCCATTTACGGCTGCTGGTCAGTTCCAGCTTTGCACCGCAGTGTCCGCAGTAAGCGTTGCCGGCAAGCAGCGACTTCCCATGGATGTTCAAAGGAAGACGATTTTCGGCTTCCGCAGTTGAGCGCACAGAGCGTTCATTCCGAATGCGCTGTGCGTTTTCAAACTGTTCCTGCGGGACAATCTGCAAATCCGGCATCAATTCTGACCGTGCATCCCCACAGCGGAGAACGCCGGTGTAGGTCAGGTTTTGTACCATCCCCCGAATACTGGATGGGTGCCAGCACTTTCCAGACCTTGCGCGATAGCCAGAATTGTTCAGATAGGTAGCAATGTGCTGCGGGCCGTAGCCCTCATACACATATTTGTCAAAGACAATCCGCACTACGGCAGCTTCCTGCTCGTTGATGTGCAGTTCGTACAGTTCATGCTTGCGCTTGTTGATACGCCCACTCCGTACAAGGTCATAGCCATAAGGCGCATTTCCGCCCTTGAAGTGACCTTCTTCTACAAGCTGGCGCAGACTGGTGCGGGTACGGACGGAAGTCTTTTCGCTTTCTCCGTCCGCCTGCCAGAATCGGATGTAGTTCAGCAGTTTGTCAGTGTGGTTGTCGAAACGCTGCTCACCCTCTTGGGTACTCCATACCCGGATGCCGTTCCGTACAAACCATTCCACAACAAAGGGCGTTTCATCTGCGATACGACCGATACGGTCGAACATGAATACCAGCAGGATATCGAACTTGCCCTTTCGGGCATAGTCCTTGATGATCTGGAGCTTGTCGCGGGCGGCGGCCCGGACTTTGTGGCCGGACACGCCTTCTTCCTGTTCTTCATGGACGATGACCCAGCCCTTCGATTCAGCGAATTTATGGCAAGCCTTTCGCTGCATGGGCAGGTCTGCTTCATGGTTGGAGTTGAAATCCACCTGCTTATCGGTGGAAACGCGGTACAAGCAGCACACGCGATTGTTATTTCTTGTCATTGTAAATTCCTCACTTTCATCATAAAAGTGGGGATAGGCTTTATTTCGTTGTCAAAGAACGTCCGGCAATGGCTCGGTTTGTAATATCGCCCGTTACCGCACTCAGTATAGCGTTTGATTCTGCATTCGTCCATGATGTCAACCTACCTTCTTCGTATAGCTGGTGGCAAGCAGGATGTTCCGAATGCGCTCAAACGCTTCCGGGTTGGGTTCCTTGGAAAAGCTAAAAACGACAGGATAACCGTTGATTACATGATATTGCCGGTCGGCATCACGGTCAGCCGCAGGAAGGTTCTCTGCGACCTGTGAAAATTTATCGATCATAAGATTGTAACTCCTATTATGAATAAATGCTGTTGTCTTAATATGTAACAATGGGCATCTGCGTTGTGCGGATGCCCATTGTCTTTAAGGAGAGATTCCTGTAAATGTCAGAACTTCATCGGCAGCGCATCCTTACGGGATTTGCCGTTGTACGCCGCATAGATGGGGAAAACGTATTTCTTCCATCCGGGCAGCTTTGCCGGGTTGTCCATCCCGGTGCGGTAGATTTCCATGGGATGGACGCTGCGCAGGGCACGGATCAGCCGTTCCTCGTTGAACTCACCGTGATACACTTCCACGAAGTACATCACACCCTTCAGGACTGCGGCACGGAAGGAATCGGGTTTGCCCTCCCATGCGTCCACAATCAGCCGCAGAGCCTCGCAGTAGATTTTCTCGCCCATCTGGTTGTACAGCTTGAGTGCAGTGCCTACGCAGCTGATGCGGTAGTCGCTCAACTGCAAGCTGTCATAGTTGAAGTCCAGACCCACCCGGTTGGTGGCTGCGAGGAATGCCATGGAAAGAGCATCCTCGCCCACGACCTTGGCACGGAGCTTGATGCCCGCCGTCAGCGGTGCAGCGTGACCGTTCTGCTCTGCGAAGAACAGGGCTTCCTGCTGCATCGTCAGACCCGTATACACCTTGCAGAGAATCGGGAGGTCTTTGCCACCGTTGCGCAGGATACGCGCTTCAATGGTGTGCTGGCCGTCCGTCACATAATACCGGCCATTGCGGAAGCTGATTTTCGGTTCGTTCGCCGTATATTCATTGAAGTCTCTTGCAATCAGCTCAACGCGCTTACGCTGGATGCCCCGCTGATAAAGCTCGCGCGGGTAGATTAGCTTGCTGCTGTGAATGACCACCATCTGATAAGGAGTGGCCACATTGAAAGATGCGGAAAAGTTGTTGGTGTTGCTCAGTCGCATTGCATTTCCTCCCGGATTCTCCAGATGTATTTTTCGGCTTCTGCTAAAATCTCACTGACCTGCTGCTTACGCTTCGGGATGGTGAGCAGGCTGGGATTAAAGGTAAAGCTGTATTCGAGCCGCTGTATCATGGCATGAACAGCGGATTGCAGCTCGGTGTACAGCATCATTTCCTCCACGCTCCCTGCGTCCTCAAAGGACGATTGAATGGGTGTGTAGGGATAGACAGGCGGCTTGCCATCCACTACTTCCGGCGGCGCATACGCTGCCGTGGAGCGGATGATGGGCTTGAGCTTCCGAATGCTGCCCAGTGGGTTTAAGGCAAGACTGTTCTTCAAGGCATAATCGAGCCGCTGCATATCTTCCGGGGCGAGATGCCCTAAGTATTTCAAAATGCGGCTTTTGTCGATGGTGAAGATCTGTTCTGCCAGAGCCATAGAGGACATAGACAGCCCTTCGTTTTCCAATAAGCAGTGTGTCGGCTGAGTTACTTTCTTTTCCGTATTGCTTGTCAGAGGGACAACAATGAGGGTCGGTGCGTAGGTATTGCCCACATCATTCTGAATGATGACCGCAGGGCGGTCGCCGTGCTGTTCCGAGCCGGTACTTGTGTTTCCGAATTGGACGTAGTAAATGTCTCCGCGCCGGAACTTCCAGTTTTGCTGCAAATGTTTACCTCCATGTTTTGTTATGTACAAAGCCCGCTGCTTTTTCTTGGCAGCGGGCTTCGTTCAATTTATGGTGGCATTCATTTTAATGGGGTGTGTTATCACCTCCCCGGTGACAAAGTGCAGTGCCGGACTTACCGGTGCATAACAACATAGTCATGCCCACGGTTGGTCTGGCAGACCGTGCAGGTGTCCATGCTCTTGTCAGGGCTGGGCACGAGCGTAATTTTGAAAGCCTTAGCTTCCACGAAGTGCCGGAGGCAGGTCGCGCAGAGGGTTCGGATGGATTTGACCATTTCCGGGGTCAGCTCCATTTCCTCGTAAATCTCCTGCTCCCGCACGGTAGGATTCAATTCAACCATAGAGATGTCCTCCTATGTCGGGTAGTTGTTTTGCGGATAGATATGGATAAGTAAAAGTAACAGGAGTTGTCGGAGACCGAAAACGGCATCCGACCGCTCCTGCTTTATTGCAAACCAACGTGTTATTCGTTGGGGAATCGTGTTGGGATTGCAAATCACTGCTCTGCCGATTTGGCAGTGCGATGAAAATATGAATAAAGTTCTCTCATATTCGCCCTCGGCTCCCTGAGAGTGGGGAATCATCTGGCGGCGGGCTTGTACCGCTCCATTGGCATCTCAACCACCCCGTCTACTTTCTGACCGGGCCGCGAATTACGGAAGTATCATTGTTCTGAGTACCAGACGACTGAACTATTCAGCTTTCAAGGTCCGTGAGTGTGGGTATATCACCAGCGGCGAGAGCCGTCTGGGAAATTGTCCCCTCACTTACTAGCTCACGAGAAAGCTCAATCCATAGCATCAAATTCAAAGTTTTTCAAAAATTTAGTGATTCGTTTGATTTTGATGCTAATTGTAGGCTGAGAGCAGCGTAAAACTTTAGAAATTTCAGTAACAGTGTAGCCGTCATAGGCATATAAGGTCAGAATTTTCAAATCCTCCTCTTTCAATTTCTCAAGGGCAGAGAGCAAGCGTTCATCTTCAATTTCGCCAATCCATGTAAAACGACTTTTGGTCTCCCTGTATGTGTCGGCCATCAAAATAGCTTCTTCATAGCGGTCGTTACTATGGGTGTCCTCCGTGTCTGCATCATTAAAGGCGAGGTCTTTTGAATGTCGATAGTACCGCTGTTCGGAGTTGACAACTTGAACATCAAAGTTGTACATCTCTTGAATTGCTTCCTCTGACATTCCTGCTTCCCGGTACTGGATACGCAGTTTCTTCCACTTGTTTTCCAGACGTACATGCTCAAAACCATTGTTAAATCCCATGTTAAACCTCCAAATTTTCGATAAAGCGTAAAAAGTTGAAAATTTGGAGATTCTAGGGATACTTTGCGGCCAGTTCCAGCCACGAAAAGAGGGCAAAAAGAAACATGAAATGTCCTTTCCACTGGATGCGGAGGATGAGGACACTTCACTGTTGGACAGGGCACTGGCTTTTCTTTGGGCGCAAAAAAGAGACGCATTAAAGAAAAGGGTACAAACACTGTTTTCCATCCGCGGATGGAAAGCAATATGAGTATCCTCAGCCTTTAATGCATCTCAGGCTTTCGATATATTTTTCTTCGTTACAGGTCAAAAGCGGTTTATCCGGCTAAAAAAAGGACAAAAAAATAAAACCCTCGCGGCCAGACAACAAGGCTTTGACTTGCCTTGTTATCATAGCACACGAGGGTCTTATAGAAGTCACATGACGGTCTTATGAAAGTCACATGGAACGATTTTAGAAAAAATAAGGTCACACAGAAGTTGTATGAAGGTCACACGAAAGTCGCATGACGCAACTACGTTATTTTATCATTCGAGTGAGTTGAGTAGTTTCTGGTATTCATCTTCGGGCAGCTTTTGCTTCGCAGCCGCAAGCTCGCCCGCTGCCATCTCGTCCATGTGCTGCTTCTGGTACGAGCGAATAAGCCAATAGTAGGCTTTTGTGTTTTCCGGCGCGATGGTCAGGGCCAGTGCAGCATCCCGATGAAGCAGATCGTATGCGTGGAAGTCCATCAATTGCTTCAGCAGTTCATTAACTGTACTCATAAATGCGAGGTGGTATCGGTTTGCGTAGTGAACCAGCCAATGTTCGCCATTGGCAGCAGAAAGAAGTTTGCCCTGATACAATGATGCCGCTTTTTCGAGCAATCTCACCTTATTTATAGCAGAAGTGGCTTTTGCGGCTGCAATGCACAACTCATCGAACCGCTGAAAATCGGTCGTGATATGGAGGTCGGGGTTGAATTGGTAGCCAGACGGCGTGGAGAGAATCAGCTGCTCATCCGAGATAATGCTGAATGCTTGCCGCAGCCGGTAAACGAGCTGTTTGACCTTTTTTCCGGGTTCGTCCTTATCCTCCAGTTCTTCTGGCCAGATTTCCTGTACGATTTCCAACGATGAAAGGGCTTTCTTATTGGAAAGCAGCATAAAGGTCAGCAGACGGCTGATTTTAGGAGATTTCAGGTCAGACTCCGGCAGGACACCGTGGGAAGTGTGGATTTTCAATTCTCCGAACAAGCTGATGAAGACATCATGGCTGCTCTTGATATTTTCTGGCGAGAATGCCATGCTCAGACTGTCAGCCATTCGCTTATCGTTGTATGCCGCCAGTAACACATAGGCCAGAAGTTTAAGCATACTGGTCTGATGGGTGTACCGCTGAGGGTTGCGCACGGCAATCAGGGCGATTTGCCGTGGTTCCAGTGGAATCGCAAGGACGGACTTAATACCTAAGCGCTCATACAACCGGTATTCGTCCGGGTAGGTGTCCTTGACATCTTCTGCATCAGAAACGACCATCGGGGTTCCTCTGCGCACTGCCTTTACCCAGCGGTCGAGAAATTCAGACGATTCAAACTCATTTGTAAGGATAGTGGTTTTATCTTCTTGGCATTCATTGTGCCACCAGAGCGGCTTCCACAGCCCCAAATCCAGATCAACCTGAATTAGACCGCACCAGTCGGCATCATAGAATTTACAGGCCGCTTCCATGACCCGCAGAGCAACTTCCTTCGGCGGCAGATGGCGATAGTATAACTGTGTCTCCAGCTCATTCATTGTGTTCTCAAAATCAAGCGCACACTGAACGTTCTCCGTGTCAAGTTCTTCGCTCACCGAATCAGATTGCCGCATAACAGACACCTCCTGAATAAAAAGCAGCATCCGGGCATTCTTCCGCTTAATACGGTGAATCCCGGATGCTGCTATGTAAAGCTATCTCTCCACCGCATAAGCTGAAGAATGCCCCATCATTTTGCTTTTAAATAACAAAAACCGCCTGTGAGTTGAAATCTTCACAGACGGTTCTAACATGGTAGAGGGATAAAATTATCCCATTCAAAAAGCAACCAGCTGCCATGACCTCGTATATGAGATTTTAGACTCATTTGGCTTTGTTGCCCTATCTTTCGGTAGGTTTACCAAGTATTAAGTTCTTTGATAATTTACTTTTTTACGATTGTTTTTATAAAAGCCGTAAGTGCATTGATCTGCTCGGCATCGAACTGTTTTAGCTGGTCAACAAGTGCATTCATTCCATTGGAGGTTTCCTCGCCGAAATTAAAAAATTCTTGTGGAGTAATGTTGAAATATTCGCAGATGTAAAAGAAATTTGCCATCGTCGGAAAGGCAGTACCACTTTCGATTGCACGAATATAGCCGGGATTCTGCCCGATTGAGAGGCTCATGTCTCTTGCAGACACACCCTTCTGTGTGCGCAGCTCAGTAAGCCTCTTAGAAAACTGTTCTTCGTACATGGCCACCACCATCCTTCTCAACTCTATTGTAGTCGAGAGCATAGCTGAAACCGAATGATTAAATATATTATTTTTAATTGATATAATCAACTACCTGTGATAGACTAAAAGAAAATGGAAAAAATAAAAACCATGAATTTTTACATTCATGGTTTATGTTTCCTGTCGCAGAGTAGCCCACTCTGCGACAGGATGATTCAATTGAATTTTACCGCCGATTACACGGATGGTCAAGAGAAAGCAATCTGAAATTCTGAAAAAAAGAAAATAATGTCGTACTTACTCGACAATTTCAACAAATTCGATACAATCCGATTGTATGCTCCGTCAAATAAGCCGTCAACGAAAGGAAGGTTTTTGTGTCAAGAAAAGGATTGAACATTTATAAAAGGAAGGATGGCCGCTGGGAAGCACGCTACATAAAGTCGCGAAATGCGCTGGGAAAGCCCAAATATGGTTATCTGTATGCTTCCTCCTACCGCGAAGTGCGATGTGATCTACAGCACACGCTCCAGCTCCAAGGTAAACCATCCGGAAGCGAGGAAAGAACCAGAAACAGTACATTTGAACTTGTTTCCATGGAGTGGCTTGACGCCTTTTCCATTAACTTCAAGGAATCCACCTACATTCGTTATCGGACGCTAATCGAATGCTATCTCATGCCATCATTCCAGACAGTAAAAATCGAGAAGATCACAAAAGAAATGGTAAGGAAGCTTTGCAAACACCTTGAACTGCACGGAAAAAAGGATAAAACCGGTCTTTCTCCCAAGACAATCTCGGATGTGCTCTCTGTTCTGCGTCGCATTCTGAATTATGCAGGAACACTCGGTATATTCGTAGATTCGAAGGTTCTTGATATCAGGGTCAAGCAGACGCAAAAGTCGTTGCCCATTTTAAGCCTCCCAGAGCAGATGATTTTGCAGCAATATCTAGAGGAACATCCCGATGCTCTGAATCTGGGGATTCTTCTTTGTCTACTGACAGGAATACGTATCGGGGAGCTGTGTGCGTTGACGTGGGAAAAGATCTCGATTTCGGAAAGGAATATCTATATCTGTCAGACGATGCAACGTATCCAGAATCGGGTACCTGGGAGCAAAAAAACACATATCGAGATTGCATCTCCCAAAAGCAGCTCCGCTAATCGGAATATCCCAATCTCAAATTTGCTGTTCGGTTTTCTGGAGCGCTATTCCCTGAGTCACACCGGATTCTTTTTGAGCGGTTCTCCTTCGAAGTTTATCGAACCGCGGTGCATTCAGCGAAGATTTCACAAGATTTTGGATGCCTGTGGATTGGAAAAAAGGAATTTTCATGTTTTAAGGCACACTTTTGCCACACGCTGTGTGGAAGCAAAAATCGACATCAAAACTCTGAGTGAGATTTTAGGACACTCATCTGTTACCATCACAATGAATCGATATGTTCATCCTTCGTTGGAGCTGAAGCGGGAAACGATGGAACAGCTGGCAGATTTTATTTCCGTCAAATAAGCCGTCAATCCGAATTGTCAAACGAATTACCGTTGTTTTTTCGCCATTATCGCAGAGTGGGCTACTCTGCGACAGAAAATAATCCCAACAACTCACCTGTGCATTGTTGTACACCGTATAGATTCGGGTGTAAAGGGAACTTTTGATTCTACGGCAGAAATTCGTCTGCTGAGAATATAACAAACTTTTTACTTGAGGAGGACTTTATTATGAATTTGATGAAATGCCCCAACGGCCACCACTACGATGCTTCCCGGTTCAGCAGCTGCCCCTTCTGCGGCATGGAAGGTGTGAACGTTGGGCCGGATCAGACGACGGTTCCTTTGGACGTCCCGGTGTCTCAGCCGGGTCCCAGCGTAGCGACTGAACCTCTGAGCACTGCAATTCCCGATGACGATGACCGCACGCTCCCTGTAACTGCAGATATGTTGGACGGTGCTACAGAAAAGTCGGCACCAGTTGTTGGTTGGCTCGTCTGCACGGAAGGTGTGAATAAGGGAACCGACTATCGTCTGCATCAGGGCCGCAATTTTGTGGGTCGTTCTTCGGAGATGGATGTCTGCATCCTTGGCGACAACACGGTTTCCCGCAGCTCTCATGCGATTGTTGTGTATGATCCGCGTAGTAATGTGTATCTTGCGCAGCCGGGCAGCTCTAAAGAGCTGTTCTATGTGAACGATAAGCTTGTGCTCAACCCAATTGAGCTGAAGGCCATGGACCAGCTCAGCATCGGCGACACGAAACTGATGTTTGTTCCCTTGTGCAGCGAAAAATTCCACTGGTAAAACGAAATAAGGGGGAATCGTTGTGATAAATCGGGCTGGAAATAAAGAAAAGGCAAAACGTGTTCTGAATGAAAACGGAAATCTGTCCGGAGTGGTCGGCATGGAGATTCTGTATCGGGTGATTGCGGCAATCACAAGTGTCCTGCTGGGTGCGATGATCGCAGGCGGCATTGGGGTCGTGTCGGCGGTTGTGTCGGCACCGTTCAAGCTGTTTGGTCTGGCGGGAATCATCATTGCCTATGTGCTGATTACTCCGATTGCAACGCTCGTCGGTGCTATCGCCGGTGGAGCAGTTGCCGGGCCGTTTGAAGTGGCACGATACCGGTACTATCTTTCTCTGCGGAAGAATGGAATCCGACCAAAAGTCACCTGCATCTTTGATGCATTTGATTTCTTTATGCAATTTGCCATTGTTACAGGAGTGCGGATGCTGACGATCATGTGGATCCCGGTTCTGATCCAGTTTGCTACGCTGTTGCTGGCGGCTGTTGTTGCAGCGGCTTCTCGGAGTTATCTGGCGGCAATGCTGCTGGTGATGATCGGCATGATTGCAGCTCTCGTTGTTGCGGCCTATCGTTCATATCAGTTCTGGCCTATGGCTCTGGTGCAAGCGGACCATCCGCAGCTGAATGCAGAACAGGTCATGGAGCGCTGCAAGGCGATGACGGAAGGCCGTAAATTTGACCTGTTTGTCTTTGATCTCAGCTATCTCGGCTGGAATATTCTGAGCCTGCTTACCGGCGGGATTCTTTCTGTCCTGTATGTTGCACCGTACAAGATGATGGCAACTGCTTTTGTTTATGAAGAAATGAAGGGCCGCCCGGTCATGGTGGATGACATCAAACCGTCCACTGACGGCAACGGAATGACGATTGCTGTAGATCCGAAAAAATTGATGGGGATTGGCAGCACCGGTGGAAAGAAGCCGACTTCTCATATCCCGGCTGCTTCCAGAGCTGCGGGAGCAGCTCTGGAGGGGGTCGCCGGTATGTATGCGGGCTCGAGCTATCCGCTGGAGCCGAACCAGCCGGTCATTCTGGGCAGAGACCCTGCCTATGCGAAGATCGTTTTTTCTCAGGGTGCGCAGAAGATCAGCCGCCGCCACTGTGAGGTCATGTTCAACAGTCAGGTTCAGAAATATCGTGTTACCGATTTTTCCAGCAACGGCACCTACGTAAACGGAAGCCGCCTCCCTGCGAATTCTCCGGTGCTGCTGACCCGGGGAACGGAGCTTGCATTGGGCGATAACAACAATATCATCCGGCTGAGCTGAGTGATGCAGTATGCCTGAGAGACGCAGAAAAAGAACGAATCAGGATCGCGGAACAGATGAGGTGAAGCAGGATCGGAGCTTACTGTTGTATGTGCTGCTGTCTTTCGTGACGTTTTCGGTCTACCATTTTTATTTCATGGACTTGTGGGCGAAGGATGTCAACATTCTGTGCGAAAAGGATGGAAAACATACGGTGGGCGTCGAAAAAATGATGCTGTTCAGTGTCCTGACATTCGGCGTGTACAAATATGTGTGGCTTGCGGAGATCGTGGACCGCATTTGTGACAATGCGGCGGAATACGATGTGGAGGTCCGGCAGGACAGCGAAACCTTCTTTGTATGGATGATCCTGGTTCCGGTTCTTGGATATCTCGTCGCAATGTATCGAGCAATCCGGGACACGAACCGACTGGCTGAGGCATATGAGCGGAGCAGGCAAAAGCGCACGGAAGTGCACGACAACCCCAACACGAAACCTCCCCCGCCCTGTATGCGGGGGAGACTGTCTGGGTTGACCGGAAGTTTGGCGGGCAGAAGCTTTGAGCTGATACCCGGACGATCGGTGGAACTGGGTCGGAACCCAGCGGAGGTGTCGCTTATCGTAAGAGGCGAAAAAATCAGCCGGATTCACTGTACGGTTCAATATAATGGAAAGGATCTTGGGTTTAATGTTACCGACCATTCCCGGAACGGGGTATTCGTCAATGGGGTGCGTATTCCTTATAATGTGCCGACTTATGTGTCCGGGAAAAGTATTGTCGCACTGGCAGATGGTGCAAATAAGTTTCAGCTGATAGAAGCGGCGGACGAAGATGATAGGAGTCCGGCTTTAGGAGCAGACAATGAAGAGTAAAAAAATCATCGTTGCAGCACTGGTGGCAGTGGCTGCAATAGCACTGGCAGGATGCAGTCCGAGAAGCTCGATGGCAACATTATCCACCGATTCAGATTCGGAGACGGCAGAGGTCTTTTCGCTAGCCAAGGTCTTGAATCTTGGAACGAACTACTTGACCTCGCTGGATTACGATAACGCAATCTTGCAGTATATCGATATCATCCAGCACGACCCGACGAACAAGGAAGCCTATGCGGGCCTGTATGCCGCTTATGCAGCACAGGGAAAAGCCGATGAGGCAAACAAGGTCTTTGAACAGGCGCAGGAAGTGTTTGATGACGAGGCGGACTTTCTTCCAGGATTTCTGGATGATGCAAAGCTGGTCTTTGAAAGCGGTGGCGGAAACGTTCCCTTCCAAATGCTTTCGGAACACTTTTGGGATGACTTGAATTCGGTCTTTGCAAAAGACGTGGGCGAGGCGTGGATTGCGGCAGACCCGCAGAATGCCGACCCCTATGCCCTGCTGGGAGCACACTATGCGGCACTAGACGATGAAAGCGGCATTGAGAAACTGCTCCAGAATGCGGAAACAAATGGCGTCGATTTCAACACCATCGATGCCAAGATCAAAACGAACTCGGATGGAACTTGCACGCTGACGGTACAGATTAATGATTTCCTGAAGGATGAATCGGGGCAATCGGCATCTGTAAGTGTCAAGGTTGATGCGAAAGACAACGCTAAGACGGTCACCCAAAAGGTGGCCGAGAAAGCAGCGGACAGCGCAGCAAGCAAGGTCGTGGAAAAAAGCGGACTCACCGGCGAAGCGGCCGGCATCGCAAATTCGATGGCTCAGGAGGCTCTCCGAAAAGGCCTCGGCAGCGCGGGAAGCGGACAGGGAACCGAATCGTCCGGGACAGTGACGGCGCCTACCTATGACCCGTCGCAGGACAGCGGCGAAAGCGATGATTTTGACTGGTCGCAGATTCAATCGGAGTTTGATAGTCTGAAAGACGAATTTCCGTCTTAAAAGTCGTGTGGGAGGATGTGCATGAATTATAACGAAACCAGCCAATGGGCGGCGGATCTTGGGAGCGGCTACAGTGCGATCCGGCCTCTTGGCGAGGGCGGAATGGGTACGCTTTACCGTGCGCACAAAGACAGTTTGGATGTTGACGTCGTTATCAAGCGTGTGAAACAGAAGTTCAAGGGACGGATGGATGAGCGCGCGGAGGCCAACATCCTCAAGACGCTGAAGCACAAGTATCTTCCGCGCATCTATGACGTGATCGAAAGCCCGAGCGGCTATGTCTATACCATCATGGACATGATACCGGGCGAGAACATGCAAAACTACGTCAAAACACACGGTCCGGTCAGCCAGAAGCTTGCGTACCGGTGGGCCTGTCAGCTCTGTGAGGTGATTGCCTATCTTCACTCGCAGGTACCTCCGATCCTGCACTGTGATATCAAGCCCAGCAATATCATGATAACACCCGCCGGCGATATCTGCGTCATCGATTTTAACACATCGCTTGTTTTTTCAAAAGGCGTACTGGCAATTGGCGCAACGCCGGGCTATGCGGCACCGGAACAGTATACCCGTCCGGGAGCATCGCCCGATACGATCGAGACGGTTCCGCTTGAAGAAACCATGCCGCTGCGAGGATACAAAGATGCGTTCGCCTATCAGAATGTCAGATCCAACAAGGATCCGTCCGGCAGAGGTGTGAGCAATTCTGTCACAGCGGCGCAAGCAACCAATGCGGGTGGTTATGGCACTATCAGCAAGAGAACGGACGTTTATGGCATCGGTGCGACTCTATACTATGCAATCACCGGGCAGCAGCCCGGCCATTCGCTGAAGGATGTTCGGCCCATCACGAGCTATAAACTCAAATTCAGCCGTAGCTTTTTGCTCATCATCGCCAGAGCGATGATGAAAAGGCAGGAAGAACGCTTCTGCGACGCACAGGAAATGCTCCGGGCACTGCAGGATATCCACGCAATCGACGGACGCTATAAAAAGGTGGTTCATTCTCAGCGAGTTGTGGCGGCGGTCTCTCTTGTCCTTGCGGTATCAGGAACTTTGGCTATCCTGTTTGGCGTACAGCGAATCGGCGTGGAACGGTACGCCGCTTATGATGCCCTCGTGCGGAAAGGCCGGACGGCCGCCGATGAAATGCGCTTTGATGAGGCGGAGCAGGACCTGCAGCAGGCTATCGCGATTTACGATGACCAGTTGGAAGCATATGTGGAACAGGCAGTCCTTCTCTATCGGCAGGGAAAGTATCAGGAGTGCATCGATGCAGTGGAAACGACGCAGTCGCGTGAGCTGAAATATTACAGCAGACAGAGCGTGGCAAACCTGTACAACGTGGCAGCGGAGGCTTACTACGAGCTGGAAAGCTATGAATCGGCTGCGACGATGTACCAGAAAGCGATAGGATACTCTCCTGATATCCTGAGCTATTATCAGGGTGAGGCGACCGCCCTGATTCAGCTGGGCGATTATTCTGGCGCGGATGAGGTCCTTGCAGAGATGGCGAAAGCTGTCCCTGACGCCGAACAAAGCGGTGCCTATCAGGTCGTTCAAAGCGAGCTTCTGAGAAAACAGGGAGACCTGCCGGATGCGCTGGATGCCGCCCGTAAGGCAATCGGCTCGGCGGACGGCAACGACCAGCTTGCACGCGCGTACCGTCTGGCAGCATCGATCTGTGAGGATATCGGAGACTCCATGCTTTCGGAGGAAATCAATCTCCTGAATCAGGGCATTGAACAGCTCCCCGATGGATATTACAACGCGCTGGCCGGACAGCTGGCGTCCGCATATATTCGTCAGGCGGAAGCGACCGGGAATCCCGGCTATCAAAAAGATGCCTTGCGAACCTATCAGCAGCTGGAGAAAAACGGAAACACCACGCTGGAAGTCCGGCTGAATATCGCAATGTTGCAATATCAGCTACATGATTTCTCCAAAGCGATGGAGATGCTTCAGGCACTGAAAAAAGATTACCCCAAGGACTACCGGGTGTATAAATGGCTCGCCTTTGTTCAGGGCGAACTTGATTTGCAGAACGGAGCATCCTACACGAAAACGCTGGGATATTACGAAACGGCTGCTGAACTCTATCGTGCAGAGCAGGCATCTGGCGTGTATGACCCGCAGATGGATGAGCTGGACCGCATGGCACGGAACAACTGGCAGTAAAAGAGGTGGAGAAAATGACGGTTGGACAAATCATGGTGGTGTGTGGTATCTGTCTGGTGCTGGTTGCTGTTTTATTGGCCGTGGTCGGGAGCGTTCTGCTGCACAAAAAGAAGAAAATGGTTCTTCTTGAAATCGAACACGAATACCGCTGAGAAAGCAGGAAAAGGAACATGAAATATTGTGCCGCATATTATTCCGATATCGGAATACAGAAGGAAACGAATCAGGATTCTCTCCTTCTGGTGCAACGAGGTCAGACTCAGGACGATGAAGCTGTCCTCGCAGTGATCTGCGACGGCGTAGGTGGACTGAAAATGGGCGAGCGGAGCAGCGCAGCGGTCGTGACAGCCTTCCGGGACTGGTTCGATGAGCGTGTCGAGGAACTATATGAACAGGAAGAACCGGAGACGGAGCTGTTCGATGACTGGGACAATCTTATCCAATCGCTTCATATCCGGTTGAAAGACAACTCCGAAAAGGCCGGATTCCGCAGCGGAACGACAGTGGAAGCTGTTCTTTTTATGAAAGGTCGGTATTACATCTGCCATGTCGGAGATTGCCGGACATATATCATTTCGGATACCCTCACGCAACTTACGACAGATCATACCATCGTCCAGCGTGAACTTACCGAAGGAAAACTGACACCGGAACAAGCCCGGAAAGATTCGAGACAAAGCCTCCTGCTTCAGTGCGTGGGAGCGGGCAAAGATGTGAAACCGGATTATCTTTCCGGTGAGGTTCTGCCGCACCGGACGTTTCTGATCTGCTGCGACGGGTTTCGCCGCAAGGTGACAGAGGCTGAAATAAAAAAGAGCTGCAGGTATTCTTCCAAGGAAAAAAAGTTACATGAGGCTCTGGAAGAAACAGCACAGCTCTGCATGAAACGAAAAGAGACGGACAATATCACAGGCATCCTTATCAGCGCGGTCGGAGAGAAAAAAGGTCTTTTCCCATTATGGAAAAAGGCTACGCAGACTGCGGGGAAAAAGGTAATAAAGGATATCTTGCTGGAACACTCTACTCCGGCGGATAAAATATTGTAAAACAAAGGAGACATTATTATGGAGGACAACAGAAAATTTGCAACATTCTTTGCGGATGCCCCCAAGGGTAAAAAAATTGGAGCGGTTCTTTCGTGGATTGCAACGGTGATTTTGCTTGTGGCACTTTTTGTGCCGGGGTATCAGCTGAGATACCAGATGAAAACGGAAAAGGGGACCTTTAAGGATATCCCTGCAACCATGACTTCTGAGCTTAAACAGATGAAAGAAGCAGCAAAGCTGAATTTTCAGTTCGGTGCGGGCACTACCTCCGATAAGATCGATGAATTCGTTGAAAAAGGCAGTACGAGTGTATTTTCCTATCTTGTCAGTCCCGATTTGCAGAAGGCAAGGCTGGTAAATCTTGAAACCATGAGTGATGCCTCGGATGATATCTCTAAAATTTGCGTGGCACTGTTGGTACTGTTCTTCGTGCTGGTCGTCGCAGCGGCTATTGCTAGTGTGTTCACGATAAGCTGGTGCGCACTGGTGGCGAACCTGATTGGCATCATCGAGTTGCTGGCAGTGTACTTCTTTGTGTTTGCGGGTAAATTTTCCATCGATCCGACGGACACTTCGATAACCAGCCGTGTTGCCCCTGCACTGACTATGATTCTGATTGTGCTCCTCGTACTGGCCGCAATCATGTCCGTGGCTTCCGTGATCGTTAGCTATGCGGTGCATGAAGACGAGGAAGCGTTCGTGGACGACTGGAACAGCAACGATCCGAGTCGGGATGCCGAGACGAATCTGGTCGATGACGGCAATGCCACAACCGTGCCGGCAACGGACAACTCGATGACAGTCGTGGCCTCTTTGATCCAGATGAACACGAACCGGAGTTTTGCAATCTACAATAACACAGAGGTTGTGATCGGCAAGGGTTCTCAGGCAAACATCATCGTCTCCAACCCGATCATCAGCCGTGCCCATGCGAAGATTAGCTGCCGCAATGGTGTCTGCACCATTCAGGACCTTGGCTCCAAAAATGGCACGTTCGTGGGCGACGAGAAAATTCTGGGCAGCAATACAGTGACGCTGGCGAATGGTATGTATATCACGCTCGGAAACGAAATCTTCCAGTTCAAAAACTGAGCCGGGAAAGTATTAGGACGGGGTGAGATAAAAGATGGCGGGTCTGGAAGAAAAACTTTGTCCCGTTTGCTTTCAGGAAGCGATGGAGCATGGGGAGTGTCGGAACTGCGGGTATCATGCAGAAGAATCTTCTGCAGTGAAAGACTATCTGGCACCGTTCACCATTCTGAAAGAAAAATACCTGTTGGGCAAGAGTTTGGGACAGGGCGGTTTCGGAATTACGTATCTTGCTGAGAATATGCAGAGCGGCCTACGCTGCTGCATCAAAGAGTACTTCCCGTCCGGTCTGCTTCAGGGGAGGACACCAGATGGTGCCCTCATCCTGGCAGATGAAGAAAACCGGCCTGAGTATGAAGAGGGAAAGCAGCAGTTCATTGAAGAAGCATGCGCCCTTCAGGAGCTTCGAGAAAATATCTCTGTCGTTGACATTCTGGATTTTTTTGAAGAAAACGGGACGGCATATTTTGCAATGGAGCTGATTGAGGGTTGCAATCTGCGGGTGTTCCGAAAAAATCATAATCCGAAGCAGACGCTCAAGATGGCACTCCAGATGCTGTTCCTGCTCGGAAGTTCACTGGCAGAAGTCCATCGTTTCGGCATGATCCACGGGGATATCAGCCCGGAAAATATCCTTATCACACAGGACGGTGAAATAAAGCTCATCGATTTCGGCGCGGCACGCTCGTTCCGTCAGGGGAGCGATAATAAAGAAAGAAAAATTTACCTGAAGCCGAACTACGCCCCTTACGAGCAGTATACGCAGAAACCGTGTCAGGGACCGTGGACGGACATTTACGCACTGGCCGCAACTTTCTACTTTATCGTGTCAGGGCGCAAGATGCTGGACGCACTGAGCCGTGCGAAAGGAGCCTCCTATCCCCCGTTGCACGAGCTGTGTCCCGCTGTCTCCCGACAGCTGTCGGACGTGATTGACAAGGCGTTGGCGTTCGACTACCACGACCGTTATCGCAGGATGCTTGATTTTCTGGATGCACTGGAACAGGTCGTCCGGCCGGAGGACTACGACATCGATTTGGGGGCACTGATGCCGAAATCAAAGGCATCGAAGCAGGCGGAAATTCATGTCGAGACTTCCGACGACTCGGAGAAGATGTGTCAGGTTGAGGAGCAGAATATGCCAGAGCCGAAGCGCCTGGCCGCATTCTTCCATCCGAAAAAACGCAGGCTGGCATATCTGGAGCTGACGATGCGGAAATCGGGTGGTCACATTTCCAGACGGCGGTGGATAATCGAGCCGAATCGCACGGTGAAGGTCGGGCGTTTGGCGACGAGCGACGTGATGATGCCAGCGGATAACCAGATCAGCCGGAATCACTGCGAGGTGTTTTACAACGAGCCCAAGCGGGAATTTATCGTCAGGGACCTGTCCAAATATGGCACCTATCTGGCGGACGGAAAGCCAATGGAAAAAGAAAAATCGTATACACTGAAAGATGGCGATATTTTTTGTGTCGTGTCGCCCGAGTACACATTCAAGGTGGTGATTGAAACGTGATGTCCCTGTTCAAGCGAAAAAAGGCAGGCGAGGAAGCCAATACCATTCCCGAAGCGATGGATGATATCACACAGACTCTTCTGATACCCGTAAAAGACGAAGGAGAAAAAACGATGTGTGCCGATGCCTATGAGACGAGTCAGGCGGAGATCGCCAGCTATACGTCGATTGGAACCCGGAAAAGCCAGCAGGATTCGATATGCTTTGATTTTGGGGATTTCTGCACAGTCTGCGCTGTGTGTGACGGTATGGGCGGGCTTACCGGGGGCGAACGTGCCAGCGCTTTGGCGGCGCATGGGGTAACGAGATACCTGCTGGAACACGCTCAGGCGGAAGATATTCCTACGGAGATGGGACGCGCAGCACTACGACTGAACGAGGAAGTCAAGAATCTCCGGGACCCGGCCAACCAGAAAATCGAAGCGGGGACGACTCTGACGACAGTGTTTCTCCGTAACGGGAAGCTGTTCTGGTGCAGTATAGGAGACAGCCATATTTACCTGTATAGAGATGGTACGCTAGAGCAGTTGAACATCGATCACAATTTTGGTGCCCAGCTTGACCAAATGGCACTGGAGGGCAGCATAACACAGGATGAGGCACTGCATCATCCGCAGCGTGCTGCTCTGACAAGCTATCTTGGGATTTCGGAGCTGACATTGATCAGCGGAAACCGGATGCCGTTCCAGCTTCGGAAGGGAGATGTGCTCATTCAATGCACGGACGGGCTGTACCGCTATCTGCCGGACAGCACTATGTGCAGAATTTTGGCCGTGACGGGAAATCTGAAACAGGCGGCGGAACAGATGGTCAAAACGGCACTTGCTGTTCCCGGAGGGCACGATAATACGTCGGTTCTATTGGCAAGATATAAAGGCTGAGATCGGAAAATTATAGAAAGAAAGGGGTGCAATAAAAAAACTGGAAGAAGGCACAAAATAAAAGGAGTGTTGCTTTATGGCAAACAGCAAACTTCAGATGCCCGCTAATTATATGGCACTGAACGAAAGTGAAATGTCTTGTGTTGAGGGCGGCGGTATCATTTCTCAGGTCTGCTATGCTTTCGGACGTATGTTCCGTAGCACCTACTACGATAAATGGGAAAGCGAATCCAAAACGCTTGAGCAGTCCCATGGTGCTGTCGTTTCCAAGAAAAACGGTGTATATACTTACTCCGATGGTTATACCCACACAATGTCTGGTGGCAGCAACTGGGGCTTTACCAGTCTCGGTGACTTCTTCTATGGAATCGGCGATCTGTTCGCTGCATTCTATCTGTAAATTCTGAGCTTCTGCGAAGCATCGCAGAGCTTTAACTTATGGCATTCTTCCAGTTTTTTTATTGCATCACAAATTTCGATAACTCAAGCAAAGGAATATCATTATGAAGAAATCTACTGCGAATCATATGCACAGAAAGCGCCGTAAGAACAACCTGACATGGCTCTTTGCTCTGCTTGGCATTCTTGTACTGTTTCTGGGAACGATTTTGGCTTTTTTGATTTTCAGCAATTTGTCGTCTAAGCCCACTGAAACTGTTCAAGAAGTCTCTGCGGTGAATGTAGAAAAAGACATCCCTGAAACGGACATGGGTGATCTGATTTATCACGAACCGGCAGCAGAAAATGTTGTAATGCAGGGCGGTTTTGGATATGTTAACAACGAGCTTCTGGTCACATTGGACAGCTCCGACAGTCTTTCTGCACTGAAAGACTATCTGCGGACGATTGGCGGTGAGGTCGTTGGTGAAATCCCTGTCACTGCGGATTACCAGATTCTTCTCCCTGCTGCGCATACGCAGGGAGAACTGGAGCAGATGATTGAACAGCTCAAAGCACTCCCCTATGTGAGACGTTCTTCTCTGAATTATGCATTTGAGCTGGAAAATGACGCAATTTCGGGTTCTTCGGCGTATTATCCAAATGATAAAAAATGGGACGATTGGAGCGGAAATTCTGGAAACAACTGGAACATGAAGGCCATTGATGCGCCGGGTGCATGGGTATACCGTAATCAAATGCAGCCGGTCAATGTTGGCGTGATAGACGGCATTTTTTACCCATACCATGAGGATCTAAAAGATGTCTTTCAAGAAATGCCGCTTGGAAATGCTTCCGCTATGATGAATCAAGGCTTGAGTATATGGAAAGGAAAGTGGTCAGGCAAAGGGCATGCAACGCATGTTTCCGGAATTATTGGTGCGGATTTTGATAATGGAAAAGGTATTTGCGGTGTGGCTCCAAATGCAAAACTATACGGAGTGGATTGGTCTGACTCACCATTATATCGTACCATTGATAAGAAAAAACCAACCTTTGGAGATGGAAGTAATCTGTATTGCATGAAAATTGCAATGTTATATCTTGTTGTTGAAAAACAATGTCAGGTAATCAATATATCACAAAGTGCATTTGGAGTAGAAGTAAGGTGCAACGCAAGCAACAATAATGATGATGCTATTAATGTTATAAATAAATTTAATGAAGAATTTGCATCATTTTTGAAATATGTCCGAGAACTTTCAAAGATGGAATTTATCATTTGCAAATGCGCAAATAATGATAACAACCATGATCTGTTTTTTTCAAAAGATGCAGATGATGATTTCAATCTTCCATATATTTTGTATAGTGACTATTTGAAATATATGAATGGTGAGTTCGATAGTACGGACGATGAAACGAAAAAATATTGGGATGAAAAGTTCAAACGATATGCTGGAAGGATTTCTAAAGAAAATTGTAAAACTCACAGTGTAAACGCACAGTGGGATATGATTAGCGGTATTACAGATCCGGAAATCGAGGATATGATTATTGTTGTTGGTGCGGCACAGAATACAGGAAAGCATTCATCTTGGGGAAAATGTAAGCATACCGGTTATGAAGTAACAGCTTACAGCAACCGGGGAAGCAGAGTGGATGTGCTTGCGCCAGGAGGAGAGAAGACTATTGACGGAATACCTGATGCGTCCATCTATAGCACAGTTCCTTATGGAAATGGCTATGATGGCCTTGTTGGTACTTCCATGGCGTGCCCTCACGTTGCTGGTGTTGCTGCAATGATTTTTGGCATTGATCCTACCTTTACCGCCAAAGAAGTGAAGGATATTATAATAAGCACTGCAACAGGAAGTTATGGAAGTGTTAAGGAACAATATCCGTTGTTAAACGCGCGTTTGGCGGTGGAAAAGGCAATCAAACTGAGTAATGAGAAAGCCAAAGGTCAAACTGGGGATGATTTGCCATTTGAACCAAGTGGCGAGCACCAGTACAGAATTTTCTATGATGCGCTTACATGGGAAGAAGCAAAAGCGGCCTGTGAAGCCAAAGGCGGACACCTTGCAACAATTACTTCAGAAGAAGAACAACAGAAGTTGAATCTCTATAATGCTGGAAACCACAAACTCTGGATCGGCGGCTATAAAAACACGGAGGGGCAATGGTGTTGGGTGACAGGCGAACCATGGGAATATGAGAACTGGGGCGACGGTGAACCTAATAATTCCAGTAATGTCGTTGCGGGAGAAAGCTGTGTTGCCATGTGGCCGGAAAAATGGAACGACCTTGCGAATAGTAATGTTTATGAGCAAAGCGGATACATTTGCGAATGGGAAGCATCCGATGTGGCCGAGGAAACACAGGTCGAAGGTTACACAGGACACCTCTATGAGTTCTATACATTGCCCGAATCGGAGTGGGAGTCCGGCCCAATCACATGGCAGCAAGCAGAGAGACGCTGCGAGTGGAAAGGCGGTCATCTGGCGGTCATTGAATCGTCAACGGAAAATTTTCTTCTCTACAGTGCAATGAAAGCAAAAGGGTACGAGAATGCCTACTTTGGTTACAGCGATAAAAGCTCTGAAGGAAACTGGAAATGGGTCAATGGAACCAGCACCGCTTATACAAATTGGCATTCTGGTGAGCCGAACAATCAGGATGGTATTGAGCACTATGCAATGTTCTATGAAAATTTTCAGGATGGGACATGGAATGATGCAGATGGAATAATTGATGCCGGATGTGCCTACATCTGCGAATGGGACGACCCTACAGATAAAATATCCCAAGGAGATAGCTTTACAGATCAGCAGCTGCGAATCATTGCAAAAGATTTGGGTGTTCCGGATGACCTTAATGTAGAGATTCGTCAATCGCCGAAAGCATATTGGGAGTCTGCTGGCCTTTGGGATATTTATGTTGAGATAACTCATAACGGAAAACTAGTGGCATCGGGAAGCTTCGATGTTGAAACGGGAGAGATGGGACGCAACATTTATATCTATACTCCCGTCTGATACTCTTTTTCTTCAAAGCTTCTGCAAGCAGTGCAAGCTGGTACCAACTTGCAATTTTTGAATCTGATTTCTAAAAATCAAATTCAAAATGCTTGTTGGGCCGTGCCCAAACCCCTTGTGTTCTGCATCCGGTGGATGCAGGCTGCACATTTTTGCAAAATGCTTTTTAATCTGAGTGCCGATGCCTGTGGTATCGGCACTTTTTGCACAGATGGATTCCCGGAAGCAGAAAATAGTGCTATGCAGCACATCCGGGATTGTGCTATACTTGATTTACATAAACTTGTTTGTCCTAAAAAGTTGGAGGTGTTCATGGCAACACGAACCATTTGTTTTCCCATATCCGGCTATCCCTATTGCAGAGAACAGCCGGTGACATTCACATGGATAAAAGGCAGCAAGCGGCAGAATATCCGTGCCGTCCATGATGCCGTCCATATAACAGACCCGGATGTTTCGATTCTGGAAATCAGCTCTGCATCCGTTCAGCCGGAGGGTGAAGCTGTTTCTTCTTTGCGGCTTTTGCTGCATCTGGATTCTGTTGCGCAGGATGTACCCATCAGCACGGTTTTTGAGGCTGCCAAAGTATTTGAACATGGCGGGCCATTTGCTGACCTTTTGACCTGCGAACCGCCCAAGGTTCATAAAGACACCCGGCTGAGAACCAGTGGAGAGCTGCTTCGTTACTCGCTGGAAGGAAACGAGTATCCGACAGAGCCGTACATGGATTCGTTTTTTGAATGGCTCTACTGCCGTGCATTGAAGCAGTTCCCGGAAAAGGCAGCGAAGCTGAGCCGATATAATGCCTTTTCTGATATTGCTGCCGCCGCGGATTCTAAAAAGTATTATGGCGATTCCTCACGGGCGGCTGCGATTTATGTGGGACTTGCAGCGGCAGGAAAACTTTCGTGCATTGATTCCTATGAATTATTTATTGATGAGGTCTATACGGAGCCGAAACCTTTGCCCAAGTCTGGAAAATCTGAGGCTGCTTCAACAATGACACCCGAAGTTTCTGCACCAGCAAAGGAGACTCCGGCAGACGAATTGCCGCAGCCCGATAACGCAAATGCGGAAGTGATTCCGGACGCTGCGCAGATGGAGCATATCCTTGAGCTGCCCAAAGTGACCTGTCTGCTTCTCTCTTTGGCAAAAAATGCTGGTCTTTCTGCAAACAATTCCAGTGAGCTGACATATAAGGGAAAGGAATTCCTTCTTGACGTTTATCAGAAAGCGCTGAAAAATAAAACGCTCCAAATCAATATCCAAAAGAACAAAATCACATTTCCGATGGAGGAACCGGACAGCGGATTTCATGCAGTTGGTGTGTTGACCCGTTCGCCTGCTTGGGAATACGGATGGAAGTTTAACTATCTGACTGAGAATACATCCGGTGCAGAAAAGTCCGAAGTTAAAGAAAAAATCCCTCCGAAGCCTTTGACCGCATTGGAACATCTGGAACGCTGTGGGTATAAAATCGTTCAGCAGGTCGTACCGAAAAAACTTCCGCCGATTGCCGTTCAGCGGATGGCATGGAAAACAGGCGAAGCTCTTTGCGACCCGGTAGTGGTGGATTTCTTGCAGTTTATTCGGACACATATGCAGAGTGACGGCTCTTTTTCGTTCCGTATCCCAAAGGGTACTTCCAAGAATTCGTTTGCCACACTTTCGGAAATCGCTCAGACGTGGGATAAAATGGGACTTTTTGCATCCATTGTGATCTATCCGCAGAATATCGTCTATGAGCTTGCGCAAAATGAGACTGTCCGGCATTTCCTGAGCGGGAAGTGGCTGGAACTTTTTGTGGAGCATCAGGTTCAGCAGATTTTGAATCGCTATCAGGAGGAGCAGGGTGCAGAAGTTTCGCTTTGCTCCAATGTGATTCTTTCAGAAGCGGCATCCGCAGGGAGCACGCATGAACTGGATGTTGCGTTTTCCATCAACGGAAAATTCTTCTGGGTGGAAGCCAAATCGTCCAGCCGAAGTATTGATTATGGAAAATACGCTTCTCTATGCGAAAAGCTGAAAGTAACCTCCGACCGACTGCTTTTGGTCAACAGTGATTTGTCCGTGGAAGAGTGCGAAGGTGTTTCTTATTTCTGGAATTACCGAGTTGCAAATTGTGCAACGATCACGCAGGAACTGGAAAACATGATTGCCAAACAAATTGAAAGCGCCGGAAATGCTGCTCTGAGTATAGACTGAGTAATAAGCAAAAAAGGCCCCGAGAACCTTGCCGGATAAGCGGCAAAGTTCTCAGGGTCGTATTGTTTATCTGGAATGTTCGGTTTGCTTTGGATCCTTTTCCTCATCAAAGAAAAGCTCGATATTTTTCTGCGCTTGAAGAAGCTCCTGCATCTCATCGCGCGCCTTGCGGTAGTCCGGGTAGCGTGCTTTCTTTTCTGTCAGCAGTTTGGAATATTCCGCATCCAACTCCTTAATCTTGGGGAGCGTTTTCAAATTGGATTCATCAAACGCCGCTTTCGCCGCCTTGTGCAGCGTGATTTCTGTGCAGTGCTCTTCCAAAAACTTTTTGCTGTACCCAGCTTTACGGTAGGCATCATACACAGGTCGAGTCTTGGCATAGTTGATGATGTGTGCTTTCAGCACTGCGATTTCTGCCAGCCGCTTCTCAGAGGTTTTGATGGAATCGCCCAGTTCGTGATAGCGAGAAAGTGCAGCATCCGCACATTCCTTTAGCTCGTCTGCGCTGCTGATTTTCTGCTGTTGCAGAAAAATCAGCGTTTTGGACATCTCTTTCAGGTTGTGCTTCTTCGCCCAACGCTCGTATCCACCGCCCTTGCCCTCGGCAAGTTTCGCTTGAATGTCCACCAGCAACTGAAATGTCTGTTCCTTTGGTGGCTGTTTCTGATGGGGATGATGCTTTGCCCTACCAGCCAACACCGCCTTGATTTCTTCCTCACTGTACCCAGCACCCAGTGTCTTGAAACGGATAAAGCGCTTCTGCCGTGCGCCCTTGACGGAAGTGTATTTGCCGCGTTTGATTTCATAGCCCTGCTGTTCCAGCTTTTGCAAAAATTCTTCGTAGTCGGTGGGTTCCTGCTGCAAAATTTCATCGATGATACCGCACAGCCGGTCGCGGTTGCTTTCCCTTGGCGGGTAAGTGATGCGCTTCTGCCGCTCCCGGTAAGGCTTCTTTTCGATTACGGAAAGCTGATGTTCCAGACAGATCAGATCGCTCAATCGCTGCACTGCCAGACCGGAAAAGAAAAAATCCCGAAATTTCCGGGTGCCGTCCAGTGCAGTGGAATTGTAGATGATATGGTTGTGGATGTGTTCCCGGTCAGTATGAGTGGCAACAATAAAGGCGTGTTTGCCTTTCAGAAATCGGGAGGCCAGTTCGTAGCCGATGCGGTTGGCTTCCTCTGCCGTGATTTCACCGGGCCGGAAGGATTGCCGTATCTGATAGGCGATGACATTGCTTTTTTGGCTGCGCCCGGTGGCCTGCTCGTATAGCTTCTTTGTGAGCATGAACTCCTCATCCACGGTAAGCGGGCTGCATTGATAACTACTGACAAGCTCGCCCTTTTCAGTCTTGTCGGGGTTCTGTGCATAGTCAGTGCGGTCTTTTAGGCAGGCGGCGATAGATTTCCCTTTGTGCTGATGCAGTGCAATCAGACGAGTAGCAGCCAGAGCAGATCACCCCCCAAATGAAAAAGCCGCCCGAAGGCGACAAAAGATTCAAAATCAAATCACGTCCCGGAACCAACCGCTGAATCGTTCAACGCCCTCCACCATTGCAGTTGCGCCGACAAAAAGGACAAAGCACAAAAATTCAGCAACCAGCAGAATCAAAAACTGATCCCAAGTCTGGCGGTAGACGGTGTAGATGCCGCAGCCGAAAATATACAGCATCAATGGCGCAACAATATAGCTGGACAAGGTAAGCAGCCACTTTGCCATCAGAGCCAGAAAAGCTACAAACAGAGAGATCGGGGCAAGCACCATCTTGAACAGAATCCTCATATCAAACACCAACCTTTCCTTTCGCCCCTATTATAAAGGTATCGGTCCCTGCCTTGCAAGGATGTCAACCGTTATGTAAGCCCGCAGCCTCCTACTGCGGGAAATTTTTTAGAGTTCGGTGAGTTTGTCGAGAAGTTGCTTGCCAATAGCTATCAGCTCATCCAACCGACTACGCAAGTCCTCTAAATCGGCGGCATAGAGCTGCCCGCTTTCATTGGCCCGTTTCGCCACCTGATTCAGGTTGTTGCTGCAATTCTGAAGAAGGTACGCCATCCGACGCAGCTGTGGTAAATCAAGATTCAGGCAGTAACCATCCAGAGCCATTTTTCGCAGATAAGAGCCAATGCTCAAAATACCGCAACTTTCCATCTTCTGACGAATGCGTTCCAGTTCGACTTTGCTGACACGAAAATGGATCTGCTGGTCACGGTGCTCCGTCACCGGGCATCACCATCCTTATCCAAGTAAGATTTGAATGGTCGGACAGGCTCCACTTTATCAGCCTTTTCTTCCAACGCAGCCAGCACAGAGGGGCGGGCATCCGGCTTTTCTTCCGCTTCGGGTTCTGTCCGGCTGGACTGATGCTCCATGTTCAACAGCGCATCCAATTCTGCAAGGCGGGCAGACTTGGTTTGCAGTTCTTCCTCCTGCGCAAACGGCTTGGCGATTTCAACCTCTGCGGCCTGCTTCTGCTGTTCCAGAGAATCCAGTGCGGCCTCAGCATCGGCAATGCGGTCGGCAAAATTGCCGATGGCATTGTCCAGACGGACGATGTTGCCGCGAGGGTCATCGCCCAGCGGTACCGGATAACTCAGCTCGCCGCGGAGAACGATTTGATGCTCATTCTTGAAACTGTCAAAGCGAATGTTAAGCTCAAAGCCGCGATAGGTGCCCAGCAGCATCATATCCGCATTCGGCATCTCCTTGCAGGCGAGCATCAGCCGCTCACCAGCTGCTTTTTTCTCATCGAACACCATGCCCTTGATCGTCATGCCGCAGAAGTTCTCCTTATCCTGCGGGTGTGCGTCTGCGATTTGGGCATCGTTTTTCAGAGCCGCAATACGGTTCTTCGCTTTCTGAATTTCCTCCGGGTAATGCTTGAGCAGCTTATCTTCCAGACGATATTTCTGGTTCTGGTAATCCGAGCGCAGCACCTTGAGCTTTGCTACCTGCACATCCAGATCCATCTTTTCCCGGATGCGCGGGTCGCCTGCGCATAGGGCCTTGACCTCGGCATACGAAAGAGCCTGCTCATCCACATCATCACAGGAGCGCATCGGAGATTTGCTCGTCATGATCTGCGAAATAAACTTCTGCTTGTTTTCCAGCGTTTGCCAGAGGTAGGCGTCGAATGTCCCCTCCGTGACGTAATTATAGACGTAAACTTGTTTGTTTTTGTTGCCCTGACGGATGATTCGGCCGTTGCGTTGGGTCATATCGGACGGTCGCCAGCCTACATCCAGATGATGCACGGCCACCAGCAGGGTCTGGACATTGGTGCCTGCGCCCATCTTTGCAGTGCTGCCCAGCAGGACACGCACCTTGCCGCTGCGGACTTTGGAGAACAAATCCGCTTTCTTACCTTCAGTATCAGCGTTGTGGATGAACTCGACCTCCGATTCCGGCACCCCGGCGGCAAGCAGCTTTGTGCGAATATCATCGTAGACATTGAACGAGCCGTCTCCCTTGGGCGTGGACATATCGCAGAAAATCAGCTGCGTCAGATTATCCTCTTTGGTTTCGTTCCAGATACGCAGAACATTGTCGACGCAGGCATTCAGCTTGCTGTCCGGGTCATCCGGGGTGAGCGGATTCATCAGCCGCTGGTCAAGGCCGATTTTACGTCCGTCCGAGGTGATCTTCAGCATATTGTCCACCGAGGGGTCAACCGCACCGCTATGCACCTCAGCAGCACGTTCGCTCAGGGATTTCACCATGTCCTGCTGGATTTCCGAGGGTTTGACCACGACAGTTTCAAACTTGGCTTCCGGAACAGGCAGATGCAACTGGTCGGAAGTCTTGATGTCCGCTGCCTCCTTGAACATATTCATCAGCTCCGGCAGGTTAAAGAACTTGGCAAAACGTGTGCGCGCACGGTAGCCGGTTCCTTCCGGCGCAAGCTCAATGGCCGTGGTGGTCTCGCCAAACGTAGAAGCCCATGCATCAAAGTGGGTCAGTTGTTTCTGCTGGAGAGTGCTGTACTGCAAATAGCGCATCAGGGTGTACATTTCCGTCATGGAGTTGCTGATGGGCGTTCCCGTTGCGAAAATCACGCCGCGCCCGCCAGTCACTTCATCCAGATAACGACACTTGCCGAACATATCGCTGGACTTCTGTGCTTCGGAGGTAGAAAGGCCAGCAACATTGCGCATCTTGGTGTAAAGATATAGGTTCTTGTAGTTCTGGCTCTCGTCCACAAATAACCTATCTACGCCTAATTGTTCAAATGTGACCACATCATCCTTGCGATCGGTGGACTGTAGCTTTTTCAGTTTCACCTCCAATGTTTTCCGTGTCTTTTCCATCTGTTTCACGGTAAAATGCTCACCGGACTGTTCCTTGGCCTCTGCAATGGCTTTTTCGATTTCCTCGATCTGATCTTCGATGATCCGTGCCTGCCGTTCCGCAGAAAGAGGGATTTTCTCAAACTGCGAGTGGCCGATAATGACGGCATCGTAGTCGCCGGTTGCGATGCGGGCGCAAAAACGCTTTCGATTGGCGGGTTCAAAGTCTTTCTTGCTGGTAACGAGCAGCTTTGCATTGGGGTATAGCCGCAGGAACTCGCTGGCCCACTGCTCGGTCAGATGGTTGGGTACCACGAACAGGCTTTTCTGACACAGGCCCAAACGCTTAGATTCCATTGCCGAAGCTGCCATCTCAAAACTTTTGCCGGCACCCACCTCGTGGGCGAGCAGGGTGTTCCCACCATAAAGCACATGAGCAACTGCATTGCGCTGATGTTCCCGCAGATTGATCTCCGGATTCATACCGACAAAATGGATATGGCTTCCGTCATACTCGCGGGGCCGGGTACTATTGAACAACTCGTTATACTGCTTCACCAGCAGATTCCGCCGCTGCGGGTCTTGCCAAACCCAGCCTGCAAAGGTATCCTTGATGGCCTGCTGCTTCTGCTGGGCAAGCATCGTCTCCTTCTGGTTCAGGACACGCCGCTCTTTACCATCCTCCTCAATGGTATCATAAATGCGGCAGTCCCGCAAATTCAAGGTGTCCTCCAAAATCTTGTAGGCGTTGGCCCGGTGGGTGCCGTAGGTTTCGGTGGACATGATATCATACATTCCGGCGGCAGATTTGTTGCCGATGCGCCATTCGGACGTAAATGGAGAGTAGCGGACTTGGATCAGGTTGTTATAGCGGATGCGGTAGGGCGGCTGAAAAGTCTCCATCATAAACTGCTGCACAATGGCGGGATTCAGCCATGTGGCACCCAGTCGGATGTCGATTTCTGATGCTTCAAGGTCCTTCGGCTGCGCTTTGGTCAAAGCCTCCACATTGATCTTGAACTCCGGGTGGCTTTCAGCGGCAAGCTGAGCCATGCGCAGTTTATTCCGCACATTGCCGGAAAGATACTCGTCCGCAGTCTGCCAGCCTGCTTCCGGCTCATCTGCATCCGCAGAAGGGTCTTTGAAAATCACGCCTTGCAGCTCTGTGGTAATACGCTCATAATCGCCGGGAGAGCCGAGAAGTTCCGCCATATAGGGCAGATCAACACGGCCATGTTCTCCAATGGATACTGCCAGTGCTTCGCTGGGGGTGTCCACGCTGGTGATCGTGTGCTCTGGGCGAATCGTTCGCTTGGTGAACATATCCGCCTTGCTTTTGAGCTGTTTATTCTCATCGAGATTTTCCAAAGAGCAGAGCAGATAGTAGGAAGAATCATCCTCAAACAAACGCCCATTTTTGCGGTCGTTGAGCAGACCGTATTTTGCGGTAAAAGCGTCATAAGCTGTGTTCAGCTTTGCTTGGGTTGCCTTAATGTCCTCATCCGGGTAATCGTCCAGCTGCTCCTGAATCAGCTGGTTGACGATCTGCCGCAGTTCCACCATGCCGGTGACACGGGCTTTGGCATTATCGGACAACTCCACCTGCGTCATAATCGAATTTTCTCGGTAGTACACCTCACCGTCCACCACGGCATAGGAGAAATTCTTTACATCCGGGTCAGCGGGGAGCGTCTTGCGCTCGACTTCTGCATCCGCAACATCTGGTGTTTCCACCTCGACTTCAACATACTGGCCCTCAATATGCTGTACCGCTTCGGCAAGCTGGTCGGCCAGCACTGCGCCCTCAATGGGCGCAACGGTCAGATCGTGTCCGTATGGGGTGCTTTCGGTGGTCAGCTCGCCCAGCACCATCTCCGGGTGGTCCACAAAATACTGGTTGATAGCAAAGCCATCCTCGGTCTTGCCAAGCTGCACCCAGTCCGGCTCATGGTCGATGGGGCGGTCACGCTTTTGCAGGAAGATAATATCCAAAACCACTTCGGTGCCAGCATTCGCCTTGAACGCATTATTCGGCAGACGGATCGCGCCCAGCAAGTCGGCACACTCTGCCATGTGCTTGCGGGCGGTGCTGTCCTTGCTGTCCATGGTGTAGCGGCTGGTGACAAAAGCTATAACACCGCCCGGACGCACTTGGTCGATGGCTTTTGCAAAGAAATAATTGTGGATGTTGAAACCCAATTTGTTATACGCCTTGTCGTTGACCTTATACTGACCGAAAGGCACATTGCCGATTGCCAAATCATAGAAATCCTGGCGGTCGGTGGTTTCAAATCCGGCAACAGTAATGTCTGCCTGTGGGTACAGTTTTTTCGCAATACGCCCGGTGATGCTGTCCAGTTCCACACCGTACAGTCGGCTATCTGCCATGGTGTCCGGCAGCATCCCGAAAAAGTTGCCGACGCCCATGGACGGCTCCAAGATGTTGCCGGACTTAAAGCCCATCTTTTCGACTGCCTCATAAATTGAGCGAATCACCACCGGGGAGGTATAGTGGGCATTCAGAGTGCTGGAACGGGCGGCAGTGTACTCGTCCTCGGAAAGCAGATTTTTCAGTTCCGCATATTCCTTTGCCCAGTTGTCCTTGCTGGGGTCAAAGGCATCTGACAGACCGCCCCAGCCTACATACTGGGAAAGCACCTGCTGCTCCTCGGCGGTGGCACCCCGGTGCTCCTGTTCCAGCTTGAACAAAGTGCGGATGGCTTCGATATTCCGGGCATATTTCTGCTTTGCGCCGCCCTCGCCCAGATGGTCGTCCGTGATGCGGAAGTTTCCGGCAGGCTCCGGCGCAGGTTCGGCATTCAGGGCTTCATCCAAGGCAGTGGCATCCGGGAAGGTCTGCACTTTTCCGTCCATCACGGCAGAGATAGGCAGCTCGTCCAGTTCCTCATCGGAAAGTTGCGCTTCAACCTGCCGCAGACCGTCCTCGAATTGTCGTTTGTTGATAACTTCGTTATCCCACGACTGCCCGTGTGCGCTGGTGTCGATGCGCACATCGGTATCACCGATATAGCCTACTGTTCCTTCAATCGTTCTGGTGGGAAGGTCTACTACAACTTCGTCCCCGATCTTATAGCTGACCTCTTTTTCGGGAACCAGATCAATGGCTGCGGCCTGCTGTTCTTCGTACAGTTCCCTGATGTGCGGAAGATGCTCATTGCGGAAAATGGGCAGTCTGTTTTTCGTCAGCTCCATGTCCTGCAAGCTGACGGATTTGAACGTAAAATTAACGTGTTCCACCCGAAAATCCCGGCCATCCAGCTTGATGATGCTGCCGATTGGCAGATAATCCGCTTCCCGGAGATATTTTGTCTGGTGGTGGGAGCCATTTTCGTTCAAGCCAGCCAGATAGACGTTGTTGCCCGCTGCCCACAGCTTTTTAGATTCTGCTGCCCACTGCTCACTCGGAAAACCAGTTACTTTGACTTTGCCAAGCACATTTTCCTGTGACAGAAGATTGGTGCGCAGAATCCGCTCCACAGCAACGGCATCTTTGTCATAGAACAGATAGTTACCGTTCAGTTCAAAGCCCACGAGGGTGTTGGGATACTGTTTTTTCAGAGCAGTGTACTCTGCGGCAACAGTGCCATCCAGCATCGGAAGCTGACACTCAGCTTCCTGTCTGGCAGTACGCTGTTCCTTCTCCTTGTCGGTCAGGTAGCGGTCGGACTGGATCATCAGGTCGATATACTTTTCCACCTGCGCCCATTTCAGGGTGATTTTCTGGTGGTCAGGGTAATGGTCAAATTCCAGACCCTTCCAGTCGTGGTTCACAAAACCCCGGCTTCCGTCCAGAAAATCGTGGGAGTGCCCACCGATGCCGTACTCCTTTGCCAACGCCTTGGCACGGAGTTTTCGGTCAGGCTGGGTCTGGTACAGTGCCATAATGCGTTGCTTGCCACCTGCAAACCCAGAACCATGCTTACGCAGTTCGTTCTCGATTTCAGCCTGCGACAAAACAAAAGCGGAGGGCGTTTTTTCGCTCTCCGCTTGGTCGATTTTTTCAATTTGCTGGGCTTCGGTGGGGATGTTCGCATCCAGAAAACTTAGCTGTAGATCAGCTCCGTCAGCACCAGTTCCTCTGCCTGTGCTTTCAGGCTGTTCATGTGCTGCACCCACATCAGTTGATTCTGCGCTTTGTCCGGGGCTGGGTCCTGCTTCAGAAGCTGCTCCATGGTCTGCTGCATCCGGCTCTCTGCCGTCTGCTCCACCTCCATCAGGTGCGGATACAGGCTCCCGTTCATCAGCATCGTGTGGTACAGCACCGGGCGATGCTGTTTCAGGTAGGTCCGGCGCAGCCTGCCGTACTTGCCCAGCGGCTTCCGGGGCTGGTTCAGGATCAGGTTCGGGAGCTGGTAGTCCCCGACGGTCGAGTAGGTCACGTTCCTGCTGTTCGTATTCATATTGACTCCTTTCTGCATTGCGGCGGCGAATGGTGGTTTTCACGGTGCGCTCGATGTTCCGCAGCACCTCACGGCTCATGTCGCTGACGGCTCCACCAAGGGCAAAGACAGCATCCGGGGTGGAAAAATTGTAGATCGCCTGAAAATCGTCCTTGTCGAACCACCCGGCAGGCTCAAACCCGCAGCGTTCCAGCAGCGTGTA
The DNA here is from genome assembly GCF_020687245.1 of Faecalibacterium longum CLA-AA-H243. Lineage (GTDB taxonomy): Bacteria > Bacillota > Clostridia > Oscillospirales > Ruminococcaceae > Faecalibacterium > Faecalibacterium longum. The sequence continues at coordinate 4,108 of NZ_JAJEQG010000014.1, read as the reverse complement.
GGTGACGCTGATGGTGGCGGCAGACTTGAACTGCATCTCCACCCCGGCTTCATCATAATCCATCAAAAGCGAGCCGTCAACGATGGCACGAATGTCGCCGCCGTTGTTGTCCCAGTAATCTGCCACCAGTTTCCCAACAACATCGGCAAGCTGCTGGCTGATACGCTCCCCGCTGATGCCGTAGGTCTTGCTCAACATTTCCGAAACCGGCTGCTTCAGGTCGTCGTTGTACTGCCACACCTCCGGGTCACGGGAATTGCGGCGCACCCCGGTATCCGACACATCAAAGACGTAGTGCAGCCGGGGGAATCCGCTGGATTCATCCAGCAGGGCGATGCCCTTGGCGCCCCGGCGCACATAGCGGTTCATCCGGTTGTTCCAGATGTCAAAGTCGGCGCAGGCGGTGGCATCCGGGCGCTGGGCGTAGATCATGAGCTGGTCGGCAAAGGGGTACTTGTACAGCCGGGATGCGGTGGTCAGGTAGTCCGTCCAGCTTTCCCAGTACCGGGTCAAGCCGTTGGCTGTGCGCTGGGCAAGGGCGAGATATTCTTCGGTTTTGCTTGGCATTTTAGCCTCCTTCTTTAGTTTTTAGGGTATAAAAAGAGCGGGCAACCATTTTGGGGTTGCCCGCTGGAAAGTGTATTGAGATAAGATTATTTGCTATTGTCCTTTATGTACTTCATAACGCAGCACCCCATCACGATGACGGGAAGCACGGTTCGTAAACCGAGGTCGCCGACCCGCACATTTACATCAATCACAAGCCCTGCAAACCATGCCGCTAAAGTGAAAACAGTTGCCCATCCATAACTCATGAGAATTCATCTCCTTAATCTATAAAGTTACAGCTTCATAATGAGAAAATGTTTTGCGAACATCAAACACGCCAATGATTTTATTGCATTTTTTGCATAGAAAAGCGTTTGGTATCTTTGTCTGTCCTAATAAAATGCTGGAATTGCCAATACTGTGCCATTCCTGATAGGAAATTCTTCTAAGTCCTTTTTTATCAAACTCGTCTTTTGGAACCCACCCAACTGAGATACCAGCGGAAATCAATCCTCCCGCAAGCATTTCTTCTCCACAAATAGGACATTTCATATCAGCGTCTCCTAATCAATAGTACACTCAAAGATTTGATTTCACCACTTGATCTTAAATGGAATCAGTTCGCCAGAAACAATCCCAAAGAAATACAAAAGCCCGATTTCGATAGCAACACAGATTATCAGCAGAAGATTTGCAAGAGCTTTACTGTCGCTCAATTCTTCAATTTTTTTTCGGTATTGGACAAAGACCCACATTTCAGAGGTGAAAAACAAAATGTAAAGGAGGCTGCTCCGAAAAAAAGCCATCATATTCGATAGCGCATAATTGATAAGAATAAGATTTATGGAATGAATAGCGACATCCAAAATCTTTGGGAATTTTCGTTTCATACACAGACACTCCAAACCTACAGTTCGGTTTCCACCGCAAGCTGCTCCTGCTTCTCTTTTTCATCAGCGATTTGGGTATCAACATCTTCGCGCATCTTTTTCAGAAGTGCAAGGACTCGCTTGATTTGACCTTTGGTATTCTCCACTCTGCTCTGTGCCTGATTGATGTGATCCAGAACTGCCCAGTCTGCAAAGAGGCCGTCAAAGAAGAAATCTGCAAATTTTAGAAAGCTGTCCACCGTAACCTGAAGGTCGGCGGTGATTTCAACATCGGAAAGTTCAGTTTTGAACCGTCGCAGTTCCACTTGAAGCTGTTCGATTTGTTCCTGCGCATCGTCCAGTTCCTCATACTTGGCAAGATCAGCCATCAAACCGCCGCCCATTACGTCCCATGTACTCCAGCCCTCGGCATTGTCGAGGGTTTCCAGAACTTCATTGACCGTATGCAGGGCGGTCTTTCCGGCGTTGATGGCCTCCAGCAGCTCCCGTTTTTGGACTTTCAGTGCGGCAATACGGCTTTCACTTTCCGCAACCAGCTGTGCGGCAGGATGGGCAGATGCTTTGATGCTTTTGATTTTTTCGGAAAGAGCAGCTTGATACTGCCTTTCGCAATCGGACAGCCGTGCCAATCTATTTTGAATCTGCTCCAAGTCGGCATCAACGGAAGAAAGGTCATGGAGAGCCACATCGTACTTGACACGGGCTGCATAGGCTTCCTGCCGTTCCTTGTCCAGCTTCTCATCCATCTTTCCGATCACCTGATAGAAAAATGCGGCAAGGCTGTGCCCCTCCAGACGGTCCACGTCAGCCTGTTCCGCCAGCTTGGATTTTTCCAGCTTTTTCAGACGATCAGCAAGCGTATCTCTCTGGGCGGTCAGCTCTTTCTGTTTTGCTTCGCAGCTTTTCTTTTCAGCGACCTGCTGCCAAAGTTCTTTCAACGTAGAATCATTCATATGGAATGTCCTTTCCCGGCATTACGTTTCTTCATTCAGAAGCTGGTTCAAAAAATGCTGCCGATTATTTACAAATGTTTTGGTGATAACGTAGCTGTCCGTATCTTCATACTGACAAGGATGAATCGTGCCATTGTCGAAGCTAAAAATTTCAGCATCAGGCATTCCGAGGAGAATGGGTGAATGTGATACAATAATGAATTGCGCCCCTTCTTGGGCACACCGATAAATGTTGATCAGCAACGTGAGTTGCCTCTGCGGGGATAGAGCAGCTTCCGGCTCGTCAAAAATATAGACTCCATCTGCACCCATGTAGTCCTGCGCAATGGCGAGAAAACTTTCACCGTGTGATTTTTGGTGATAGCCTTTGGAGGGATGATCGTCATCGGAATAGTCGATTTCCTTGGTGGCTACATTATAGAAACTCTCTGCCCGGAGAAAATACCCGAGCTTTGGTCTGCGATACCCCTTGGAAATCGTCATAGCCTCACATAGTTCCGAATGGGAGTTGTATGTGGAAAATGAATAGTTTTTCGTTCCACCCTCCGCGTTGAAGCCGTAAGCAACAGCGATTGCTTCCAGAAGTGTAGATTTTCCGCTTCCATTTTCGCCCACAAAGAACGTAATGGGCTTATGGAATGTAAAAGTGTCGATTCCACTGATGGCAGGAATCTGACGAACATAATTGTATGGGCGAACTCTGTTCCAGTCGATGGTCAGCCCTTGGATAAACAGATCGTTCATACAGTACTCCTTACTATACAATGTAGGAGAACGCTTAGTTCCGCTCATACCCAAGATAGCGGGTGCCCTGAAAACTCAGCTTTCCAATGTCGCCCTCCACAAGCATTCCGTAGTCCGAACCACTTACGGTAAGCTCCATGCGGTCGCCGCTCTCTACCTGAAAGGTCACATAATAGGTCGTGAACGTATGAGCCATCGTATTGTCTGTATGGTGGCGAGAAACTTCCGTTCGTTTTGCCACAACCGTTGCCGGAACAGTCAGCCGCGGCGAATGGTTGTTTTTATTCCATGTGCTGATATTTCCGATGATGGTGTATAGTATCATACCCAGAACCACAAGGAACAGGATGGGAAACAGAATGCTGAACAGCATATCAATTCCAGCGTAAAACATCTTATTCCTCCAAAATTTCTTCCAGCAGGTCCTTTACATCGTCCAGAAAAGATTCTTCTCCGAGGGTGTTCACCTTGAAAAACACCGCTTGACTGCCTCCTGCGGTGATGGCAGACAGCCGAATCGGACTGTCCGCATTCTGGAACATGGTCAGTGTCAGACTCAGGCGGTTGCCGCCCATCATGCTGTACCGTTCAAATACACGGACACTGCACCGGGCATCGCCCTCTTTGAAATCACTGCCTGCCTCTAAATCTGCCGACCAACTGCTGTCCGGGATTTCATTTTCCAGCTTCCGAAGCAGCTTGTCAAAGTTTTTGTTTCGGATGGTCTTTTCAAAGATTGCCATAATGGTTCCTCCGTTCTGACAATTAAAAATCGGTCCCTTATTTTTGATACGAGCAGAGCCACAGAAAAATTGCGGAGAAATCGCTTGAAGAGAGGAATTTTGTCTGATTTGATTATAGCATATCTTTTGGAAGAACAAAATACTTTATGTACGCCGCCCGCAGGCGGCAAAGATCAGTCCAGTGGAAATTCCAATTCAGCAAACTCCGCATCGGTCAGCAGTTTCAGCT
>NZ_JAJEQG010000013.1 GCF_020687245.1 Faecalibacterium longum CLA-AA-H243 | reverse complement strand
AACCGGGAAAACCTACGCAACCGGGAGGGGACCGATTATATTCGTTTTTTCATTTGAAGGGAGTAATTCATTATGATGATGCCTGCAAACTTCTCTGCTGTGAACGCAGAGGTCGTCTACGGCGGCGCTGTGGCTGACTACCTGCCCAACGCATGGACTGCTGCCAATGTCAAGCAGTTCTCCACCAACATTATCACTCTGGTCAGCAACAGCTTCTTCCAGCGTGTGATCAACGCTACTCTGGGCACCATGTTCAGCGGCAGCTGGGGCGATGACAACAAGCTGTTCGGCGACGACGGCAGCCTCACTGCTCTGTACAAGGTTGGTCGTGTTCCCGGTGGTGACGACCAGAACTTCGGCAACAAGATCATGACCACTCTGGGTCTGGCTTCTGTTGTCTACACTCTGGGCACTTCTGACGCTAAGATCTTCACTGTCAAGAATGTCGCCAGCACCAATGTCTAATCTCATCTGAGATTTTCCCAAAGAGCTATTGAAGGAGCGGCGAATCGAAAGATTCGCCGCTCCTTTTTGCTGCCTTCCTGTTACCAAACTGAGACTTTTTTCACATTTTTTTCAAAATTTAAGGGTTTATTAAAAATTGTCCTCTTGAAGAAGCCGACAGAATGTGTTATACTATGCCCAAGGTTTAGGAGACGGTACGTCAAAATCCCCTCTCCGGGCCGGTCAAAATGATCAAAGGGTAGGCGCTCCCTTCTTTTGATAGCAGCTACTCTCTGCCCCGCTTTGTCGCAGGGCAGTGCGAGGCAGAGAGTTGTATGCTGCTTTATTGGAGAAGCGGGTGAGGCGTCAGGAATGGAAGCCCTTTCTTCTTCGCCAAATCGTCCTCAGCCACAAGGCGGGCGTTTTGAAATAGAAACCACAAAGGAAGCATCTATGCGTTATACCTATGTCCGGCAGCACGACACCACAGACTGCGCTGCCGCCTGTCTCGCAATGGTGTGCCTCCATTACAAAAAGGAGATCACCATCACCCGACTGCGGGACATGATGGGTACCGACCTGAAAGGCACAAACCTGACCGGTATGGAAAAGGCAGCGCAGGAGCTGGGATTCAGCACCGCCGCCGTCCGCGTAGACCGGGAAAACTTCCTCAGCGAATTTACCACTCCCTGTATTGCACAGGTCATCACCGACGAGGGTCTGGCCCACTTTGTGACGGTCTTCAAGAAGACCACCATCAAAGACGACGGCGAGCGGCGTCGGCACATGCTCCGGCAGGAAGAGGAGCGCAAGAAGTGCGCTGACGAAGGAAAGAAGTTCAGATGCCGCGACTACGTCATCATCGGCGACCCGGCAAAAGAGCTGAAAAAAATCTCACTCGACGAGTTCTACAAGAACTTTACCGGCGTTCTGCTCCTGATGACCCCGACCTCGGAGTTCAAGGCAGGCAAGCAGAAACAGGGTAGCATGGTCAAGCGTTTCCTCGACCTGCTGCTGCCGCAGAAAAAGCTTTTCTTCTACGCCATCCTCAGCTCGGTCATCATGACCGTTCTGGGTATCGCATCCTCGATGTATAACAAAATACTGATGGATGAGATACTCCCCTACGGCTTGAAGAGCCTGTTGGTGGCTGTTATTCTGGTGTTCAGCATCGTGAGCGTCACCAGCGCACTCATCAGTATGGTGCGGCAGTGGGTGCTCATCTATCTGTCCATCAAGGTCGATATTCCCCTGATGCTGGGCTACTTCGGGCATGTTTTCAAACTGCCCATGAAGTTCTTTGCCACCCGCAAGACCGGCGAGATCACCACCCGCTACTCCGACGCCAGCACCATCAAATCGGTGTTCACCAGCATTGCGCTGAGCGTCGTGATGGATGTCGTGATGGCCTGCGTCACCGGCGTCATCCTCTTCCGGATGAATGCCACCCTCTTCTCTATTTCGATTTTCACCACCCTGCTGAGCATCCTGTTGGTGTTCATCTTCAAGCAGCCCTTCAAGCGCATCAACGAAGAGACCATGCAGCAGTCTGCTATCCTCAACAGCCAGATGATCGAGAGCCTCCGCGGCATCGAGACCGTCAAGTGCAACGCCGAAGAGGACCGTGAGCTGGAAGCTCTGGAGCGGGAATACATCAAGAGCCTGAAGATAAGCCTGCGCTCCAGCAAGATCAGCACGGTGCAGTCCCTTATCTCCACCCTCATCACCACCATCCTCGGTATGGTCACCTCTTATGTGGGTATCATGCAGGTGCTGAATGGTGAGATGACGCTGGGCGGCTATATGGCGTTCAGCACTCTTTCCTCTTACTTTACGAACCCGGTCAGCGAGCTGGTCAGTCTGCAGATGTCCATCCAGCAGGCCCAGATTTCCATCAAGCGTCTGACCGAGATCATGGATTATGAGTCCGAGCAGGACGAGACCCGCGAATACACCGAGATGGAAAAAATCGACGGTGACATTGAGTTCAAGGATGTCTCCTTCCGCTACGGCAGCCGTTCCCCGGCCCTGAGCCACGTCTCCTTCACCATCCCCTATGGCAAGAAGGTGGCACTGGTGGGCAGCAGCGGCAGCGGCAAATCCACCATCACCAAACTCCTGCTCAAGTATTATGAGCCGGAAAGCGGTACCATCAGCGTAGGCGGCGTCGATCTGGACGAGTACAGCAATGCATCCGTCCGCCGTGCCATCGCCTATGTCCCCCAGAACGTCGAGCTGTTCAGCAAGACCATCTACGACAACATTCGCATTTCCCGACCGGAAGCCAGCCTCGATGAGGTCAAGGCCGCTGCCAAGAAGGCAGATGCCCACGAGTTCATCCGCAAGCTGCCGCTGCAGTACAACACCTATCTGGAAGAAGCCGGCAACGGCCTCTCAGGCGGTGAGAAGCAGCGCCTTGCACTGGCCCGTGCCTTCCTGAAGGATGCGAACCTCTATATCCTGGACGAATCCACCAGCAGTCTGGACTTTGGCACAGAGAATACCATCTTTGATATGATCTACAACCAGCTTGCAGACCGCTCGATGCTGATCGTCGCCCACCGCCTCTCCACCATCCGTGATTGTGACCTCATCCTGGTCATGGACCACGGCGAGATCGTAGAGCGCGGCACCCACGAAGAGCTGCTGGAAAAGCAGGGCAAGTATTATGAGCTCTGGAGCCTGCAGCAGGGCATCTTCCGCGATAAGAAGCGCGGGTCGAAGCCCGCAGCCCCTGTCTCTGCCGCCAAGGTGGTGGAGGACGAGGACGATGGCGAGTCCATCACCTACTAATTCGTTGCAGCTGCGTGCGCACGCAGTTACATAAATGGCTTTTTGGCTGGATGCGCATCCGGAAACTGAGCCGACTAAATTTGTTTTTCATTCATTTGAAGGGAGTAATTCATTATGATGATGCCTGCAAACTTTACTGCTGTTAACTCTGAGGTCGTCTACGGCGGCGCTGACCTGTTCTCCATCCTGGCTGACACCACCGCTCCTGTCTGGGGCGCTGCTAACGTCAAGCAGTTCAACACCAACCTGATCACTCTGATCAGCAACTCCTTCTTCCAGAAGACTGTCAACTCCACTCTGGGCGTTATGTTCAGCGGCAACTGGGGCGATGACAACAAGATCTTCGGCGACAACGGCGCTCTGAAGAAGAACATCTACGGTGATGTCAATGGCGACGACATGACCTTCGGCAACAAGGTCATGCGTACTCTGGGCATGGCTTCTGTCGTCTACACCCTGGGCACCGCTCCTGCCAAGATCGGCTTCAACGACGCCGTTTCCGGCATTACCGACGCAGACGGTAATCTTGGTGTCTAATCAGTAACCCCTAAAATCTGAAGTGTATTTCGTTTAGTGGCTTTCGGGCCGCTGGATGATAATGCCTCGTAATGGTATGCCCGGAGGCACCTGCCTCCGGGCATACCTTATTTTTTTATTAAGTTATTTCGAAGTTTACAATTTGGACTTATTACTTTGATATAGTAATAGGTAATGGCAAGATGTAGACTTACCCGAAACGCCTCTGCTGGACTCAACCTCTCCGTCACGGCTGACGCCGTGCCACCTCCCCTAACGAGGGGAGGCTTTGGCATTCCGCAAAGCTTTGCCTCCTCGCCAGAGGCTCCCCTACCAGGGGAGCTGTCTGCGAAGCAGACTGAGAGGTTGGACAAAGGACAGCCTGACCGCAAGCCACTGACTTTCGGCCATAGCGAAACAGGAGACGCTGTATGCCTGTACATAATCTGCCCTATGACCGCCGCTTAAATTCTCGTGCAAAGCATTTGCGCCACGAGATGACCCCGCAGGAGCGTAAGCTCTGGTTTGGTTTTCTGCGTGATTATCCGATAAAAATCTATAAACAGCGTGTGATAGAATTTTTTATCGTTGACTTTTATTGCGCAGAAGCGAAACTGGTCATTGAGTTGGACGGTTCTCAACACTATACAGAACAGGGACAGCTTTACGACCACGAACGAAGCTGCATCATTGAGCAGTATGGAATTGAGGTACTGCGGTTTTCCAACCGCGAAGTAAATCGGCAATTTGAAGCGGTTTGCACTCAAATCGACCGCACGATTCAACAGCGTCTTAACACAGTAGAGTGATACGTTACATTTTACCATTGCCTATTACAAGCAATGAAACCAAGAACAGGTGGTATAAAATCATGAGAGAGATCCAGACCGCAGAAAACAAGACCCTCAAGCTGACCAATGTGGTCAGCCGCCGCATCCAGCCCGAAGAGTTCAACAATATGCAGATCGTGCTGACCCAGATGCACAACTTTATCAAAAGCAACGGCGCACAGCCCCTCGGCCCCCTTGTGCAGTGCATCAAACTGCCCGCCGGCCCCAACCCCCAGCCCGAAGTCTATATGATGCAGCAGGCCACCCAGCTCATCCCCCGCATGGAGGCCGGCTACTCCATGGACGCTGTGCTCCGCGTGCGCAACTGCCTGTACGCCCACTACGTCGGACCCATGAGCCAGAGCGGCCTTGCCTCCCAGAAGCTGAACATCATGGCTTTTGAGCACGAGCTCGAGCTGACCGGCACTGTCTACACCATCTTCGTCAATCAGGATGATGACGAGGGCGTTGTGGATACCTTTATGGAGACAAAGTAATATGACGACGACCATCCGCGACATCAACGAGCTGCAGGACCGCCGCATCATGATGGAGAAAAAGCTGCCGCCTTTTGGCTACGCGCTCATTCTCCTGACGGCTGCCCTCATCCTCTTCCTCGTGGTGTGGAGCACAAAAAACTACCGCACCTACGTCAGTCAGTCCAGCGGCTCGGTGCAGGCCGCCAACAAGACCTACATCATGTCCAGCTACTCCGGCTCCATCACCGAGCTGAACATCGCCGAGGGTACCTACGTCAATGAGGGCGACCTCATCGCTCACATCAAGAGCACCGACCTCGACATGCAGCAGGACAGCATCCAGAGCCAGCTGGACATCTACAAAAAGCAGAAGAGCCAATACGAGAAGCTGGTCAAGTCCATTCAGGACGACAAGAACTACTTCAGCGAGACGGACATTGACGACCAGCCCTACTACTACCAGTACGAGACCTACAAGAGCCAGGTTGCCCAGAAGGCTTTCGACGCCTCGCCCTATCAGGCCGCAGGCTACTCCGATGAGCAGATCAAGGCCCTGATGGAGCAGAACCAGAGCGAGGTGGAGGCCCTGTATTACTCTACCCTGCAGTCGATCTCCGCCAGCCTGACCAGTGTGCAGAGCAACATCGACAATCTGCAGAGCCAGATGGACGCCCTGAGCACCGGCGCCAACGACTACTACATCTATGCTCCCACCTCCGGCGTCATCCACATGGACACGCCCTATAAGGTGGGCATGGTGCTCAGCGCCGGCACCCCGCTGGCCACCGTCGCCAGCGAGAACAGCGACCTCGAGGTGGTGGCTTACGTCACCCTCAGCGACCGGCCGCTGCTCCATGTGGGCGACCCCTGCAAGATCGCCATCACCGGCCTGTCGGAGTATTCCTACGGCACCCTGACCGGCACCGTGACCTCCATCGACAGCGATGTGACCGCCAGCTCCTCCGGCTCCTACTACAAAATGACCATCACCCCGGACAGCACCTACGTCATCAGCAACAGCGGCGATAAGGTCGATCTGTCCAACGGTATGAGCGTCACCGCCCGCGTGGAGTACGACAAGCTGACCTATTTCGAATACGCGATGGAAGCTCTGGGCGTTCTGTTCCGCTAAGCGCTCACATCAACGCCCAAAGAGGTACGAAAGAATGAAACTGAACCTGAAAATGCTGGCCGTGAGCACCGCTCTGCTGGGCCTGCTGGCCGCCGGCGCTGCGCTTCCGGCCTCTGCAGCCGGTCCCCTGAACGCGGCCGCTGCCCTCTCTCTGCCCTGGTCCGCTGCGGCTGTGGAGAGCGTCGAGACCGGCAGCTACGCCTCCACCATGACGGTAGGGACGCAGCAGCAGCTCTCACCGGTCATTCTGCCCGCAAAGGCCGCACGCAATGCCACGGTAACTTTTATGTCCAACGACAGCACCATCGTGAACGTGACGTCTGAGGGCGTGGCGCAGGCGGTGGGCGTCGGCACGGCGCAGGTCATCGCCAGCGCAGACGGCGTGAGCTGTGTCTACACCATCACCACCGAGCTGGATGAATCCATGATCGTCAAGGAGATGGACATCACGCTGGCCTCCAGCACCATCGCTGTCGGCGAGACCACTTCCCTGTCGCTGGGCGTGCTGCCTTCCAGCGCATCGAATTACGCCAGCGTGAGCCTCAGCTCCTCGGATCCCGCTGTGGCTACCGTCAACAACTTCGGCAAAGTCACCGGTGTCGCCCCCGGCACCGCCACCATCACCGCCACCTGCGGCGATGTGAGCGCATCGGCCACTGTCAAGGTCGTCAACAGCGGCGTAGACCGTCAGTCCATCGACCTGAACACGAGCTATGTCGTCCTCAAACCGGGTGCCAGCCGCACCATCACCGGCAAAGTGACCCCGTCTTCCGCCTCCCAGTCCCTCACCTTCAAGTCCAATGACACCAAGGTGGCCACTGTGAGCGCCAAGGGCGTCATCACTGCCGTGGGTACGGGCGCGACCTCCATCGTCGTCTCCAACGGCACGGCGTCCGCTTCGGTGACGGTCATCGTCAACCGGAATGCTTCCAGCTCCGGCAATGGCGGCGGCAGCACTGACGGCAGCAACGGTGAGGTCATCACCGACCCCGTCGTGGAGGCCATCGAGGCCGACGGCACCGACGAAGTGACCTTCGCACAGCGCGAGGTCCCCACCATCACCGGCGAGATGCTGAATGCCCTCCGTCTGAACGGCAAGACCCTCGTGGTCGAGGCCGATAACTACACCATCCGCATCGCGGGCCGCGATGTAAAGAGCACCTCCGCGCAGGTGAGCACAGCCCTGAGCTTTGCCCCCTCTGAGTATGGCGTCACCTTCACCCTCAACGGCGGCGAGGCTCTGCCGGGCGTCGTTCAGGTCGAGATGACCGGCGACAACGCCGCCTACACCCGCGTCTACCTGCACAATGCCGTCAAGGGCAAGTGGCAGTTCCTCAACAGCTACAAGGATAATGTCCTCGAGGCGGACACGGCGGGCGAATACCTGCTGACCACCCAGAATCTCCGCTTCGCCCATGTGGACATGACCTTCTTCATCGCGGGCCTTGTGGTCATCGTGGGCATCATCATTGCCTACATCGTCATCAAGAAACGCTATTGGTTCTGGTAACTCTCTGAATCTTAGATAAAAAGGAAAGCCTCCCCAGCCGGGGAGGCTTTCCTTTTTTGTTCTATTTACTCCACTGTCACGCTCTTGGCCAGATTGCGGGGCTTATCGACGTCACAGCCGCGCAGGACGGCCATATAGTAGGCGAACAGCTGCAGCGGCACGATGAGCTGCAGGGGCATCAGCAGCTCGTCATAGTCGTCCAGACGTACCACATAGTCCGCCACGCCCTCCGGGACGACAACGTCCTTCGTCGTGAAGAGGATGACCCTCGCACCGCGGCTCTTGGTCTCCTTGGCGTTGGAGATGGTCTTTTCGTACACCTGCTTCTGGGTGGCCAGCGCGATGACCGGCACACCGTCGGTGATGAGGCTGATGGTACCGTGCTTGAGCTCACCGGCAGCGTAGGCGTCCGAGTGGACGTAGCTGATCTCCTTGAGCTTCAGGCTGCCTTCCAGTGAGAGGGCGTAGTCGAAGCCGCGCCCGATGAAGAAGCAGCTCTGGGTGTTGACGAAGCGGCTGGCGAGGTACTTTATCTGCTCACAGTCGGCCAGACGAGGCTGGATGACCTCACCGGCGCGGAGCAGCTCGGCGGTCAGGCGGCGGGTCTCTGCCTCGCTCAGACGGCCTCTGGCGTAGGCCAGACGGAACGCGAAGAGGTAGAGGGTGCAGAGCTGCACCATATAGGCTTTGGTGGACGCCACGGCGATCTCCGGGCCGGCGTAGGTGTAGAGGACGTAGTCCGCTGCGCGGGCGATGGAGCTGCCTACCACATTGACGACAGCCAGCACCGGCACGCCCCTGCTCTTGGCGAGGCGGAGGGCAGCCAGCGTGTCGCTGGTCTCGCCCGACTGGCTGATGATGATGACGAGGTCGTCGGGGTCGAGGATGGGGTCACGATAGCGGAACTCGCTGGCGATGTCCACCTCGGCAGGGACCCGGGCCAGCCGCTCGATGGCAGTCTTGCCCACCATACCGGCGTGCATGGCCGTGCCGCAGGCCACGAGGTGGATGTTCTTGATGCTGCGCAGCTTCTCATCGCTCAGTTCCGGGATGCGGAGGTCGGGCATACCGTTCTCCACGCGGGGGCTGACGGTGGCCGTGATCGCGGCAGGCTGCTCATGGATCTCTTTCAGCATGAAGTGGGGGTAGCCGCCCTTCTCAGCGGCTTCTTCGTCCCAGTCGGCGGTCAGCACTTCCCGCTCCACCGGCTTGCCGAAGGCGTCGTAGAACCGGATGCCGTCGGCCTTGACCACCGCCATGTCGCCCTCCTCGAGGACGCTGTAGCGGCGGGTATACTTGAGCAGGGCCGGAATATCGGAGGCCACGAAGTTCTCGCCCTCGCCCCAGCCCACAATGAGGGGACTCTCCTTCTTGACGGCGTAGATGGTGTCCGGCTCTTCCCGGAACAGCACGCCCAGCGCATAGCTGCCCCGCACCATCGCCAGCGCCTCCCGCAGGGCTGCCAGAGGGCTCTGCTTGGGCTGGGCGCAGCAGAAGTAGTCGATGAGCTTGACCAGTACTTCGGTGTCCGTCTCGCTCTCAAAGGTGACGCCCTTGGCCATCAGGTCGGCCTTCAAAGGGCCGTAGTTCTCGATGATGCCGTTGTGGACGATGCTCACGCGGGGGGTGGAGTGGGGATGGCTGTTGACGTCGCTGGGCTCGCCGTGGGTGGCCCAGCGGGTGTGTCCGATGCCGCAGAAGCTCTCGGGCAGGTTTTCTGCCTCCAGCTTGCGGCGGAGCACTTCCAGCCGGCCCTTGCTCTTGACGACGTGGATGCCGCCTTCCAGCGCCAGCGCGACGCCGGCGGAGTCATAGCCGCGGTATTCCAGCTTTTCCAGACCGTTCAGCAGCACTTCCTGAGCGCTGCGCTTACCCGAATAACCTACGATGCCACACATACAAAACACCTCCATGCCGACAGCACGGCGCGAACGCACACGGCGGCTGTCAGCCTCTTACGATCAGTCTATGTTCTTGTATGGCTTTCTTTGAAAGGATTCTGTTGCGGTATTGCTGCCGTTTTTTGCCCTTCTCTGCGGCTGGTATAAGCCCTGGAAGCTATCGCTCCCGTTTCAACCGGAGGAACACCCGCCGAAACTTTCGATGATCCCTCTCCTCGTCACCCTCACGGCTGTCACCCGCGTGGCCCGGCGCTTTTTCGTCAACTGAAGTCGTTTATCCCCTCTTTCTGCTCTTTCCGCCGCCTTCCTGAAAACAAAAACAGCTCCTTTCGGAGCTGTCAGAAGCCGACGGAAAAGGTCAGCGGTATTGTATCACAAAGTCCCACATCCGTCAATGGACGCTCAACATTTTGTGGAGCCTCGGCTGCCAGACCACTTTATAGAGCATCAGCATATTGTGGAGCGCCCGGTCATAGAGCAGGAAGGCTGTATTGCCCATGGCCAGCGTCACCAGCGAGACGGCCAGCGCCGTAGTGCGCAGCTCTTCGGCGATGCTGCCCGCCGGGACCAGCAGCAGCACCAGCCCGTACATCGCCAGGATCCCGCCGTTGCAGAGCAGCAGCTTGCAAACAGCCCGCAGCAGGGCCGGGCGTATCCGCTCGAAATAAGGCTTTGCCAACGGATAGTACCCCAGCAGGAACACAAAGGTGAGAGCCACTTCCTTGTCCGGCACGAAGAGCAGACTCAACAGGCTCACCGCGCCATAGGCCGTCAGAGCCATGGTCTTCCCGCACTCCACGCAGACTGTGGCGATGAGAAAGCTGGCCACCGCCGGAGCGATGAACATCGCAATGGGAAACACAGCCCCCAGCAGCATCAGGACCACGCTGAGCGCTGCGGCCATGCCGCAGTAGGCCATGGCCCAGCTTTTACTTTTGCGTCCCTTCATGGCAGCTCCCATTGTACCGGCTGGCTCTCAACGTCCAGCGGCTCGATGGCGTGACGGAGGCCCAAGATCATGATGTTGTCCAGCAGGGTGCGGTTGAGCTTGACGTCCAGCATCCCGTAGGCGCGGACGAGGTCGTTGACCGCAGCGAGGGCCTGCCGCCGGGCGTTTTCCCGGGCGGCGTTCCTGTCGTTGATGCCGTTGACGAGGAAGACGTTGTAGCGGCCCTTATCTTTGTCCCGGGAAAAGCTCTCCGCTTTGTCCAGCAGATAAGCGGCCCGGCCGATGCAGCTGCCGATGTAGTGCATACTTTTGCGCTGATTGGGGTCGTCGGTGGCCAGCACCGAGTAGAGCGCGCCGTAGAGGTTGCCCTTCGGCTCTGCGGCCAGCAGATAGTTCTTGGCGTTCAGGGTCATCTGGACGTTGGCCTGGTCCCGCTCCTGTACGAAGATGCGCTCCAGTGCCGGGTTCTCAGCGGCGGCCTTCCGGTAGGCTCGCCGCAGCAGGACGGTGTCCACCACCCGCCGTGCCTTTTTATAGAAGGGCAGGTCGGCCCACTGGGCATCCTGGATGCGGTGCCAGCTCAGCAGGACTTCCACCTGTGCGGCCAGCCGGATGCCCTGGGTCTGGCACATCATCTGCCGCCAGACCAGCGTACCCGGCTCCCGCATCCGCTTACAGGTGGCCGGACGGCCCGCCAGACTGTCGGCCAGTACCGCGAACAGGACGCCGTTGTAGCGCAGACCATAGCAGGAATACAGCCCATAGGTGGTGTAGAGCTGGCGGCGGACGCCGCGCTGATACCACTGATAGGTGTTGTAATCCCGGATGGTCAGCTCCGGCAGATAGGGCCGCATACGTCCCTTCATTCTGTTCATTCCTTTCGCGGGCCGCGCCGGGCGCAGCCTTTCTTGCAGGGGAAGACCGCTTCCCCACAGCTGTAGACTAGTATAATCTATTTTTCGTCAGCGTTCAACCGTTCTTTTGTAAATTCTTATAGAAAAGGCCGCACTGGAATCGATTTCAGTGCGGCCTTCTAGTGCATCTTATTTCTTTTCGAAACGCCCCGTGTGGCCGGGCTGGGTGCGCTTGCCGTCAAAGCCGCTCTTGGGCATGGGCTTTGCGGGGCGGTTCTCGAACTTGGGGGCGTTGTAGTACATATACAGCTGGCAGGGGATCATGCCGTTGTACATCTTGCGGCGCTTGTTGGCCCGCTTGCCGTAGTGGTGTTCAAAATCCATATCGGCAGTGATGGCGTAGACACCGGCGCAGGGGTGGGCCTCCATCTGCTGGCCGAGGGTGCGGGCCAGCTTGGCAGCACCCTCGATGGTGCTCATGCGCTCACCGTACGGGGGGTTGGTCAGGACGATGGCCTCGCTCCTGGCGGCGAAATCGGCCACATCGGCCACCTCGAAGTGGCAGCGCTTCTCCACGCCGGCCAGCTTGGCGTTGGCGTTGGCCAGAGCCACGGCGGCGGGGTCGATGTCGTAGCCGAAGGCCTCAAAGCCCACGTCCAGCTTGGAGTCGGCCAGAGCCTTCTGGCGCTGCTCGGCCCAGATGGCGGCAGGCACGAAGCTGTAGCGCTCGGCGGCAAAGCGGCGCTTGAGGCCGGGGGCAATGTTCATGGCCTTCTGAGCGGCCTCGATGAGCAGGGTGCCGCTGCCGCAGAAGGGGTCTTCCACAAGGCTGTCGCGGCGGACGCGGCCCAGATCGGCGATGGTAGCGGCCAGTGTCTCACGGATGGGGGCCTCCATGGAATTGCGGCGGTAGCCGCGCTTGTGCAGGCCGTCGCCGGTGGTGTCCAGCATGATCTCGCAGACGTTCTTGCGGAGCATGAAGCGGATCTTATACTCCGCGCCGGTCTCGGGCAGGCTGGTGGTGCGGTGGCCCTGCATCAGGCGCTTGACCACAGCCTTTTTGATGATGCTCTGGCAGGCCGGCACACTGGACAGCTGGCTGTTCAGCGAAGAGCCGGTGACCGGGAAGGCCGCGTCGGCAGGCAGCAGCTCTTCCCAGTGGATGGAGTAGACGCCGTCGAACAGCTCGTCGAAGGTGGTGGCTGTGTAGGTGTTCAGGAGCAGCATCACGCGCTCCACGGTGCGGAGGTTGAGGTTGGCGGCGGCGATCATATCCGCGCCGCCCCTGAAGGTCAGACGGCCATCGCTGACCCGAATGTCCTCGGCGCCGATGCGGCGCAGCTCAAAGTTGGCCGTGGACTCGCACCCGAAAAAGCAGGGGGCGATGAGTTCAAATTTTGCAGGCATTCTGGTTTCCTTTCCTGTCGGATGCGGCATGCCGCACCAAAAAACAGGCCCGCCCCGCTGGGGGCAGGCCCAAAGCTTCTTCGTCTTGTGCGGACGGCTCAGCGGCTGCCGCGGCGTCCCCGGGGTGCGTAGCCGCCGCCCCGGCGGTTGTTGGTCTCGTGGTCGAGGTCGGCCATCTTCTCTTCGCTCTGGCTCTTGAAGCGGCTCATCATGTCCTCAAAGCTCAGGTTGTCGCTCTTGGCCGGGGCCTTGGGCTGCCAGACGCGGGGCGCTGCGTCCCGTGCCGGGCCGCGTCCGCCCTGGGGACGGCCGCCCTGACCGTTGCGGCGGAAGCCGCCTTCCCGCGGGCCGTTGTTGTTGGGGCGGGGGCCGCGGCCCTCACGCGGAGCGCGGGGTGCCGGCGGCAGCAGCCGCTTGATGGACAGCGCGATCTTGCCGTCCGGTGCCACGTTGATGACCTGCACCTTCACGGTGTCGCCGTCATGCAGCACAGCTGCAATGTCCTGCACATACTCGTTGGACACCTCAGAAATGTGGACCATGCCCACGCGGCCCTCCGGCAGCGCAACGAACGCGCCAAACGGTTTTACGCCGGTGACACGGCCTTCAAAAATATTCCCTACCTCAATCGCCAAAACTCAATACTCCTTGTTGACTAATGTGTTTCCCGCCGGCCGCAAGCCGCTCGGGGCGCGGCATCAGTTGCCCGTCACATCCACGAAGATGCGCTCGTTGGCCGCCGCATAATTGTAAGAGTCCCGCGCGACCCACTCGGTCACATCGTCCGAGTCGCCGCTGAGGATGCGCTGCATCTCCTCGTTCTGGGTCTTCTGCTGGTCGATCTGCTCCTGCAGGGTGTCCAGCTCCGCTTTCTTGGAGCTGAGCGCCACCTGATTCGCGATGTACGCCGCCAGCATACTCAGCAAAAGCAGAAGGAAGAGCAGTTTCAGCACAGCGCCCACGACGGACGCCTTTCTCTTCCGCTTTTTCCGGCCCGGATTTGCCATAACACAGTGCCTCCCGTTTTCGGACAGCAGGCCCAATGCGCCTGTACTCTCACTTTGATACGTTTGAATTATACAACATACGCCGTGGTGTTGGCAAGCTCTTTTTCTGTTTTTTTGCAAGTCTTTTTTCGTTCCGCCGTACTTTGGCGGCGGCGCGGGCAGCTTTCCACGGGGCGATGCACCGGGCGGCGAGCCGCACCGGCCCCAGCAGCAGTTTCCCCGCAAAGGCTTCGGCAGCGGCGAACAGAGGCCGCAGCGCTGCCTGCACCGCCCCGGCGGCGCAGAACGCCGCCAGCGCCATATAGCCCCGCAGCTGCCCGGCCTGACTCTGGGAGACGGCATAGCTCTGCAACGCCATCAGCACGGCTCCCACAAAAAGCATATCCGGCAGGAACGCGGCCCTGCCCCGGGTGGGCAGAACGGCCCGCGCCGCGCCCAGCACACCGCCCAGCACCGCGCAGGCCGCCATCTCCTGCCCCACCGCCCCGGGCGAAAGCGCCGGGCCCATCACCGGACGAGACGGCGCAGAAAGCCGCCCGGCGTATGCTCTGCGGTGTATTCCAGCGTGTCCACCCGGCCTGTAAGCTTGACTTCGCCTTTGTCGAGGTCGAGGCTGGTGACGCTCAGCTCGGCCCCGGTGAGTTCCAGCGTCCCTTTCGAGGTGAGCATCGCCGCCCCCTCGGCGTCGCAGCGGATGACCCGCCGCACACCGGTGACGGTCAGCTTGTTCCGCCCCTCCAGGATGAGGTCATGAGGCAGCGCCTGCTCCGGCTTTGCATCCTGTTGTTTCATGACATTCCCCTCCCCTTTTCTGCCATCTTATGCAGGGCGGGGCGGGGTCATGCCGGATTTACTCAGCTTTCGGGGCGTCGTGGGCGGCTGCCAGCACGTTGTCCTGCTCGATGATCTCGTACATCTCGCGGGCCACGTCCTTGGTGCGGGGCTCCACGTCGGAGAGGACCTTCACCTTGATGGGCCGGTTGCCGAAGGTGACCTCGATGATGTCGCCGGCCTTGACGGCCTGGCTGGCCTTGGCGGTCTTGCCGTTGATGAGGATGCGGCCCGCGTCGGCCACCTCGTTTGCCACCGTGCGGCGCTTGATGAGCCGCGAAACTTTCAGATATTTGTCTAAACGCATTTCTAAACTCCTTGTATCAACCTCTCAGTCTCGCTGTCGCTCGACAGCTCCCCTAGTAGGGGAGCCTCTGGCGAAGAGGCAAAGCTTTACGATATGCCAAAGCCTCCCCTAATAGGGGAGGTGGCACGCCGTAGGCGTGACGGAGAGGTTGTTCCTCTATTAAAAAAGCCGCCGGGCCTAAAGGTTCCGGCGGCGATGGGTTTTCTCTTACAGGGTGTCCTTCAGAGCCTTGCCCGGCTTGAACACGATGCTCTTGGAAGCAGCGATGGTGATGGCCTCGCGGGTGCGGGGGTTGATGCCCTGACGCTCAGCGCGCTCACGCACCTCGAAGGTGCCGAAGCCGGAGATGGAGATCTTCTCACCCTCGGCCATGGCCTTGCCCAGTGCCTCGAATGCAGCGTTGACAGCCATCTCGGCGCTCTTCTTGCTCATCTCAGTGTTTGCCGCAACCTGTGCGATCAGATCGGTCTTGGTCATAATAAAAGCCTCCACAATATTCTCAACATTTTCTATTCGAGCAGACGGTCTGACCGTCTGGTACCCGTTTACGTTTCGTCCGCTTCCAGCCTCTGGGTGAAGCGCTTTGCCGCAAAGGTCAGTGCCTCTTCAGCGTCCACACCGGCCAGACGCATGGCATCGGCGGCGGCCAGCAGCAGCTCACCGGCGTTCTCTGCCGTCTGCTGTGCGTCCCACGCGGCCTTGGCGCTGTCCAGAGTCCTGGCCGCACCGGCGGCATCCTCCGGCCCGCAGCCGAACCGCGCGGCCCGCTTCTGGAGCTTCTGGGCGCGCATCAGGGCGGGCAGGGTGGCCGGGACGGTGTCCAGCTCATCGGCCAGAGTCGTGCGGCCCTTTTCCTTATTTTTGAGCGCATCCCAGCTGTTTATACCAGCATTTTCCGCCGCAGAGGAAGCAAAGATGTTCGGGTGGCGGAAGACCAGCTTCTCGCACACCTCGCGGCAGACCTTTTCCATGTCGAAACGGCCCCGCTCCTCCTCGATGACGGTGTGGAACACCACCTGCATCAGGACGTCTCCCAGCTCTTCCTGCATCATGACAGGGTCGTCAGCGTCGATGGCTTCCAGCGCCTCGCACGTTTCTTCCAGAAAGTTTTTCCGGATGGAAGCATGGGTCTGGACTTTGTCCCACGGACAGCCGTTCTCCCCGTCTCTCAGGATGCGGATGATCTCCACGAGGTCTTCCGCCGTATAGTGTTCCCTCGGCGTCCAGTCCTGCATGGGGCGTCTCCTTTCCGCATTCCGAAAACATCTGCGAACAGATTCAAATTGTACCGCAGAATCTGCCGAAATGCAAGGGTACAAGCGCATTTTCCGGCTTTTTGCGGCAAAATTTTCATTTCATTCACAACAAAAGGCGGCATCCCCCGGGGGACACCGCCCTGCGTGAGCTTTTTAGCTTACAGCTGTGCGCCGCACTTGTTGCAGAACAGCGCGTCGTCCGAGACGGGCGCGCCGCACTGGGGGCAGGTCTTGGCCTCGTTGTCCTCGGGCTTTTCCTCGGCGGGCTCTGCGGCTGCGTCAGCCGTCACGTCGGCGGCGGCCTCTTCCGTATCCTCGAAAGTCGTCTCAATGACGGTATCCGGCTCGAGAGAGGCTTTCAGGTCAGAGAGCTCCTGCTCGATGTTGGCGATCATCTCGATGTATTTGTCCACAAGGGGCTGGTTCTCCTCGTTGCCCTTGGCCAGACTATACACCAGAGCGCCCAGCTGGCGCTGCGCCTTGTACAGCTTGCTCTGCGCGTTCACGATCTTTGCCTGGGTGCGGCCCTTTTCGGCCAGATCCAGCGCGGCATTCTTGCCTTTCTCGGCATACTCGAGGCCCATTTCCTTAATCTTATTGAAGTCCATAAAAGACACCTCACTTGTCTATGCCCGGGGTGGGCAGCACTCCTCTGCGTTTTCTGCTCAGGCTGTCCCTGTGCCGCCGGAGATTATTTTCATTATAGCGCACTCCCGAGGGGAATGCAACGAATCCCACCCAAGTTTTACAGAATCGTGTGGATTTGGAAACAGTTTTTTCGCAATTTGCACACTTTCCGCGTTCTGACGTTTTTTACACTTCACCTGCGTAGAACTCGCGCAGCATACTGTCGGCGGGCAGAAGCTCCAGCTCCACCGGGGCCACATGCTCGAAGCGGCGGGCCGTCTCGTCCCAGAGCTCTGCGTTGTGGCCTTCCAGCGTGAAGCGCTGGCTCACCGGGCGCAGGAGCTTTGCGATGAGGCCCAGCTCGTAGGTGAAGGAAGTGTCCAGCAAAAAGTCTGCCGTAGTCTTGAAGCCCTTGATATACCGGGTCTCGCCGTCGAGGACTCTGTCCCACATGGCGAGGGTCTTGGCGGGGCTGCGGCCCCGGGCTGCGGCATCCCGCAGGGTGCGGCGGCAGAGGCGGATGTCCTGGGTGTTGATGACACGGCGGCCATCAATGCAGTATTCCTCCCGCAGGCCGGCGTAGATGCGGTAGACGTCGTCGCCTTTCACAAGGCCCGTCAGCTCAGGGTTCAGGGCGTGGATGCCCTCCACGATGCAGACGCCGCCCTTGAGGTCCAGCGTCTCCGTCTCGGAAGAGCGGGACTCGGTGGTGAAGTCGTAGATGGGCAGCACGGTCTTTCCGGTGGTGCTCAAATCGCTGAGGCACTGGCGGATGAGGGGCATATCCAGCGTGTCGGGGTTCTCGTAGTCCAGCGTACCGTCGGGCAGGCGGGGGTAATACTGAGCGCCTTTGAAGAAGTTATCCAGACTGATGACATGGGCCGGGGTGCCGGAGGCTTCCAGAGCCTCGGCCACCTTATGAGCTGAAGTCGTCTTGCCGCTGGCCGACGGGCCGGTGAGCATGACGATCTTGGCGCGGGAGTCCCTGATCTTCTGGGCAGCATAGGCCACCCGCTGGCGGTAGCTCTTCTCGCTCATCTCCGCCAGCGCCGCCGGGTTCTGGGCGGCGACGTTGTACAGGTCTATCTCAACCAGACGTTTCGGTACCCAAATCGTGATCATAAAAAACAGCCACTCCTTTTTTCCGTTCCAGCACTTCGTCGAAACGCTGGATGTATTCTGTCGGATACTTGAAATTGAAGATGCGCTGCATCCGCTTGCCGCCGTCGGCCACCAGCTTGGTGCTGCCGCCTGCGCCGGCCGAGAGGATGGTCTGGACTTCTTCCATGATATAGATATTATAATACCCCTCGTGGCCCGGCTTGCACCAGCCCACGTTTTCCAGGTTTTGGAGGGTATTTTTCTGACGATAGAGGTAGTAGGGCCGATAGCCCGCCTCGGCCAGCAGATGGCACTTTTCCAGCATAGCGGCCACATCGGCGTAGTCGTTCTCCTTCTGGTCCTCGATGACGATGCGGGAGGCCCGCTTGAGGGTCAGGGTGTGGACTGTGATGTTCTCAGGGTCGAGGGCGATGGCCTGACGCAGGCTCTTCTCGAACCCTTCCACCGTGTCGCCGGGCAGACCCGCGATGAGGTCCATATTGATGTCGTCGTGGCCTGCGGCCCGGGCCTCGGCATAGCAGTCGAGGATGTCCTGAGCCGAGTGCTTGCGGCCAATGTTCTCCAATACTTCATCCGAGAAGGTCTGCGGATTGATGGAGATGCGGGTCGCGCCGTATTCCTTGATGACGGCCAGCTTTTCGGCGTTGGTGCAGTCGGGGCGTCCGGCTTCCACCGTGTATTCCACGATGGTGGAAAGGTCGAAGCAGTCCCGCACCGTCCCCATGAGCTGGCGCAGCTGCGCTGCCGAGAGGCTGGTGGGGGTGCCGCCGCCGATGTAGATGCTGCAGAGCATCAGCCCGGCCTTGTCAGCCTCGTCCCGGATGGCCTCGACCTCTCTGCACAGGCAGTCCACATAGGGCTGCACCAGCTTGCGGTCACGGTCGAGGTTGCAGCTGACGAAGCTGCAATAGCTGCACCGGGAGGGGCAGAACGGGATGCCGATATAGAGGCTGTAGGTCTTGGGCGCACTGCCTACTTTCAGGATAGGCTCCTGCAAGTCCGCGATGGCCTTGGCCATGCCGTATTTTTCGGGCGAGCAGTCGAAGCGCTTGAGGAAGAAATCGTCGATTTCCTCTTCCGTCCAGCCTGCGGCCCGCTTGTCGTGGACAAGGCGCACCGGGCGGACGCCGGTCATCTTGCCCCAGGGCGGGCGGATACCCGTCCAGCTGCGCAGCAGGTCATAGGTCAGGCTGGCCAGCGCAAATTCCGGCGTCTCGCCGCCCTCTTCCACGGGAATGGGCAGAGGTGCTTCGGCGGTCTGGCTCTTGCCGCCCTGCCGCACCATGGCCCAGAGCTTGTCAGGCCGCTCCTCGGCCCAGACGCAGTCTGCGCCGTCCTCGGGCGGGGTGAGGGTGAGCGGGGCCATTGGGTAGAACAGGCGGACGAGGTGCTCCACCTCGTAGCCCGAGCCGAGGCCCGTGATATAGATATTCATGTGAAATCCCGCCTTTTTATGCGTTTCTCAGCGCATTTTTGATATAGAAGTTGGTGGCGGCCTCCTGCCCGAAGGTGGAGAAATCGCCGTGGCCGGGCAGCACCTGCGCCTCGGCCGGGACGGGCAGGGCCGCGAACTTGCGCAGGCTCTCGTCCATCTTCCGGCTGTCGCCGCCCTCGAGGTCGGTGCGGCCGATGCTGCCCTGAAAGACCGTGTCGCCCACGAAGAGATAGCTCCCGCACAGCAGCACCACGCTGCCCTCAGTGTGACCGGGGGTGTGCCAGACAGTGAAGCTCAGCTCGTCGAGGGGGATGACCTCGCCCTCTTCGTAGCCGCTGTCCGAACCCTTGAGGGGCAGCAGCTGGGTCCCCCGACAGTCGGCGGGCTCACAGTAGAGCTTTGCGCCCCACTCGCGGCTCAGGACCCCCGCACTGCCCACATGGTCGTAGTGGCCGTGGGTGCAGAGGATGAGGCTCAGCTTGCCGCCGTGCTCCTTTAAGATCTTATCGTACTCCTGCACCTCGGCGGCGGGGTCGATGACCACCGCGTTGCCTGCGTCCGAGATGAGCAGGAAGCTGTTGGTGTAAAACGGCGCAGGGCCGACCAGATGAAATGCCTTCATGGTTTATTTTTCTCCTTTATGCCACTCGTCGGTGTCGATGACGATGGTGCAGGGGCCTTCGTTGACCAGAGACACCTGCATATCTGCGCCGAACTCTCCGTGCTGGACATCCTTGAGGCCCTGCCTGTTCATCTCGGCGAGGAACAGCTCGTAGGCGTCCACAGCCAGCGGCGGTCTTGCCGCCTTGATGAAGCTGGGACGGAAGCCCTTCTTCGTGTCGCCGTAGAGGGTGAACTGACTCACCACCAGTGCAGAGTACCCGAGGTCCTTTGCGCTGAGGTTCAGCTTGTCGTTTTCGTCCTTGAAAATGCGCAGGCCCGCGCATTTTTCAGCCAGTTTCGGCACGATGTCGAGAGTATCGGTGTCCTTGACGCCCAGCAGGATAACGAGGCCGGGACCGATGGGGCGCGGCTCGCCGC
This sequence comes from Faecalibacterium longum CLA-AA-H243, assembly GCF_020687245.1. GTDB lineage: Bacteria > Bacillota > Clostridia > Oscillospirales > Ruminococcaceae > Faecalibacterium > Faecalibacterium longum. The sequence continues at coordinate 43,109 of NZ_JAJEQG010000013.1, read as the reverse complement.
CGTTGACCCGGACGCTGGCCGAGGATACGGCCTGAATGACTGCACGCATATTAGCTCCTTGTTACCTTGAGCACATCCTTGACTTTGGACAGACGGGCCACGACCCGGTTGAGGTGCTCTGTATTGTTGATGCCGATGGTCAGGCTGATGACGGCACAGTTGTTCTCCACCTGACGGGCGTTCATGGCGTAGATGGGGACGCGGATGTCAGCCAGCGCGGCCAGCACATCGGACAGCAGCTCGTTGCGGTTGAGGGCGATGATCTCCAGACCGGCCTTGTAGCTGTCCTTGACGCTGTCGGCCCAGTAAGCCTTGACCCAGCGGGGGGCGTTGGAGGGGTCTTTCATGCTGGACACCGCGTTGGCGCAGCTCTGCTTGTGGATGGAAACGCCGAAGCCCCGGGTGATGAAGCCCACGATGGGGTCGCCGGGCAGGGGCGAGCAGCACTTTGCAAACTTGATGGGGGTGTTATCGAAGCCCTCCACCACTACGCCGTCAGTGGCGTGGACGCGGCTCAAATCGACCTTCGGCAGATCCTCCACCGACTTGTTCTCAGCAGCCTCGGCGGCCTTGAGCTTCTGCCACTCCTCTTTGAGCTTGGGCAGGCAGTTGGCGATGGTCATGCCGCCGTAGCCGATGGCAGCGTAAATTTCCTCCGCGTTGTTCTGGCGCAGACGACGGCTGCAGCTGCCCACGAACTCATCCAGCTGGTCGTCGGGGATGAATATCATCTCCCGGCGCAGCTCTTTGGCCAGCGCGTCGCGGCCCTGCTGGATGTTCTCTTCGCGGCGCATCTTCTTGAACCAGTTGCGTATCTTGCTCTTGGCCTCGCTGGTGCGCACGATCTTGAGCCAGTCGCGGCTGGGGCCTTTGTCCGCCGGTCCGAGGATGACTTCAATGATCTCGCCCGTCGCCACAACGTGGTCGATGGGGACGATGCGGTTGTTGACCTTACAGCCCACCATCCGGTTGCCGACGGCAGAGTGGATGGCGTAGGCAAAGTCGATGCAGTTTGCGCCCGCAGGCAGATTGATGACGTCGCCCTTCGGGGTGAAGGCAAAGACCTCCTCCGGCAGCAGGTCGCTCTTCAAATCGTGGAGCAGGTTGCCGGAATCCTCGCTGACGCGCTGGTTTTCCAGCAGCTGGCTGACCCATGCCAGCCGCTCATCCAGTTTATCGTGGCCCTCGAGGCCCTCTTTATACTTCCAGTGGGCGGCAACGCCGTACTCGGCCTGCTCGTCCATGGTGCGGGTGCGTATCTGCACCTCAAAGGGGATGCCCTCGTGGCCGATGACGGTGGTGTGGAGGCTCTGGTAGCCGTTGGGCTTGGGGGTGGAGATATAGTCCTTGAAGCGGTTGGGCAGCGGGTGGTACATATCGTGGATGAGGCCCAGGGTGCTGTAGCACTCAGCCAGAGTGTCCAGGATGATGCGCACCGCGTAGATGTCGTAAATTTCATCAAAGGACTTGTTCTGCATGATGGTCTTGCGGTAGATGCCGTAGATGCTCTTGACTCTCCGCTTGATGGTCGCGCCCTCGATGCCGCTCTCCTCGAGGCGGCTCTTGATGACGCCCGACACGCTGGCCAGAAACTCGTCGCCCGCGCGCTCGCTGAGCATCTTGTTGATTTCCTCGTAGCCCACGGGGTCGAGGTAGTGGAGGCTGCGGTCTTCCAGCTCCTCCTTGACGTTCAGGATGCCCAGACGGTTGGCGATGGGAGCGTAGACCTCCATGGTCTCCCGGGCCTTGTCGCGGCGCTTCTGCTCCGGCCATGCGTCGCCGGTGCGCATATTGTGCAGGCGGTCACAGAGCTTGATGATCATGACGCGGACGTCACGGCTCATGGCCAGCAGCATCTTGCGCAGGTTCTCGGCCTGCAGCTCTTCGATATTGGAAAATTGGATCTTGGTCAGCTTGGTGACGCCGTCCACCAGCGCAGCCACCTCTTCGCCGAAAGCGGCGGTCAGGTCGGTCAGCGTGGTGGGGGTGTCCTCCACCACATCATGGAGCAGGGCGGCGGCGATGCTCTCGCTGTCCATGCCGAGGTCCAGCACGAGGCGGGCCACAGCCAGCGGGTGGCAGATATAGGGCTCACCGCTGCGGCGGCAGACCCCCTTGTGGGCGTCGTTGGCCAGGTCGTAAGCCTTTTCTATCATGGCCATATTGTAGGCTTTGCCACTGGCTTTGATGGCCTCCACCAGCTTCTCCCAGGTCACGATCTCGGGCCGCACCTCCGAGGGAAGGGTCCCCTCAGGGGCGTTGGCCGGCAGGGCCGTTGCGGCCACGGTAGCCATCTCCGTCACCGGCACGGGCTGGTGGAGATGGGTCTTTGCAGAGTAGCTGTCCTCTTTCGCCGCAGCCGGTGCTGCGGGCGAGGGGGCGACAGGTTTCTTTCCCTCAGGCATCTTTATCGTTCCTCCAGACATTTCAGGATGGGCGCATCGGCAAGGTTCTTCTTTCCGGTGGCAGGCACGAGTTCCCAGAACTTTGCCCCGGCCCGGTCAGCCGCTGTGATGAGGCCGACCTGTTCCAGCGCGGCGACGGCCACCAGCGTCCGGCCGGTGTTCTCCTCGCCGAGTTTTGCAAACAGGGGCTGCAGGTCTTCGGCGTGCCAGCGCCGCGCCTGCAGCTCCCGATAAACGGTGATGATATGGCTGCGCTCCGGGGCGATGCTCTCCTTCTGCTCCGGCGTCAGGGGCGTACCCCGGCGCAGCGCCTGCACCAGCGCGGCCTGCTCTGCAGCTGTGTTGCCGAGGCCCGCCGGGTGCAGCTCGATGATGCGGCCCGACAGCTGTGCGCCCCGGGGCGAATCGTAGACCGAAAGGCTGATGGCTGCGTCCACGACGTCGCCCGTCGAGTAAGGCACCTGTTCCGGGTGCATCCCGAACCAGACGGCGTAGATGCTGGAATTGCCCTGCCGCAGACGCAGGCGGCAGTGCTTGCCCTCCGAGACGGCGTAGACGCCCTCCACGACAGCCATTTCCAGCACGAAGACCGGGCTGGGGTTGTCGGCACCGTAGGGTGCCAGCTGGTCGAGGCGGCGGACGCTCTCCACCGTCAGACGGTCGAGGTGGACGGACAGATCGCATTCCAGCGGCGGGGTGCGCAGCACGGGACACTCCCGGGCCGCCCAGTCGTTGAGCCGCTGGCGGAGCGTCTGCAGATCCTCTTCCCGCACCGAGAGGCCCGCTGCCATGGCGTGGCCGCCGAAGCGAAGCAGGATGTCGGCGCAGGAGGCGATGCACTCGTGCAGGTTGAAGCCCTGCACGCTGCGGCCGCTGCCCTTGCCCTCGCCGTGCTCATCTACCGACACCACGATGACCGGGCGTCCGGTCTTTTCCACAAGGCGGGAGGCCACGATGCCGATGACGCCGGGGTGCCAGTCTTTGCCCCAGAGCAGGATGACCCGATCTTCGAGGCGTTCCGGCTCAGCGTCCAGCAGCTCCTGCGCAGCTTTGACGATCTCCATCTCCGTCTCCTGCCGCTGGATGTTGATGTCACTCAGCTTATGAGCCAATTCTTCAGCCCGGTCTTCGTCTTCACAGAGCACCAGTTGCAAAGCGGTCACGGCGCTGTCCATCCGGCCCGCCGCATTAAGGCGGGGCGCGATGGCGTAGCTGATGTTCTCTGCCGTCACCGGCTTGCCTGCAAGGCCCACTTCTTCCAAAAGGGCGCAGAAGCCGGGTCTGTCCGTATTTTGCAACTGGCGCAGACCTGCTTTGACGATGGTGCGGTTCTCCCCTGTCAGGGGCATGACGTCGGCCACGGTGCCAACAGCGGCGAGGTCGCCGCAGTATTCCAGCATCTCTTCCGGCGGGCAGCCATCCAGCGCGGCGCAGAGCTTGAAGGCCACGCCCGCGCCGCACAGGCCCTTGAAGGGGCTGTGGTCATCGGCACGGCGGGGGTCCACGATGGCCACTGCCTGGGGCAGGGTGTCGTGGGGCAGATGGTGGTCTGTGATGATGAGGTCGATGCCGAGGCTGGCCGCAAATGCGGCTTCCTCTACGGCAGAGATGCCGTTGTCCACCGTGACGATGAGGCGGCAGCCCTTATCATAAATCGACTGGATCGCGTTCTTCGAGAGGCCGTAGCCGTCGCCCTCCCGGCTGGGCAGCATACACTTGACGGCGGCGCCCATCCCTTTCAGGTGCTGATAGAGCAGGGCCGTGGCGGTCACACCGTCCACGTCGTAGTCGCCGAAGACGACGATCGTCTCCCCCTCGTCGATGGCCCGCAGGATGCGCTCACAGGCTTTATCCATGTCGGTCAGGAGCATGGGGTCGCTCAGCTCTTCTTCGCCCGCCAGAAGGGTCAGCGCCTCGGCGGGGTCGGTGATGCCCCGGGCAGCGAGGATGCCGGCCAGCAGGCCGACTTCTTTCTGCTGGACCGCGAGGACAGAGCGGTACTTTTCCTCGCTCCATTCTTCGTCCATGTTCTGGTATTCCAGCTCTTCGGTGTTCTGCTGGGCGATGGCCGCTGTCAGCTCTTTCAGCGCGGCGCGGTCAACGGTCTTGGTGTTCCAGGCCCGGTAGGTCATCGCAATCCCTCCCCGGCCAGACCATCGTTCGCCAGCATCCCCTGCAGCGCAGCGATCTCGCTGGAAACGTCCAGTGCCATGTCCGACAAAAGCTTATCGTAGAGGTTATCATAAGCCTGATTCAGGGTGTGCAGGATGCCCGCAATATCCCGGCGGATGGCCTCCGCGTTCTCGCCCTGCTGGCTCTGCACGTCGTTGTAGGTGTGCAGGAGCTTGAGGGTGGTGGGGATATAGTATTCCGCAAAGCGGCGGGCCTTAGGCAGGCTCTCAGGGTGGGCTTCCAGCCAGGCACAGATGGACTCGGTGGTCTTCTGCATATGCTGCAACTCCTCCACAGCCCGCTCATCCTCCATGAGTCCCTGCTCCTTCTCGAGCACCTGCGCAAAGCGGCGGGTCGTCTCGAGGTTCAGGGGGACTTCTCCGGCCTGTTCCGGCGCTTTTTCCGGTTCGGGCTGGGGCTGATTTTCCTGTGCAGCGCGGTAGTCCTCTGCCGTCAGGTAGAGCTTGTCGTTTTTCTCGTCCAGCCAGGCACTGAGCCAGCCCTTGTGGATGAATTTCCGCAGCATCTTGAGTGCCTTGGTCTTCTTTTTATGCGTCAGGTCGGCCAGCATGGAGAGGGACAGGCCCTTGTGCCAGTCGAAGCCCTCGGCGGTATCGGCATACAGCTCCAGGGTCTTGGCGGCCTTCATACGGGACGCGCCCGCCGCGGTCAGCCAGCCGAACACAGCGGTCACCGCGGCAGAGAACCACCCCGTCACCGCGATAGCACCCAGTGCGAGATCGCCGATGGCACTGAGGAACGTATCCGCGGTTTCGACGATCACGCCGCCGGACGTGAACGCCCCCGCCGTGCCAAAGCAGGCGATGGCCGTGATGCCGAAGATGACGGCGAAGGTGATGCCGGTCGCCAGCATGGCGACGCCTGCGCTGTGGCGCTTTTTCGCGCTGGTGCGGATATTCTCGATGGCCGTCGGTTCCGGCTTCTTCGCAAAGAAATTACGCGCCCAGTCGGTCATCCCGCTGGCGCTGGCACTGCTTCTGGCCTCCTCAGCCCGCTTCTGGTACTCCTGTTTTCCGGCCTGAAAGGCCCGGCCTGCCTCCGAGATGCCATAACCGGCAGCGTTCACCGCGGCGCGGCCCACATCCCACACACGGTCGCCGATCTCCTCGCCCCGGCCCTCAAAGCCGTGGCGGAAGGAGTCGGACATGGTGTCGCCCAGCTCGCGGAGCTGGCGTTCCAGCTCCTGCTGCACCTGACGGCCCTCGCCGTCCTGCGCCGTGCGGTTAAAATCGTTTTCACGATCAGTCATTCAACTTCTCACCCTTCTGCCGGGCTGTACCGGCTGATGATGGCGCGGGCCACCCGCAGGCCATCGACGGCGGCACTCATGATGCCGCCCGCATATCCGGCACCCTCGCCGCAGGGATACAATCCTGCCAGCTGGGCGCATTCAAAATTTTCTTCCCGTTTCAGCCGCACCGGGCTGCTGGTACGAGTCTCGAGGCCGGTCAGAATGGCCTCGGGGGCGGTGTAACCCGCAATTTTCCGCTCGTAAGCCCGCAGACCGGCCCGCAGGGTGTCGGCCAGTTCGGTCGGCAGCAACGCGCCGAGGTCCGCAGCGACGACGCCCCGGTCATAGGTGGGCTGGACGCGGCCAATGTTCAGCCGGCCCCTGCCCTCCAAAAAGCTCTGGATGTTCTCCGCCGGGGCAGCATACTCTCCGCCGGGACGGCCTGCCGCATAGGCCCGGGCTTCCAGCTCCCGCTGGAAGGCGATGGCCTTCCGGGGATCGTTGCCGAAGTCTTCACCGCCCACGCTGACCACCACGGCCGCGTTGGCATTCCTGCCGCTGCGGGCGTGGTAGCTCATGCCGTTGGTCACGACGCGTCCCTTTTCGCTGGCCGAAGCCACCACCTGGCCGCCCGGACACATACAGAACGTATAAACGCACCGTTTTTCAACGTGCTGCGAAAGCTGATATTCGCCGCGCGGCAGGGCCGGATGGCCCGCCGCCTCGTGGTAGAGGCTCTTTTCGATTTCCGATTGGAGATGCTCTGCCCGGAAGCCGACGCTGAAGGGCTTGCACTCCAGCACGAGGCCGCTGTCCATCAGCATCCCGAAGGTGTCGCGGGCCGAGTGGCCCACCGCGAACACCAGCGCCTCACAGGGGAACGCACCGTCCGTGGTCTGGATGCCGACGAGCTGGCCGTCCCGCCGCTCGAAGCCGGTGAGGGCTGTGTTGAAGTGGACTTCGCCGCCCAGCGACTCGATCTCTTTTCGGATCGAAGTGATGACGCCCCGCAGCAGGTCGGTGCCGACATGGGGCTTCTGCTGCCAGGCAATTTCCTTCGGCGCGCCGTGCTCGAGGAACACTTCGGTCACGAAGCCGCAGAGCTCGTCGCCGATGCGGGTGGTGAGCTTACCGTCCGAGAAGGTTCCGGCGCCGCCCTCGCCGAACTGGATGTTGGCGTTTTCGTCCAGCTCACCGGTGGTGGAGAAATGCTCCACGGCCTTGACGCGCTCGTCCAGCGCCGGGCCGCGTTCCAGCACGATGGGCCGATAGCCCTGACGGGCCAGCAGCAGCGCCGCAAAGAGGCCCGCCGGGCCGAGGCCGCAGACCACAGGCCGGTGCGTCAGCGGCAGAGTGCCGTTCTGCACCGAGAGATCGGTCTTGCCCCGGACGGTAACGCTGCGGGAAGCACCCGCACAGGCGGCCTCTTCCCTCTCCTCTTTCAGGGTCACGGCCACAGTGTACACCAGCTTGGGCTGGCCGTGGCGGGCGTCCACCGAGAGCCGGGCGATGCCCAGATGGCTCACCTTTCCCCGGGGGATGCGGGCGAGGCGGAGGGCTTTTTCGTAGGCCTGCGGCTCCCCGGCGGAGAGGGGCAGGCGAATATCATGGATCAGGATCATATACTCAGTTACTTTCTATCTTGCACTGCACCACATAGCTGCCCAGCGCAAAAATTTTGTCGTTGGCCGGCACATAGAGGCGGCAGGCGATGTTTTGCTGGCCGATGGCGACATAGAAGTCGTCGGCGTCGATCTCAATGACCACCTGTTCCGGATTCAGTGCTTCCAGCGAACCGGCCGGGCCGCAGAGGGTGACGTTCATCAGCCGCTCCGTCTCCACGGTCAGGGTGTAGGTGGAGGGCAGGTTGATGACCTGCACACAGCTGGCGGGCAGGTTCATGGTCTTGGTTTCCAGACGGGAGCTGTCGAAGCTGACCGTGATGCTGGAGATGTTGTCCAGCAGACGGATGCCGCTGGGCAGTTCGATGGGCATTTCGTACACCTTATCCAGTGCAAAGGTGGAAAGGTCGATGGTACCCACCGACAGGGTGGACAGACGGTCGATCTGGGACTCCGGGCCGGCCACATTGAGGGTCTTTTTGCTCAGGGAGTAGACCAGCACCGAGGGGTCAAAGTCGCGGGGCGCGTTGATAAAGCTGACTTCCACCGGCAGGGTGGCCAGCTTATACACCTGCAGCGTGACCTCGACGCTGTCCGTTTCCAGAGTAGTATACTCAAATTCCACCTCCCTGCCGCTGCGGGTGTAAAAACGCAGGCTGGTATCCAGAGTGACGGGGCTGGTCAGCTCGCCGTTGTAGGTCACCTCGGCGGTGCAGGTCTCCACCTGGCTCAGCTCGGTGCTGGGTCCGGAGAGAGTCACCGTCTCCTTCGAGATGTCGGTGCCGTAGAGGATATAACCGTCTGCTATCTTCAGGTAATTCGTCGTCACCTGGATGGGCAGGGTCTTTTCTTCCACCACATCGAACACCACGTCCACGGTGTTGTCGCCGTCGATGGAGACGGACACACCGGTGAGCAGGGTGCTCTGGCTCCGCACCTGAAGGCGCAGGCTCTTTTCGCCGCTGTCGCGGACGCTGGACCAGTCGGGGTAGACGACAAAGTCGTTGGCCGACAGGCTGCCGATGGTGTAGCCGTCGCCGGAAAGCTTCAGGTTGACCGTTTTTTCCTCTGCATTGACGATGCTCAGGCCCCGGGAAGTGTAGGCAGCCGAATCATAGGTAAAGTCCACCGGAACATTATAGATGGTGGTGGTGGTGCCGGGCTGCACGACGATGGTGACAGCCATCCACGCGATGACTGCACCCAGCAAAGAAAGCAGGAGCCGGATGCGGCGGTCGTTCAGCAGATTGCGCTTGGGGGGTACGGCAGGCTTGCCGTTGTTCTGCTCAGTGCTCATTGCTGCTCATCCTCCTCCTTGTTGTTCACCCAGTTCAGCAGGCGCTTGCCCCGGGCCTTCCAGCCCTCGGCAGCGCTCTTCTCGCTGGCGGTCTCCTTGGGTATCATCTCATCCACCAGCCGGGTGTAAAGGGTCTGACGGTCAAAGTGGCGCATGAGCACACCGTTTTTCGCCATCGAGATGATGCCTGTCTCCTCGCTGACCACGATGGCGATGGCGTCGGAGTTCTCGGCGATGCCGAGGCAGGCGCGGTGGCGGGTACCCATGTCCTTGCCCAGGTCCAGGTTGTTGGAAAGGGGCAGCACGCAGCCTGCGGCCTTGATGCGGCCATCCTCGATGATGGCTGCACCGTCGTGGAGGGGGGTACCCTCGTAGAAGATGGTACCCAGCACCTCGAGGTTGACTGCGCTGTTCACGGGCGTGCCGGTGCGAACGATCTCAGAAAGGTTGGTGTTCCGTTCCAGCACGATGAGCGCGCCGGTCTTGGTCTCCGAAAAGCGCTCTGCCGCGTCGCAGATGGCGATGATGGCGCTGCGCCACGCGCCCTTGAGGCTGGTGTCGTTGTAGCGGTTTTTATTGAAGAAGCGATAGGCCCACTGGTCGGTCTGGCCCATCCGCTCCAGCGCACGCCGTATCTCGGGCTGGAACAGCACCACCAGCGTCAGCAGACCGACTTGCAGCAGCGAATTGAGCAGCCAGGTGACGGTGCGCATATTCAGGATGTTCGCCACCAGATAGACCGCCATGACGATGAGCGCGCCCTTGGCCAGCTGGCCGGCGCGGGTGCGGTTGACGAAGCCCAGCAGCTGGTAGATGAGGAACGCGATGATGAGGATGTCCAGCAGGTCTACCAGCTTGAAGGTCTGGAAGTTTGCTACGATAGAGTTCAGAGTCATGGGTCACATTCTCCCGTTCACACTGCTTCGATGAGGGCGACGGCGTGGGCCGCGATGCCCAGCCCCTCGCCGGTAAAGCCCAGATGCTCCTCGGTGGTGGCTTTGACGCTCACGGCGTCCACCGGCATCCCGAAAGCCTCGGCCAGCTTTGCCCGCATGGCCGGGATGTGGGGGGCCAGCTTCGGGCGCTGGCAGAGGATGGTGGCGTCGATGTTCTCGATGCGCCAGCCGTGCTCGGTCATGATTTCTGCCACACGGCGGGCCAGCATGAGACTGTCGGCACCGGCGTACTCTTCCGCCGTATCGGGGAAGTGCTGGCCGATGTCGCCCAGCGCCGCTGCGCCCAGCACGGCGTCCATGACCGCGTGGGCCAGCACGTCGGCGTCTGAGTGGCCCAGCAGGCCCTTTTCATACGGCACTTCCACGCCGCCCAGGATGAGCTTGCGGCCCTCCACCAGACGGTGAACGTCGTAACCATGACCAATGCGCATTTTCTTTCCTCCGTTCTCGGTCCGGGGCAGATCCTCCCGGGTGGTTATCTTGATGTTTGCGTAGTCGCCCTGTACCAGCTCCACCGGACGGCCCGTCAGCTCGAACAGGCTGCAGTCGTCGGTGACGAGGCGGGCGCTGGCCTCGTCCAGTTCATCCAGCGCCGCCAGATAGGCTGCGCGGTCGAAGCACTGGGGCGTCTGCACCGCATAAAGGGTGCTGCGGTCGGGGGTGTTCTCCACCATGCAGCCTTCCGGCACAGTCTTGCCGTTTCCGCCCTTCGCCTGCTTGATGGTGTCCTTCACCGGCACTGCCGGGGCGGCGGCACCGCAGCGGGCAGCGGCCGCTATCGTGTCGGCGATAACGCTCTGGCTTACGAAGGGCCGGGCCGCGTCGTGGACGGCCACCAGTTTGCCGTGGGCAGCGGCCACGCCGCTGCGGGCGCTCTCGGCGCGGGTCGAGCCGCCCTTCACCAACCGCACCGGCTTTTTGCAGCGGGCAGCGGCCCGCTGGGCATTCTCACTGGACGCGCCGGTCACGATCACCAGCTCGTCCACCTCCGGACACTCGTCAAAGGCCCGGACGCTCCGCTCCAAGACGGTCTCACCGCCCAGATCGAAGCTCAGTTTATCAAATCCCATCCGGGTGGAAGAACCCGCCGCCACCAGGACTGCCGTTACACGATGTTCCAATTTCTTACACCTGCCCCATTTTATTCCTGCCCCGTGCCGCACTGCACAGAGCATATTATTATTCATTGAATATTATAGCGTATCCACCCACAAACTGCAACTGCCCACCCCCCATCAAAAATGCCCCCGTGCAGCACTTTTGGCGCTGTACGGGGGCATAAATTTTCTATGAAATTTCTGCGTTATGCGAGGATGGGCTCGATGGCAGCTGCCAGAGCATCCTTCTGAGCCTGAGCCTCGGCCAGGTCCTTGCCCAGAGTGGTGAAGTAGGTCTTGATCTTCGGCTCAGTGCCGGAGGGACGGACGACCACGGTAGCGCCGTTGTCCAGAGAGTAGATAAGGACGTTTGCGGCGGGCAGGCCGGTCTCTTCGGGCTTCTTGTAGTCGGTGATTTTGACCACCTTGTGGCCGGCCAGCTCGGTGAGGGGCTTGTCACGCAGCTTCTGCATGATGGAGGCCATCTTCTCCATGCCGGTCAGGCCGGGGAACTCGAAGCTGTCCACCTTGTTCAGGTAGCGGCCATATTCCTTGTAGATCTCTTCCAGACGCTCCTTGATGGAGGAACCGATGCTGCGGTAGTAAGCGGCCATCTCGCAGATGAGCATGGAGCCGATGACGGCATCCTTGTCACGGACATAAGGACCGGCCAGATAGCCGTAGCTCTCCTCGAAGCCGAAGATGAAGCGGTCCACTTCACCGGCAGCTTCCAGATTTGCGATCTGGTCGCCGATCCACTTGAAGCCGGTCAGCACGCTGCGCATCTCAACGCCGTAGTGGGCGGCGATGGCATCGGCCAGCGGGGTGGAGACGATGGACTTGACGGCGACGGGGTCCTTGGGCATGGTACCCTTCTCGATGCGGCCAGCGCAGATGTAATCCAGCAGCAAAGCGCCCATCTCGTTGCCGGAGACCAGCTCATAGCTGCCGTCCGGACACTTCATGGCGATACCCACGCGGTCGGCGTCGGGGTCGGTGGCCAGCATCAGGTCGGCGCCGGTCTTGGTGGCGAGGTCGAGGCCCAGCTTCAGAGCCTCGAAGATCTCAGGGTTGGGGTAGGAGCAGGTGGTGAAGTAGCCGTTGGGGTACTCCTGCTCCGGCACGATGGTGATATCGGTGATGCCCATGTCGTTCAGAACGTGGGTGACCGGCACCAGACCAGAACCGTTCAGCGGGCTGTAGACCAGCTTCAGGCCGGCGGTCTTGCACAGGCCCGGGCGCACCTGACGTGCCTCGATGGCGGCGTAGAGGGCGTTCTTGCAGTCGTCGCCCACAAAGCGGATGAGGCCCTGCTCGACGCCTTCGGCAAAGGAGATGTACTTTGCGCCGGTCAGGACATCGGTCTTCTGGATCTCGTCATAGACGATGGCGGCGGCGTCATCGGTCATCTGGCAGCCGTCGGGGCCGTAGGCCTTGTAGCCGTTGTACTTGGCGGGGTTATGAGAAGCGGTGACCATGATGCCCGCATTACACTCATAGTAACGGGTGGCAAAGCTCAGGGCCGGGACAGGCATCAGAGCATCATAAATGCGCACCTTGATGCCGTTTGCGGCCAGAACACCGGCGGCAGTCTTGGCAAAGACGTCGCTCTTCAGGCGGCTGTCATAGCTGATGGCCACGGTCTGGTTGCCGCCCTGGGTCTTGACCCAGTTTGCCAGGCCCTGGGTGGCCTGACGCACGACGTAGATGTTCATGCGGTTGGTGCCAGCGCCCAGCACGCCGCGCAGGCCGGCGGTGCCGAATTTCAGTGCAACGGCAAAGCGGTCCTTGATCTCGTCGTCATTTCCCTCGACCTTGGCCAGCTCCGGCTTCAGATCTGCGTCCTCCAGATCCGCTGCCAGCCAGCGCTTATACTCATCCTGATACATATTGCACACCTTACCTTTGTAATTTTTGACCATAATGGACAAATTCATCCAAGTCTACTTATAATATAAGCTTTTATACGCTTTGTGTCAATTCAGGATTATGTACCAAGTTTTCCCCCTCAAAACCAGCAAATGCCACAAATCGTGCAGGCTTTCCGCTCTCCTGCTGCCCATTTGCAGCCGTGCAGGTCCAGTACACCTGCCCTGCGTCGTCCAGTACATCCAGCCAGTGGCCCAGCCCTACTCCATTTTCGCACAGATACCGCATCAGGGACATCAGCCGCCCGAAGTCGCCCACCGGGCAGATGACCTGCTCCGTGACACACTCTTCTCCCTGCTGCCGCCGCACTGCCAATACAACTCCCTCTTCCTCTACGCTTGCGCTGTAGTACAGCGTGTGTGCAAGCTGAAAGCCTTCGATACTGGAATAGGGCCTGGTGTAACAGCAGTACTCTTTCGCAACCATAAGATTCTTCCTCCAATCGCAGATAGCCCGCGTTTCGTTGACATCTCACATGCCCTCTAATATAATAGATTCAAACAGAAAATTGTGTCGAACTTGGGCATCTGCGCCCTATCTTTACCATTTCTTAGTCAGTTTTTAGTCAACCATTTCATTCATTTTGTCTGTTATCTTGGAATAAATTTCGAAGCACCGTAAAAAGTTCTATTGTCCCCTTTTATGGATGGTTTCTGCCGCCCCATCGGGCAGAAAGGAGCGCCCATGTACGCAGTCCTCAAGAGCTTCGGCCTCAAGGGCCTCAACGGCTTCCCCGTGGAAGTCGAGGCCGACATCTCGGGCGGGATGCCCGCCCTCTCCATCGTCGGCCTGCCGGACTCCGCCGTCCGGGAGAGCGGCGACCGCGTCCACGCAGCCCTGAAAAATCTGGGCTTCAAGTGGCCTGACCGCCGCATCACCATCAACCTCGCTCCCGCCGACGTCCGCAAGACCGGCCCGGTGTATGACCTGCCCCTGCTGCTGGCGGTGCTGGCCGCTTCCGGGCAGTTGGAGCCGCCGCCGAAGGACACGGCCTTTCTGGGGGAGCTGGCGCTGGACGGCAGTCTCCGCCCGGTGTCCGGCGTCCTGCCCATGGCGCTGGAGGCTGCCGCCGGCGGTGTGCGGGCGCTCTATGTCCCCGCCGAGAACGCTGCCGAAGCCGCTGAGGCCTGCGGAAGCGAAATGCAGGTCTACCCTGCAGCAACGGCCCGTCAGGTCGTGGACGCACTGCGGGGCATCCAGCCCATTTCTCCCACGGCTCCGGTTCCCTTCGACCCTGCCGATGCGTGGAGCCACGTTCCCGATTTCGCTGACGTCTGCGGCCAGCCGCTGGCCCGCCGGGCGATGGTCATCGCGGCTGCGGGTGGACACAACGTCCTGCTCGTCGGTGCGCCCGGCACCGGCAAATCCATGCTGGCCCGCCGCCTGCCCGGCATCCTGCCGCCCCTGACCCGGGAAGAAGCCGTGGAGACGACGAAAATTTATTCCATCGCCGGGCAGATGCCCGCAGGCCGGGGCCTCGTGACGGCACGGCCTTTCCGCAGCCCCCACCACTCGGCCAGTTCGGCTGCGCTGGCGGGCGGCGGGGCGCAGTTCCGCCCCGGCGAGTGCAGTCTGGCCAACTGCGGCGTCCTCTTCCTCGACGAACTGCCCGAGTTCTCCCGCGAGAGCCTCGAAGTGCTGCGCCAGCCCCTCGAGGACGGCTGCATCACGGTCAGCCGAGCCGCCGGAAGCGCCACTTATCCCAGTCGCTTCCAGCTCGTCGCCGCCATGAACCCCTGCAAATGCGGCTACTACGGCCACCCTACCCGGGCCTGCACCTGTTCGCCCAGCGCGGTGCGGCAGTACCGCAGCCGGGTGTCCGGCCCGCTGCTGGACCGCATCGACCTCTGCGTCGAGATGGACCCGGTGGCCTTCGATGAACTGCATGGCGCTGCCCCTTCCGAGAGCAGCGCCGAGCTGCGGAAACAGGTCCTTTCTGCCCGGGCCATCCAGGCCCAGCGGTACGCTGCTCCCGGCTACGAGGATGTGCGCTGCAACGCCCAGCTCACCGCCGGGCAGGTGCGGCGCATCTGCCGGATGACCCCCGCTGCTGAACAGCTCCTGCGGGCCTCCTACGAGACGCTGGGCCTTTCGGCCCGCGCCCACGACCGCATCCTCCGGGTGGCCCGCACCATTGCCGACCTCTCCGGCAAGCGCCTCCTCGACGAGGATTCGCTGCTCGAGGCTCTGCAATACCGTGCGCAGGAAAAGGTCGATCTGACGTTCTGATACAGACAAAAATCCCCCGGCTGGACCGGGGGATTTTTTGCGTTATAAAACTTTTAGAATCTTCTCCACGCATCGGGCAGGAAGAGCACCAACATCGGGAAAATTTCCAGACGACCGGCCAGCATATCGAAGATGAGCACCAGCTTTGCAAAGTTGGAGTAGGCCCCGAAGTTCATCATGGGACCCACCTGATTGAGGCCGGGGCCGATGTTGTTCAGGGTGGCGGCGACGGAGGTGAAGTTCGTCACCATGTCAAAGCCGTCCAGACTGACAAGCATGAAACTCGCCGCAAAGATGAAGATGTAGGCCGCCAGAAAGACGTTGGTGGTGCGGATGGTCTCATGATTGACCAGCTTGCCGTCCATCCGGACGGGGGCCACCACCTGCGGGTGGAGAGCCTGCTTCAGCTCCTTGCCCAGCGTCTTTCCCATCAGGAGGAAGCGGCTCACCTTGATGCCGCCGCCAGTGCTGCCCGCGCAGGCGCCCACGAACATCAGCAGCACCAGCACCTCTTTTGCCAGCGTGGGCCAGAGGTCGAAATCACAGCTGGAAAAGCCGGTGGTGGTAATGATGGAGCCGACCTGGAAGGCCGCATGGCGCAGCGCCTCGCCGAAGGTGCCGTAGAGGCTGCGGATGTTCACCGTGATGACGGCCACCGCCGCCAGAATGATGGCAAAATAGGCGCGGACTTCCTCGCTGGACGCTGCGCGGCGGAACCGGCGCAGCAGCAGCAGGAAATACACGTTGAAGTTGACGCCGAAGAGGATCATAAAGACGGTCACGACCCACTGGATGTAGGGCGAGAAGCTGGCAAAGCTGTCGTTTTTGAAACCGAAGCCGCCAGTACCCGCCGTGCCAAAGGCCGTGAGCAGAGAGTTGAACACATTCATTCCGCCCGCCAGCAGGAAGCAGAACTCCACCACCGTGAGCGCGAAATAGATGCCGTACAGGATCTTGGCCGTAGACTGCACCTTCGGCACCAGCTTGTCCACCTGCGGGCCGGGGCTTTCCGCCTTCATCAGGTTGACGTGGGAGCCGCCGGTCAGGGGCAGCAGGGAGAGCAGGAACACCAGAACGCCCATGCCGCCGATCCAATGGGTGAAGCTGCGCCAGAACAGGATGCCGTTGGGCAGGCCCTCCACACCGGGCAGGATGCTGGCACCGGTGGTGGTGAAGCCCGAAACGGTCTCAAACATGGCGTCCACGGGATTCGGGATGCAGCCGGTGAGGACGAACGGCACTGCACCCATGATACTGATGGTGATCCAGCTCAGGGCGGTGGCCGCAAAGCCCTCCCGCATATAGAACACCTTGCTGCGGGGCTTGATGGTCCGCAGGGCAAAACCCAGCGCCGCACTGATGGCCGCCGTCAGCAGGAACACGCCCATGACGGCCCACTCGGCGTAGATGAGGCTCGTCACCGCCGGGAGCAGCAGCAGTGTACCCTCTATCATCAGGATGTAGCCCAGCAGACGAAAGACGATCGCATAATTCATACGTCCTGTCCCCCGTTACTCTTCCACGATGTCCCGCAGGTCGTGCAGGCCGTGTTCCAGCGTGACGACGATGACGTTGTCGCCCACCTGGATCTGGTCGCCGCCGCGGGGGATGAGGATGTTGTCGCCGCGGGTGATGCAGCAGAGCAGCAGATTCTTTTTCAGATGCAGCTGGCTCAGCGGCACGCCGGTGGCCCGGCTCTCCTCATGGACAGTGAATTCCAGCGCTTCCACGCGGTCGTCGAGGATGCGGTAAAGGGTCTTGATGTTGTTGCCAGCCTCGTTCTGCAGGGCGCGGACGTACTGCACGATGTAGTCGCAGGTCATGTACTTGGGGTAGACGATACTGCCCAAATCGAGCCCGGCCAGAATATCGTCGAACTCGAGGCGGTTGATCTTCGTGACCAGCTTGCCCTTGGAGTGCTTTTTCGCAAACAGGGTCAGCAGCACGTTTTCTTCGTCGATGTTGGTCAGAGCCACGAAGGCTTCGGTGGATTCCAGACCTTCCGAGAGCAGGAAGTCGCGGTTGGAGCCGTCCTCGTTCAAAATTTGTGCCTCAGGCAGGGACTCGGCCAGAACATTGCAGCGGGCCGGGTCCCGCTCGACGATGCGGACGCGGACGTGATTTTCCAGCAGCTCCTGGCTCAGGTAATAGGCGATGGCACCGCCGCCCACGATGAGGGCGTTGCGCACCGGCCGCACCGGCATATTGATACGCTGGAAGAACTCGTGGGCCTTTTCCTGCGTGGCGAGGAAGGTGACCTGGTCGCCGTTCTGCAGCACAAAGTTACCGTTGGGGATGATGACCCCGCCGTCACGCTCCACCGCGCAGACCAGAATGTCGCTCTTGAGGCGGGTGGGGATCTCATGAATGGCCACGCCGTCCAGCCCCTGCCGCTCGGTCAGCGCAAACTTGATGAGCCGCACGCGTCCGCCCGCGAAGGTATCGATCTTGCTTGCGCCCGGGAAGCGCAGCAGGTGAGAGATTTCCTTGGCCGCTGCCATTTCGGGGTTGATGATGGCCGAGATGCCGATCTGCTTCTTGATAAAGTCCAGCTCATGGCTGTAAGACGGGTTGCGCACGCGGGCGATGGCGTGGCAGTGGCCCGCCTTTTTGGCGAACATGCAGCACAGCAGGTTCAGCTCGTCCGATCCGGTGACTGCGATGAACACGTCCGCTTCCTCCACGCCCGCCTCAGACAGGGTGATGATGGACGAGCCGTTGCCGAGAATGCTCATCACATCGTAGGACTCCCCGATATGCTCCACACGGGCCTTGTTCGTATCGATAACGGTCACGTTGTGACCCTCTTCACTGAGCTGCCGCGCCAGCGCTGTGCCGACTTTGCCGCCGCCCACCAAAACGATCTTCATAGAATAACCCTTTCTCTTCTCCTGCGCCGTCTGGGCGCTATTGAGTAGATTATACCACATCCCGGGCAAAACATCTACAAAATCAGCCCTTCTGTCGGCTTTATCCACTACAAAGCGCAGTTTTGGCGGAAAAACGGCCCCGGAACACACAGATCCCGGGGCCGTTCTCAGCGATTCAGGTATTTCAGTACCGCTCCACGCCGTCCTTGGTGACGAGGGCGTAGACCAGCGGGGCTTCCTCGGGCTTTTCGGGGCCGTAGACGAGGCCGCTGCGGTACTCGGCGGCGGCAGCGTCGAACTTATCCGCCGCGCCGTAGAAGGTGGCGAGGCTCTCGCCCTTGTGGACGTAGTCGCCGCGCTTCTTGTGGAGGGTGATGCCGGCGGCAAAGTCCAGCGGGTCGCCCTTCTTCTGACGGCCTGCGCCCAGCAGAACGCTGGCAGAGCCGATCTTCTCGGCGTCGTTGGCGACGATGTAGCCGTCCTCTTCGGCCAGCAGCTCATAGCTGGCGGCGGGCTTCTCGAAGAGGCTGTAGTCATCCAGAACACGGGTATCGCCGCCCTGAGCCGCGAACATCTCCTTGCACTTTGCAAAGGCAGAGCCGTCTGCGATAACTGCTTCGGCCATGGCGCGGCACTCGGCGGGAGATCCCTTATCGGCCAGCACCAGCATATTCGCAGCCAGCTGCAGGCAGACCTCGGTCAGGTCGGCGGGGCCGTGGCCCTTGAGCACGTCCATGCTCTCCATGACCTCGAGGCTGTTGCCAATGTTGTGGCCCAGCGGGGTGTCCATATCAGTGATCATAGCAGCGACGCGGCGGCCATGATGGGTGCCGATGGAGACCATCAGCTTGGCCAGCTCGATGCTCTGCTCCACGGTCTTCATAAACGCACCGGTACCGGTGGTGACGTCCAGCAGGATAGCGTCCGAGCCGGAGGCCAGCTTCTTGGACATGATGCTGGACGCGATGAGGGGGATGCAGCTGACGGTTGCGGTGACGTCGCGGAGGGCGTACATCTTCTTATCTGCCACGGCGATGCCCTCGCTCTGGCCAATGACCGACAGGCCGATCTTGTTCACCTGTGCAAAGAACTCTTCCTGCGAGAGGGCGGTCTTTGTGCCGGGGACGCTCTCCATCTTGTCGATGGTGCCGCCGGTATGGCCGAGGCCGCGGCCGCTCATCTTGGCAATTTTGACGCCGCAGGCCGCCACGATGGGCGCGATGACCAGCGTGGTCTTGTCGCCCACGCCGCCGGTGGAGTGCTTGTCCACCTTGATGCCCGGGATGGGCGAAAGGTCTACCATGACGCCGCTGTGGGCCATCACGTCGGTCAGCTCAGCAGTCTCCTCGTCGGTCATGCCGCGCAGGTAGACAGCCATCATCCAGGCCGCCATCTGGTAATCAGCCACCTCGCCGCTGACGAAGCCGTTGACGATGGCTTCCAGCTCTTTGCGGCTGTGGGTGCCGCCGTCCCGCTTCTTGGCGATCAAATCGTAAATGCGCATAAGGTCACGCTCCTAAATAATATTCTCCGCCGACGGCCCGGGCCGCGCTGCCCCGCCTCCGGCAATAGTATGACATTGTAATCCAAGTATAGCAAATTTTCCCGCAAAAGCAAGCGCTGTTTTGTGGAATCTGTTGAAAAAGAAGCAAAAAGGGCGCAGCCGCCCGGAAAAGCAGCTGCGCCCGGAAAATACGCTCGAATCAGCGAGAACCCTTGTCGTAGGGGATACCCTCGGCCTTGGGGGCCATGCTGTTTTTGGAGGTGAAGGCCAGAATGACCATGGATGCCACAAAGGGCATCATGTTGTAGATGTTGCTGGACCAGTGGAGCTGTGCGAGGAAGGTGGAGTCGGCGATGTTGGCCAGACTCTTGAACACGGCAAAGAACATGGCTGCGCCGCAGATGTTGAAGGGCTTCCACTGGCCAAAGATCATAACGGCCATGGCAAGGAAGCCTGCACCGGCCACGCCGACCTCAAAGTTCCAGGTCTGGACGGGAGGCACGATATAGGCCAGACCGCCGATGGCACCCAGAGCGCCCGAGATGACGACACCGGCATAACGCATCTTGTAGACGTTGATGCCCACAGAGTCCGCAGCCTGAGGATGCTCGCCGCAGGCGCGCAGACGCAGGCCGAAGCGGGTCTTGTACAGCACGATGTAGCTGATGATGAGCAGTGCGATGCCCAACGGGACAAAGATGCTCAGCTCCAGGCCGCCGATGCTGAACAGGAAAGGCTTGTTGGAGTAGTTCAGCTTGGCGCTGCCGCTGTCGCTGAAGTTCTTGGAGATGACCACAGCCACCGCCGTCGCCAGCAGGTTCAGGGCCGTGCCGCCGATGGTCTGGTCCGCTTTCAGGTTGATGGACGCGAAGGCCAGCAGCAGGCTGTAGACCATGCCGGCGATAGCCGCCGCCAGCACCGCGATGAGCACGGTGGCGAAAGCCGGCAGGCTCTCGGGCAGCATGGTGAGGGTGAGGACACCCGCCACACCGCCGATGACCATGATGCCTTCCAGTGCGATGTTGATGATGCCGGAGTGCTCACTGAACATACCGCCCAGAGCGACCAGCATCAGCACGATGCCATACAGCAGAGTATACTTGATGAGAAGCAGCATATCACTTGCCCTCCTTCTTGGTTTCGGTCTTAGCAGGGGCAGGCTCTGCATTCACGTTGGTCTTGTCCGCATTCTTGAACAGCATGGAGTGGATCTTGCCACGGAACAGCATGGAGAATGCGCACAGGTAGATGATGATACCGCTGATCAGGTCGGAGATCTCGGTGGGGTAATACTTGGTGGACAGGAAAGAGCCGCCGACCGAGATGTGGGAGATGAAGATTGCGGAGAAGATGGTGCCGATGGGGTTGGAGCTTGCCAGCAGGGCCACAGAGATGCCGTTGAAGCCCATGGCCGGCAGGCTGGTGGAGTTCAGCGGGTTCCACTGAGAGACGTTGGACAGGTAGTAGAGGCCGGCGCCGAAGCCTGCCAGAGCGCCTGCAATGGCCATGGAGAGGATGATGTTCTTCTTCTCGTTGATGCCGGCGTAGCGGGCGGCGCTCTTGTTCAGGCCGACGGCCTTCAGCTCATAGCCAAAGGTGGTCTTGTTCAGGATGACCCAGATCAGAATGGCGACTGCCGCAGCGAGGAAGATCGCAATGGTGGTGCTATTGGTCTGGAACATCTTGTTCAGGCCGAAGTCCGGGATGATGGACTGGGCGTACTCAGCGTTCTTGCTCAGGTTCAGGGTACGGGTGTTGCGCACGTCGTACATGGGGCCGGTGCCGTTCTGGTAGATAAGCTCATTGACCAGATACAGGCCGATCCAGTTGAACATAATAGAGGTGATGACCTCGTTGATGTTGAAGTAAGCCTTGAAGAAGCCGGGGATAGCGCCCCAGATGCCGCCGAGGATGGTGGCGACGATCAGGCAGACATACCAGGGCATCTTGAGCATGATGGCACAGTAGAGTGCGCCGTAAGCGCCCAGCGTGTACTGACCGGCAGCACCGATGTTGAACAGGCCGGTCTTGAAGGCGAAGGCCACGGACAGACCGGTCATGATGAGGGGTGCTGCGTTGGCCAGCTCCTTGCCGACGCCGTAGGGGGCGTCATGGAAGCCGCCCTTAATGATGCGGACAAAGCCGTCGCCCCATGCATGGGCCGGGTTGATGGCCAGCAGCACGAGGAAGCCCACAGCCATGCCGATGACGATGCACAGCAGCGCGGCCAGCACACTGGTGATGGAGCTGTTGAGGTTGCTGTGGGAAAGTTTTTTCTTGTTCATTTATTTGCTCTCCTTTCCCTGCTTGCGTGCGCCGGCCATGTAGAGGCCCAGCTCCTGCACAGTGGTGGTCTTGGGGTCGAACTCGCCCACGATCTCGCCCTCGTACATGACGAGGATGCGGTCGGACAGGTTCATGACCTCATCCAGCTCGAGGCTGACCAGCAGGACAGCTTTGCCCTTGTCGCGCTGGGCGACGATCTGGCGGTGGATGTATTCGATAGCGCCGACATCCAGGCCGCGGGTGGGCTGAACAGCCACCAGCAGCTTGGGGTCTTTGTCGATCTCGCGGGCGATGATGGCCTTCTGCTGGTTGCCGCCGGACATGCTGCGCACGATGGTGGAGCTGCCCTGACCGCTGCGGACGTCGTACTGAGCGATCAGCTTATCGGAGTACTCGCGGACTTTATCGGACTGGATGAAGCCGCCCTTCTGGAACTCGGGCTGCCAGTAGCGCTGGAGCACCATGTTGTTCTCGAGGCTGTAATCCAGCACCAGACCGTGCTTGTGGCGGTCTTCGGGGATGTGGCTCATGCCGTCCTTCGAGCGCTGACGGATGCTCTCGCGGGTGATGTCCTTGCCGTCCAGTGTGATCTTGCCGCCCGACAGTTTTTCGAGGCCGGTGAGGCCATAGACAAGCTCGGTCTGGCCGTTGCCCTCGATGCCCGCCAGACAGACGATCTCGCCTGCGTGGACCTGGAAGGTGACGTCCTTGACGGAGTCCTTCTTGCGCTGGTCGTTATGGATGGTGACGCCCTCCACGTCCAGCACGACATCGCCCGGGTGAGCGGGCTTTTTATCGACCTGAAGCTGGACATCACGGCCGACCATCATGCGGGAAAGCTCTTCCTTGGTGGTGTCCTTGATGTCCACGGTACCCATATACTTGCCCTTGCGCAGGACGGTGCAGCGGTCGGCGACCGCCATGATCTCGTTGAGCTTGTGGGTAATAAAGAGGATGGACTTGCCCTCCTTCTTGAACCCGCGCATGATCTCCATCAGCTCGTCGATCTCCTGCGGGGTCAGCACAGCGGTGGGTTCGTCGAAGATGAGGATCTCATTGTCGCGGTAGAGCATCTTCAAAATCTCCACGCGCTGCTGCATACCGACCGAAATATCACTGATGAGCGCATCGGGGTCAACACGCAGACCGTACTTCTCGCTCAGGGCCACGACCTTCTTGCGGGCCTCGGCCTTCTGCAAAAAGCCCAGCTTGTTGGGCTCCACGCCCAGAATGATGTTGTCCAGCACGCTGAAGCACTCCACCAGCTTGAAGTGCTGGTGGACCATGCCGATGCCCAGTGCATTTGCATCGTTGGGGTTGCGGATGGCGACCTCCTTGCCGTTTTTGAGGATCTTACCCTCCTCCGGCTGATACAGGCCGAACAGCACGCTCATCAGGGTACTTTTGCCTGCGCCGTTCTCGCCCAGCAGGGCATGGACCTCACCTTTGCGCAGCTGCAGGGTAATGTCGTCGTTTGCCTTGATGCCCGGGAACTCCTTGGTGATATGGAGCATCTCGATCACAAAATCCTCTGCCAATCTGCTCACTCTCCTTTCGTGTCCAAACGACACTTATACTATTGTAATGCCCATTATACCGTATTTTTGCTGTTTTGCACACTTCTTTTTGAAAATTTAGTGTTTTGCTGTATCATAAGTATTACTTTTGTACATTTCGACGAACATTCCTTCATCGTCTTGAAAAAGCATACAAAAAAGGCGGGACGCCCTTTGCAAAGCGTCCCGCCCGGGAAGTTTCTGATTACTGGATGTAGTTGACGGTGGTGAACTCGCTGACGGTGGGCTTGGTGCTATCGTCAGAGCTGTTGTCCACAGTGATCTCGCCGCTCTTGATCTTCTCCTTCAGAGCCTCGTACTCGTCGGTGGTGAAGGTCTCGAAGTTCCAGCTGTCAGCATCAGTGGGCAGACCGACGTAGTCGCCGTCCTCCAGACCGAAGTTGCCGTTGGAAGCAGCGATGTCGCCCCAATCGCCTGCATCGATGTCGGACAGAGCGGTGTTGACAGCCTCGGTCAGGCCCTTCATAGCGGAGGTGATGAAGGGGTTGTAAGCGAAGGAGCCGTCTGCCACGCCGTTGACACCGATGTAGTTCTGGTCAACGTCAACGCCGACGACATAGCCGTTGCTCTTCAGAGCAGCCTCAACAGCGGAGGTGTAGATGCCGCCGCCGCAGGCGAAGACGACCTGCGTGCCGTTGGAGTACCAGCCCTCCATACGGGAGGTGATGTTAGCATCGCCGTAGAACTGGCCGCCGTAGAAGTAGTTGATGTCGATGTTGGTACCCAGCTCCTGAGCAGCAGCATCAGCGCCCTGCACATAGCCGTAGCCGTAACGGATGACAGCGGGGACAGCCATGCCGCCGAGGAAGCCCAGCTTGGTCTTGCCGTCCTTAACGACAGCGTAGCCAGCCATATAACCTGCCTGCTCCTCCTTGAAGGTGATGCAGTAGCAGTTTGCGGGGATGGCGTCGGTGCCGATGTCGCCCTGGGTGACATCGATAGCGATGAACTTGACATCGGGGTACTGGTCAGCAGCCCATGCCAGGGAAGCGCCGTACAGGTAGCCGACGCAGACGATGACGTCAGCGCCGTCGTTGACAGCCTGACGGATCATGGTCTCGCGGTCCTCATCGGAAGCGTCAGCCTCGGGGATGTAGTACTGGCAGTCATCGCCCATGTAGCCGGAAACAGCGGTCCAGCAGGCCTGGTTGAAGCTCTCATCGTCGATGGTGCCGGTGTCGCAGGTCAGAGCGACCTTCACGATCTTCTCGCCGCCCTCAGCGGTGGAAGCGGCTGCGCTGGTGGAGGCAGCTGCAGAGGAAGCAGTGGAAGAGGAAGAACCGCCGCAGGCAGTCAGAGCAGCGGCAGCAGCAGCGGCGCCAGCCACTGCCAGGAAGTTACGACGAGAAATCATCATAATGAAAACTCTCCTTTTATTTTAATATAATCGCGTTTTGTTGACGAAATGTGCGCACTTGCACATTTACTGGCTCAAGTATAGCGGGAAGAAGTGACAGATGCAAGCCTTTTCCGATTACAAAACATTTACAATTATTTTATCAAAATTGTATAAAAAACATACTTATCCCGGAAAATCCGCTCCACCCAGCCTTTTTCGCGCAGCTGTGTTCAATCTTCCACGGCCTTGTTGCCCGCCACGTTGGAGGGACCGAAGCCGAAGGGCAGCAGCTCGTCCATGCTGCGCTCGATGAAATCGTCCGGGCTTTTTGCCATGATGACATTCAGCTCCGGGCCGCCGAATTCGAACAGCGCCTGACGGCAGACGCCGCAGGGCGAGGTGATCTGCTTGTTGACTTCGCCCCGGCGCGCACCCACCACGGCGATGTCGGTGAACCTGGTCACGCCCTCGGCCACAGCCTTGAACAGGGCCGTCCGCTCGGCGCAGCTGGTGGGGGTAAAGGCGGCATTCTCCACGTTGCAGCCGGTGAAGATGCGGCCATCCTCGGCGCGCAGGGCAGCGCCCACCATAAAGTCGCTGTAAGGCGCGTAAGCCCTCTCCCTGGCCGCAAGGGCCATCCGGATGAGCTCCTGCTTTTCTTCCAGAGTCAGTTTTGTCATGGTCGGTTCTCCTTTTTGCAATTTGTAGATATGGCGTTCCTCGTCCTGTGGGACGAAGCCAATGGATTCAAACATTTTCTGCGACTGGGTATTGAAGGAATAGATGTGCGCGAAGCACTCCGCCAAACCCCTTTCCCGAGCCAGCTCCAGCATTTTTTCGATGACCTTCCGCCCGATGTGTTTATTCTGGTACTCCTTGCAGATGACGATGGCAAGCTCGCCGGTCGTCCGCAGGCTGACGTCACCACAAAGCACACCCCGATACTCGATATAAAACAGTTCCCCGTGTGTGTCCAGATAATGATACATCCGCTTCAGCAGTGGCAAATCATAAACGAAGTCCCTGTTATCTACCTGTTTGCAGAGCTGTGCATCCTGATACCACGCAAGTGCTGTATCGTAGGCCGGATAATACGGAACAAGCCGGATGTTCCCCTCCACAGAAATCGGACTGCGCACCATGTTCACCGTTTCTCTGTTCATCGGCCTCATTCCCTTCTGTGTCGTACATTCTTCTGTGTCGTGTATTTAAGTATAAATCATTCTTTTAAGAAGTGCAAGCGGCGATAATTACGCAGCATTATGCAATGACAGCTCTTGCATTTGTCATTACAAATGAATATAATAGAATTATAAAGGAGGCGCATCAGAATGGCAAACGCAGTCAATGTGAATTTTCGGATGGACCCCGACCTCAAGCGGAGCATGGAGGAGGTCTGTGCCGAGATGGGGCTTTCGATGACGACAGCCTTCACGATTTTTGCAAAGAAAGTGTCGCGCGAGCATCGGATCCCCTTTGAAGTCTCCGCTGACCCCTTCTATTCTGAAAGCAACATCAACCATCTCCGTCAAATCGTCCATGATATTGACACCGGCAAAGCCAAGCTCACCGAACATGAACTGATCGAGGTGGACTGATGAGGCTGCTGTGGGAAGAGGAAGCGTGGGAAGATTATTGTCTTTGGCAGACGCGGGACAAAAAGCTGCTGAAGCGAATCAACTCCCTCATAAAAGACATTCAGCGGAACACCTATGAGGGCATCGGCAAGCCCGAGCCTTTGAAGGGAGATTTGAGCGGATGGTGGAGTCGGCGTATCGACGACACCCACCGCATCGTCTACCGGGAGCAGGATGGAAACATCATCATTGCGTCCTGTTACGGTCATTACACGGATACCTGAGAAGCAAAAAGACTGCTGTCGGCCGACAGCAGTCTTTTTGTATTATGGTTAAATCAATACTCCGCGCCCAGTGCGACCTTCATCATATCGGTGAAGCTCTTCTGGCGCTGCTCTGCGGTGGTGATCTCCGGGGAGACAAAGCTGTCGGAGATGGTCAGCAGGCAGGCAGCGTTCTTGCCCAGCACCTCGGCGTTGGCGAACAGAGCAAAGCTCTCCATCTCCACGCAGAGGCAGCCGCGCTCGTCGCGCAGCAGCTCCCAGTAGGTGGGCTTTGCATCGGAAGGCTGACGGTAGAAAACGTCGGAGGAGTGGATGTTGCCCTCGATGAGCTTGATGCCCTGCTTCTTGGCGGAGGCGCGCAGCTTGTCATTCAGAGTCTCGCTGGGGAAGGTGATGTCGTGGTCGTTGCCGCTCTGGACGCGGGCATAGTTGGACTCACTGACCGCACCGGTAGCCAGAACGGTGTCGAACAGCTTGGCGTCGGCAGTGTAGCTGCCAGCGGAGCCGATGCGGATGATGTTGTCCACATCGTAGAACTTGAACAGCTCGTAGGAATAGATGCCGATGGAGGGCATACCCATGCCGCTGCCCATCACGCTGATGGGACGGCCCTCATAGGTGCCGGTAAAGCCCAGCATCCCGCGGACATCCGTCACCTGACGGACATCCTTCAGGAAGGTGTCAGCAATGAACTTTGCGCGCAGGGGGTCGCCCGGCATCAGGACAGTCTTTGCGAAATCGCCCTTTTCGGCGCTGATGTGAGGAGTAGCCATAAGAATTATCTCCTTTTTATAAAATTATTTCTTCCCCGGGAATACGTTCTGCGGGGGAATGTACGAACCATTGAGACGTATCTCGAAGTGGCAGTGGTTGCCGGTGGAACGGCCCGTGCTGCCCAGATAGCCGATGAGCTGGCCCTGCCGGACGGTCTGGCCCGCACTGACAGTCAGGGACAGGCAGTGTGCATACACAGAGCTGTATCCGCCGCCGTGGTTGATGATGACCGAGTAGCCATAGCCCGTACCTGCACCGGCCTTGTTGTAACCCGCCTTGGTGACGGTACCGCCTGCGGAGGCGTAGATGGGCGTACCGGCCGGGGCGCAGATGTCCACGCCCTTGTGGCGTCCGCCGTACCAGCGCGAGCAGTAGCGGTAGTTCGGCACAGGCCAGATGAACTGGCCGCTGCCGGTGATGTACTTGGTGCTGGAAGTCACCTTCTTGGTGCCTTCGACCACCTTCTTGTTCACCGGCTCCTTGATGACCTCGGTGGAAAGCACGCTCTGGTCCACAAGGATATTCTTGGTGTCGTAGACGTTCTGGAGGGTCACACGGCGCAGACCGTTCTCGCCCTCCTGGAGCACCTTGGTGGTTCCCTTCGTATATTCGTTGGATTTTGTCGTCTCCGTGGAGAATGCGATTTCTTCCTCACGGGTCTCGATGCGGGTGATGCGCACCTCAAGGCCAGCCTCTTCTTTGGTGATGACGAGGTGGTCGCCCTCAAGGATGCTGGACGTCTCGCTCAGCGGCTCACCCTTGAACGCCGGGTTGAGGGCGCACAGCTCACGGAAGGTCAGGTCATTGTTATGTGCGATGGACCAGAGAGTGTCGCCCGCCTTGACGGTGTAGACCTTCTGGGCCTGCTTCACGCCCACCAGCTCCTGTCGGACGGTCTCAAAATCCTGCAAGCCTTCCTTGAAGTAGAGGCCGTCTTCCAGCGTGACCTGCTTGTTGAAGCCCACGCTCACATTGGGGTCGTCCTCTTCTTCCTCGTAGGGGTCGAGCATGGCGGCGAGGTAATCCCGCAGCGCGTTGCCGTCACTGCACACTGCCGTCAACTCGCCGTCCAGATAAAGAGCCGTGCCTTCGCTGATCTGGTCGCCAGCGCTCTGGATGATGGCGTTTGCCATCTCGTTTTCGTCCATCATGTGGTGGGCGATGGCGAGGGTGTAGCTCGGCTCGATGGTCCACTCGGTCTTGTCGGTGCCGGCGTAGCTGATACGCTCCATCACGTCCTCGCGGGCCGTGTTGAAGACGTCCTCATTCGCCACATAGCCCACGGTTTCGCCGTTGACCCGGACGGCCAGTGCATAAGGCTGGTGGATGACATATTGGAACACTGCTGCGCCCAGCGCCAGTGCGCAGATGGGCAGGGCATACATCGCCATGCGGGGCAGCAGACTGAGGTTGCGGCGGACGCCGTTTTTGAAGTAGTGGACGCTGGCCTCAAATGCTGCACCGAAGCCCTGCTCCCTGCGGATGCGGTGGGCATGGATGAGAAGGGACACGATGCCCTTTGCAAACAGCACGATGGGGCCAAACAGGTCTTTAACCACCTGTGCTGCGCCGGGGAACGCCGTCTCCGCCAGAGCCTTTGCAAAGCGGCGGATGCCTCCAGCAACCCAGAGAGCGGCGTACTTGACGGCACGCCCCACCCGCACGGCAGCATACTCCGCGCCAAAGCCCAGCGCGTAGAGCGCTGCGCCAATGCGCAATACCAGCTTCGACGAGCGCAGCTTCCGGGAGGCATTGTCCAGCCGGTGTCTGCGGCGGCGATACCGCCGGTGGCGGCGCAGCAGATGGACGCACTGGAGCTGCGCCCAAAGCGAGCGCAGCTTTGCGCGGAAGCCGGTGTGCCGCGGCGCACCGGCTGGCTCGTCCTGCCGCGTTTCAGTTGTTTTATCTTCCAGCAAAAAGGATGCTCCTTCCTGTATTTTCAGGAGATTCTGATTTGTCTCTTTTCTCTGTTATCGACATGCTGCCGCATCAGGACAGCTTTTTTGACAAGAATAACTCTATTTATTATACACCCTGCCAGCGCCGAAACAAGCATTGACACAAAATTTGGGCTTAGCTTTCACTTACTTTTCACGAAATACACAAATTTAGACAAAAAGCTTTGTCATATCCTCCGGCAGCGGGCTTTCCACTGTCACCGGCCTCAGGGTCGTCTCGTCCACCGGTACTTCGATGCCGATGCCGTCCGGCATCCGCTCGCAGCGCGGCACCCAGAACGTCTGTTTTGCGCAGTGGAGCGCCTGCCGCCCGATGCGCGCCCGGCTCCCGCCGTAGAGGTCATCTCCGGCCAGCGGGTGGCCGATGGATGCAAAATGTACCCGTATCTGGTGGGTCCGGCCCGTCACCGGGACGCAGGCCGCGAGGCTCAGGCCGTTTTGGGCTTTCAATATGGTATATTCCGTCCGGCTGGGTTTGCCATCGGGGGTGACGCACCGCCCGATGATACTCTCCCCCTGCCGCCCGATGGGGGCGTCGATGACGCCCGGCCCGAGGGGAAGTTCTCCTTCTGCAACGGCGTAGTAGAGCTTTTCCACCCGCTGAGCCAGCAGCGGGGCGGCGTAGCCATTCTGGGCCGCCAGCACGAGGCCGCTGGTGTCCTTGTCGATGCGGTTCACCGGGCGGAAGACGGGGCTTCTACCCTGACGCAGCGCCCAGGCGGCATAGCCGTTCGCCAGCGTATCCAGCGGGTAATTCAGGGTTGGATGCACTGCGAGATGGGGCGGCTTTTCCACCACGAGGGCAAAAGCGTCCTCGTAGACCACATCCACCGGGATGTCGTTCTGCGGCACAACGCTCTCCCCCTCCGGCGGCAGTTCAAAGGAGATGACCTGCCCGGCCTCCACCCGGCGGTTGGCCAGGATGGGGGCACCGTCGGCAAAAAAGCCGTTGCCCCGGAATTTCACGGCCCGGGACAGGTCGGTGGAGACACTGCACTTGCGCAGAAAACCACGCAGCAGCATCCCATCCGCCTCGGGCGGGACTTTGAAATAAAGCTTCATCTTCCCACCTCCAGCGCGGGCAACATATAAGATAAGTATAGCAAAATTCTCTTTCTCTTGCAAATCTTGTTTTTTTATGGTATCATGAGGAGCGGAAAACGAGTGGAACATACGGCGGCGGGGCGGCTTTGACCGCTCTGAGGAAAGTCCGGGCCTCACAGAGCACGGTAACTGCTAACGGCAGCCGAGGGTGACCTCAGGGAAAGTGCAACAGAAAGGAAACCGCCGCAGCAATGCGGTAAGGATGAAAGGGCGAGGTAAGAGCTCACCAGCGCATGGGTGACTATGCGGCTTTGTAAACCCTACCGGAAGCAACGCCTATATGGGACGTACAGCGCTGCTCGCGTGTCCCGAAGGCGGCACGAACCTGTCAGCAATGGCAGGTCTAGACAGATCGTCGTTTAATACAGAACCCGGCTTACGGTCTATCTCGTTTTCCATCTTTTGTTTTCAGCGCTGTCTGCGGTGTGCAGGCAGCGTTTTTTGTTTCTTTAACCACACTGTCACTTTTCGTTTGGGCCGGTTTGTGGTATACTGAACAAAACCCCGCAGAGCACGTCTCCGCCGGGACCTTAATTCAATAGACAGGATGTGAAATCCTCCGATGAAAGATGGTTTTTTGAAAGCAGCTGCCCTCTCGCCCTCACTGCGGGTGGCCGACTGCAACTATAACGCTTCCCAAATCGTATCTCAGTTACAGGACGCTGCCGCCCGCGGCGTCAGGCTGGCGGTGTTCCCCGAGTTCTGCCTCACCGGCTACACCTGCGGCGATCTGTTCTTGCAGCGCACGTTGCAGCAGGGCGCGCTGGACGCCCTGCAGACCGTGCTGGACGCCAGCCGGGAGCTGGATGTCGTGGTCCTCGTGGGCCTGCCGCTGCTGGTGCGTGGCAAGCTGTACAACTGCGCCGCCGTCCTCTGCGGCGGGCGTCTGCTGGGCCTTGTCCCCAAGACCTACCTGCCCAACTACGGCGAGTTCTACGAAAAGCGCCAGTTCACCCCGGGCAGCACTGAGGTAGAGACGGTAACAGTCTGCGGGCAGGAGGTGCCTTTCGGTACGTCCCTGCTCTTCCGCTGCCGCCAGATGCCCAGCTTCGTTCTGGGCGTGGAGATCTGCGAAGACCTGTGGAGCGCTCTGCCCCCCTCCACCTTCCACACGCTGGCCGGTGCCACCGTCATTGCGAACCTTTCGGCCAGCGATGAGACGGTCGGCAAGGCCGAGTACCGCCGGGCGCTGGTGTCGAACCAGTCCGCCCGCCTGCTCTGCGGCTACCTGTACGCTTCTGCCGGCCACGGCGAGAGCACCCAGGACATGGTCTTCGCCGGCCACGACCTCATCGCCGAGAACGGCGCCCTCCTCGCCGAGACGTCTCCCTTCGAGGGCGGCTGGGCTGAGACGGAGCTGGACTGCCAGCGGATGGAGTCGGAGCGGGCGCGCAACACCAGCTTCGAGCCCAGCTCTGAGGGGTATCTGACCGTCGATTTCGACCTTGCCCTCACCGAGACAAAGCTCTCCCGCTGGGTAGACCCCACGCCTTTCATCCCCCACGACGAGCGCCGCCGGGCCGAGCGCTGTGAGTTGATCTTGAAAATGCAGGCCGACGGCCTCGCCAAGCGCCTCGAGCATGCCCACGCCAAGACGGCGGTCATCGGCATCTCGGGCGGTCTGGACAGCTGCCTCGCTCTGCTGGTGGCCGTCCGCGCCATGAAACAGCTGGGCCGCTCCACCAGCGATGTGCTGGCCGTGACCATGCCCTGCTTCGGCACCACCCACCGCACCCGCAGCAATGCAGAGATCTTATGCGACGAGCTGGCCGTCAGCTTTACCGAGATCGACATCGCCAACACCGTCCACAGCCACTTCAAGGACATCGGCCAGGACGAGAGCGTGCTGGACGTCACCTTCGAGAACGGACAGGCTCGTGTGCGCACCCTCGAGCTGATGGACACTGCCAACCGCACCGGCGGCCTCGTTGTCGGCACCGGCGACCTCTCCGAGCTGGCGCTGGGCTGGGCCACCTACAACGGCGACCACATGAGCATGTACGGCGTCAACGCCGGTGTCCCCAAGACGCTGGTGCGCCACCTCGTCCAGTATGAGGCCGACATTGCCGCCTCCGCCGAGCTGCGCCGGGTGCTGCTGGACATCCTCGACACCCCCGTCTCCCCGGAGCTGCTGCCCGCCAAGGACGGCGAGATCTCTCAGAAGACGGAAGACCTCGTGGGTCCCTATGAGCTGCACGACTTCTACCTTTATTATGTTCTCCGCTTCGGCTTCGGCCCGTCGAAGATATTCCGGCTGGCGAAAGCGGCCTTCGCAGGCCGGGCCGAGTACCCGGACGAAGTGCTCTACAAGTGGCTGCGCAACTTCTACTGGCGGTTCTTCGCCCAGCAGTTCAAACGCAGCTGCCTGCCCGACGGTCCCAAGGTGGGCAGCGTCACCCTCTCGCCCCGGGGCGACTGGCGGATGCCCAGCGACGCAGCCGCCGCGCTCTGGCTGGCCGAGCTGGAACAGATCCCGCTCAAAGGATAATTTTTTATGAAACAACACAAAAAACTGCTGATAAATCTGGTCTTTGCCGCCGTCATTCTGGCTGCAGCCGCCGTGCTGCTGCTGGTGCGGAAAGCAAACCAGACCGGTGCGCCTCTCTGCGCAGAGCTCATCTACGGCGACAGTAACACCAGGCTGACCTTTCCCCTCGAAAAAGACGCCGATTACGATGTGGACACCGGCTATCTCACCGTCCACATCAAGATCCAGGACGGCGCGGCCCGCTTTGTAGATTCGCCCTGCCCTGACCACATCTGCGAGTCCTTCGGCTGGCTCAGCGAGGAAGACCAGACGGCCACCTGCCTGCCCGCCCGGGCTGTGCTGAGCATCATCCCCACCACATGATGGCATACACATCCAAAGGAGTGAACGCCTATGTTTGACGAAAACAAGCATACCCATCCCCAGAATAACGACGAAGGCCCCCGGCACATCCACCGGGGCATCAAGCGCAGCGAGCCCGACGAAGTGGAGGTAGACAGCGCCGATTTCTTCTCGCCGGAGCCTCCCCGCCCCAAAGCACCGCCGAAACCGGCACCGACGCCTCCGTCTGAGCCGCCGAAACCTCCGGTGCCGCCCCGCAGACAGTGGGAGCCGCTGCACCCCAGCGAGCCCGCCCCCGCTGACGACAAACTTCCGAAAGGAGGAATGGTCTTGCTGGTACTGCAGGCCATCCTGAGCCTTGCCGCGCTGGTGCAGCTCTGGCGCACCCAGATGCTGCCGGTGCTCTACCTCGTTATCATCACTGCGCTTCTGGTGCTGCTCTGGCTGCTGGTGCGCAAGTGCCTCGCCTCCCGCAGCGGTGCCGTCGTGGCCCGGGTGCTGTCCGTCCTGCTCTGCGCCGCGCTGGCCGTGGGCTGTGTCTGGGCGCAGCAGGGTCTGACCGCACTGGACAGCATGACTTCCGGCCTGCTCACCGGCGCAGAGGCGAATAAGATCACGAAAGAGCCGTTCGTCGTCTACCTCAGCGGTGTAGACAACCGCGGCGAGCTGACCGAAAAAGCCCGCAGCGACGTGAACATCCTCGCTGTGGTCAACCCCACCACCAAGCAGGCGGCCCTCATCAACACCCCGCGCGACTACTATGTTGACCTCGCAGGCACCGACAGCAAGGACAAGCTGACCCACGCCGGCCTCTACGGCGTCGAGACCAGCATGGCCACGCTGGGCAACCTTTACGGCGTGAATGTGGAGCACTACCTCCGCATCAACTTTGCGGGCTTCATCAACATCATCGACGCCATCGGCGGCGTGGACGTCTACTCCGACCAGGCCTTCACCTCGGTGGGCAGCCCCGGCTACTACGACCCCACCACCTTCGCCGAGGGCTGGAACCATCTGGACGGCAAGTCCGCTCTGGCTTTTGCCCGTGAGCGCCACGCCTTCAAGACCGGCGACATCCAGCGCGGCATCAACCAGATGAAAGTCATCGACGCGATGGTCAACAAGCTCAAGTCTCCCGCCCTGCTCATGGGCTTCTCCAAGCTGATGGACGCCGCCGCCGACTGCTTCGTCACCAGCCTCTCGCAGGAACAGATCTCTGCGCTGGTCCGGATGCAGCTGGGCGACCTTGCCAACTGGGACATCCAGAGCTACACCGTCACCGGCTCGGGCGCGAAGAGCACCAAGTGCTACTCCGCCAAGGGCCAGAGCCTCTACGTCATGAAGCCGGATGAGAACTCGGTCAACGAAGCCAAGGCCCTCATCGCAGCGGTTCTGGGCGGCGAGGACAAGCTCACCAGCACCAGCCAGACCCCCGAGAAGACCGATGTCTTCACGCCGACCGCCGACCCCAACGCCGGTGCATCCATCCCGGAGGAATCTCCCGACAGCGTTATCGCAGAAGAGCCCGCCGAGAGCGAAGTCCCGGCGGAAGAGGCCCCCGCTGACAGCCAGCCCACCGAGGGTGACGCCTCCGGTGAGCCCAGCGCTTCCACCGAGGTTCCTGCAGACGGCAGCGAAGAAGCCCCGGCAGACTCCACCGAGTCGCCGTCCTTCAGTATGCCGACTCAGGAGCAGGTGGAGCAGGCGGCTTCCTCCCTGCATCAGGCCGCTTCCACCGTGCTGGACGCCCTGTTCGGCTCCGGCAGCGGCGACGCTTCCAGCGCTGAAAATGATGCAGCGTAAATAGAATTGCAAAAGAAAAAGGACTGCTCACGCAGTCCTTTTTCTTTTGCCTGTTTAAGCTAAAATGTCGCTCAGCACGCTCTGGCCGTCCAGCGTGGAAGCATCCACACCCAGATAGTCGCAGATGGTCTGTGCAATGGTTCCGAAGCAGAGCCTGGTGCCGAGGTCAACGCCCGGCTTGACGCCCTTGCCGCAGATGAGATACGGCACATACTCGCGGGTATGATCGGTGGTCTTGGTGTAGGAGGGGTCACAGCCGTGGTCGGCCGTGACCATCAGAATGTCGCCCTCCCGCATCCCGGGGATGAAGTCGGCAACGAACTTGTCGAACTCGGTGGCGGCGGCGGCGTAGCCTGCCACGTCGCGGCGGTGGCCGTAGAGCATATCGAAATCGACGAGGTTCACGAAGGCCAGACCCTCGAAGTCGCGGGTCTGCAGGGCCTTGGTGAAAGCGATGCCGTTGGTGTTGCCGGTGGTCTTGATCTTCTCCGTCACGCCCTCGCCGTCGAAGATGTCGAAGATCTTACCGACCGCGATGACGTCCTTACCGGCGTCCTTGAGCAGATCCAGCATGGTCTTGCGGGGCGGCTTGAGGCTCAGGTCGTGGCGGTTGGTGGTGCGGTAGAAGGTGTCGGCGGTGCGGCCGAGGAAGGGACGGGCGATGACGCGGCCCACGCCGTACTCGCCCTTCAGCATCTCGCGGGCGATCTCGCAGTAACGGTACAGCTCATGCACCGGCACAAGCTCCTCGTTGGCGGCGACCTGAAACACGCTGTCGGCGCTGGTGTAGACGATGAGGGCATCCTCCTTCATGGCCTGCTCGCCGTAGTCCTTCAGCACCTGTGTGCCGGAGTAGGGCTTGTTGCAGAGGACTTTGTGGCCGGTCTTTTCCTCGAACTCGTGGATGAGGCTGTCCGGGAAGCCGTCCGGGAAGGTGGGCAGCGGCTTGGGGCTGACGACACCGGCGATCTCCCAGTGGCCGATGGTGGTATCCTTGCCCATGCTCTGCTCCTGCAGGCGGGCGAAGGAGCCGATGGGGGCGGCATCCTTCTCGCCGACGGTCACACCGTCGATGTTGAACAGTCCGAGTTTTTTCAGGTTGGGGCAGTTGAAGTTGGGGTGGTTGGCGATGGCGCCGAGGGTGTTGGTCCCCTCATCGCCAAAGGCTGCGGCGTCCGGCTCTGCGCCGATGCCGAAGCTGTCCAGAACGATCAGAAAAACGCGCTTTTCCATTACGCTTTCACTCCGTTTCTATCATTTTGCGCTCACCTCTGTCCCTTCGGGGCAGAAGTGAGACTTTTGCTTAGCCCTATTATAGGCGATGGACGCACTTTTCGCAAGCGTTTTATCTCTCCGGCATCTATCACGAAAATTTAAGGTTTTCTTTGCCGAATTTTTTCTTGCTCTCTTGTACACAAGCGGTTATAATATAGAATGGTAAGGTTTTCAAACACCCCTGACCGGGCCGATGTCCGGCCAGCGGCCGCAGGGCATATCTGGCACCTGTGCGCCCATCATAGAGGAAAAAAGAGACTGTTAGAGGTATATTTATGAGAAAAACGAAGATCATCTGCACCCTTGGCCCTTCTACCGATAAGGACGGCGTCCTGCGCGAGCTGGTCGCCAACGGCATGAACGTGGCCCGCTTCAACTTTTCCCACGGCTCCTACGAGGAGCACAAGGGCCGTCTGGACATGCTGAAGGCTATCCGCGCTGAGCTGAACAAGCCCGTTGCTGCCCTGCTGGACACCAAAGGCCCCGAGATCCGCCTGAAGGAGTTCAAGAACGGCGTTGAGATGCTGGAAGCCGGTCAGACCTTCACCCTGACCACCCGCGAGGTGGAGGGCACCAAGGAGATCTGCTCCATCACCTACAAGGACCTGCCCCAGGACGTCCACGAGGGCGGCACCATCATGCTGGACGACGGCCTCATCAAGCTGGCCATCAAGAGCGTCACGGACACCGACATCGTCTGCGAAGTGCTCAACAGCGGCAAGATCAAGACCAAGAAGGGCGTCAATGTCCCCGGCGTCCACCTGTCCATGCCCTACCTGAGCCAGCGCGACCGCGATGACATCATCTTCGGTGTCCAGCAGGGCTTCGACTTCATCGCTGCTTCCTTCGTGCGCACCGCACAGGACGTCTACGACATCCGCAACCTGCTGAACGAGTACGACTCCAACATCCGCATCATCGCCAAGATCGAGAACCGCGAGGGCGTCAATAACATCGACAGCATCCTGTCCGCTGCCGACGCCGTCATGGTCGCCCGCGGCGACCTGGGCGTCGAGATCGACTTCACTGAGCTGCCCGGCATCCAGAAGAGCGTCATCGACCGTTCCTTCTCCTTCGGCAAGCCCATCGTCACTGCTACCCAGATGCTGGACAGCATGATGGTCAACCCCCGCCCCACCCGCGCCGAGATCTCCGACGTGGCAAACGCCATCTACGACGGCACTTCCGCTATCATGCTCTCCGGCGAGACCGCTGCGGGCGCATACCCTGTTGAGGCCCTCAAGACCATGTCCGCCATTGCAGAGCGCACCGAGAACGAGGTCCACTACCGCGACAACCGCCTGACCGATGCCGCCGGCCAGATCAGCGTCAGCGACGCTACCGCACACGCTGCCTGCCTGACCGCAAAGGACGTCAACGCTTCTGCCATCGTCACCGTGTCCGAGTCCGGCAACACTGCCCGCCTGCTGAGCAAGTACCGCCCCTCTCAGCCCATCATCGCCTGCGTCATGGACGAGCAGGTCCAGCGCCAGCTGTCCATCTCCTGGGGCATCACCCCGCTCATGATGGACCTCGCCACCAGCACCGATGAGCTCATCGAGAAGTCCACCACCCTGGCCAAAGAGCACGGCTATCTGCACGACGGTGAGCTGGCTGTCGTGACTGCCGGCGTCCCCGTGGGCGTCTCCGGCACCACAAACATGATCAAGATCCACATGATCGGCAACTGCCTGGCTACCGGCGTCGGCGTCGGCCCCGAGGGCGCTGCTCTGGCCAACGCCACCGGCAAGGCCTGCGTCTGCCGCACCATCGAGGAGATCCGTGCAAAGTTCAAGCCTGGCATGGTCCTGGTCGTCCCCTCCACCTCCAACGAGATGCTGAGCTACGTCCGTGACGCCGCCGCTCTGGTGGTCGAGGAAGCCGGCCTGAACAGCCACGCCGCCATCGCCGGCAAGGCCCTGCTCAAGCCCACCATCGTGGGTGCCGTCGGCGCTACCGCCCACATCCGCGACGGTCTGATGGTCGCTGTGGACTGCGCACACGGCAGCGTCCAGCGTCTGCAGGCCTGATCTCGGGAGGCACAGCATGGAGCGCATTGCAAGTTTCTGCGTAGACCACACCAAGCTCGACCGCGGCATGTACCTGAGCCGTCAGGACGGCGATGTTCTGACCTGGGACATCCGGATGAAGAAGCCAAACCACGGCGATTATCTCTCCACCGGTTCGGCCCACACGCTGGAGCACCTCTTCGCCACCTACGCCCGCAACAGCCAGTATAAGGACGGCGTCATTTACGTCGGCCCCATGGGCTGCCGCACCGGCTTTTACCTGCTGACCCGGGGCCTGACCCCCGCCGAGGCGCTGAGCCTGACGGTGGAGTCCTTCCGCTTCATGGCTGCGTTTGAGGGCGATGTCCCCGGCGCAAGCGAGGTGGAGTGCGGTAACTACCGCGACATGGACCTGCCCGCCGCAAAGGCTGAGGCTGCTGCCATGCTGCCCGTGCTCGAGGCACTGACCGCTGACAAGCTGCACTACTATCGCAATTTTCAAAAATAGTGCCTATCGAAACGGCATATTTGCGATATGCAGTTTGCGGATGTTGCTTGTGCATTAAAAACGCAAACTGCTATAAGCTATAACACACAAAGAGGCTGTTGCACTGCAACAGCCCCTTTTCTTTTATCGCGTCCGCGCCTCACACTTCCCCGATGACCGGGAGCAGGTCTTCGAGCTTATTGAAATAATTGACGATGGTGACCACATTGTTGACGATGGAGCTGCCCGCCGAGAAAATGCGCGCCACATAGTTCAGCACACGGCCAATGTCCTGGAACGTCTGCCATGCCGTGGTCTCGCCGCCGCAGAGCAGCACCATTTCGTCGTCCCCGATGGATGTATACTGGGCGGGCATCCGCATCTGATAATTACTCATAGTATTCTTTCCTTTCCGCTGATGAGAAGTTTTTTCCCTCGTTCAGAGTCAGCGCCCTCGGGGCCTGTCCTCTATTCCATCCTACCAGATACGAAAGGCAAAGCATGTCAGACCCTGCGGCTGAGGAAATGATTTCCTTTTCAGGCTCTCCCCTTGGGAGAGCTGGCGCGCAGCGCCTGAGAGGGCAGGGACGCTGCAGAGAAATAAAAAACACAGCGACAGCATCACTCTTACAAAAGCTAATGCTTATCGCTGTGCAGATATTCTTTGGAACCGAGCTTGCCCTCTCCGTCACCTTCGGTGACACCTCTTCCAGAGGGAGAGGCTTAGACACGTCAAAAATCCATTATTCGTACAGGGGGAAAGCCTTGGTC
Organism: Faecalibacterium longum CLA-AA-H243; assembly: GCF_020687245.1. Lineage (GTDB taxonomy): Bacteria > Bacillota > Clostridia > Oscillospirales > Ruminococcaceae > Faecalibacterium > Faecalibacterium longum. The sequence goes on along the minus strand of NZ_JAJEQG010000013.1, from coordinate 3,702 downwards.
AGGGCCAGCACACGGGCGGAGATGTCGTCCTTCTTCTCGTCGTAGTGCCAGATGCAGTCGGCGATGCAGTCCGCAATGACTTTCATCTCGGCCTCGCCCATGCCCCGGGTGGTGACAGCCGGAGTACCCAGACGGACGCCGGAAGTCACGAAGGGGCTGCGGGTCTCGCCGGGGACGGTGTTCTTGTTGGCGGTGATGTGGACGCTGTCGAGGCGGGCTTCCAGCTCCTTGCCGGTGCATTCCTCGTCCCGCAGGTCGAGGAGCATCAGGTGGTTGTCGGTGCCGCCGGACACCAGCTTGACACCGCGAGCCTGCAGTTCAGCGGCCATGGCCTGTGCGTTCTCCACGATCTTGCGGGCGTAGTCCTTGAACTCGGGCTTGAGTGCCTCGCCAAAGCAGACGGCCTTGGCCGCGATGACGTGCTCCAGCGGGCCGCCCTGGGTGCCGGGGAAGACGGCAGAGTTGATGCGCTTGGCCAGCACAGCATTATTGGTCAGGATGAGGCCGCCGCGGGGGCCGCGCAGGGTCTTGTGGGTGGTGGTGGTCACGACGTCGGCATAAGGCACCGGGCTCTGGTGCATCCCGCCGGCCACGAGACCCGCGATGTGGGCCATATCCACCATCAGGAAGGCCCCGTATCCGTGGGCGATCTCAGCCAGCTTTTCGAAGTCGATGGCACGGGGGTAGGCCGAAGCGCCTGCCACGATCATCTTGGGACGGACCTTTTTGACCTGCTTTTCCAGCTCAGCATAGTCGATGCGGCCATCTTCGCCGACGCCGTAGGATACGAAGTGATAGTTCTTGCCGGACATATTCACCGGAGAGCCGTGGGTCAGATGACCGCCCTGAGACAGGTCCATGCCCATAACGGTATCGCCCAGATCGAGCAGGGCGAAGTAGACGGCCAGATTGGCCTGTGCGCCGGAGTGGGGCTGGACGTTGGCGTACTTTGCGCCGAACAGCTTGCAGGCGCGCTGGATGGCGATGTTCTCCACCTCATCCACATAGGCACAGCCGCCGTAGTAGCGTTTGCCGGGCAGGCCCTCGGCGTACTTGTTGGTGAGGATGCTGCCCATGGCGGCCATGACGGCGGGCGAGACGATGTTCTCGCTGGCGATGAGCTCGATATTTTCCCGCTGGCGGGTCAGCTCACGGTTCATAGCCGCAGCCAGCTCCGGGTCGGCCTTTTCCACGAGGCCGATGGTATCCATCATATCGTTGTACATACTATTTACCCCTCTCTCTGATGCAAAAAATCAGTTCGCGCGGGCGTCCGCTCATTCCGGCCCGTCTGTTTCCATGATACCAGACATCGTGGATTTCTTCAACAGCATTTCGCACAAACCGATACGGTTTGATTCGTTTCTTTTCGGTTAAATGAAGATATTTCACCCATCCTGCCAAAGCCTTGCTTTTTCTGCGCTCAGCGCTTATTATTATAACAAAAATCCGTCCCGGTTTTTGTGCAGATTTGCCCACCGGGTGCAGAAAGGAGCGCATTGCCATGACCATCACGGAGCAAAAAGCCGCACAGCGCAAAGCGGGCATTGCGGCCCGCCGGGCGTTGTCGGACACCGAGCGCACCCATTCCAACGCCGCTCTCTGCGCCCGCATCATGGCTCTGGACTGCTTCAAAAAGGCAGAAAACATCCTGCTTTATGCGGCCTTCGGCGGTGAAGCCGATCTCTCGGCGCTGGCTGTGGAAGCGGCCCGGCAGGGCAAAACGCTGGCCTACCCCGTCTGCGGCGAGAGCTTTTCGCTGACAGCCGCCGTGCCGGGGCCGGACGGCTGGGAAGTGGGTACTTACGGCATCCGCACGCCCATTTTGAGCCGGTCTGCAATTTTGCCACCGGACAAGCTCGACCTCGTGCTGGTCCCCTGCACGGCTTTTGATGCAGTCTGCCACCGGGTGGGGATGGGGAAAGGCTATTATGACCGCTACCTCCCCCGCTGCACCCGGGCTGTGAAAATAGGTGTGGCCTTTGAGGCCCAGCGGGTGGATAAAGCGGCAGTGGACGCCTATGACGAAAAACTGGACGGATTCGTGACAGAGGGAGGACTTTACTTTGGATTTGACACAACTGAGCTGTGAGGACTTTCTGAGCCGGCTTGCCAGCAAAGCCCCCGCCCCGGGCGGCGGCGGCGCAGCGGCCCTCGTGGGCGCGGCAGGCGTCGCGCTGGGCAATATGGTGGGGAATCTCACCACCGGCAAAAAGAAATACTCCGCCGTGGAAAAAGAGATCCTGGCGCTGAATGCCCGTGCTGAAACACTGCGCAAACGGCTGGAAGCCCTCGTGCAGGCTGACGCCGACGCATTCACGCCTCTGGCGGCGGCCTACGGCCTGCCCAGAGAGACGCCTGAACAGCAGGCCCGCAAGGCCGCTGTGCTGGCCGAGGCGTTGGACGGGGCCTGCGCCGTGCCGCTGGACATCATGGATGCCTGCTGTGAGGGCATCCGTCTTGCGGCCGATTACGCCGAAAAGGGCAGCGTGCTGGCTGTCTCAGACGCAGGCTGTGCGGCGCTGTTCTGCAAGGCCGCACTTCAGGCGTCGGCTCTGAATGTCGCCATCAACACAAAGCTCATGACTGACCGCGCCCATGCCGCCGCGCTGGACGAAAAAGCGGCCCGGATGCTGGCGGAATATGTGCCGCTGGCCGACGAAGTCTACCAGTCCGTAGCAAGCCGCCTGCGGGCCTGATGCATAGAAAGGGAACGTATATGTCTACCATTTTGAAGGGTGCGCCCGTCGTGGCCGCCATGAACGAAGCAAATGCCGCCCGCTGCGCCGCACTGCGGGAAAAGGGCGTTGTCCCCACGCTGGCCGTCGTCCGGGTGGGCGAACGCCCCGATGACCTCTCCTACGAGAAAGGCGTCATGGCCCGCTGTGCAAAAGTGGGCGTCGAGGTGAAGCAGTTCCTTCTGCCCGCCGACGCTTCGCAGGAAGAGTTGCTGCGCGTCATTGCCGGCATCAACGCAGACGCCGCCATCCACGGCTGTCTGCTCTTCCGCCCCCTGCCCAAACAGTTTGATGACAGGACCATCCGCGCCGCGCTCTCGCCCGAAAAGGACATTGACGGCATCACCGACGGCTCGCTGGCCGGCGTCTTCACCAACACTGCCGTCGGCTACCCGCCCTGCACGGCGCAGGCCTGTCTTGAGATCCTGAAATTCTACAGCATTCCCCTCTCTGGCAAGCGGGCCGTCGTCGTGGGACGCAGCCTCGTGGTGGGCAAGCCCGCAGCCATGATGCTGGACCGGGAAAACGCCACCGTCACCCTCTGCAACTCCCGCACCCAGAACCTGCCCGATGTCTGCCGTGAGGCCGATGTTGTGGTGGTGGCCATGGGCAAGATGGGCTTTATCGGCGCAGAGCATCTGCGGGCCGGTCAGGTCGTCGTGGATGTGGGCATCCATGTCAATGAGGAAGGCAAACTCTGCGGTGACGTCCGCTTTGGCGAGGCAGAGCCGGTGGTGGAGGCCATCACTCCCGTCCCCGGCGGCGTCGGCACCGTGACGACTTCCGTGCTCGTGAGCCATGTGGTGGAGGCGGCAGCGAAAGCTGCATCATAATAACCTCTCCGTCACGCCTGCGGCGTGCCACTGCCCGGGTTGCGGCTCCCAGCGTCTGCTTCGGCCCTTGGTGCGGGCCTCGCATCCTGCTGGCCGCGGCCCCAACAGCGACTCCCTGTTTCCGCCGCTGG
>NZ_JAJEQG010000012.1 GCF_020687245.1 Faecalibacterium longum CLA-AA-H243 | reverse complement strand
TTGAATGCTGTTTGTCAGGGGCAGCGGTCGGCAGACGGATTTTTTCATTTTGGGGCTTGACTTTTAATAGTTAGTCTCCAAATTTTTGCAAACAAAAAAGACCCCATCGGGTCTTGCGTTACGGGTCAGCGTTCGTTGTGACGCTGCTGTTTTCTCTGCCACGCATCCAGAAGCTGAATAATTTTTTCTTCCATTTGCCGAGGCGTATAGCTGCGTGGAAAGTATTTTCGTAGGATGTCGTTTTTGATAGTTACAGTGTCCTGCTCACTCTTCTTTTCCTGCCCCAAAATGTCAAACGCCTTTTCATAGGTGAACTCACCACACTGCGCCATCTTCTTTAGTTGCTGAGCCTGCGATACAGATGGGGCATTTTGGGTACCATCCATAGCTTCTAAAAAATCCCGCTGTTGGCTTTCGTTCAGATAGGACAGCTCCACAGCGGGATTGAAGGAGATCTTCTTTTCATCTACCATGTCCAGCAGTTCCGGGATAAGGTTGGTCAGGCGGATATAACGTCGAACTGTATCACCGCTTATGCCTTGGTCTTTGGCAACTGCATCATCGCTGCGGAACTTCGCCGCAACTTGCGGCGAAGTTAAATCCGACCTAGCACCTTGATTTTTTATCGCTTCCAGCTTCATTTTGTAGGCAAGAGCCCTCTCACTGGGCAGGATGTGTTCACGTTGGAGATTGCTGTCCACCATCAATATCACAGCAGCATCGTCCGACATCTGCCGCACAATGACCGGCAGGGTGTCCAGCCCGGCAAGTTTAGCCGCATACTGGCGGCGGTGCCCGGAGATGATCTCGTAGCCACCCTCTGGGCGAGGGCGGGCAATCAGCGGAGCCAGCACACCGTACTGTGCGATGCTCTCCACCGTCCGGGTCATGGCTTCATCGTCCAGCACCTTGAAAGGGTGGTTGGTGAAGGGGTGCAACTCGTCAATGGGAATCTGCTGTACCTGCTCCCGCTGTTCCTCCTGTCGGTTTTCTTCGGTGGAAAACAGGTCATCTAGCCCTTTCAGAGCTAAGTTTCCGCTGTCGATCGGCATCCGCCAGCACCTCCTTTGCAAGAGATTTGTAGGCTTCTGCCACCTTGCCCTTGGGGTCATAGGCAAAGATGCTTTTGCCTGCCGCACTGGTTTCCGCTGCTCGGACGGAGCGTGGGATGGTCTGTTCAAACACCTTCAGGTGCTTTCCGTATGCCTGCCGGATCAGATTGCTGATCTGTTTTCCGTAGTTGGTGCGGCTGTCGGTCATGGTCAGCAGAATACCCTCGATTTTCAGCTTCGGGTTGATCTGCCGCCGGACCTTTTGGACGGTCTGCAAAAGCTGTTCCAGACCTTTTGCGGACAGGTATTGCGCCTGCACAGGAATCAAGGCAGCGTCTGCCGCCGCCAATGCGTTAATCGTCAGCATCCCCAGCGAGGGCATACAGTCCAGCAGAATAAAATCGTACTCCCGCTTGGCACTGTTCAGCACCTGCTTCAGCATCTTCTCCCGGTTCATACTGTTCACGAGGGCTACTTCCAGCCCTGCCAGTTCGATGTTTGCCGGAATCAGGTCAACGCCCTCTGCGTGGTGCAGAATGCCCTCGCCGGGCTGGATGGGCTGGTCGTTCATGGCTTTCTGCATCAGGGTGGAAAGGGTGGTGGGCAGTTCATCGGGCTGCTGCCAGCCCATGCTGATGGTCAATGACCCCTGTGGATCAGTGTCCACCAACAGGACTTTCTTGCCCTCCATCGCTAGACCGATGCCCAAATTTTCACAGGTGGTGCTTTTTCCCACACCGCCTTTTTGATTGGTGACTGCGATAATCGTAGCTTTCTTTGCGATAACATCACCCCGCTTTCGGTGAACCGCGCGCAAAGTCGTGGTTCGTTTTGTTCTGATAGTAAAGGTTCATGGTGGTGGGCGCATTGTAGAGCATTGCCAGCAGATACTGCTTCATGTTCCGCACCGGGGCGGTGTTTTCTGCCAGAGAATCCAGCACAAAACGGATGTGGTCGGCGTTCAGCTTTTTCAGCCGACTGCGTACCACCTCGGTGGGCTTGTCATCTCCCGCAATCCGCAACATCTTGCGTTTGGTGAAACAGGTGTCCACAAGCAGGTCTACGATCTGATAGATGGTGTCCTCATCATCCGGGCAGAGCCGGAGCAAAAGGTCTACCTCTAACGCCTGATAAAAATAATCTTCGAGCTGCTCCCGGATGCCCCCGGAATAGATAGGGTCAGGATCGTTCCACTCTGTTTTATTCTTATCAGTCTTATTTGCTTGCGGTTTTGACTGCTCCAGAATTGCGCTTTCGGCAGCACCTGAATTGCTGTTTGGGCAATTCTGTACCTGCGCTTTTGGCGGTCCAGACGAAAAGTCCATGACGTAGATCAGGCTGGGTCTGCCCAGACCACGGCGTTTGCGCTCGATGAGGTCCATGCCCTCCAGTTCCCGGAACAGCTTGACCGCTTTGTGTTCGGCACAGCAGAGAGATTCCTGCACTTCCCGGACGGTGTAAATGATATACACTCGCCCCTGCTCGTCCAGCCAGCCGTTCTTGACCGACAGGCTCATGCGGTCCAGCAGGATGCCGTACAGTGTCCGGGCGTCGGTGGAGAGCTGCCGGAAACGGCTGTCTTGGAACAGCGCTTTCGGGATGCGGAAGTAGGAGAACAATTCGCCCGACTGACCATAGAAGTAGTCATAACTCATGGTATTAACGGATCATCAACTCACGATCTGCGGCACCTTTCATATACATAGCTTCTGCGATGTCACATTCTGCCAATATGACGGCGGATTCCAAATCAAGGTACTTGCGTTTCTGCTCATCGTTCAGCATCCGAAAGAACTCCCGTTCGATTGCGTCACGCTTACTTGCTGCCGGTTGGTAGCGCGGTGTTTTCAGCAGCTCCTCCCATTCAGGCTGTACGGCTTTGTTAAAATAGTTCAGCATAAAGTCTTTATCCATAGACACCCTCCTTGTTTATGCGTTATTGTTGATTTCCAAACAATTCTTATTGAAATGAAAATCGCAAGATGATATACTTTACTTGTCTAAATTGAAAATTTTGAAATCGATTTAAACCGATTGCATTATAAAAAATTTTTAGGAGGTTGATTTTAGAATGAAACAAAGCAAAAAAAGCCATACAAAACGACATATATGGTTTTATGAGTTTGAACGTCTGTGGCTTTTGCTAACATTGCTAAACCTTATTGCGCTTTTCTTTATCATCAGAGGTTCTACTGCGCCACTCATTTTTGACAATGACATTCTTCGCTTTTTGTTTTATTCCCCTGAATCTAGTGACAAGACACTATATAATATTGCAATAAGCTATTTTGCAGCTTATATATTCTACATCATACAGGTGTACTATTTAGAGTATAAGAAAACTCAGAAAGCCCTAACAAGCATTGATATTCCTGCGCGTAACTTGATAAATCAAACAAATATGTTTTTGTTTGCATGGGAAACATTTACAAAGAGAAATTCACCTGACGATGGAACAATTTTAGGTGTAGATATAACTACAATATATTATAAAGATACCTCTGGTTTTGTGATGTCGGCAAACAAAGAAGAATTGAAGTCCATTATAAAGCGCATCCGGGATGCATACAACGAAATAATCAACAATTCTTTATTCGAACAATGTGACAACGCATTACGTCAGTTGTTGCTTCAACAAAATATTCCTGATGAAATGGAGGATTTATACAAAATACTACTAAGTGCTGAAATGTTAGCACAAGATTCCTCTACAACTATTCTGGAAACATATTCCATCTACACCGTTGACGACATCCGAACGCGTTTGAAAAAACTTGATTCTCTGCTAGAGCTAAACAGCGACTTCAACTATACTATTACAACAGATGAAAATGACATAAGACAACGTAAAAGAGTAGATTTAATGGGCTTGTTAATGATCCATGAGAATCTCAACTATTTCTCGCGTTTATACAAAAATTAAGATTCAGGTGAAGATAATCCTCCAAAATGTTGATAAAATAAAAGCGCAACTTCCATTCGTTCAGAGTAGAAGTTGCGCTTTTATATAAGGGTGTTATTCTGTTGGGATTTCCACTTCGATTGGATTATTAATCTGTGCAACAATTGGGGTGTACAGATCCACAGATACATCCGGAGTAGAAATAGATACGATTAAGGAATATCTGATTTTACTTTCAACTTTTCCTAAGTAGCTTCGTTCTCTCCACCATCCAACTACAGGATAGACGGCCAAATACTTTGCTTGGCTTAGTTCTGCTGCAGTTGCTTTAATAAAGTCTGAATGAATGGAGCCGACATCTCGATTGTCCGAACCAAGAAACCAACGCTCACTACCGCTACTACCGTCACCGCTGTCAGCCTTATCATCTCCACGCATCTTTACGTTAACTCTTTTCTTGAAATCTTCTATTGTCTCATTGCTATTGATGACATCAAAACGAAGTCCACAAGAAGGATAACGGTAACGATCTTTCCAGCCTTTTTCTCCGGGGCCGGGTTCAACAAAGTACGACAGAGTAACGCGCATCTCAACTTCAACTGTTCCAAGTGATTGAAGTACCTCTGAAGGCCATGGAATTTGATGCAAATGCATCTCTTTCATTTGAGGTACTCCATTCGCTTTTTCATATGGCTGCATTTCTTCTTGAATAATTAAATTCACAGAATTGTCTACACATTGAATTGCTCGTTCAAGATCAGGAACCCCATATCCACATGTGCGAAGCAGGTGTCTTCGACCACTGGATTTCCTTGTGTCTGTACAAAATTGCTGCTCCATTTGCGGTGTCCAGCGAGCTGAATGCACTAATAGTGCGCGTACCGTTTCCGGCCAAGCATCGGGATACTCAGCAAATATCTGAGCAGCCATATATGCCGCCTGAGCAGTAGCAGCACTAGTAGCCCAAATTGTTGAAAAGGGCCTTACCAAATGATTTTTTCCTGTAGTCAGCAATGATAAATCTGCACACGAATCATAATCGGTACCGTTTGTCACCATATTGCCGCCATTGAGAAGTATCTCTGGCTTAATTGGCCATTTTTTAGAGAACATCAAAGAAGTAGCACTATACGGCGAAAGCTGTCCATTATCTGCAACAGGAGTAAAACCTCTGTAGTTCTCATCATCAACACAGACATCTTTCGTGTATGCTCCAACAGTTAAAGCATTCCATGCTTGGCCGGGACTCTCAACGACATGTACTTCATTGGCATTGGGGTAACCTGAATCGTGCATTTCAGAAGGATCAACATTTCCAGCACTAATGAAAAATAACCGCTTTGCATCTTCTTCACCCACACCGGATGAAATGTTGTCTACAGCAGCAGACCACGATGTTGGACTTCCATCGTTAGTATTATATTGTGATGATGTTACTGCCATACAAATGCTACGATTTGCATTCGGATTGGAAATTTCCGCCAAAGATACAGCTTGCCCGGTCACCGCACCATACAAGTCTGGATCATTCTCTCCGTGAGGAGGCAAAATTTTTACAGATTCCAGATGGTGATACACATCAACTGTGTCAGAAGTACTTAATTTGTCCTTGAGATCATAGTACAATGCAACGCCAGCCATTTCGGTTCCATGTCCGTTATGGTCATTTTTTCCCCATTGGTCGTTAACCGCTTGTACGTTGTTCTCATCAATCGCTGGTTGAAGAAGTGGATGTGAATACATTATACCTGTATCAAGAATGCATACCGAAGCACTTGAAGGATGAAATTCTGTTCTTGATAACAAATCGTTTACCCATTCTTTTTGTTCAGAACCAGTTAACTCATCAAAAAAACTTGTTGGTTCTTGTGCTCTACGAATTTCAGCTAAATAATTGCACCCCTCAAGCAGCATCGATAATTGTGTACGCGTACCTCGGACGAGTCGAACTACTCGTTCTGGAAAAACAATACACTTTGAATTGAGTTCTATTCCGAATTCTTCACAGCATGTAGAAAGATCTTGCTCCGCTGCTGCATGATCGGATTTTTCATATCGGAGCCATATTTCACACCACGCTGGAACATCAGAAGGTATATCCTCTACTTTTCCTACCCAAAACGCCTCGAGCAAAGCAAGTTTTACATCTTCAATACTCCGAACTAAACTGTCGTTTTTTGGATTTTGTCCGGCTTCTAACGTGTCTAGCGACTCTGAATACGATTGGATTTTATCAAGGAAATATGTTGTTTTCTCTGCAGGAACATAAACAGTGGCCCTAACAATTTTTTCATCGTCTTGCCCATCTTCGCGTACATTAAGCAGACGTATACCTGAAGAATAATTGTCAAAGGATTTTGTAAGCAAATCGTATCCTGCTGCACCTGAAAATTCAAGATAGATTCCTTCTTTATGCCTAAAAGCCGCTACTTGTTTCTGATCATAATCTTGCTGTCTGCAGGCCTCAAGTTTTTGAAGAATAAAAGCGGCGTGCGCCTTTGGATTTTCGCGGCAAGGAAACGATGCACCCGATCTTTTGCGTTTTGAAATATACGGTAAGGCATGCTGCGTTTCATGAAGGAAAATATTGCGTTTCTCTACAGGCACGAGATCATGCCTCCTTCGCTATATATGCATTTATACGATCTTTAAGCATTTTTAAAAGATACACATTATCTATCTTTGTATTCATTAAAATAGAATTCTTAATAGCATCGTCACACACCCGAATGATTTCTGCATGGCTCAATTTGCTGGCCATGCAAACGGCCTCATCAGATACTTTAAAAGAACTATCAAACGTCCCCAATCTAATTTCAAATAGTCTTCTGACTTCATCACTTGTTGGCATCGCATAATGTAGAACATCATCAAAACGTCTAAAAAGTGCTTGATCCAATAATTTTTGATTATTAGTCGCTGCAATGATGATACTGTCCGAAGTATCCTGCTCAATAAATTGTAAAAAGGAGTTTAGGATTCTTCTTGCCTCGCCAACTTCATTGTCCAAACTTCTATCGGCACCGATGGCATCAAATTCGTCAAAAAAATACACTCCCGTTGAAGTTGAAATATTATCGAAAATCTGACGCAGTTTGGTACTTGTTTCACCCATGAACTTGGTAACGACTTTGTCCATCTGAATTGTATAAAGGGGTAAGTCCAACTCTGCTGCAATCACAGATGCCGTAAATGTTTTTCCTGTTCCCGGACGCCCTTCAATTAGAATTTTACGTCGATTGCTCAATCCATACTTTTGTAGCTTGTTTCGATTTCGGTACTCTATGAGCAATCGTTCTATCCGTTCTTGGATTTCCGTGGAAACAACCAAATCCGAAAGTCGTTCAGAAGGATGGGTGACAAGGAACATTTCATTCCCGTTGTTATTCAATCGGATTAGGTTCTTTTTTCCTTTACCAATTTTTTCTGCATACTGCTTAAGCTCACGAGCAAAAGTATCATGTCCATGCCTAGCTTCGTTAGCTGCAATTTGAAGGGTGATTGTTTTAAACCTCTCATCATCCTGTTCAATATGTGCCTTAATTAGACTTTTAACCTGATCAGCCGTTGCCAAGAGATCACCGCCCTTCCACTAGAATATAATTACTCATTTTTATTTTACTCAATATAAGTATGTCTGTCAATCCTGGATTACTGTCTCTTGGAACTTGTCTTGTTCTTAATCTACATTTAATATGAAATAAAAGCGCAGCTTTCATTCAAAATAGAAGCCACGCTTTTACGTTATATCGTATTTTATTGTAAATTGGGATGTGATACATCTGAACCCCATGTGAGTTACATCTCAAGGGCCTGTAGCTCACTTGTCCGCCAACCATACTACGCCCCAAACTGCATCATCTTGAAAATCAGCGGCTTGGAGACCATACTTGCGGCCCTAAAAGACCGTTTGGCTGGCAGAATATTTTATATGGACGAATATACGTTGATTTTTCTTTTCTCGCAGTGTATAAGGTGTGCACAAAAGCGAGACTGTTGGGAGAGCGTTCGGTTCGCATCCGAGAGGTCAAGGGTTCGAATCCCTCTAGGTCCACCAATTTGCCGCATCGTTTTGTACGATGCGGCGTTTTTTATGCCTAAAAAACTTTGGCAGACCGTGCCAGGCTCCGAACCCTGAAGTCGGATGCGAACCGGGCGGGGTCATCAATGTACTTTTTGAAAATCCATCGGTTTCACGCTTCTTTCTTTGCATTTTGCAGAGTTCTGCGGGCAAGCACATCGCTTTTATGCCCCCTTCTCGGAAATCCCTTCAAAAATCTCCGCACCATCGTAGGTCGATACAGCCTTGAGCTGCTCCACTTGATTGAAGCTGGCGTTCAGGGTGATTGAGATCTCATAGTCTTTTCGGACGCGAATCTCCTTGATGAACTGCTGCAAAATGGCGCGGCGTTCATCGTGGTTGGCAGTGTCGTACACATCCGCCCATGTAAACAGCTCGTTGCAGATTCGTTCACCCGTTGCAGCAGGATCATAATACATCACACCCTCCGTTTCTTCCGCCATGAGAGGGCGGAGCTTCATCCCCCATGCCGGATACGGCCAGCACATGATTTTTCACCAACATGAAAATACGGTTGGCAACAGCACCATGATTTTTGGTGCGCCTTTTGATGTTGGAAACTTTCAGCAATCGAGACAGTCGGAAGTACCATGTGGTCATCTTGAACCACGGCAGCAAATAGGTCGATTTCATTATCAATAATCCTCCAGTTATTTTACAGAATGTGAGCATTCGGACAAAAAGGATCGTGGTGGCGCACGACACCTTGCCCTTAAAAGCGTAAAAACGCCAGCCTCCCACAGTGGAAAGCTGGCGCAATATTGCACATCGGCATGATTATGGGTGGTGAAGCGGAACAATTGTGCCGGTTTGTTTGCAGTCTGGTCTACGGCAGCAGACAGGCTTTTTTTGATGCGTTACCCCAATAAAAAATCACAGTTACCTCCACAAACAGCAACTGTGATCGGATAGCGCATGAAATCGCCCGGACGAGTTACCGTTTTTTATAACTCGACCGGGAAAAGGCATAAATCAGCACAATAGGACAAAATCACCCGAACGATGATGTTGTACTGTTCTTTCTGTAAGAACGATACAATACTATTGAGGTGATGCTATAACCACCCGTCACCCCCCTGCCGCAAAGGCGCTGAAGGGCAAAAAGGTGAATACCATAGCCAGCGTCAAAAGGGCACTGACAAGGCGTGTTCGTTTTGAGAATCGTTGTTTCATGGGGTGCTCCTTTCTGTGGTAAATTTTTTTTCAGGGCCCCATTCGGGAGAAGCGTCAGCTTCCCCCGAAAAAAGTGGTCATTGCCCGGCAGGGGGCAGAATGGTCATTCTGCCGTCTACGGCGGCGTCCACCATCTCGTGCTCCCGGAAATACTCCATCAGGACATCCTGACAGGAGGTTGCCACGCTGCGGGGCTTCTGGAGCTTGCAGATGGTATCGTAGGAGATGTTGAAAAAGCTCTCGATGTTTTTGAAGTGGTAGTTCTGCAGCCCCACGGTGAACAAGGCATCGTCGCCGATCTCCTTGCCCACCTCCTTGCCGCAGTAGGTAAAGTAATCAAAGTCGCCCTTGGCGCGGTCGTAGTGCAGCCGCAGGGTGGAGGGCAGCTGGTAGAACTCGGTGTGGCCGGTGTAGGCCTCCTCTCGCAGCATGTAGTGGAGCATCTGGCGCAGCTGCCGGCCTGTCACCTTGAACATAAACACGCCGTCGTCGTAGGGGAAACCCTCGATGAGGTCGCCGTAGGTGACAATGGGGCCCAGCTTTTCGGCCCGGATGCTGCCGGAGCCGATGAGCATAATATCGATGCCAAGGCTGCGGGTGAAGATGTCCGCAAACAGGTTGCCAAGCTCAGTCTCCCGGGTGCGCTCCGGGTGGGTCAGCTCCCGGCGGAAGCGCGCCACGATGTGGCTGTACTTTTCGTCCACCTGACTGGTGAAGCGGTGTAGCACCTGCTCCATGGCGGGGTTGCGGGGGCAAGTCTCGGCGGTGATGGGCACCGTGTGCCATGTGTAGGAATCGATGCAGTTGTTGTCCGTGTCCACAATGATGTCAAAGCGGCCGATCTGGTCGGTGCCGGTGCCCGCCTGCGCAATGACCACGCCGTTTTCCTCCACCGCGTGCTCTGGCAGGGTGTGGCTGTGCCCGCCGATGATCAGGTCCACCCCCCAGGCCGGGTCCAGCTGGCGGGCCAGATGGCGGTCCTCCTCAAAGCCGATGTGGGTCAGCAGCACGGTAAAATCGATGTCGATGCTGTTGTGGGCGTTGCAGATCTTGCCCACCTCGGCGGCAGCTGCGGCGGTGTCCACAAAGGACCCCACCAGAGATTCGGACTTGGTCTGGTTGATGACGTCCTGGGTGATGATGCCGATGAAGAGGATGTTCATGCCGTCCACCCGCAGGATCTTGTAGGGAGTAAACAGCCGGGTGGGGGTGTTTTTGATGTAGAGGTTGGCGTTGATGATGGGAAAGCGCGCGCATTTTTCGATGAACAGCAGATGCGCGATGCCGTAATCCACCTCGTGGTTGCCGATGGTAACCACGTCCGGGGCAAGGGCGTTCATGATCTCGATGGTGGAAAGCCCTTTGTATTCGGAATCAATGACCGAGCCCCGGAACATATCACCTGCAATGGCGTAGATGGTGTTGGGCTCCTCTGCCCTCACCTTTTCGATGTAGCCGGACAGCATGGAAACGCCGCCCACCAGTTTTTCGTCCACCTGCTCTGCCAGAAAGTCTCCGTGCAGATCATTGGAGTGGAGGATGGTGATCTTTTTGGTGTGTTTCATGGTGCATTCCTCCCGGTGTGGGTCGGCAGCGGTCAGCCCATGGCCTCCTGCCGCGCAAAGTAGACCGTATTGACAAGGCTCATGTAGCTCTCTTCGCCGTCCAGATAGAACTTCAGGGCAAGGGTGTTCTCGTCCTCCAGGGTGACGGCGTAGCGGGAGCCGTCCTCCCCGGTAAAGGTAGCGTACCACTCCTGATTAGACTGGAAGGGCACCTCCGGGGTGCCTTCCTGATAGAACAGGTCGGCTTCCTCCACGTTCAGCTCCGGGTAGGGGGTGATGTAGCTGGCGGTGAAGGGCAGCTGGCTGCCTTCGGTGTCGGCGTCGGTGGGCAAAAAGCACATCCGGTCGGCGTCTGCGGGGTCAGTGTCAAAAACGCCCTCGTCGGTGTCGCGGTAGATCTCCAGCCAGTTGCCCTCTAACGACCAGGGGCTGGTATCGGTCTCCCAGTCGTCCCCTTCCGGGTAGATGGTAAAGTCGCACACGCCGTCTGCCTGCACCACATGGCCGTTCTCGCCGGAAAGGAAGGGGCTGAATACCAGCTCTTCGCCGGTGCTGGGGTACAGCTCCACCTCGGTGTTGGGGACGATATCGCTGATGTTGCACAGCAGCAGGATGGGCTGACCGTCCTCACTGTAATAGAGCTGTTTACCGCGCTGGAGCGGTTTTTCGGCATCGTCTGTCAGGCTCGTCTCGTAGACGGACAGGGTGGCCTGCGCCTCCTGCGGGAAGATGCAGTACAGGTCGCACCCGCCATCCGGTGCCACGACCCAGTGATCCTGCGGGATGTCGTAGACGAAGCCCCACAGCTCCCGCAGGTCGGTCTGGCTGTCCAGCACCTGCTGCACATCGGTGGTGATCTCGTAGGAGCCGCCCAGATACAGCACGCAGGCGCGGTATTCGTCCTCCCCTGCCAGAAGGCGCATGTAGGTCACGTCCTCCGGCTCGGTGTACTCCTGTTTGGCGGAGGGCGATGCGATCATGTTGTCTCCGTCCAGCATTTTTTCGGGCTTGGAGCTGGACGCGCTGCTGCCTTTGCCGCAGCCCGCCAGACCGATGGTCAGCGCCAGCAGGGCTGCCAGAAGTTTCAGTCGTTTCATAAGTTCTCCTTTCTCATGCCCTGCCGGGGCGCACCTCAGAGGGCAGCGCCGGGCGTTGGGTGGTTGGAAAAAACGTCCACGCCCTCCACCGGCACAGGGCTGTCGGTCTCGGCGGAAAACTG
Organism: Faecalibacterium longum CLA-AA-H243; assembly: GCF_020687245.1. GTDB lineage: Bacteria > Bacillota > Clostridia > Oscillospirales > Ruminococcaceae > Faecalibacterium > Faecalibacterium longum. The sequence continues at coordinate 52,753 of NZ_JAJEQG010000012.1, read as the reverse complement.
GGGCGACCAGTCCAGCGTGCGGCCGGTGGTGCAGTAGACCACCGCCGTGATATCGGGGGTGTCAGGGGTGCCGTTGCACAGCAGCAGAATGGGCTGGCCACCCTGCCTGCCGTAAAGTTCTTTCCCCAGCTGCGCGGGATACGCGGGGTCCTGTTTCTCATAGACAAAAAGCGTATCCTCCCTGCGCACGGCAAAGATGCAGTACAGCTCGCGCCCGCCGCCCGGCGCTGTGACCCAGCGGTCTGCCGGGATGTCCGTAACAAACTGCCACGGCTGTTCCGGTAAGCTGTCCAGCGCAGCGTCCACATCGGTGGTGCGCTCCGGGACACTGCCCAGATAGAGCACCACGGCAAGGCTGCCGTTCTGCTCTGCCTGCTGCCGCAGCTGCGCCACGGTCACAGCGTCCTGCCGGGGGACGCTGTCCGGGGCGGACGCGCCGGAGCGGATGGGGTCGCCGTCCACCGGTCCGCAGCCCGCAAGCCCCAGTGTCAACGCCAGCGCGGCGGCAAACAGCTTCATGGTCACGCCCTTCATCTTACGCCCACGGGTCGGCCGATGTCGGGATGCGGATACCGGTCATCAGGTACTGCTCCCACAGAAACCACTGCCCGTTGCCCTTGCGGCGCAGCTTGATGGGGCGGGGGTCATCGGCACCGCCGCAGGGGATGAACAGTTTGCAGTAGCCCTCCTCGGTGTTGGAGGTGTGGTCACTGCCCACCAGCAGGGTGAAGGGCTGGCGGGGGGTATAGCCATTTTCCGGCGATGCACCCACAAAGTAGGAGAAGGGGATGTAGCTCTTGCCGTCCCGGAAGCGGTCGTTCAAAAAGGAGATATCCTGCCCGTTCAGCGGACGGGGGCCGCGCAGCCAGTTGAGCATTTCCTTTCCGATGTTCTTGTCGGCACCGTAGGCGCACAGCGCACAGACGGTGAGGGCTGCAGTCTTGAAGGGGGTGTCAAGGCTTGCTTCCGGCAGCGCCTGCATCTGGGCAAGGCTTTCCGGCAGAGCCTGAAAGGTAAAGGTGACGGTCTGGTTGCCGCCGGTGGCAGCCGTGGCCTGCTTCATCTTATCAAAAAGTCCCATGAAAATACTCCTTTCTGTTTCAGCCGTAAAGGGTTCAGCTCCGGTTCGGGTCATGGCGGGGCACGGTCCGCCTGCGGACGATCTTCTGGTTCAGATCCAGACTGAGGTTTGCAAAATAGCCGTTTTCAAAATACCATGCAATGTCCTTTGTGTCCATACCAACGCTGTTGCACAGCCACCGCAGGGGTACTTCTGCCCCGGAGTAGCTCTCCACCCTGCGGGCGATGGTTCTTGCATGGTAGCGGCGGGCCTCCCCGCGGGCAAACAGCGCGAGGGGCACAGCGCCCACCACGATCCAGAACACATAGCCTCCGATGTGGGAATAGTCCTTATCCTGCAAACTCAGGCAAAGGGTATACAGCCCGCCGACAGAGCAGAACACGCAGAAGGCAAGCCCTGCGTTCCGCAGCCATTTGAGGAAACGGGGGATCTCGCCGCGGGCTTTTTCCGAAAGATAAGGGTTCATAAACATGCTCCTTTCAGAACGAACCGCCTCCGCCGCCGTGGGTCGTGCCGCTGGAGGAGGTGTGGGTGGAGCTGCCGCCGGAGCTGTCGGAGTCCTTTTCCTCCACATGCTCCGTGCGCTGCACATCCCGGTACAGGAACAGCTCCCGGCTGTTGGTCAGATTCATGCTGCCCTCCCGCACATAGCTGGCGGCGTTCTCCTGGAACGCCACGCTGCGCAGCTGGCTTTTCATTACGCTGACGACGACCCATGCCAGCACAAGGCCGATGCCCAGCGCAAGGAACAGGTACATGAGAGACAGCGGCTCCCGGGGCAGGTTATTCACGTCATAGGGGTGGCCCTCCCGGGCAGCGTCGATGTAGGTATCCGACCACTGGACAAAGGTGCGGAATGCACCGGCGTAATCTCCATCGGCCATGAAGGGGGTCATCTGCTGGCCAAGGTACTGGATGCCGGCATCCGTAAAGGCGGTGATACCGTAGCCGCAGGTGGAGATGTGCCACTTGCGGTCGCCCACGCTCACCAGCAGAAGCACGCCGTCCATATCGGGGCCGTAGCCGTACTGGCAGTAGTCATACAGATCATCGGCAAACTGCTCCATGCTGTCGGCACCAACGCTTTCCATCGACTCGATGGTGGCAATGGTCACATCGAAGCTCTGGCGCAGGCTCAGCTCTTCCAGTGCGTCCTCCAGCTCGTTGTCCTCGTCCTCGGTCAGCACCTCAGCGTCGTCGAACATGCGGTAGTACAGGTCGGCAAAGCCGCCCTCTACCGCAAAGGCCGGAACAGCCAGCGCCGCCGCAAGGACCAGTGCTGCCAGCGCCGCAAAGAGGGAGTGCAGTCGGTTGGAAGTCTTTTTCATCGTTCGTCCCTCCTTTACAGGATCCGTGCCAGCCACAGCAGCCACATCACGCCGTAGGACGCGGCGGAAAGGGCAGCCGTAAGACCCAGCATCCACTTGCGGGCAGCGCCCTTGTCCACGGGCAGGTCACCCACGAATCTGCCGGTCTGACCATTCATGGCAAACAGGTAGTTTTCGCCCCGCCAGCTGGTGCTCAGCAGCCAGACCGGGAACAGGGCGTACTTTGCCTTGCCGCCGTGCAACTGGATACTGCTGCTTTCCACCTTGACCGAGTCGTAGCCGGTAACGGTCTGCTGGAACGTCTCCTCGGTGGAGCGGCGGATGCGCTTGTTGGCCCGCTCGATGCTGTCCTCGGCGCTCACATCGTATTTGTCTGCCACATAGCCGGCCAGATAGGCGGTCTGGAACGGGATGGCGTCCTGCATGGCGAAGGGCTCGATGGATTCCATCAGGTCGTCCTCGATCTTGGACGAGCCGTCCACCGGCACTGCGTCAAAACCCAGTGTGCCGTCCCGCCGGACGGAGTAGTAGTTGGTCTCGGTATAGTCGTATTTGCTGTCCGACCAGCAGCGGGTCCGGGTGGCGGTGAACCGCAGCTGAGCATCGGCGTCGCTGTCGAAGAGCCAGAAGGGCACATACACGCCCTTGATCTCGTCGATGTGGTTCTGGCTGCGGAACACCCGGGGCAGCAGGGTCTTGCCCTTGAGATGCTCCTGCAGCTTTGCCTTGGCGGCCTTTTTGTCCAGCTTAAAGGGGATGATGAGGTCGGGCCGCAGCGTCCCGGCAAACTGTCCGGTGAGGACGATGGGGTTGCCGCAGAAGGGGCAGGCGGACGCGGCCATGGTGTCATCGCCCACGATCTCGCCGCCGCAACTCTTGCAGCTGTAAGTATGCAGACCGGCGGTCTCCCCTTCTGCCCAGCTGCCGCCGGGGGTGGCCCACTCCATCTCGCTGGGCTTTTCGTCCTTCAGCTCCTCGTCGTAGCCCTTGAGGGTATCCACGTCAAACTCGGTGTCGCAGTAGGGGCATTTCATCTTCTGGGTGGCGCTGTCAAACTGGATGGCGCCATCGCAGCAGGGGCACTTGTATTCCAGCATTCCTGCCATAGCGTTTCCTCCTGTTGTTTCAAAGGGAGCCGGGGGCTCTTCCCCGGCCCCGCTGTTTTTGTGTTGGTCTCCCCGCCGAAGCGGTCGGCTCAGAAGTCCGTGGTGATGCGGAACACCACCGGCTCGTCCGGCTCGGTGGCTTTGCCGTAGTGACCCACTGCCAGGAAAGCGTTTTCCTCCAGCGGCAGGAAGACATCAAAGGTGCAGAACTCTCCGCACAGCTGGCACAGGGTCTCGCGCTCGCCCACGGGGAGGGACTTTTCCAAAAATGTGCCGTCCGGCGCGTACAGCTCCCATACATAGCCCGTGTCCAGCAGATAGCCGTTGGGGCGCTTCATCATCACGGCGTCAAAATTGCCCACCGGCTGCGTGCTGCGGGCCAGCTCATTGCCGTCCAGATCAAAGGCGGCAAGGTAGTAATCGCCGCCGGAATCCAGCTCGCCCACCGTCAGCAGCTCGTCCCCGCTGAGGTTCAGGGAGGGCATGCTGCAGAAGGGGCCGATCTCGTTATCGCCCTCCAGCGTCAGCTCGGTGTACTCGCCGTCCTGCACCAGCACCGGTGCGGAGTCGGTCCAGTAGATCACGGTCAGGTCCCGGTCCTTGGAGGAATAGCAGCTGCCCATGTAGTCCAGCGCGTCGCTGGGCTCCTCCGGGTCACTGCCGTTCAGATCGTAGCAGTAGACGTCAAAGGTGTCCATGGCATAGAGGATGCCATTGCGGTCGATGCTGAGGGCGTTTCTGCCGTCAATGTTGTACTCTGCCACCGGGGTCAGCCGGTCGTCCTTGATGGCATACTCGAAAATCTTGGCAGACTGCTCTTCATCGTCCTCGTTGTAGAAGCTGAAGAAGTAATTGCCCCGGTAGCTGTCCGCATGGATGCAGTGATGCGCTCCGTCCAGTTCCCGGCGGACGTCAAAGGGGATGTACTGCGCCTTGAAGGTGTAATCGCCGATCTTCAGTTCCCCGGTCTGGAACTGGGTCACAGGGGGCCCTGCAGGGGCGGCTTTGTCCTCTGCTGATTCCGGCTGTGCCGAAGCGGACGGGGCACTGCTGCCGGAAGCCGGTGCGCTGGAAACGCTGGAAGCGCTGGCGGCACCGGAGCCGCCGCAGGCGGTCAGCCCGAGGGCGGCGGTGGCAAGGCCCATGGCCTTGAGGAAATCTCTGCGCTGGATCTTTCTCATATCCGTTCCTCCTTTTGGGGTCACTGCACTTTTGCAAAGGCTTCGTCAGCACGGCGGCTGTACAATGCCATGCCGCCGGTCTGGGCGTCGTTTGCCAGATTGATGTTCTCCACGAACCGGGCCTTTTCCTGCTCAGAGAGCTGCCCGCCCTTCATGGCGGCAGATGCCACGGCACCCATGGCACCGATCATGCCCATCTGGCCCTTCAGCTCCCGTTCCTCGGCCTTGGACATCCGGCGGCCGAACATGCTGGTCTCATTGTCGTGGACCCCGAAGATGTGGTCCAGATGCTGCCGTGCGATGTGGGCATAGCCGATTTCCCGCCGGTCCCGCTTGCTGAAGCAGATCACCAGTTCCTGCTTGATGTAGGGGTGGGGATGCAGACCCCGTCTGGTCTCTGCCTCGGTAATGCCGCGGGGCTGCACCAGCTTCAGCTTCAGGCCGCCGCCGTTGAGGGTGGGTTTCTGGCCCGGCTCCTTGGCGGGGGTCTCGTCCAGATACTCCTCATAGCTGGCGATCTGGTCGTAGCGGATCAGCTCCGGCATCTTGCCCCGGCCGCCGGTGCGGTCGTCGATGTACAGCATTCCAAGCTCATCGCAGAACACCAGCCCCATTTGCGTTGGGGTGGAGGGGTATGCGTTGACCCGGAACCCGGTCTTGTCGAACACCTCGTCGAATACCCGCTTCATCCGGGCCATGTACTCCATGTGCTCCTTTGCTTCGTCCAGCGTCAGCTCACTGAGCCGGATATATTTGGAGCACTTGTTGCCACAGTCGTCGCAGAGGAACTGTCCGTCCCGGAGCTTGGAGCGGTGCAGGGTGCCGCACTCCTTGCCGCAGACCGCACAGTTCTGTTTTGCGAATAAATTGGAGAAGAATCCCATCATGGTATGCTCCTTTCCATGTTTGCTGTTTATCAGGTCCGGTCGCTGTCGTCAAAGGGGTCGCCGCACTCCGGGCAGAACTTGGGCGGGTGAGCAGGGTCTTCCGGCTCCCAGCCGCACTTGTCGCACTTATACTTGGGCGTACCGGCGGGCTTTGGTTTGCCGCACTCGGAGCAGAAGCGACCCTTGTTCACTGCGCCGCAGCTGCACTTCCAGCCTTCTGCTGCCGCCGGGCGGGGCTTGCTGCACTCCGGGCAGAACTTGCCGGTGACGGTGGCACCGCAGCTGCAGGTCCAGCTGTCCGCAGCGGGCTTCGGCTCCGGCTTTTTGCTGCCGCATTCCGGGCAGAATTTGCCGGTAACGGTAGCGCCGCAGCTGCACTGCCAGCTGTCCGCCGGGGCGGGTGCGGGACGGCTGACCTGCTGGGGCGCGTCCACGCTGTCCGGACGCGCCTGCTGGCCCATAGCGAACAGGTTCTGGGCGCTCATGCCGCCCATGCCGCCTGCACCGGCTGCCATGCCCATGCCCATAAAGCCGGTCATGGCACCGGCGGTGTTGCCGGCGGCGGTCTTCATGGCGTCGATCTGACCACCCACCAGACGGGCGGCAGCGGTGGTGGGATCGGTGGTCATGGCATTCTCTTCCCACTCGGTGATCTTCTTCTGCTGCTCCTCCGGGATGGACAGGGAGTTGATGTTGAAGGAGAACACTTCAATGCCGCGCTTTTTGCGCCAGACGCTGGACAGCTGCTCGTTGAGCGCCTCGGAGATCTCCAGCGTGTGGGCGGGAATCTCGTAATACTGCACCTTGTTGGCCGAAAGGGTGGCCAGAGCGGGCTGCAGGGCGTTCATCAGCTCGCTCTTCAGCCGGGGTGCGATCTCGGATGCGTCATACTGGGTGGAGACGTTGCTGCACACGTTGGTGTAGAACAGCAGCGGGTCGCAGATGCGGCAGGTGAAGCTGCCGTTGCACCGCAGGTTCACCGAGAGCTTGTAGCCCCGCTCCTCGCTGACCACCACCCGGAAGGGGATGGGGGTGGCGGTGCCGTACAGGATCTCGCCCAGCTCCTTGGTGTTGATGTAGTACACGCGCTGATCCTTGCCGGTGTCGCCGCCGTAAGTAAAGCGCTTAGCCACGGTCTGGAATGTTTCCGCCAGACTGTCGCCGAAGTTGCCGGTAAAAACGCTTGGCTCGGTAGAAGCATCGAAGGTGAACTCGCCCGGCTCAGCGCACACCTCCACCACGCGGCCCTGCTCCGCGATGAGCATGCACTGTCCGTCTGCCACGGCGATGCCGCTGCCGTTGGTGATGATGTTGTCCTCGCCGTTGTTGGAGCTGCGGCGGGAGGTGCGCTTCTGGCCCTTGACCATCAGCACATCCTTGTCCAGAGAATCGCAGTAGAAAAATTCCTTCCACTGGTCTGCAAGGGTTCCGCCCAGTGCGCCCATACCTGCTTTGATAAGACCCATAGTAATTTCCTCCTGTTATTTGTTTGGTGTAAGCGACAACGCTTTGTCATCGCATTGCGTTCGGTTTCGATCACGGTACAGGGGTTAGATTCGGAGAGTCGTTTTTCCAGTAAATGGGACGCGTATCCCGGTCAAACAGCACTTCTCCGGCGCGGTATTTCAGGCTGCAGCCGCTGGGGCTGCCGTCATCGTTCAGCAGAATGGCCCAGAACTCGCACGGCTTGCCGTTCTGATCGGTCAATGTAAAATGCAGCTCGGTGCCGTCCTCGGTGCGGCCCTGTGTTCCCTCTGCGGTGCCGGTCAGAATGCCGCTCCACCCGTCCCATTCCACGCTCATACAGCAGCTGCCGTCCGGCAGGAAGGTCATCCAGCGGATACCCTTTGCGGACTCGTCTCCGGCGCGGTATGTTCCCCACAGCCTGCGGGGAATGGCGGTGTAGCCGATGTCGTCCCATGCCTCGGTGCGTTGAAAAACGTACCAGACCTCACTGCCCTTTTTGAGGCCGGTGGACTGCATCCGCAGCGAACCGTCCTCCATCATCGAGATGATCCAGCGGCTTCTGCCGTCCTCGCTGAGGCATGTCAGGTTCCAGCCCTGACTTTTTTCCCCGTCCCAGCCGGTCACAGCGCCGGCATTCAGCTCTCCGGTGCGGGTCTCGGCAGCGGACTGGATCTGCGGGCTGACGTATGTTTCCCGGATGAAGGAGACGGTCACCGTGCCGGTGATCTCGGCCTTTTCCAGCCGCAGGGTGCAGCTTTCGTTGCGGTCGGCGGGGGCATAGCTTTCACCCTGCGTCACCGCCGTGACTGCCATCCACTCGGCCAGCACCTGCTGCTCCCAGTCCTGCGGCAGCGGCTGCGCGGCCAGTGGGATGACCGGGACATCGCTCACATACTCTTCCCCGGACGCGCTGAACCTGTGGACCACGAAGGAAATGTTCCCCGATTCGTCCAGCGAAAAGGGCAGCTCGTCCAGCGAAGTCCACCATGCGGTGTTTCCCTCTTTCAGACTGCCGGTGGGCAGCAGTCCTCTCTCAATGGCGGCTTGACGGTCCAGCTCATCCCGGCGCTTCACGTCGCGGTAAAGCGACTCTTCCAGCGCAGCGGGGTCTGCCCCCATGCGCTGCAGCATCTGGGTGACGGTCAGCTGGTTTCCACTTTCAAAGTCGAAGCACCAGCCATTGTGGAAGGGCGCATCCGTACCGCCGTAGCAGCTGCTGACCACAAGGCTGACACAATCGTCATACCAGCTTGCTTCCCAGTTCATTTCAATGCTGAAATCCCACACGGCCGGGTCGGCCGCCGCCGGGCAGCCTACGTACTCCTGCACATCGTATTCGTAGTACCGGGCGACCTCGGCGTTGATGCGGGCAGCATCGGCGCTGTCGCTTTCCAGCCGGGGCAGATGGATGTTCAGTCGGACCTTGCCGCCGTTTTCTGCCTGCACCACCTTTTCAAGGGTGTACTGCTCGGCGATCGCCGCGGTGGCGTGCATGGAATCAGGCGGGGGCGATTTCAGCTCCCGGCGGCCAGCCGGGCGGGCAGAGGCTGCGGTCTTTGCCCCGCAGCCCGCCAGCAGCGCCGCCAGCAAAGCCGCCAGCGCGCCGCACAGTGCCAGGTGTTTCATCTTGCACCTCCTGCTCGTTTATCAGCCGTAGCTGTGGGTCAGCACCAGCGGGACCGTTTCGTTCGTCAAGGGGTTCTGCCCGCTCAGGGGGGTAAGGATCAGGCAATCAATGCGATAATCAAGCTTCAATGCAGCGCTGAACGCAACCCATTCCGGGCCGTTTTCGGTGTCGCGGATAAGAGAGAAGCCCAGCGCGGTGCCGTCCGGGGTAGCGCCCAGATAGGTGACAGCACCCTGATAGAAATAGCGGTTGTTGTGGGTAGCCAGCTGGCAGCCGCCGCCTGAATTCAGGTCCAGCCAGCACCAGTTCTCCCCTTCCCCAAGGCTGAAGCTGCCGGTGGAATCTACCTGCTGCGGGCTGTTCCACTCAGCGGTCAGGGGGGCAAGCTCTGTTTCCGTACCGTCTGCACACAGCAGGCTGACCTCGGCGTCCCGCAGCGCCAGCGCAGTGCCGTTGTTGGCAATATAGATGGGGTCGGCACAGAGCAGAATCTGCCCATACAGCAGGCAGCGCAGCACATCCACGTACTCCACAAAACCGTCCTCGGTAAGCAGGTAGACTACGGGATGGAAGGACGCGCCCAGCTCACCGATGCACACATCTACATAATTATTATAGGCGTTGCGGATGGGCAGAGTGACATCGCCGTCCAGACGGATATCATAATCCTCTGCCCATGCGATGATCTCGGGGGTGTGTTTGATGGTAACGGTGCGGATGTCGCCGTCCAGCAGCACCGAAACGCTTCCGTAGGTATCGGTAAGCACCGGCGTTTTGGCAGGGGCGGCGGGGGTCAGCGGAAGCTCCACCTCCAGCGGCCGCCAGCCGCTGCCGGCGGTAGTGTGGTATCCGGCAACAAGGGTGACGGTATTTTCGTTTTTCAGCAGCACGGTCAGGTTTTCCAGCCCGTTGTCCCGCAGGGTATCGGCGCGCATCCCGGAAAGCATGCCGCTTTCCCGCAGGGAATCGTAATATTCCTGCTGCACCATCTTGCGGTCAAAGGTCTGTATGGCGGCGCGGTACACTGCAAGCTGCGTCTCGTCCGGGTCCAGTCCCATGCGCATGAGCAGCTCGGTGACCGAAAGCTTATGCCCGGCGGCAAAATCGAAGCACCAGCCCTGAGAATAGATGGGGTCTGTACCGCCGTAGTAGCTTCTCACCACAAGGCTTACGCAGTCGCCGTACCAGTAGGCGTCCCAATCGATGTAGGTCTGCGGGCACCATTCGTCCTGCGACACCTCAGCCTGCGGGTAGCTTTCATAATCCCGATATTCCGCCGCATACATGGCGGCAAGCTCATTATTGATATATTCAGCATCCGGGCTGTCGCACACAAGCTGCGGCACATGGATGGTCAGCTTCTGGGTGATGCCGTACTCGTCCCGGACGGTTTTTTCCAGCGTGAATTGCTCCATGATACGTTCCTTTTGAACGGCAATCGCCGGGGCATTCTGGCTGCTGCCGGTGCTCTGGCTGGCGGCAGCAGAGCCGGAGCTGCTTTTTGTGCCGCCGCACCCGGCCAGCACCAGCGCGGCAGCCAGCACCAGCGCGGTAAGGCGTTTGTGTTTCATGGTCGTTCTCCTGTATTCTCAGTCGTAGCTGCGGGTCATTTGCAGCTGGGTCTCGCCCTCGGCAAAGGGGTTCTGCCCGTCGATCATGGTCATGGTCAGGTTGTCGTACAGGTCCATCTTGAACGCCGCCACAAAGTCGAGCCCCGTGTCGGTAAAGATGGCCAGCACCATGCCCTCCGGCACCACGCCCAGATACGCTGCGTCGCCCTGATCGATGCGGCTGTTGTTCTGCACGCCCAGCTGAACGCTGCCGTCGCTGCTAAGCTCCAGCCAGTTTCCGTTGGTGCAGTTGAAGGAGCCGGTGATGGAATAAGGGATATCCTGCACGCTCCACTCTGACGACAGGTCAGCCAGCTCCAACACAGAGCCATCCTTCCGGCGCAGGTTCACCTTGCTATTGCCGCTGCGCTCCAGCGACACGCCGTTGTTGGCAATGTAGATGGGGTCCTGACAGATCATGGCGTTTCCGAACAGAAGGCAGCGCAGCACATCTACATACTCCACCACGCCGTCTTTGGTCAGCAGATAGACCACCGGGTGGAAGACCGAGTCGGTCTGCTGACCGATGCACACGTCCACATATTCATTGTAAGAGCCAAGGATCGGGTAGGTGCGCGCCTGCTCCAGCCGGAGGTTGAGCTCGGTGTTCCAGGTGGCGGTCTTGGGTGCAGGGCTCACGGTGATGGTGGCCTGCATTCCCTTCAGCTGCACCTGCACGCCGTCGAAGGTGTCAGTCAGCACCGGCTGCGCCTGCGGCTGGGCAGCGGTCTGCAGCGGGATCTCCATATCCAGCTGCTGCCATCTCTCTTCGGACGCGGAGCTGTATCTGCCCCGAATCACCAGCTGATTTTGCTCCGGCAAAAGCAGGCAAAGGTTTTCCAGTTCATTGTATTCCAGCGTGTCCATCCGCATTTGCGACAGTTCTCCGTCGAGACGCCAACTCTCGTAATATGCGCCCTGCGCCATCTCCCGGTCAAAGGTCTGCATGGCCTGCCGCTGCATCTGCTGCTGCACGGTGTCCGGGTCCAGACCCATCCGCTGCAGCATCTCGGCCACAGTGAGCTGCCTGCCGGTGGCAAAATCGAAGCACCAGCCGTTGTAAAACCACGGGGCGGTGCCGCCATAGCGGCTGCGCACCACCAGGCTGACGCAGTCGCCGTACCACCAGTCATCCCAGCCCACGCCGATCAGCGGGGCATCGCCGTCCGGCTGCCCGGCCTCCTCGTAGGCCTCGAACTCCCGGAAATCCGCTGCATAGATGGCGTTCAGCTCCTCGTTGATGGAGGCGGCGTCCGGGCTGTCGCATTCCAGCTTGGGCACATGGACGGAAATGTACTGCACCGTGTCCTCTCCCCACACGCCCGAAACGTTCTTTTCCAGCGTGTACTGGTCGGTGATGCGCTCCTTCTGGGCCGTCTGCACCGCTGCGGCTGCGGCGCTTTGGGAAGCTGCGCCGGAGCTTTGGTCGGCAGCGGCGCTGGGGCCTGTGGGGGCCGCGGGGGCAGCTGCGCCGCCGCAGCCGGTCAGCCAGAGAGCCGCCGCCAGAACCACAGCAGCAAAACATTTGTGTTTCATGGGGGTGCTCCTTTCGATAAAGCCCCGGGCACAGGGGGAGTGTGCCCGGGGCAAAAGGGGGTGTCCGTATCAGCGGGGCCGCTGTGCTCAGGCGGTCTTCCCTCCCTCGGCAACGACTGCGACCCAGTAGGTTGCACTGCCGTACTCGAACACATGGATGCCCACCAGCGTGACCAAAGGCGATTTCAGCTGTTCCAGAGCAGGATCGCCCGTTTGGGCCATCAGCTGTTCTCCCATCAGCTTTGCATCGTCCTGGCATACGTATCTCGGGGCAGCCTTATATGTGCCCTCGCTCACCTCGTTCATAGACAGGCCGATCGGCTGGTACAGTTCCGCATTTTTGTAGCCAAGTATTGCCTTGTGAGCTTCAGCAAATGCATCCTCGCTTTCACCGAGTGGTTTGTTCGACAGAATGATCTTCGCCACTTCTTCTGCTGCTTTATTCAGGCCGCTATCCAGCGTAAGCGGGGACAGCTTTCCACGGTAGAGGTTGAGTGCTTCCAGCACTTTAGCGTCTTTGGGTGTAGCGGGGGCGGCGGGTGCGGAGGACCCGCCGCCGCAGCCTGCCAGCGAGAGCGCCACAACGGCTGCGCCGGTAAGGGTGAGGAATTCGCGTCGATTCATCTTTTTCATGGGGTGCTCCTTTCTGTTTGTCCCCCTCTGCTTTTTAAGGGGCTCTGGTTTTGGTATTCTCTGCACTTGCAGACCGCTCCATCTTATGCTATCCTTATGAATAGAATCCGCAGTTGCCCGTTGACACGTTTTGTGCACAGCGACAGGCTTTCTGCACCGGCGCAGGACTTTTTCTGGTTGTACTGTACCATACCCGGGAAAAAATTGCCCCCTCAGAAAAGCCGTTTTTGGGGGGCAATTCCAAAAAAATTTTTGGGGTTTTGGGGCTTCCCCCTCAAAAAATCCCCCCAAAAAGCCCAAAATTGGGGGGATTTTGGGGGAGTTTCCCACCAAAACAGGCAGCTGCAGCCCTGCCTGTGCCGGTTTTCCCCCTCTGGCTGCAATGTGTGGAAAGGAATCATGAAAAATGGAACGAAGGACATTTTTGAAGCTTGCGGCGCTCGTCCCCGGTCTGGCGCTTGCGGGCTGCGGCGGCAGCAAGACCCTGCTCTCGCCCAAGGACCCCACCATGCTCAGCATCTGGCATGTGTACGGCGAACAGGCCGACTCGCCCATGAACCGCCTGCTGACCGAGTTCAACGACACGGTGGGCAGAGAGAAGGGCATCCTGCTCAACGTGACCAACATGACCAACAGTGCCGCCATCGGCGGCCAGCTGCAGGACGCCAAGGCCGGCAAGCCCGGCGCGCTGGACCTGCCGGACTTGTTCTCGGCCCACTCCGCGGACGCCAGCGCTCTGGGCATCGAGAACCTTGTGGACTGGAACGACTGGTTCACCGCCGAGGACATGGCGGCCTATGTGCCCGGCTTTGTGCAGGACGGCATCATTGACGGGAAGCAGGTGGTGTTCCCGGTGTCCAAATCCACCCAGCTCATCTTTTTGAACGGCTCCCAGTACGCCCGGTTTGCGGCGGACACCGGGGCGCAGCTTTCCACCCTTGCCACATGGGACGGCTTTTTTGAAATGGCGGGTGCCTACCGGCAGTGGTCGCAGGGCAAGCCCTTCTGTGCGCTGGACTATCCCCTGCGTCTGGTGGAGCTGAACGCGCTGGAGCAGGGCAGCGGCGAGCTGTACAAGGGCAGCTGGTACGATCTGACCAACGAGACCTTCCGCGCTTCGTGGATGGAGTTTGCCCGGGCGCTGGTGCAGGGCGATATTCTGATCTCGGACCTGTACTCCAACACGCAGGTGATGACCGGCGAGACGCTGGCGGGCCTTGGCAGCTCTGCGGCCATCCTTTATTACAATGATTTCGTCACCTACCCGGACAACACCACCGAGCCCACCGACCTGCTGCTGGCTCCCCTGCCCCACGCCGCAGGCACCACCACGCCCCTGATGCCGCAGGCCGGTGTGGGCCTGTGCGCCTTTAAGACCACCGACCAGAAAGCCGAAGCCGCCGCCGTGTTCCTGCGCTGGTTCACCGAACAGCAGCGCAATCTGGAATTTGCCGCCGATACCGGCTACATGCCGGTGTCCAGCGCCGCCTTTGACGCCATTGCGGACTATCCCTTTGAGCAGCAGAGCTATCAGCGGCTGTACGACGTCTACAACGAAATGCGCATCCAGAACACCCCCTTGTCCGAACCGGGCATCGTGGGGTACCACGCCAAGGCCAAAACCTTGTACGACAGCCTGCGCCAGCGCCAGAAGGACTACCCCCAGCGCCTTGCGGGCGGCGAAACGCTGGAAGCCCTTGCCGAGGAAACATGGCAGCTGCTGTGTGACAATGCCTGAGCCTGCCGCTCAGCCGGAAAGGAGGGACTTTGATGCACTTTGTTGACCGGCACCGTGAAAAGATCCGCCAGAGCCCCATGAGCAGCCGGCTGCTGTGGGCCTGCCTGCTGCTGGTGGTGCTGCTGGTGTTGACCTTTGGTGCGGCACTGTTCCTGTTTGCCAGCCTGCACAACACCAAAAAGGACATCAGCCGCAGTCTGCAGATCCAGTTTTCGGTGTTCCAGAACGATATGGAGCGCTATTTTGACCAGCTGGCGGTCATGGGCGTGAACCTGTCCGAGGACATGAGCGCAGAGGTGGACAAGGAGCTTGCTCTGCGGCAGATGTCCTTTGCCCAGCTGAACGACTCCCCCGAGGTGCTGAATGCGCTGGAGGAGAAAATGATCGAGCCGCTGTGCCGCCGTCTGCGCCAGACCGGCTGTTCCGGTGCTTTTGTGCTGCTGGATGCCACCGTCAACACCCGCATGGAAGGAGCAGAGCATTCCCGCGCCGGGCTGTATGTGCAGAAAAGCGGTGCCGACACCCCCACCGTGCCCCTGCTGCTGTACCGGGGCAGTGCGGAGGTGGGCAAGGACCACAGCGTAATGCCCCACCGCAAGTGGCGCATGGAGTTCCAGACCGACCAGTTCCCGGACTACGACCGCTGGATGACCCCCGGCAGCGCCCCGCTGTACCAGTCTTACACGCTGACCGAGCGGTTCGAGCTGCCCGGCACCTCGGAGGAGGTGCAGTTGTTTTTGCTGCCCCTGCGGGGGCGGGACGGCACGATGTACGGGCTGTGCGGCTTTGAGATCAGCGAGAGCTACTTCAAGCAGAACTTTGCCCAGCCCACCGGCTTTGACCGGCTGAGCTGCCTGCTGGCCCCGGCGGGGGACGGCCTTGCCGCCGATGCCGCCCTCAGCAGCGGCACCACCGGCGGCTACTACCATGCCCCCCGGAACACACTGATGCTGCGCAGCATGGGCGGCGGGCTGACCCAGTTGACCGGCCCCGACAGTGACTATGCGGGCATCTCCCAGCTGTGCCGCCTGAGCGAGAGCCAGTCCTACCGGCTGGCGGTGTGCATCCCCATGGCAGACTACCGGAGACTGGTCTTTTCCGGCAATCTGCAGATGCTGCTCATCGGCCTGTTCATCGCCTTTTTCGTGGTGTTCTGCTGCATGAACTTCCACCGGCGCATCCTCTCGCCGGCGTTCCGGCAGTTCGAGGAGGACCGGCGGGAGTCCCGGCGGCGGATGGACGAGCTGCAGCTGGAACGCCAGCAGATGCAGACTGAGCTGTCCCGGCTGGCGGACGTGTGCCGCAACGAGTCGGTGCCCGATGCCTTCCAGACCTTTGTTGCGGGCATCCCCACCCTGACCAAGACCGAACGCCGCATCTTTGACGGCTACGCCGCCGGGCTGCGCACCCGGGAGATCGCGCAGCAGCTGGACATCAAGGACAGCACCCTGCGCTTCCACAACAAGAACATCTACGACAAACTGGGTGTCAGCTCCCTCAAGCAGCTGCAGCAGTTCGTGGCGATCCTGAACTCCGGCAGCGGCAGCGCCCCGGACGAAAGCGGCCCCAAGAAGGCCCGCTGAATGGAACATTCCCGCGCCGCAGCTTTCACCGGAAACAAGCAAAAATGAAGGGGCCATTGCAAAATAGCCCCAACGAAAAAAATGAGATAGACTTCCCCGAGAGGGGTTGTCTATCTCATTTTTTGTTGTAAGCTGAAACTGCAATGAACCAACTACAACACAAACAGTAAGCTGATCTCTTACGAAATGATATTGTCAATATCAAATTGTGAATCAGCATCGCATTGACAACGGAAACAAAAAAGCCCGCTTCCTTCAATGTCAGTGTGATCGGTCTCCAGTACGTACTGGTATTAAAAAACACAAACTGCTATAAACTACTTCATTCCCCTTCTTTTTCGCTGCTTACGATAGCCTGCACCTTGGTGGGCAGACCATAGATGCTGATGAAACCGGTGGCATCGCTCTGCTTGTAGTCGCCGCCTGCGGCAAAGGTGGCGATGTCTTCACGATACAGAGAGAACGGCGACCAGACCCCTGCATTGATGAGGTTGCCCTTGTACAGTTCCAGACGCACCTTTCCGGTGACATGCTCCTGTGTGGAGGTGACAAAGGCACTCAGAGCTTTGCGCAGCGGGCTGAACCACTGGCCATCATTTCCCTCGTGCAATTTCATGATTGCAGTGTTCATTATACGGGCACTTGGAAAATGTGCAAAAAGTGTTCTGCATATAGCAGCAATATGAAAGCAGTATTTCACAGCGGGGCATTATGAACCTATAATAGTAGTTGGAAATAAACAGAAAGAGGGTCTTTTTGATGGCAACGATATTTCCAAGAGAAGAAAAGGCAGAGGCACTGTTCGGGGAGATTCTGAAAAATCCAGAAGCCTGCCGCCGCCTGATGGATACCTTCAACGACTCGCTGGACATGGCAGACGTACTGGATGCGCCGACCATGAGTGCACAGCAGTTTGCCGCAGCGCTGTTCAATGCCTACGAGAACAAGGATCTGTCTGCCTTTCTGATGGCGATCTGCCAGCACAGTATGTTTGACCTGCTACGGAACGCTGCCCTGATCCCGTTCAAATTCAACGCCGATGGTCAGCCGAACCCGGTGATTCTGACGGATGATGCCGGCGTTCTTTTGCCGAACAACAAATTTGCCGTGAGCAGCAAAGTATACGACCGGTTCATCCGGGTGTTCCAGAAGCAGGAAAAGGTAAAAATGTACCTTGCCAGCGGCTACTGCAAGTATCACGGCTACGACGAGGGCTCGATGGATGTGGTGGAGTACCACTACAACCAGCATTTGGGGCTGCTGCTGATCTACGAACTGCCGGACACCGTGAAGCAGAAGGTAACGGAAGCGGAGGCCTACTCCACCGTCTGGGATATCCAGATGAAGCTGCAGCACGCACTGCCCCGTTCCGTGGTCTACTATGGACAGGATACGCTCAAGGACGGCGGAACCCGCTACGATGAACTTGGCGTTTTTCTGCCGCTGGAACACTTTGCCGACCGGCTGGAACGCCATGTGGAAACTGCTACCAAGATCGTTTACGGCGAGTAAACGCCCTGTAAACGAACTCCCATTATAAGTGCATCACAGCAAAACAAAACGCAGCGAACCGTTAAAAGATTCGCTGCGTTTTGCCTTATATGGGAGAATGGAAATGCTGCACATCAGGTGCAATAACGGAAAGTCTTGTCAGTGACAATACGGGCGAAGATCAACCCTAACGGCAGTGCCACGATGATGAGAATGGCATCTGCAAACCATGTGGCGGAGTCCATCAAAGACAGGATGCCCAGATTATAGATGGCACGGTAGAAATACAGTCCCGGTACCATGATAACGATGGACGGCACGGTGACGGAGATGCGGGGATAACCGGCGGCGCTCTTCAGGCAGGAGGCCAGCAGCCCGGACAGCAGTGCGCCCAGAAACGCTGCAACAGCGGGCGGAAAGCCCGCAAGGCTCACCAGCTCCAGCCGGAACGTGTTCGTTACCGCACCGATAAGGGCGGCGCAGACTGCCAGGTTCCGGGGACTGTTGAACATGAGCGAAAAGCCGAACACACCGCCAAAACTTGCCAGCAGCCGGAACACGATCTCTTCCGGGAGTGTCAGGCTCAGGGCAGGGAACTGCACCGGCTGCAAATGCAGCAGCAGTGCCATGATCCAAGCCGTCATGGTTGCCACCAGAATGATGAGGACGGCGTAGGCCAGACGTTCCAGCCCGGAGCGCATATCCAGCTTGGCAAGGTCGATGCCGCTGGTAATGAACGGAAAGCCCGGAATGATGAAGAGCATGGAGCAGATATACCCCGCCTCGTGCTGCGCCGATACGGCAAACAGCACCTCTGCCAGCTTCAGCAGGATGGCATACACGAGGCTTGCTGAACAGACCGACGCCGTAATGCCCAGAAACAGGGTGAAATGGTGTTTTGTCAGCTTGCACCGTACAAAGTTGCCGATGCCTGCACCGCAGAAGGCACACAGCATTTCTACAATGCCGCCGCCCAGCAGAAAGGTGAAGCAGCCGCAGGCCAGTGCAGCTGCAAAGCCCAGTGCGATGGGCGAATACAAGCCGTGGATGCGCTCGATCTCATCGAGGTGGCTGTGCAGTTCTTCGCCGGTCATAAATTTTCCTTCCCGGTCGAAGTCGTTGACGAAATGCTCCAGTCGGTTCAGTCGGGAGGTATTCACGCCCGTATTTGTCAGACAGAGTGACTGGGTATAACACTGGTCACCGTCAAAGCAGGTGAACTCAATGGACAACAGGCCGATGTCCGCTGTTGTTGTGACTCCCAGCTCCCGCGAAAGGGTGTTCATGGAGCTTCGGACACGCCATGCGCCGGTGCCGCATTCCAGCAGCATCAGCCCGGTGCGTCCAATGACGGAAGCTTTTTCCACAAGCCCCGCCTCGGTAATGGGGACGCCCTTGCTGGCCGACGCATAGTCGTGCCAGTAGACTTCCATGTGATTTTTGATGATCTCACTTTGCCGTTGTCCCATACCGGAAAGCCTCCTTTGTGATATGGGAATGTTGCAGCCGTTTCAAGACTGCGGTGCTATTATAAGGGAATTTGCAGGGCGGGTAAAACGTATCTTGGATATGCCGGCAATGTTCGTTTGGTATTTCAAAGAAGAAAAAACAGCCCACCCATGTGCTGGTGGATTCCAACCCGGCTTTTGAAGAACCGTCCATGATTCTTCTGGAACAGATTTTTACGATCGATAAATCCCGCATTGAACGTTTTATAGGCTACGCTACCCCGGGAAATGTTTGGTCAGCCAGTGCAATCAGACCGTTCCGCAACGCTGTTGCAGTCGCAGTGATTCGCTCATTTGCTCTGGATTGCATTTTAAGAAGCAGCCTGGTTTCTTCTTCATTGTTGAACGGGGGTAGTGTATCCCAAAAGGTGAGCGCATAGTTTGCGATTTTAAGAGCATCCGCTCGATCCGTCTTTAGCTTTCGAATCGTATTATCACTAAAATCGTGGATCAGCATCGCATTGACAACGGAAACAAAAAAGCCCGCTTCCTTCAATGTCAGTGCGATCGGTCTCCAGTACGTACTGGTATGTTCCATTACAATACGGATATCGCCTCCCAGTTTTTTGAGTGTGGATGCCAGCTTTTTCAAGTCACTGTTCGTGTGGTGGACCTCGAAAGGCCGAAGTACGATTTCGCCTCCGGGTCTCCGTACCGCAACTGTGCTTTTGCTCTTAGACACATCGATACCGACGGCGGTAATAACAGCAGCTTCCATTTTTCTGACCTCCTTTAATGCCGGTTCCGCCTATGCCCATTACCGATTCAGCTTGCTTTGTGACACGAATGTACGGCAACATTTTTATCTGCCGATAACTCAACCTGCGTCAATCGAACGCTGCAATGGAGATGGCGGAGAACAGTTTGCGCGTACGAGCGTTCAGCTCAAGCAATGCATCGTTCTCTCTGCACATCTCAATTGTAGCTTAGGTTTGGGCATCTGTATAGCTCACTGTCTGTGAACTTCTCAGAACCAACACCATTGTAGCAAGCAGGGCAAGCGCATCGCTTTTATGCCCCTTTTGAGTGGAAATTTCTGCACCATCGTAGGTTGATACAGCAAAAGCGCAAAAATACCAGCCTCCCATAATGGGAAGCTGGCGCAATATCGCACATCGGAGCTCCTATAATGCTGCCATTACAAAGCCGAAAAACGGGCAACGCCTTGCTTTCGCAGCCACAGGTAGATGGGCACGGATAGCAGCACTTCACTCTCCTGCAGTTCCATCTGGCAGCTGTCTGTTCCTGTCATGCTTTCAACATTCAGTCCGTAAGGATCCGAGCCTCCTGTGCTGCTGTCAGCAAGACTTTTGGTGCTGCAAGCCATCAGCACCAGCCCGGTTCCCAGAACTATAAGCAGGAGAAGCGAAGCCGTCCTTATTTTCTGTTTCATTGCAGGGTCTCCTATTCTTTATCCAGTTATCTAAAAATTGCATCTGCTCTTTCGTATGAAACCAATGCTCTCCGCCCGGCATAACGGTCAGCTCTGCGTTGTTCTTTTCCGCAAAGGCTTTTATGGTTTCCATGGAGGTCAGAGCATCCTTTTCCCCATACAAGATGCGGGTAGGGATTTTCCATGAAACCGGATGCTCTCGGACATAGCAGAGATATTTCCACGACAGCGTTTCTCCAAATGTTGTGGAAATTTCCAGTTTCTCTGCAAGTTCTGCTTCGGAGACGTCAGCCCATTGCATCATGTTGCAAATCAGTTGCTCCATATCGACTACTGGAGAAATAAAATAAGCGGCATCCACCAATTTCTCATTCAACGAGGACAAAGATAAAAACGCACCAATGCTATTTGCCACCAGTGTGAGCTTCCTGCAGTGTTTCCGCACTGCCGTAAAAAATCCGGAAAATTCCTCCGTGGCTTCCCATGGAGATTGTGCGTGGTAGTCGAAACCAATTACCTCACAATTAGGGAATAGGGCTTTATAATGCTCGGCCTCTTGTGCCGAACCGCCCTTTCCGTGAACATATACAACAATTTCTTCCATATAAAATCCTCCAAAAAACGCAGCGCACCCCAATTCTATGGGCTTCACTGCGTCTGAGCGTCTGACGTCTGGCCTGATTCAATTATTCTGCCGCTAATTTCAAAAATTTCTTGTCCGACTGGATGCTCTGGGTCACAAACTTCCCATCCCGGAACAGCGCGTATGTTGTGACAGGTGCAGGCACATTCTGGGCCGTCTCTTTTTCGGTGATGTGAACGGCTTTGAACGGGATCCCATGTTCCTTTGCAGTCTCCTGCACCTTTGGCACCCAATAATAGGTGTAGGGGCACTGGTCGGTATAGTAGAGGACAAAGCCGTTTTCCTCCACCTTGGGATGCTTGGCACAGTCCTTGAATTTTGGCGGCGGGGCATTCTCTGCAAGGGGCAGATACATGAGGTTGATGCCGCAATCGGAGATGTCTGAGACCTTGAATCCCTTATGGGTCAAAAACTTGGAGTCGGCGAGAAATTCCCGTTTGCGTCCCTCGGCACACAGAATGCAAACGCCGTTTTTGCCCTGCGCCTTGGCATCCCGAAGGCATTCTTCCAGCAGATCGCTGGAATAGCCGTGACCTTTCAAAGAACCGGAGACCCACAGACAGTTGATATAAAGCCAGCCTGCGGCATCAATGGGTACCCATGCGTTTTCTGCCGGGATGTACTCGATAAAGCATTTGCCGCGCTCTGCACTGCGGTAAAAAACAAGTCCCTCCTCAAAGCGCTGCTTGAGCCATTCTTTTTTGGCAAGGCTCTGTTTGCCGGACATGGCACAACAGATGTGTTCCCTGTCGATGTTTTCTTTGGTAACTCTGATATAGTCCATCGAAGCACTCTCCCCTATCTTTGTACTTTTTCATACCTTCTCCGGCACAGTTTCTTCCAGTTTTCCATCTGTGCCGCAGAGCACTTCTCCGGCACAGCGACCTTTTCGTTTTTGGCTGCGGCTTACCGCATCCGTCCATCGCCGCCCATCAAGGCGGTCATTTCCTCAATATAGTCCAGAGGGAACGGCGGAGAGCACAGGGGCTTCATGGCAATGCTCATGAGCTTCATAGGGTTGTCGTCTGCCGCCGCACAGTCTCCCATGCAGCGGCTTTTCAAAAGTTATAGCTTATTCTCCCAGCGCCGTCTCGATGTTTGCCAGCACCTTCTTGCTCAGTAGAACGAAAGCCTGCCTGGTGCGGCCTGCCGAGACACCCGGGCTGTGGACATTGGGCCGCTGGAAAAAGCCCTCACTGACGGGGCCTGCGGCGGCGTAGGTATCACAGAAGAAGTGGGTGCCGGGCTTATCCAGCCACTTTTCCAGCGCGGCGGAGTCAAAGCCGGGGCCGATGGAGGTATTGAAAAGGACTTTTCCCTCCCCCAGCGCCTCAAACTCCGGCTCGCCCAGGAGTAGAACATTCTTGTTCAAACAGGTAAAGACCACTTCGCTCTCCCGGAGCAGAGCGTCCAACGGCTTATACTTCATGCCTGCGGCCTCGGCGTCAGGCTTATGGCTGCGGCTGTAGTAGGAGATGTCCGCGCCGAGGAAGGTCAGTGCATCGGCGATCATCCGGCCCGAAACGCCCAGACCCACGATACCCACCTTGAGGCCGTAAATTTCCACGGGCTCGTCGCGGAGCATCGGCATCCCGAAGCCGTGGAGCAGGCCGGTCAGCTCGTGGAGGACGTACTCCACCACGCCGCGGTCGCCGTAGTCCCGGATGCCCAGCACCTTGATGCCCTTTTCCCGGGCAAAGGCGATGTCCACATTGGCGCTTTCCTCCGAGTAGAGGCTGCAGCACATCCCGATGTAGCGCAGGTTCGGGCAGCGCTCGATGACGTTTTTGCCCATGCGGGAGGTATAGCTCAACAGCGCCGCGTCAGCGTCTCCGATGCGGCGAACGATCTCTTCGTCGTCGGCAGGAATATCGCGGTAAAGCTCGACCTGTTCGGCGTACTGATGCAGCGCTTCCTCTGCTGTGGGGATGAGGCTGACCGGCTCGATGGCTACCAGTTTCTTGAACATGAGACTCCCTCCTTTTTAATAGAAGCAGACCGGCGAGGCGAGGTTGCGCAGAAGCGCCACGGCGCTCCAACCGGCGATGGCGCTGGTGGACGAGCAGATGTCTACCACGGCCTTCACGCCCTCGATCTCGGCAGTGATGCAGTGGTCGTCGCCCACCCAACCGGGTACGGAGTGCATGGTCACGCCGGTGATGTCGGGGCCGGTGGTGGCCAGCGAGGTGGCCACAGCGACGTTGACCCGGCGCGGGAAGGTTGCGATGGCTTCCTTGGCGCTGCCGGTGAAGACGGTAGTCTTCTCGGTGTCGGTCAGCAGATGATCGGCCCAGACAGGGGTGTTGCGGAAGCCCTTCGCACCGGTGTGGGTCTCGATGCCGGCCTTCTCGTCCAGCTTCAGGGCCTCAGCCATGAGGGTGACGGTCTGCAGCACATCGAAGCCGCCGATGGCGCCGCTGGCAAGATGCACCTTTGCGCCGCCCTCCAGGGCCGCCTGCTTGACCTCTTCATAAAACGCGAGGTCGGCGAATGCACCGATGGACAGCACCACGAGGTTCACGCCCCTGCGCAGCACCGGAACGGCCATTGCGCGCACCGCTTCCACCGAAGCGGCTTCCACGATGTACTCCGGCTCCAGCGCCAGCAGAGCGTCCACGTCCGCGCAGGCCGCACAACCCACGCTTGCCGCCGTCTTCTCTGCCGAAGCGAAGGTGCGGCTGGTGACACCCACCAGCTCGTAGTCTTCCAGCAGGCCCTTCTTCCACGCATCGGCCACGATATTGCCGAGGAAACCACAGCCCACGATGCCAAATTTCGTTTTCATGTTTCCGTTTCTCCTTTTTCCCGCCGGGTTGGCGGATTTTTCTTTTCCAGTATACCATGCCATGTGCAGAAAAGCAAAACCCGGCGTTTTTCATAGTTTTTTTGTCATTCACGCACGAAAAGCAGCATTTCACGCAGGTTTGCTTGCTCACTTCCCCAGAAGTGCTATAATTGTATCAATCGAAAGTCCATATTTTTTCAACATCCAAAGGAGGTTTTTGTATGCTCTCTTATCGTAAGCTTGCCATGCGTGTTCTGGGTCGGCCTCTTAATACGGGGGGGGGTAACAATTCACCCCGTCCGGCCTCTCAGCGGGCAGCGGCGCTTGTCCTGACCGCCGCAATGCTCACCACCCTTACCGCCCCGGCCTTTGCAGGGACATGGTACATCGAAGATGGTGACATTACGATTTCGGCGGGCGAGAGCGGCAACAATGTCACCCAGAACGAGAATACCACCAAAAATGACCCGGACACCATCATCACAAATCGTGAGGAAGGCGCTTCTTCCCACACCGTGACCATCGACGCCAAAGATAAGGACGATAAGGTTGAGGTCACACTCAAGGATGTGAACATCGACGCCAGCAGCGGGAGCGAAGCCGCTGTGAGTGTTACCGGCAAAGGTGACACCACCATTGAGCTGGATGGCGACAACGAGCTGAAGAGCGGCGCTGGCCATGCCGGGTTGGAGCACAACAAGACTGACACCAGCGGCGAACTGACCATTCAGGACAAAGATAATAACGGCAGTCTGGAGGCTGCCGGTGGATTCAAAGGCGCTGGCATCGGCAGCGCTGGCAGCAATGACGCTCAGGTGAAAATCACTGGCGGCAATATCACGGCCACCAGTGACGATTGGGGCGCAGGCATTGGCAGTGGTTCCTACGGCACCGGCACGGTAGAGATCACCGGCGGCGAGATCAATGCAACCGGCGGTTATTTAGGCGCTGGCATCGGCGGCGGCTGCAACGGCAGCGGCAATGTGACCATCAGCGGCGGCACCATCACTGCCGCAGGCAGTGATGGCGCTGCGGGCATCGGCGGTGGTTATTATAACGGTGCGACCGTTACGATAACCGGCGACGCTGTTATTAAAAATGCATCTAGCACGAAGTACGGTGCAGGCATTGGCGGCGGCAATGGCAGCGATGGCAATGTGACCATCTCCGGCAATGCAAAAATCGAGAATGCGACCGGCGGCTACGGTGCGGCAGGCATCGGCGGCGGCGCATTTAGTTCCCCCGATAAAATCGGCAACGGCAACGTGGTCATCAAGGATAATGCCAAAATCGACAATGTGCAGGGCGGCGCTTATGGCGCAGGCATCGGCGGTGGTATTTATGGTCTCAGCAATGTGACCATCGAGGGCAACACCAAGGTCAACGCTACCGGAGGCGCAGGCGGCGCGGCCATAGGCGGCGGTGCTGGCGCTGAAAACAACAGCGATAACAATGGCAATCAAATCACCATCAAGAGCAATGAGAACGGCAGTCCCACCATCAATGCGGTCGGCGGCGGTACAGATGAAGGGGAAAAAATCGTTATTGGCGGCGCCGGCATCGGTGCTGGCTGCGAAAGCAATGCAGATGCCGACATCACCCTCGAGGGCAAAGTGACCATTACGGCCACCGCCGGAAAAGACAACGTGGCCATCGGCGCTAACGGCATCGAGCAGGAGTTCTCCGGCCTTGCTGAGGGCAGCTCCATCACCCGCTACGACCCTGAGGGCAACGACATCACCCTCCCCACCGACCCTGTCCCTGCGGTTCCCTCCTCTTCCGGCGGCAGCTCTGCGGACGCCTCTGTGCAGGAGTCGGTCTTCCCGGGCCTCGTCGTCACCGACAAGGACGGCCAGCGCATCTCCTACACGAGCATCCGGGGCAACAACGTCCTCTCTATCCGCGTCGGGCGGTTCACGGCCTCCCTCCGGGCCTCGCTGGCCACCCTGCGTCAGCTGCGGGCTGAGGGCATCGACACCATCACCTTCCAGACCATCCTCTGCTCCACCACCCTCTCGGTGGATAAGCTGCTGGCCATGGGCGGCGAGGATACCGAAGTCGTTCTCACCCACCACATCCGTTCTTCCACGCTCACGGTGGGCGGCAAAGCCGTGTAAGGCTCCCTTGTTCCCCGATGATTTTTGTGGTACACTAGGCACAGAAATCTGTAAAAATCGAGGGAAAGTAACTTATGGCTGGCGACCTTCATACTCATTCCACCTGTTCTGACGGCTCTGTTCCCATCCACCGCCTGCCCCTGATGGCAGCGCGGCTGGGGCTGAGCGCTCTGGCTCTTTCTGACCACGACACCACCCTCAGCGCCCAGTACGCCTACGACCACCCGGTGCAGGACGGCGTGCGGCTCATCCCCGCCGCCGAGCTCACCGGCTACGACTTCGAGCGCAGCCACCGCGTCCATCTGCTGACCTTCTGGCCCGACCTCGACTGCCCTGCCCTGCGCCGGCACTGCGACATCATGCGCCAGCGCCGCAACGAGTGCGCTCTGCAGAGCTGCCGGGAGATCGAGGCGCTATACCCCCAGTTCCGCACCGAGCAGGCACTGGAATATGCGCAGGACAGCGGCGTCCTCTTTAAGAGCGGCATCATGCAGGCGCTGCAGCAGCTGGGTCTGTGCGACGGCATCTACACCGGGCTTTATCACGAGTTGTTCGGCTGGGAGCCGCGGGGCAAGTGCCTCCACTCCCCCACTTACCCTCCGGTGCGGGAGGTGCTGGCCACGGCAAAGGCCGCTGGGGCCGTGGTGGTGTTCGCCCACCCGACGGTGTACAAGAGTATGCCTCTGCTGCGGGAGCTGGTGGCTGAAGGGGCCATCGACGGCATCGAGGTGCATCATCCCCGCAACAGCCCCGAGGATATGGCCGAGTGCGCTGAGCTCTGCAAGAAGCATGACCTCATCGTCACCGGCGGCAGCGACTTCCACGGCGCGAACCACGGCAAACCCCACCCGGTGGGTGCCTGCGTCACCGAGGACGACCAGATCGCGCGCATCGAGGCACTGGCCCGCAAGCGCCGGGGCGGCGCTCTGTGACCGGGTCACATTGACTTCCTCGTCTGACAAGTATATAATAAAAATGCTATGCGAGTCCGCTCGCCTGTCAGTCGGATATAAAGAGAGGAAGTTTGAATATGAGCAAGTCTTTCAGCTACCCCAACAAGGGTACCTGCTCCAAGGAGACCCACATCGTGCTGAACGATGACCACACCATCGAGTCCATCGAGGTCATCGGCGGCTGCAACGGCAACCTGAAGGGCATCAGCCGCCTGCTCAAGGGCATGAAGGCTGAGGACGCCATCGCCCGCATGGAAGGCACCACCTGCGGCCCCCGCCCCACCAGCTGCCCTGACCAGATCGCACAGAACCTCAAGCGCGCTCTGGCTGAGCTGTAATTCACAGTCCGTTCAAAAGACCACCGTCCTGCCCTTATTTCCTGCGGGCAGAACGGTGGTCTTTTTGTTTATCGCAATTTTCAAAAATAGTGCCTATCGAAACGGCATATTTGCGATATGCAATTCAACGCTGTTGCTGTTGCATTAAAAAGTTGAATTGCTACCGACCAAAATCGAGACAAAAAGCGGTTGACAAAACCCGTGTCCTTTGCTACAATAAATGAGTAAACGCAGGGTTAGCTCATCCGGTAGAGCGACTGCTTCCCAAGCAGTAGGCGGCGGGTTCGAGTCCCGTATCCTGCTCCACAAAAAGAGCGCTGATTCGTCAAGAATTGGCGCTTTTATCATTTCAGCAAGTCTAAAACTGAGAGGGACGTCATGATTTTTGTACCCCTTCTGCACTATTTCAAGTGCAAGAATCAATACAGCGGCAACGAAGACGGGATGCGCTATCTGCTCTCGCCCGGCAAGCGCAGCGTGCCTGACCCGGACGGCGGCGAGGGCGCACAGAAAGAGGAAGCCATCCTCACGGTGGACATCTGGCCCGACCCCTGGGCGCTGGACCGCACCGACCCCTCCCTGCGCCGGCAGATGGTCTTTCCGCTGACGGACGAGGGCCGGGCCGCAGCGGCAGAGTATCTGTCCTCTGCCTACAGCGCTGACCTGGCGCTCTGGAAGCAGCGGCCCTCCATCCTGGACTGTGAGCCCTGGTCACCGCCGCCGAAGGACGAGGACGCAGAAAGCGGGGAAAGCAAATGATATACCGTCTCAAAGAGCTCAAGGGCGACACCATCCCGGTGCCGCAGCTCATCTTTTCCAAGCTGGGCATCGCCGAGGAATACAACGTCCGGGTAGCGCTGTATGTGCTGGCTACCGGCGTCACCGACCCCGAAAAAATTTGTGCCGACCTTAAACTGCGCAGCCGCATCTCTGCCGAAAGCGCCCTCTCCTTCTGGGCCGGTGCGGGGCTTCTCGAGCGCTACGACGAGAACGCCGCGCCGGGAGCAGAGCCCTCTGCTCCTGCCCCCATGACCTGGGCGGAGATCGCCGCCGCAAGCCGCACCGACCCCATGATCTCGAGCCTCATCGACTGCGCTCAGACCGGCTTTGCCCGCCCGCTGACCCACAGCGAGATGGAAAAGCTGGTCAACCTCTACGTACAGGAGGGCTTTGCCCCCGAGACCGTCATGCTCTGCGTGGCCTATGTGGCCAGCCGGGGCAAGCGGACGATGGCCGCCGTCCTCCACGAGCTGAAAGTCTGGCGGGCCGAGGGCGTGGAGACCGGCGAACAGGCTGACGCCCACCTCAAGCTGCTGGCCCTCCGCCAGACCCGGGAACAGTATGTTGCTTCCCTGCTGGGCATCCCGGACAGCGAGCTCACCCTCGGCGGGCGGAAAGCCATCGCCCGGTGGTATGAGGTCTACGGCTACGATGACGCCATGGTGCAGGAGGCCGCTGTGCAGGCCGGGCCGAAGCGTGACCTGTGGTACTGGAACAGCATCCTCAAGACCTGGAACGCCAAGGGTCTGCGCAATATCCACGATGTGCGCACTCCGGTGGCCGCTGCCGGCGCCAGCCGGAACATCCGGGTAGACCGCGAGACTCCCAGCGGCAACGACTTCCTCAAGAACGCTGCCCGCCGCCGCACCCTCAAGAAAAAGTCCGAGTGACCCCCGGCATAAGGAGACACTATGCGTACCAAAAACGAACTGTATCAGGAAGCCCTGCGCACCGTCGCCCGCCGCCGTCAGACCGCACGGGCCAAGGCGGAGGACGCCCGCGCTGAGGCCGAGGCTGCTGTCCCCGGGCTGCGCCACGCCGAAGAAGAGGTGCGGGTACGGGGCATCCGCTGCGCACTGGCCGGTGCGGCGGGCAAGGACCGCACCGATGCCGCTGCGGCTCTCACCAATGCCCGCAAAAAGCTGGCCAACCTGCTGGCCTCCAGCGGCCGTCCCGCCGACGCACTGGAGCCGCACTTCACCTGCAGGCTCTGCGAAGACACCGGCATTGTGGACGGACGCACCTGCAGCTGCGTCCACAAGGTGATGCAGCAGCTCCGCCGGTCGGAGATTGAGGCTCTGTCCAGCCTCTCCATTTCCAGCTTCGATACCATGGAGCTGCGCTACTACCCCGCCCGGATGGACGCCTCCCTCGGCGAGCCGATACGGAGTTATATGTCCACCCTTCTGGACGACCTGCGCGGCTACGCCGACGAATTCGATACCACCAGCGAGAGCCTGATGCTCCTCGGCAACGCCGGTCTGGGCAAGACCCATGCCGCTCTGGCCATTGCCGGAAAGGTGCTGGAAAAAGGCTTCGACGTCATCTATGTGTCCAGCCCCGACTTCTTCTCGAAGCTCGAGGCCCTGCACTTCGGCTCCGACCCCGCCGGGGAGGAAGAGATGCTCCTGCGCACCGCCGCCGGGGCTGACCTGCTCATCCTCGACGACCTGGGTTCCGAGTTCAACTCCAGCTTCCTCATCAGCACCCTTTACAGCCTGCTGAACAACCGTCTGGGCGCGAAGCTGCCCACCATCGTCACCACCAACATCACCGACGGCGCTCTGCTGGAAAAGCTCTACACCGAAAAAATCTCCAGCCGCCTCTCCTCTTTTGTCCCCTTCCTCTTTATGGGCGACGATATTCGGGCGCAAAAGGCAGAAGAAGCGTAAATAGGATAGAAGTCAAAGAGAGTTCTTATTCAGGAAAGGAATTTCAAATATGGGAATCGTAGTCATCGGCGCAGTTTTCGTAGACATCAAGGGCTATCCCCTCTCCACCTACATCCCCGGCGGACGGAACGCCGGCCGCATTGAACAGGTGCATGGCGGTGTGAGCCGAAACGTGGCGGAGGACATCGCCAATGTGGAGCTGCGCCCCACCTTCGTGGGTCTGGTGGACGACACCGGCATGGGCCAGGACGTCATCGATAAACTGGACAACCACAAGGTCAACACCAGGTACATCCAGAAGGTCCCCGATGGCATGGGGACATGGCTGGCCATCTTTGACAACGACGGCGACGTCCACGCCGCCATCTCCAAGCGCCCTGACACCACCCCGCTGACCACCCTGCTGAAGGAGAAGGGCGACGAGATCTTCAAGGACTGCGACGCCATCGCCATCGAGCTGGATCTGGAGAAAGACACGGTCAAGCAGGTGCTCCGCTATGCCAGGAAATACAACAAAAAGGTCTTTGCCGCAGTCTCCAACATGAGCATCGCCATGGAGCGCCGCGACTATCTGCAGCAGATCGACTGCTTCGTCTGCAACCAGCAGGAGGCCGGTCTGCTCTTCTCGGACGACTACGAGCATCTCGCCCCCAGCCAGATGGCTCAGGTACTGGCCCAGAACGTCCACAGCGCCAACATGACCAGCATGGTGGTGACCATGGGCGGTCAGGGTGCCGTGTACGCCAAGCACACCGGCGAGTGCGGCGTCGTACCCGCCAAGAAGGTGGACGTCATCGACACCACCGGCGCAGGCGACGCCTTCTTTGCCGGTACGGTCATCGGCCTGACCTACGGCAAGAATCTGGCTCAGTCCTGTGAGATCGGCAGCCGCCTGGCCGCGTCGGTCATCTGCATCACGGAGAACGTCTGCCCCCGTTTCCGCCCGCTGGAATTCGGGCTGGATGTGCCGGTAGTGGACTGAATCTGTATCTTCATGCGCAGAGGTCTCTGGGCCTCTGTGCTTATTTTTTAATGCTGCCGTTCGATTCTTTCGATGCATTTCGCGGTTTTTATCGGAAAATCTGTTGAATCCCACCTGTGGCAGTGTTACACTGGATTTATTCAAATTTGTGAAAAGAGGAGAATCTAATGAACCAAAATCAACACAAGCGAAGCGCCTTTTCGGGCAAGATCGGCTTTGTCCTCTCGGCGGCAGGCGCTTCGGTAGGCCTCGGCAATATCTGGCGTTTCCCCTATCTCGCAGCAAAGTACGGCGGCGGCATTTTCCTGCTCATCTACATCATCCTCGCCTTCACCTTCGGCTACACCATGATCGTGGCCGAGACGGCGCTGGGCCGGATGACCAGGAAAAGCCCGGTGGGCGCATTTGCCGCCGTCCGCAAGGGCGGGCGCTCCTTCGGCGGCTGGATAAACGCCATCATCCCCATCCTCATCGTGCCTTATTACTCGGTCATCGGCGGCTGGGTCATCCGGTATCTGGCCGACTACATCAGCGGCCACGGCAGTGAGCTGGCCGCAGACGGCTACTTCTCGGCCTTCATTTCCAGCGGCGCTTCGGCGGAGATATGCTTTGTCATCTTTACCATCTTCACCCTCGCCATCATCTTTGCAGGCGTGCGCAACGGCGTAGAGCGGGTCTCCAAGGTGATGATGCCCATCCTCGTTGTGCTGTCCGTCATCATCGCGGGCTACTCCGTCACCCGCCCGGGTGCGCTGGAGGGCGTGAAGTATTTCCTCGTGCCGAATCTCTCCAACTTCTCCTGGATGACCGTCGTGACTGCCATGGGGCAGATGTTCTACTCCCTCTCCATCGCAATGGGCATCCTCGTCACCTTCGGCTCCTACATGAAGAAGGATGTCTCCATCGAGGAGTCCACCGAGAACGTGGAGATCTTCGACACGGCCATTGCCATCATGGCGGGCCTGATGATCATTCCGGCAGTCTTTTCCTTCTCGGGCGGCGACCCGGACACCCTGCAGGCCGGCCCGGCCCTCATGTTCATCACCATCCCGAAGGTCTTTGAGAGCATGGGCCTCGGCACCGTGGTGGGCATCCTCTTCTTCACGCTGGTGCTGTTTGCCGCTGTCACCAGCTCCATCGCCCTGACGGAAAGCGCTGTCTCCACCTTCGAGGACGAGCTGGGCTGGGAGCGTAAGCAGGCCACCGTCCTCATCGGCATCATCATGCTGGTACTGGGCAGTCTGTCGGCTCTGGGCTACGGCCCTCTGGCCCAGTTCACGGTCTTCGGGATGCAGTTCCTCGACTTCTTCGATTTTCTCACCAACTCCGTTATGATGCCCATTGCAGCCATCACCACCTGCCTGCTGGTGTCCCGGGTCATCGGTGTGGAGAAAATCGAGGAAGAGGTCACGCTGGAAGGCAAGCCCTTCCGCCGCAAGCGCATCTTCAACTTTATGATAAAGTACCTCTGCCCCATCTTCGCGGCCATCATCCTCATCAGCTCGGTGGCAAACGCGCTGGGCATCATCTCCATGTAAGCAGATAATAAAAAGCGCTGGAAGCCTTTACACCGCTTCCAGCGCTTTTCTTATGCCCGTTTCAGGATGCTCTTTATCTCGTCCAGATTCTTTACAAAATAA
Source organism: Faecalibacterium longum CLA-AA-H243 (assembly GCF_020687245.1). GTDB lineage: Bacteria > Bacillota > Clostridia > Oscillospirales > Ruminococcaceae > Faecalibacterium > Faecalibacterium longum. The sequence continues at coordinate 20,454 of NZ_JAJEQG010000012.1, read as the reverse complement.
ATGCCGCTCTGCCGCTCGGGGCTGGACAGCCCCATCTCGACCATGTGGGCCAGCAGAGCTTTCAGGCCGGCGTAGTAGCCATCGAGGTCATAGAGGATGCAGGGCGCGTCCAGATGGCCCAGCGAGACCTTGGACATCACCTCGGCGATCTCTTCCAGCGTACCGGTGCCGCCGGGGAAGGCGATAAAGGCGTCGCCCAGCTCTATCATCCTGGTCTTGCGCTCGGTCATGTCCTGCGTGACGATGAGCCTGGTCAGGCCGTCATACTGCACCTCGGAGTCGATGAAGAACTGGGGCTCGACGCCGGTCACTTCGCCGCCCGCCGTCAGAACGCTGTGGGCAAGACGCCCCATCAGGCCGCTGCGGGAGCCACCGTAGACCAGCGCGTTCCCGCTCTCGCCGATCCAGCGGCCCAGTTCCTCCACCGCCTGTTTCAGGGCCGGGTCGCTGCCCTCGTTGGCCCCCAGATAGACCGTAATATTCATCGGCATTTCCTCCGTTATCTTGCCCATGTCATTTCCTGATTCGGGCCGGTATAATCAAACTTACCGTCGTTCTTCTCTTCCAGCGCTTTTATCATGTGATAAGCAAACTCATTGTAGGGCGTCGGGATGCCCAGCTCTTTGCCCATCCGGATGAGCGCACCCGAGAACATATCGATTTCGGTATGGCGTCCGGCGTCGAGGTCTTGCAGCGTCGAGTAGCGGGCCGAGGGCTTGACGGCGCAGCCCTTGCCGGACACGGCATCCACCTTCTGCATGTCAATGCCTTTGGCTGCGGCAATGGCTTCCAGCTCACGGCGGAGACCGTCGCTGACAGCCTTCATATGGACGCTGTCACGGTAGCAGCCTACGCCTGCGCCGAGGATGGCCTGGGGCAGGTTGTTGCAGACGTTGAGGCGGAACTTGCTCCACATCTCTTCCTGGATGCAGTCGGTGGCCCGGAAGTGCAGCTCTGTGCCGCCGAACAGAGCCTCCACGGCCTTGACGCGGGGGCTGTCGCAGGGCGGCTCCTTCTCGCCGAAGATGATGCCAACGGTGGTCGCCGGGTCAAAATGGAAGCCGTCCGCCTCCTTGTGAGACGCCACTTTGATGAGGGAGTAAAGCAGATGCTCCCCACCCACGGCAGAGGCAATGATGTCCTCGCTGTCCACGCCGTTCATCAGGCTCATAATGGTGGTATGGGGGCCGGTGACGGCTTTGATGCTGTCCAGTGCGCCGGGCAGTGCGCCGTATTTCAGGCAGACGATGAGAAGGTCAGCGTCATGCGCCTCCTGCGGCGTCCAGACCGCCGGACGGTAGATTTTGCCGTTGATGGCACAGCCATCCTTCTTCAGGCGCTCGCCGCGCGGGCCATCGGCCACCACGCCAAGCTCAATGTTCCTGCGGGCCGAAAGCCCCCAGATAACATAAGAGCCGACCGCACCGGCTCCCAGAACTGCAACTTTTTTGATGTCCATATCGTTCCACCTCAATATCGTCCGCATGATTTGCGGGATTCATTTCTGCAGCTTTGTAACCAGACCTGCCATCGTTCTCTTTTATAGGTTCCATTATACCATGTTTTTCTCTCCCGGAAAAGCCCGGAGTGTTTCATTTTTGCACGTCAAAAATCTTTGACTTTTGGCGATAAGTTATAACAAAAGTGTAGAATCTCTTCGGTAAATAGAATCTTTGTCAAAAAAGGGCTTGATTTTTTTCGAAAACGGACTAGAATATCTTTTTGCGGAAAGGTTTCACCTGTACAGCCTTCCGCGAAACTATTTTTTCAAAAGCAAGGAGATTTTCGATATGAAACTCAAGAATGTTTGTGTTACCGTTGCTGCTCTGGTCCTGGCTGTCAGCATGACTGCCTGCGGCAGCTCTTCTTCTACTGCTGCTTCTACCTCCGAGGCTGCTTCTGCTGCCGCTCAGTCTGAGGCTGCTTCCACCTCTGCCGTGGCCGAGGAGAACAGCGCTTCCTCCGAGGCTGCAAGCGAGGCTGCATCTTCCGAGGCCGCTTCCGAGGTCTCCAGCGAGGCTGCATCTTCTGAGGCCGCTTCCTCCGAGGCCGCTTCTTCCACTGCCGCCTAAGTTTCAGTGCATAAAAACGAGCCGCAGCCTTTCCCCGGTGGGATGGGCTGCGGCTCATTTTATTTTAGACAAAATCCTCCCGCATGGGGGTGAAGATGTCCAGCAGGATGCCGGCCTCGGTGCAGACGCAGCCGTGCTCCACGCCGTCCTCTTTCAAGATGGTATCGCCGGTTCGCACCGTGCGGGTCACACCGTCCACCGTGAAATCGAACGCACCCGACACCACATAGGTGATCTGGGTGTGGGGGTGGTGATGCAGTGCGCCCACGGCCCCCTTTTCGAAGGTGTTCTCCACACACATCAGGCCGTCGGTGTAGGCCAGCACCCGGCGGGTGACGCCCTCGCCTGCCGTCTGCGGCAGAGCCTCTGCATGATAGACCCAGCGCTGTTTCTTCTCGGGAAGCTTCATATCCATTCCTCGTTTTCCGCCGCCAGACAGCGGCTTTTTTCTTTCTTCTATTATAGCGGCCTGGGGCTGGATTACAAGCTTGATTTGAGCGGGTGTCGCAGGATGGTCTTCCGCTTTTCCGGCGCGGTGCGGTTGGGGTCGGAGAGATAGAGCTCGTGGTGAAAGCGCGTCTCAGAGAAGTCCACCGCATAGCCCTGCTCTGCCGCAAAGGCATTCATCCGGGCCAGCGTCTCCGGCTCGTCGTCGTAAGAGCCGAGGTGCATACACTGGACACAGAGGCCCTCATCGTAGGTGAAGAACTCGACCTTGGAGAAATCCTTTTTCTTTTTGGCTGTCGCTTCCCGGACCGCCCAGTCGAACTCTTCCCGGGTCACGAACTCCGGTAGGCGGAGCATGGATGTCCAGTGGAAGCTTTCCTTCCCGGTTCCCGTCTGTTCCCACAGCCCTTCCAGCGGAGGCACTACGAAGTCAAAGTAACCGTCCACCCGGTGACTGCCCTTCTTGCTCATCTTGATGGTGTAGAGCAGGCCATACAGCAGCTCGATGGCTGCTTTGTACTCGCCTGTAGGGTCGTTGGGGTCGCCCTGCCCTCGCACTGCGGCAAAGGTCATGGCTGGCACGGTGACAAACTGCGGCTCACGAGGTGGTTGGTAGAGTGCCTTATATTCCTTCTTATAATCAAACGCCATCGTCGCTGACCTCCTCTGCCTGTCCAGCAGCTCCTTCGTCAGTGTGTCCGACAGCTCACGTCGGTCCAAACCAAGTTCCAATGCTGCTTGTTCTTTCAGCGCCAGTATACCACGACAACCAATCTTTGTAAACCATAAAGTTGTGCTATGCGCCGCAAAAAATCCTCTGTCTGGAAAGGCAGAGGATGCAAACAAAAAAGACCTTCCCACTCTCCGGAATGGGAAGGTCTTTATAAGTGCTTAGTTCGCCTTAGAACTGACGTTCAAGGACAAAATCACTCAATGATCTTGCCGACGACGCCGGAACCAACGGTACGGCCACCCTCACGGATAGCGAAACGCAGGCCCTCTTCCATAGCGACGGGGGTCAGCAGCTCAACGTGCATCATGACGTTATCGCCAGGCATGCACATCTCGGTGCCTTCCGGCAGGGTGATGATGCCGGTCACGTCGGTGGTACGGAAGTAGAACTGAGGACGATAGTTGGAGAAGAACGGGGTGTGACGGCCGCCTTCGTCCTTGGTCAGAACGTAGACCTGGGACTCGAAGACCTTGTGGGGATGGACAGAACCGGGCTTAGCCAGAACCTGGCCACGCTCGATCTGGGTACGGTCAACACCACGCAGCAGAGCGCCGATGTTATCGCCAGCCTCAGCGAAGTCCAGAGACTTACGGAACATTTCCAGACCGGTGATGGTGGTGCTCAGACGATCGGGCTTGATGCCGACGATCTCCATTGCATCGCCAACCTTGGCCATACCACGCTCAACACGACCGGTAGCAACAGTACCACGGCCAGAGATGGTCATGACATCCTCGATGGGCATCAGGAAGGGCTTGTCCTCCTCACGATCGGGGTTGGGGATATAGGTATCGACAGCGTCCATCAGCTCCTTGATGCAAGCATACTCGGGAGCATCGGGATCCTTAGAGTCAGACTCCAGAGCCTTCAGAGCGGAACCACGAATGATCGGGGTGTCGTCGCCCGGGAAGTCGTACTCGGACAGCAGCTCACGGATCTCCATCTCGACCAGATCCAGCAGCTCTTCGTCATCGACCATATCGCACTTGTTCATGAAGACAACGATATAGGGCACGCCGACCTGACGAGCCAGCAGGATGTGCTCACGGGTCTGGGGCATGGGACCGTCGGTAGCAGCAACGACCAGGATAGCGCCGTCCATCTGAGCAGCACCAGTGATCATGTTCTTGACGTAGTCAGCATGGCCCGGGCAGTCAACGTGAGCATAGTGACGAGCGTCGGTCTGATACTCAACGTGAGCGGAGTTGATCGTGATACCACGAGCACGCTCCTCAGGAGCCTTATCGATGTTGGCGTAGTCCATGAAGTCTGCGTCACCCTTCAGAGCCAAGTACTTGGTGATAGCAGCGGTCAGAGTGGTCTTGCCGTGGTCAACGTGACCGATGGTGCCGATGTTAACATGCGGCTTAGAACGGTCGAACTTTGCCTTTTCAGCCATTGGAATATCCTCCCTTAAATTAGGTTTTGATATTGGTTACAACAGTCCTGCTAATACAGAATTGCATTGCAAAACTATTCTACTAGATTCCACCTGTAAAATCAAGTGTTTTACAGGAAATTTTGCCGGAGCTACACTACCCCGGCAAAATCTTTATCCGTTTTTCAACGATCAGCCCTTAGTGCGGCCTGCGATGATCTGATCAGCGATGTTCTTAGGCACCGGCTCGTAGTGAGACGGCTCCATGACATACTGGCCACGGCCCTGGGTCTTGGAACGCAGGTCGGTGGCGTAGCCGAACATCTGAGCCAGAGGAACGAATGCGTTGACACGCTGGGTGCCAGCCATTGCCTCCATGCCCTGGATCTGACCACGGCGAGCATTCAGATCGCCGATGACATCGCCCAGATACTCATCGGGAACGATGACAGCGACCTTCATGATGGGCTCGGTGATGATAGGATCAGCCTTGCGCATAGCATCCTTGAAGGCCATAGAACCTGCAATGGAGAAGGCCATCTCAGAGGAGTCGACCTCATGATAAGAACCATCCCACAGGGTGACCTTGACGTCAACAACAGGATAGCCTGCCAGAACGCCGGACTTCATAGCACCCTGGATACCGTTGTCGATAGCCGGGATGTATTCCTTCGGGATAGCGCCGCCAACGATGGCGTTGACGAACTCATAACCCTTACCGGGCTCGTTGGGCTCGATCTTGATCTTGACGTGACCGTACTGGCCCTTACCACCAGACTGACGAGCGTACTTGGTCTCCTGGTTGGCCTCCTTGCGGATGGTCTCACGGTAAGCGACCTGAGGTGCGCCGACATTAGCCTCGACCTTGAACTCACGGAGCAGACGGTCGACGATAATCTCCAGATGGAGCTCGCCCATGCCGGCGATGATGGTCTGACCAGTCTCTTCGTCGGTGTAGGTCTTGAAGGTAGGATCCTCTTCGGCCAGCTTTGCCAGCGCGATGCCCATCTTCTCGTTGCCGGCCTTGGTCTTAGGCTCGATGGCGACGCGGATAACGGGCTCGGGGAACTTCATGGACTCCAGAATGATGGGATGATTCTCATCACACAGAGTATCACCAGTGGTGGTGTTCTTCAGACCAACGACAGCAGCAATATCACCTGCGTAGCAGCAGTCGATATCCTTGCGGTGGTTGGAGTGCATCTGCAGGATGCGGCCCATACGCTCCTTGCTGTCCTTCACGGAGTTGTAGACAGTAGTACCTGCCTCGACCTTACCGGAGTAGACACGGAAGTATGCCAGCTTACCAACGAAGGGGTCGGTAGCGATCTTGAAGGCCAGAGCTGCGAAGGGAGCGTCGTCGGAAGACGGACGGGTCTCCTGCTCTTCGGTCTCAGGATTCACACCCTTGATGTCCTCGACATCGGTAGGTGCGGGCATATAGTCAACGATAGCGTCCAGCAGCTTCTGCACGCCGCGGTTCTTGTAGGAAGAACCACAGACAACGGGGACCAGAGTGTTCGCAATAGTCTCTTTGCGGATAGCAGCCTTCAGTTCCTCACGGGTGATCTCCTCACCCTCGAGGTACTTCTCCATGAGCTCTTCGTCGTTCTCGGCAACAGCCTCAACGAGGATGTTGCGATACTCCTCAGCCTGCTCACGCATATCCTCGGGGATAGGCTCGGTGCGCATATCGTTGCCCATATCGTCGTAGTAGACCTCAGCGTTCATATCGACCAGGTCAACGATACCACGGAAGGTATCCTCCTGACCGATGGGCAGCTGAATGGCCACGCCGTTGGCGTGCAGACGATCGTGCAGCATCTTGATGCAGCGGAAGAAGTCAGCACCCATGGTGTCCATCTTGTTGACGTACACCATACGGGGGACTTTGTACTCATCAGCCTGACGCCAGACGGTCTCAGACTGAGGCTCGACACCGCCCTTAGCAGCCAGAACGGTCACAGAACCGTCCAGGACGCGCAGAGAACGCTGGACCTCAACAGTGAAGTCAACGTGGCCCGGGGTGTCGATGATATTGATGCGGTGACGATTCTTCTTGAATGCAACAGGGTCCTTCTGAGTCTCAGAGTGGCTCCAGTAGCAAGTGGTAGCTGCGGAGGTGATGGTGATACCACGCTCCTGCTCCTGAACCATCCAGTCCATGGTAGCGCCGCCGTCGTGAACCTCGCCGATCTTGTGGTTGATGCCGGTGTAGTACAGAATACGCTCGGTAGTGGTGGTCTTACCAGCATCGATGTGGGCCATAATGCCGATATTTCTCGTCATCTGAAGAGAAACTTCTCTGGGAGTAGCCATGAAATTAACCTCCTACAGAACAGATCAATAACGGAAATGAGCGAAAGCCTTGTTGGCCTCGGCCATCTTGTGGGTATCCTCGCGCTTCTTCACGGCGTTGCCGGTGTTGTTGGCAGCATCCATGATCTCAGCAGCCAGGCGCTGGGCCATGGTCTTCTCACCACGGCTGCGGCTGTAAGCAGTCAGCCAGCGCAGGCCCAGAGTCTCGCGGCGAGCGGGGCTGACCTCCAGGGGGACCTGGTAGTTAGCGCCGCCAACACGGCGGGTCTTGCACTCGAGGCTGGGCATGATGTTCTCCATCGCCTTCTCGAAAGTCTCGAGAGGATCGTTGCCAGTCTTCTCCTGAATCATGGAGAAAGCCTCGTAAACGATCTTCTGAGCGACGCCCTTCTTGCCGTCCAGCATGACGCTGTTGACCAGACGGGTGACCATCTTGGAATTGTAAATAGGATCAGCTAAGACATCGCGCTTAGCAATGTTACCTCTTCTAGGCATCTTTCTTCCCTCCTTCACAGAATGATATCATCGGTACTCGAAAGTAATAAAACTCCCGTTGTGTCACAAAGAGCTGACCTTACATAAACTGTTGCCCTCCGCACGTTTCTGCGGACTTGTTATTTATATAATGGAAAGCCGTTTATGGCGGTTCGTTCCTCAATTACTTCTTTGCAGCACCGGCCTTAGGACGCTTTGCGCCGTACTTGGAGCGGGCCTGATTACGGCCTGCAACACCCTGGGTATCCAGAGTACCACGGATGATGTGGTAACGCACACCGGGGAGGTCCTTAACACGACCACCACGGATCAGCACGACGGAGTGCTCCTGCAGGTTATGGCCGATACCGGGAATGTAAGAGGTGACCTCGATACCATTCGTGAGGCGGACACGGGCGACCTTACGCAGAGCAGAGTTAGGCTTCTTGGGGGTCATGGTACGGACTGCAGTGCAGACACCGCGCTTCTGGGGGCTGTTCAGATCAGAATACTGTTTCTTCTGAGAGTTGTAAGTCTTCAGCAGTGCGGGAGCAGTGCTCTTCGTAGCCAGGACCTGACGGCCTTTGCGTACAAGCTGGTTAAAAGTAGGCATTGGTTTTCTCCTTTCTTAATGATGAACATCGGATGTTTTCCGACTTTTTTGCCGCACTATCCCTGTGTGGGACGCGCAACAGTTATATAATACCCGTTTTCATCAGGAATGTCAACAGTTTTTCCAATATTTTTTTGTTTTATTCGCCGAAAGGTTTTTTGCTGTCCTTTAGGGCAAAAAATCGTTCTCTCAAGCCTCTTCCAAAGGGAGAGCCTTTCGTTCCTGCTTCCATAAAAAGAGCCGCCTTCACGGATACTCTCCACAAAAGCGGCTCTCATATTTACTCTAAGAGAACTGTGACGGGAAGCTTACTGCCGTGCGGCAGCTGCCAGCTCAGCGGCGACCTCGGCGTCGCGCTCTTCCTCACGGCGCTTCAGGTCCTCACGCACCTCCGGGAGACCGGTACCTGCGGGGATGAGCTTACCGATGATGACGTTCTCCTTCAGACCGGCCAGCGGATCGACCTTGCCCTTGATGGCGGCCTCGGTCAGCACGCGGGTGGTCTCCTGGAAGGAGGCGGCAGACAGGAAGGACTCGTTTGCCAGAGCAGCCTTGGTGATGCCCAGCAGCACCTGCTGATACTCGACCAGCTTGATGCCCTGCTCACCGGCGTCGATGCGCTTCTGCAGCTCGGCGTTGATGTTCTCGACTTCCAGACGGTTTGCCAGAGCACCGCCGATGAGGTCGGAAGAACCGGAGTCGGTCACACGGACCTTGCGGCACATCTGACGGACGATGACCTCGATATGCTTATCGTTGATCTCAACGCCCTGCAGACGGTAGACCTTCTGGACCTCGCTGATGAGGTAGTTCTGAACATCGCTCAGACCCTTGATGGCCAGGATGTCCTGAGGATACAGGACGCCTTCACGGGTGATGATGTCGCCCTTCTCCACGCGGTCGCCCGGCATCACGCGTGCGTGCTGGGTGAACGGGATGGAGTAGCTCTTGACGACCTCAGCGCCGTTCTCGTCCTTGCCAGTGACCTTGACGACGACGTTCTTCTTGGTATCGTCGTGAGAGACGACACCGGAGATCTCGCTCATGATGGCCATGCTCTTGGGACGGCGGCTCTCGAACAGCTCCTCGACACGGGGAAGACCCTGAGTAATATCTTCAGCAGATGCGATACCGCCGGTATGGAAGGTACGCATGGTCAGCTGAGTACCGGGCTCGCCGATGGACTCTGCAGCGATGACGCCGATGGACTCGCCCAGCTGGACGGGCTCACCGTTTGCCATATCGCTGCCGTAGCAGTGTGCGCAGACGCCGATCTTGGCGCGGCAGGTCAGCAGGCTGCGGATCTTCAGCTTGGTGATGCCTGCGGCCTCGATGTCGTTTGCATCGTAGAGGTCGATCATCTTGCCTTCGGGAACGATAACCTTGCCGGTGACGGGGTCGAGGACATCGCCCACGGCATAACGGCCGATGATACGCTCACGGAAGCTCTCGATCTTCTCCTTGCCCTCGTGGATCTCGGAGACCCACAGGCCGTCGGTGGTGCCGCAGTCGATCTCGCGGACGATGACTTCCTGAGAGACATCGACCATTCGACGGGTCAGGTAGCCGGAGTCAGCGGTACGCAGAGCGGTATCGGCCAGACCCTTACGAGCGCCACGAGCGGAAACGAAGTATTCCAGGATATTCAGACCTTCGCGGTAGTTCGCACGAATGGGCATCTCGATGGTCTTACCGGCAGTGTTTGCCAGCAGGCCGCGCATACCGGCCAGCTGCTTGATCTGGTTCATAGAACCACGAGCACCGGAGTCTGCCATCATGAAGATCTCGTTGTCCTCGGGCAGGTTTGCCGCCAGAGCCTTGGAGACCTTATCGGTGGTAGCCTGCCAGATGTTGATGGTCTGGGAGTAGCGCTCGTTCTCGGAGATCAGGCCGCGGTTGAACAGCTTGCTGACCTGAGAGACCTGCTTGTCGGCGTCGGCGATCAGCTCGTCCTTCTGGGGCGGGATGACAGCGTCACAGACAGCGACGGAGATAGCGGACAGCGTAGAGTACTTGTAGCCCTGTGCCTTGATGGCGTCCAGCATCTTTGCACACTTGCGGCTGCCGTTGCGGGTCATGCAGCGGGAGATGATGTCGGGCAGGGTCTTCTTGGTCACGCGGAAGCTGACCTCGTACTCCAGCCAGTGCTCAGGGTCGGTGCGGTCGATATAGCCCAGATTCTGAGGCACGGGGTTGTTGAAGATGATGCGGCCGACGGTGGCGTCCACCAGACCGGTGCGCTCCACGCCGTCGATGACCATGGTGCGGCGCACCTTGATGGGTGCGTGCAGGGTGACGATGTGCTCAGCGTAAGCCATCAGAGCCTCGTTCTCATCGCGGAACACCTTGCCTGCGCCCTCTTCGTTCTCACGAACGGTGGTCAGGTAGTAGCTGCCCAGGATCATATCCTGCGTAGGAACGGTGACAGGTGCGCCGTCAGAGGGCTTCAGCAGGTTGCCGGAAGCCAGCATCAGCATCTTGGCCTCGCGGCAGGCATCCTCGCCCAGGGGCAGATGGACTGCCATCTGGTCGCCGTCGAAGTCGGCGTTGAATGCGGTACAGGCCAGGGGGTGCAGCTTGATGGCACGGCCCTCGACCAGCACGGGGTTGAATGCCTGGATGCCCAGACGGTGCAGGGTAGGTGCGCGGTTCAGCAGGACGGGGTGGCCCTTGATGACAGTCTCAAGGCTGTCCCAGACCTCGGGCTTTGCGCGCTCGACCATCTTGCGGGCAGACTTGATGTTGTTGGCAACACCCTTCTCGACCAGATCCTTCATGACGAAGGGCTTGAACAGCTCCAGAGCCATCTCCTTGGGCAGACCGCACTGGTCCATCTTCAGCTCAGGGCCGACGACGATAACGGAACGGCCAGAGTAGTCAACACGCTTGCCCAGCAGGTTCTGACGGAAGCGGCCCTGCTTGCCCTTCAGCAGATCGGAAAGGCTCTTCAGTGCGCGGTTGTTGGGGCCGGTGACGGGACGGCCGCGGCGGCCATTATCGATGAGGCTGTCAACTGCTTCCTGCAGCATACGCTTCTCGTTGCGCACGATGATGTCAGGAGCGCCCAGCTCCAGCAGGCGGCGCAGACGGTTGTTGCGGTTGATGACGCGGCGGTACAGGTCATTCAGGTCGGAGGTGGCGAAGCGGCCGCCGTCCAGCTGGACCATGGGGCGCAGGTCAGGCGGCAGCACGGGCAGCACGTCCATGACCATCCACTCGGGGCGGTTGCCGGAAACGCGGAAAGCCTCGACGACTTCCAGACGCTTCAGGATACGCACCTTCTTCTGGCCGGAGGACTTCTCCACCTCGGCAGTCAGCTCAGCGCTGAGCTGGTCGAGGTCGATCTCCTTCAGCAGGTCCTGAACGGCCTCAGCACCCATAGCAGCCTCGAACTCGTCGCCGTAGCGCTCGCGCATCTCGCGGTACTCTTTCTCGGTCAGCAACTGCTTCTTTTCCAGCGGGGTCAGACCGGGGTCGGTGACGATATAGCTTGCAAAGTAGAGGACCTTCTCCAGCAGGCGGGGGCTGATGTCCAGCATCAGGCCGATGCGGCTGGGGATACCCTTGAAGTACCAGATGTGGCTCACAGGAGCGGCCAGCTCGATGTGGCCCATACGCTCACGGCGGACCTTGGCCTTGGTCACCTCGACGCCGCAGCGGTCGCAGATCTTGCCCTTATAACGGATGCGCTTATACTTGCCGCAGTGGCACTCCCAGTCCTTGGTAGGTCCAAAAATGCGCTCGCAGTACAGACCGTCGCGCTCCGGCTTCAGGGTGCGGTAGTTGATGGTCTCAGGCTTCTTCACCTCGCCATAGCTCCAGTTGCGGATCTGGTCAGGAGAGGCAAGGCCGATTTTGATCGAATCGAAGACGTTGTTTTCCATGAAACGAACCCTTTCTTAATCTTTATAGTCTCGATGATAACAGTTGACGTTGGAAGACCCGCTGCCCTCCCCTGCCCTGCGGCGGCAGCACGCGCACCGCGCAGGGAAACACAGCTTTCTCAAAGGGGCCTTATTATTCGTCGATGTTCACTTCGTCAGAAGCGGACTCTGCAGCGGCAGAGTTGTCATCCTCCAGCACGGAGGGATCATCGAAACCAGCATCGGCGTCCTTGATGGTGTAATCGTTCAGCAGCTCGTTCTCGTTGGCGACAGTCTCGGTGCCGGCAACATCACGCATATCGAAGCCGGTCTCTTCGTCGTCGAAGTTCTGGCGCATGTCGATCTCGTTGCCTTCCTTGTCCTGGACCACGACGTCCAGACCCAGAGACTGCAGTTCCTTGAGCATGACGCGGAAGGACTCGGGGATGCCCGGCTGCGGGATGGGCTCGCCCTTGACGATGGCCTCGTAGGTCTTGACACGGCCCTCGACGTCATCGGACTTGACGGTCAGGATCTCCTGCAGGGTGTAAGCAGCACCGTAAGCTTCCAGAGCCCAGACCTCCATCTCGCCGAAGCGCTGGCCGCCGAACTGGGCCTTGCCGCCCAGAGGCTGCTGGGTGACCAGAGAGTAGGGGCCGGTGGAACGGGCATGGATCTTATCATCAACGAGGTGATGCAGCTTGAGGTAGTACATATAACCGACGGTAACGCGGTTATCGAACTTCTCACCGGTACGGCCATCGTAAACGGTGGTCTTGCCGTCGCGGTCCAGCTCGATCTTGGAGAAGTCGATGATGTGGCCCTTCTCGCCCATCAGCTTGGGGAGCTTGGTGGGATATGCAGGAGCATTCTCGCCGTGCCACATCTCGCGGGCGGTATCGAAGGTATCGCCGATGTCAGCCTCGCGGGCGGAGTCGAAGACGGGGGTCATGACCTTGATGCCGCAGGCCTTGGCAGCGTAGCCCAGGTTGACTTCCAGCACCTGACCGATGTTCATACGGGAAGGAACGCCCAGGGGGTTCAGCACAATGTCCAGCGGAGTGCCGTCGGGCAGGTAGGGCATATCCTCCTGCGGCAGGATGCGGGAAACGACACCCTTGTTGCCGTGACGGCCTGCCATCTTATCGCCGACGCTGATCTTGCGCTTCTGAGCGATGTAGCAGCGGACGACCTCGCGCACACCGGGCTGCAGCTCGTCGCTGTTCTCCGGGGTGAAGACCTTGACGTCCACGATGATGCCGTACTCGCCGTGAGGCACACGCAGAGAGGTGTCACGCACCTCGCGGGCCTTCTCGCCGAAGATGGCACGGAGCAGGCGCTCCTCAGCGGTCAGCTCGGTCTCGCCCTTCGGGGTGACCTTGCCGACCAGAATATCACCGCTCTTGACCTCGGCGCCAATGCGGATGATGCCGCGCTCGTCCAGGTCCTTCAGAGCATCCTCAGAGACGTTGGGGATGTCGCGGGTGATCTCTTCGGGTCCCAGCTTGGTGTCGCGGGACTCGGTCTCATATTCCTCAATGTGGATAGAGGTGTAAACGTCCTCACGGACGATCTTCTCGTTCAGCAGGACGGCGTCCTCGTAGTTGTAGCCCTCCCAGGTCATGAAGCCGATGAGGGCGTTCTTGCCCAGAGAGATCTCGCCGTTGCGCATTGCGGGGCCGTCGGCCAGCACCTGACCGGCCTTGACGTTCTCGCCCACCTCGACGATGGGGCGCTGGTTGATGCAGGTGCCTGCGTTGGAGCGGGCAAACTTGACCAGAGAATAGTTGTCCACGGTGCCCTGAGCGTTGCGCACCTCGACATGGTCAGCGTCCACCTTCTCAACGATACCGTCGTTCTTTGCCAGAACAGCGGTGCCGGAGTCGGTAGCAGCCTTGTACTCCATACCGGTAGCAACGATGGGCTGCTGGGTGACCATCAGAGGCACTGCCTGACGCTGCATGTTGGAGCCCATCAGAGCACGGTTACAGTCATCGTTCTCCAGGAAAGGGATGCAGGCGGTAGCGACAGAGACCATCATGCGGGGCGAGACGTCCATATAATCGACCTTCTCGGCGTCGATCTCCAGAATGTCGTCGCGGCGGCGGGCAGAAACGCGGGCGCGCTTGAAGTGCTTGGTCTCGTCCAGAGGCTCGTTGGCCTGAGCAACGACGTACTCGTCCTCGACGTCAGCGGTCATATACTCGACCTCGTCGGTGACGACCTGGTCGATGAGGCGGCCCTTCTCGTCGTAGGTCTTCTTGACCTTGCGGTAAGGAGCCTCAACGAAGCCGTACTCATTGATCTTGGCGTAGGATGCCAGATAGGAGATCAGACCGATGTTGGGGCCTTCAGGAGTCTCGATGGGGCACATACGGCCATAGTGGCTGTAGTGGACGTCGCGGACTTCGAAGCCTGCGCGGTCACGGCTCAGACCGCCGGGGCCCAGAGCAGACAGACGGCGCTTGTGGGTCAGCTCAGCCAGAGGATTGTTCTGGTCCATGAACTGAGACAGCGGAGAAGAACCGAAGAACTCCTTGATGGCGGCGACCACAGGGCGGATATTGATGAGAGCCTGCGGAGTGATGACGCTCTGGTCCTGGCTCTGCAGGGTCATGCGCTCACGGATGACGCGCTCCATGCGGGAGAAGCCGATGCGGAACTGGTTCTGCAGCAGCTCACCGACGCTGCGGATGCGGCGGTTGCCCAGATGGTCGATGTCATCGGTGGTGCCGATGCCGTGGCCCAGGCCGTTCAGATAGTTGATGGAAGACAGGATGTCGGTCACGGTGACGGTGCGGCCGATGAGCTGGTCGTGGTTGCGGCGCAGCAGCTCCTTCTGCTCTTCCACGTCCGAAGTGGTGTCGAGGATCTTCTTGATCTCCTCAAAGGAGCAACGCTCGTTGATGCCGCACTCCTTGACATCGAAGGAGAAGAAGCCCTGAGCGTCAACACAGCCATTGGTGATGACCTTGACCTTCTTGCCCTCGACGTTCAGCACGACGATGTTGACGCCGGCGTTGTCAGCGGCCTCAGCCAGCTGACGGGTGATCTTGGCATCCTTCTCGATGAGCAGTTCGCCGGTCAGAGGAGCGACGACGTTCTCGGCGGCGATGTAGCCGGTGATGCGGCGCGCCAGAGACAGCTTCTTGTTCATCTTATAACGACCGAACCGGGACAGATCGTAGCGGCGGGGGTCGAAGAAGAGCATATTGAGCTGGCTGGTAGCGGACTCCACCGTGGGAGGCTCACCGGGGCGCAGCTTGCGGTAGACTTCCAGCAGGCCTTCCTCGGTGTTCTTGGTGGTATCCTTTTCCAGAGTAGCAAGGATGCGCTCATCCTCGCCGAAGTAGTTCAGGATGTCCTCGTTGGAAGACAGGCCCAGTGCGCGGCAGAGCACGGTGACGGGCAGCTTGCGGTTCTTATCGATACGGACATAGAACACGTTGGAAGCGTCGGTCTCGTACTCCAGCCAGGCGCCGCGGTTGGGGTTCATGGTGGCGCTGTACAGGTCATTGCCCACCTTATCGTGATCATGGCCGTAGAATACGCCAGGAGAACGGACCAGCTGGCTGACGATGGCGCGCTCTGCACCGTTGATGACAAAGGTGCCGGCGTCGGTCATCAGGGGGAAGTCGCCCATGAAGATCTCCTGGTCCTTCACCTCGCCGGTCTCCTTGTTCAGCAGACGGGCGGTGACGCGCAGGGGTGCTGCATAGGTCACGTCGCGCTCTTTGCACTCTTTGATGCTGTACTTGGGCTCTTTATCGAGACGGAAGTCCACGAAGCTCAGTGCCAGATTGCCGGTGTAGTCCTCAATGGTGCCGATGTCGTGGAAGACCTCTTTCAGGCCCTCGTCCAGGAACCACTGATAAGAGTTCTTCTGGACCTCGATGAGGTTCGGCATACTGATGACTTCGTCGATGTGGGAGAAGCTCATGCGCTCGGTCTTGCCGAGCTTGACGGGCTTGACTTTCATCATAAAATCAACCACTCCTTACTTTTATACTCTACGGATGTTGCAAAATGCAGGTCGAATTTGAGCAGACACACATAATTCGGCCTGCACCGCGCGCAGAAGTCCGGCGTTTTGCACAAACTTTTCGGTGGAACCCGTTCCGCTCATGCTGCGCAAACTCCCTTTTTGGCGCACTAGGCCATTATGTGATACTAATGCAGTATACACCCTAAAACCCCTGTTGTCAAGCCATTTTTCCGTTTTGATGCAAAAAAATTCCCGGACGCCCTCTTTTATCGGACACCCGGAAACGTGTATGCTTTGCGTGATTTTGGGGTTGATTTTTTTGTTTTTTACGTTCCAGACAAAAACACCCTTGTGCATTTTGTCACCATTTACTCTTGCAATGCAGTTTATTCATCCAGATAATCCCGCAGGCGCTTGGCCCGGCTGGGGTGGCGGAGCTTGCGCAGGGCTTTGGCCTCTATCTGGCGCACCCGCTCCCGGGTGACGTTGAACTCCCGGCCCAGCTCTTCCAGCGTCCGGGCGCGGCCATCCTCCAAACCGAAGCGGAGGGCGATGACCCGCTCTTCCCGGGGCGTCAGGCTCTTGAGCACATTCATCAGCTCCCGGCGGAGCAGCTGCCGCCCGGCCTCGTCGGCGGGGACGCCTGCCTCATCGTCCTGGATGAAGTCCTCGAGGTGGGCGTCCTCTTCCTCCCCCACCGGCGTCTCGAGGCTGATGGGGTCCTGAGCCAGCTGTATCAGCTCCCGCACCCGGGCGGGCTCCATGTCCAGCTGGGCGGCGATCTCCTCGGCGGTGGGCTCCCGGCCTGTGCGGCGCAGCAGCTCTCCTGCCGTCTTCTTCACCCGGTTGATGCTCTCCACCAGATGCACCGGGATGCGGATGGTGCGGCCCTGGTCGGCGATGGCCCGGGTGATGGACTGGCGTATCCACCAGGTGGCGTAGGTCGAGAACTTGAAGCCCCGGTCCGGCTCGAACTTCTCCGCCGCCTTCATCAGGCCGAGGTTGCCTTCCTGGATCAAATCGAGGAAGGGCAGGCCCCGCCCGGCATACCGCTTTGCCACCGAGACGACGAGGCGGAGGTTCGCTTCGCTGAGACGGCGGCGGGCGTCCTCGTCCCCTGCCTGCGCAGCACGGGCAAGGGCGGCTTCCTCTTCCGCCGAGAGCAGCGGTACCCGGCCGATCTCTTTCAGATAGGTCTTCACCGGGTCGTCCAGCGCCACGCCTTCGGCAGACAGCTCATGCTCGAGCTTTCCGATCTGCTCTTCGTCCAGAAGCGGCAGCTCTGTCTCTTCCTCGGCCACCTGCACGCCCCGCATCTCCAGTGCGGCATACAGTTCGTCCAGCCCCGCCGGGTCGAAGTCCTGCTCTTCCATGGCACGACTCACCTGCTCGGGCGTCAGGACATGGCGGCGGGCGCGTCCCGCCAGCATCTTCGCCATTTCTTCCGTCTGTGACATTTTCTGCATCTGTGCTTCTCCTTCCGGCCCCAGCCGGTGGAGAGATCAGACCGAATCTTCTGCGTCAGCAGTTCCCTGCTTTTGTTCCCGCATCGACTGGAGATACTGTTCAATATCGTTGGTTGACATACTGGCGGCGCGGCTGGCCACGGGAGTCCCCCGGGCAATGCGTTCCAGATAGAGCTTGATGTCCTCCGGCGTACAGTTCACATCGCTGTATTGTGCCGCAAGACGGCTCAATTCATTCAGAGCTTCCTCGCTGACAAAGGCCCGCAGGGTGGCGAGGCTCACCTCCACCCCCTGCTCCTTGCAGCGGAGCATGGCTTCGTACAGCTCCTTCTGCTGGGGCTGCAAAAACTGTTCCGGCCTGAGCTGGGCGCTCACCTTATCGATATAGCCCGGCTCCCGCAGCATGGCGGCAAGAAGCCGCTGCTCTGCGCTGGCCATGCCCAGTGCGCCCCGGCCTGCGCCGTAGGGGACTTTGATCCGGTCCATTTCGCCCTCTTTCAGGCGGGCGCGGTTCTGCTCCCGGCGGCGCCTGCTGCCCGCTTTCTTCACGGCGTCGGCCAGCTGGGCCATGATGGCAGTCTTGGAGATGTTCGTCTCCTCGGCCAGACGCCCGGCGTAGACCTCCTGCTCGGTGGGGTTGGAGCGCTGCGCCAGCATCTCCACCGCTTCCTTGACGTACTCGAGACGCTGAGCATCCTGTTTGAGGTCGTACTGACTGCGCAGACGGCCCAGCCGGAAGTCCAGCGCATTGCCCACGCCGTCCAGCAGGGCTTTGAAGCGGTCGGCACCGTATTTCTTGATGTACTCGTCCGGGTCTTTCGCGCCCGGGATCTGCAGCACGCCCACCCGCACCGGGCTGTTACGGAACAGTTCCAGCGAGCGGAGGGTGGCTTTCTGGCCCGCCTCGTCGGAGTCGTAGCTGAGGATGACCTCATCGGCATACTGGCTGATGAGCTTGACCTGGTCGGGCGTCAGGGCCGTGCCGCAGGCGCAGACAGCGGTGTCGATGCCCGCCTGATGCATAGAGATGACATCCATGTAGCCCTCGCAGAGGACGTACCGATGGGAAGCGCTCCGCTTTGCGATTTGGAGCGCGAACACCGTGTCCGACTTGTGGTAGACCAGCGTTTCGGGGCTGTTGACGTACTTGGGCTTGGAGTCGTCCAGCACACGGCCACCGAAGGCGATGATGTTGCCCCGCAGATCGAAGATGGGGGTCATGACCCGCCGCCAGAACAGGCAGTAGATGCGGCCCGACTGGCTGCGCTTGAACAGGCCGCTGGCGTCCAGCTCCTGCTGGTTGTAGCCCTTGTCCCGGAGATGCTGGTAGAGCGCCTGCCCGTCGTCGGGGGCGTAGCCCAGCCCGAAGCGGTTGATGGTCTTGTCGTCGAGGCCTCGCCGACGCCAGTAGGCACGGGCCTGCCGGGCCTCCTCCACGGTGGAGTTGAGGCAGGCGTGGAAGAAGCGGGCCGCGTCCTTGTTCATGGTGAGGATGCGGCTGCGCAGACGGCCCGTCTTGTCGTCCTCGGTGGGCTCGGGCATACCGGCCCGCTGGGCCAGCAGCTTGACGGCCTCCACGTAGTCGATGCTGTTTATCTTTTTGGTAAAGGTCACTGCATCGCCGCCTGCACCGCAGCCAAAGCAATAGAAGCTCTGGGTGTCCGGATAGACGTAGAACGAGGGGGTCTTCTCGCTGTGGAAGGGACACAGACCGCCGTAGAGCCGGCCCTTCCGCTTGAGCTGGACATAGCCGCCCACCAGCTCCACGATGTCGGTGCGGCGGGTCAGCTCTTCAATATATTCGTGTGGGATCATAAAGATGTTCGGCGCTCCTTTTTACAAAACGTGCCACTTGCGCGGCACAAAGACGTCCTCAAAGGTCCGGATGGCAAATTCGTCGCTCATGCCGCTGATATAGTCGGTGACGGCCCGCTCGGGGTTGTCCTGATAGGCCAGCTGGACGTAGAAGTTGGACATCTGGTCCACATGGGCCAGATAATACTCGTACAGCTCCCCGATGACCTTGTCCACCTTCTGCTCCTCGGCCTTAGCGGTCTTGTCCACATACACGGTGGCATACATGAAGTCCCGCAGGGCGAGGAAGGCTTCATTCTCCTCCGCGCCGACCCCCACATCCCCATCGCTGTGGGCGAGGATGCTGTTTATCATGGTGGTGATGCGAGCGGACTTCGTCTGGCCCAGCACGGCAGTGCAGTCCTTCGGCAGGGTGGCCGGGTCCAGCACACCGGCCCGGACGGCGTCCTCGATGTCGTGGTTGACGTAGGCGATCTGGTCGGCCATCCGCACGATGCGGCCCTCGGGCGTCGCGGCCCAAATGCCTTTTGTGTGAGTGACGATGCCGTTGCGCACCTCCCAGGTCAGGTTGAGGCCCTGCCCGTCCTTCTCGAGCTTGTCCACCACCCGCAGGCTCTGCATATAGTGCTTGAAGCCGCCGGGCGTGAGCTTATCCAGCGCCCGCTCTCCGGCGTGGCCGAAGGGAGTGTGGCCAAGGTCGTGGGCGAGGCTGATGGCCTCGGTCAGGTCCTCATTGAGCCGCAGCGCCCGGGCGATGGTGCGGGCGATCTGGGAGACTTCCAGCGTGTGGGTCAGGCGGGTGCGGTAGAGGTCGCCCTCCGGCGAGAGGAAGACCTGCGTTTTCTGCTTGAGCCGCCGGAACGCCTTGCAGTGGAGCACCCGGTCACGGTCCCGCTGGAACACAGGGCGGATGGGGTCCTGTTCCTCCGGCCTCTGCCTGCCCCGGCTTGCATCGCTGAACGTCGCCCACGGGGCCAGCGTCAGCCGCTCGATCTCTTCGGTGCGTGTGCGCACATCCATCCTGTGTCCCTCCTTTTTTCTCTCGTTTTCCCTCCTCTCCGCGCGCGGCCGATCCCAATGCCGCGTCTGCGGCTATTGTAACCGATTCGCCCTGTCGAAGGGGGAAAATCCATGTCTCTTCGTCAGAAAATGTTTCGACTTGTCATATGGTAATTTTTGGTATTTATCATTTTTCTGTCTGGCTTCGACGCTGCCGTGGGCGAAACCTCTCCGTCTGCATTGAATCTTCCATTTCTTAATACGTCCACTGCACCATCGCTCAGATGCAA
>NZ_JAJEQG010000011.1 GCF_020687245.1 Faecalibacterium longum CLA-AA-H243 | reverse complement strand
TGATTTGAAATAACCTGTATGCGAAATTGTTCTTTTTCATCCTCGGTCATCTCAAGTGGAACGCCGTGCAATGTGTCCACAATATAGGACGAAATTTTAGCGAAGTGCTCGTCAAAATCAGTGGTATCTTCGTTGGTCATATTTCTGTTCTACCCTCATTATAAGCTTTCCGGTCTGCTTAAAGTTACAGCTTTCAGCGTAAAGCTTCCGTAGTTTTTAATGCTAAACGATAGTTATCGAACTTTTCCACAGCTTTTGCAAAATCGTCGAGAAAAAGTTCTGTATCTTTTTCATTCGTACCACTTTACCCCATTATTAGAATTGAAAATTAGTAGCCCTTTGATATAAATAAGTAAACGATGAATCCACCCCACAAAACAACTTCAGCAATTATCAAACACTTCAAGTGTTGCTGCAATTTTTCGGGGTCAATTTCGCCTTTTTTCAGAAAATCATAAATTGAATTTCGCAATTTATCTATGTCTTCCTGCTTGATTTCCAGTTTCAAATAAAAATTTTTCCCGAAAAGGAGCTGGTGCATCCCATAATATATTGAAAGCAATATTAAAAATGAAGTAATACTTACAAGCGCTGGCTGGGTCCAGCTTATTGTCATACCTTCTACCGATGTAAGATTTCTATAAAAAACAATATCACTTAAACCAGCTACAAACAACAGAAAATTCCAAACCAAAAATGTATATAAAGTTTTCTTCATTTTCTATACCTTCTTTCACTACTGCCCACATTGCTGGAAATATCAAACGCCTACTTTATTTTTATGCCCTCATTTTTTACAAATCATCAAACCTTCCCGCCTTGCTTTTTTGTTTAGATAACGAAATTTAAGCCTGATTTATTTCGTTTGTCCACAAAATTTTTCAAAATCGTATAGATGCACATAAACTTCCTGAAAATTTGTAGCACAATCGCAATCTTCTTTTAAATAAACACGCTATAAGGATAAACTTTTTGTTTTACCTCGATTGAAAGCCATCTTTAGCTTTCTGGTTTGAGAACTGTACTTCGGGCCGGATTCTTTGGGTCTACTAGAATTTTTATTGGTGCCCCTTTCGGAATACATGGATTGAACCAAAACCACTGCGACTTTCCATTATAGGTTTCACCTTTAACTTTATACTGATAATGTACCACATATGGATAGATTACATCCTCATCGGCAAGGTGGTAGGTACTCATATGAAATTTTATATGTACCCGTTTTGTTGCTGTAACCTTTCCGATGATTCTTGTTCCATTTTTCAAAAGTTCTGCCTTTTTATAGTCAGAAATAATCGCCAATCCGATAATTATACCTGCTACAATCCATGCTAATATCGCAGCCACCCAAATACCAGACTTACACGCTCCAACCGATATAATTGCCGCCACGAACATTCCGACATATGCCATTGTATGAATAAGATCTTTTGAAAAAAACATTTTATCTCGTGTAATTTTCATAAAACGGCATCCTCCTCAAATCCTACAGTCGGTAATCAGCGGCTCCGTGAAATCAACGTTCCTTAGATACTTAGATTTAATCCTATTTTGTTTCATCCGTCTACAAAATTTCTCAAAATCGTATAGTTGCACATAAATCCCCATAAAGCTTGTAGCACAATCACGATTTTTTCTTTTCATTCAGATAAACCACCACGGCAGTTCCAGCCACAGGTTATCCATGGCCTGTTCCTCGGTCTTTTGGGCGCGGCCTTTTGTCAGGTGAAAGTATATCGCCGTGCCGATCAGCAGATGTTCCTCGCCATCGGTGAAGCCATAGCGGTACAGCAGATAGGTCTGCTCCCGTTGGGTCAGCCGTTTCAGGCCATAATACAGTTCCCGGCGTAATTCCTGTTCTTCCATAATACTCTGCGGCTGCATGGCATAAGGGTCGGCTATGGCTTCAATGCGCCGTAGTTGTTCCTCTTCCGGCAGAACATCGTCCAGCGAAACACGCTGGTAACAGATACCGTCCTTATCCTCCGTCACCATCCGCTGCTCAAAAGCAGTAAAGGCATCCCGAACCATGTCCATCATGGCGTTGCGGATGGCAGGAGCCGCATAAGTCAGGAACTTCATGCCGCGCGCTGCATCGAACTTCGGCACAGCTTTCCATAAGCCCAGATTGCCCGCCTGTTTCAAATCGTCCGTGTCAAGGTTCAGGCCAGCCTGTGCCAGATTCATGCTGCGAAAAAGGTCATTCGCCACCTTGCCGATAAAGGACTTGTTGTTGTCGATCAGGCTGTCCAGCGCAGTTGCATCGCCTTTCTGTGCCAGCGCACAAAGCCGTTCATTCGTCTGCTTCATGGGCGTTTTCCTGCTCTGCGGCAGACTGCAAGATTCCCAGCAGACCGTTCCGCAGCTGTTCCAGTGCTTCCGGCGTAGCTCCCTCCATGCCCGAAACACTGTCCAACATTGCATCCGTCAGCTGCTCTGCTGTAATCGTTGGGTGCTGTACATCCTGCCCCTTGGTCAATTCGGTGAACATCTTCTCCGCCACTTTCTTACTCATAGCTTCCTGTTCGGCGTAATGGCTCCCGATGCCCTTTTTGATTTCCTTGACCGCTGCCATGAAGTACATCTCAATGTCATCAAGGTCGCCTTGGTACACCGGTTTTCTCCGAAGGCTGATGTCCTTTGCGGCTTTGGCTGCTTCCGGGGTCTTGACCCTTGTACGTAGCAGGGTGCTCAATGTCGTGAGCATGGCGTTCTGTGCTGCGATACCAGACGCAAAAGTATCATCAAAATACTGCGATATGCGGTAAGTAAGCTCTGCAAAGCGGGCGTTTTCCAACAGCAGGTTGACCACCTCTGTATTGACACGCCCTGTGTAGAGGTTCTTTGCAGCTTCTACGGACAAGCCCAGTTCGGCAATGTCGTAATTTTTGCGGTCGGGGATGTTGGTTTCTCCCAGCAGGAAATCCGTGGACACGTTGAACAGCCTTGCGATCTTCAGCACCTGCTCATGGGTCAGGGTTCCTTTCGCACCACTGATAAAACGGCTGATAGTGCTCTTGGAGCAGCCGAGTTCCTTGGCAAGTTCTGGTTGGCTGATGTTGTGCTCTTTCATCAAGTCCGCAAGACGGATGTTGGATGGTGCGGGCAGATATTCCTGTGCCATGTGGTCGGCCCTCCTTTTTGATCTTTTTCCTCATTATAATACGCTCTGCCGTTTTGTTCAATATACGGTTACCTCTCCGCCCTTGCTGTTGCAGCCCTGCAACCAGCAAGGGCATTTTTCTTTTTCCGTTGCAGTTTTGCCGCTTTTTCACCCTTTCTGCAAAATTCTCCGTATATTCAGGCACAAGGCAAAAAACACCAGAGTTCCCACACGGGGTACTCTGGTGCAGTACATAACATCTACCTGCCCGGTGGCCGCAGGGTGCGGGGTTTTGTAGGCATCGAACCGCTTGTCCACCCCTGCCCGTAAAAAGTGCATTTTTTCACGGAAGAAGTTCGTACAACCTGTACGGTCTGTACTTGTACGCACCCGTACGGCAAATTGAAGCAAATTCAAACGTGTTATCGTTTGTATTTCAGATTTCTGTACGCCGTACAGACCGTACAGGTTATTTGAAGTCCGTACGCAATTTTTTCAGTTGCGTACGGAGCAATCAAGTTCGCATTGTGCGAACTTGATCGTAGCTCTCCCGCAGGAGACGTTCCCCCTCGGAGAGTCCTCGAAGAGCCCACTACACTTTGCAGCCCATAGGGATGAAAGTGTCATAGTGGGTTATTACACTTCCGGGGAAGTGCATCTCCGTCCTCGTCACCTCTCGATGAACCTTGAAAGGAGGGATGCCCTTTGGCAAGAAACGATGGCGTTGACCGCACCAGTGTCCGGAATCTCGCCGTTTCGGACAAGGCCGTTGGCAACACCCAGCAGCACAATGAGCGTGAAAAGGACAGCTATCGGAACCCCGATATTATCCCCCAGCGCGCTGCATGGAACGTCCACTTCAAAAAGCCAACCGCCAGCTACACTGACCTGTTCGCCCAACTGGAAACCGCTGGTACGATTTCAACGCGCGGCCTGAAGCCGGATGCCACCCATTATTGCGAGCTTGTCTTTGATGTCAACTCGGCCTATTTCGACAACCACGGCGGCTACGAGTTCGCTAAGCAGTTCTACGCAAATGCCTATAAAGCCGCTGTCCAGATCGTGGGCGGTGAGCAGTATATCCTCTCGGCTGTCATGCACGCCGATGAGACCAACCGTGCCATGACCGAAGCATTAGGCCGGGAAGTTTACCACTACCACCTCCATGTGGTCTATGTGCCTGTCGTGGAAAAGCAAATCCTGTGGTCGAAACGCTGCAAAGACAAGGCATTGGTCGGCACAGTCAAGGAGACCGTCATGCAGGTCAGCCGGAGCAAGAAGTGGGCATCCAAGCCCCTGCTGGACGATGCCGGAAAGCCCGTGCTGCAAAAGAACGGCAAGCCAGTCCTGAAGAAGTCGTACAGCGTCCTGCAAGACGATTTCTTCCACTATATGCGCAACGCCGGGTACACCGACGTAGAACGCGGTGAGCGCGGTAGCACCGAAGAACACCTGACCGTCACCCAGTTCAAAGTCCAGCGGGAGCAGGAGCGTCTGGACAGCCTGACTTCTCAAATCGACCAGAAAGAACAGTCGCTTGCCCGAACCAGCACCGCTCTCTCCAAAAAGGAGAAGGAACTTGCCGCTGTTCAGAAAAAGGCCACGCTCACAAAAGAAGCCCTCATTCACGCGCGCGATCTGGATTATATCGGTAAGCGAACCTTCCTCGGCAACTATTCGCTGACCGAAGAAGAATTCTCCAAACTGAAAAAGCAAGCCGACCACGGCTATATGATGGACGTGGAGAACCGCCGCTTGAAAGAAGAACTTTCCACCGCCAAGAAAGAGGCCGTTCGTTGGAGCAACAAGTACCACGACCTGTGGTACGACGTGAAACCCTATCTGGATGCTCTCCACCGTGCGCCCGAACTGGTGCGCAGTTTTCTGGAAAAGATTCTTGCTCCCAAGCAGGAGCGCACCATGAATGTGCCGCAGAAAAACCGCAAGCGTGGTCAGGATATGGAACTTTGAGTTTCGGAGGATACTATTTGAACAAAAAGAAGAAGTCAAACAAATCCGGCTACCCGGATGAAGCAATCAAGACCCTTGCACGTTGCTTTTATCCCTCCATGGTTGAGTTTTTCAACAGCGAGGAAGGCCAGCGTGAATATGAGGAATGGCTGAAAGAGCAGGAAGCTCTACAAGCCTTGCCTGTTGCAGCATAAAAACAGCAGGACGCTCCCAGTAAAGGGAACGCCCTGCCTTATATAGATGTATCTCACCGAGGTGTGTCCAGTTGGGCACACCTCTTATTTTTTGCCCTTAATCTTCTAACCCATGACTCCCTGCTACATTCTTCAAATATTCCTCTGGGTCGCCATTCAAAATCAAGTCCGCATAGCCCAGCGGGTCATTGTAGATGAGGTAGTCCAGTTCTGACCTCTGCGCCACGGTCACGTCCAGTGCATCCTCGACCCCGGTGCAGTCAATGGAGATCATTCTCCCATCCCGGAGCAGCAATTCCACGCAGCCAGTGTCCATATTAAACTTGCAGGCTCTTTCATCGTACTTCATAATCATACCCTCCAAATCTTGTTATTGGCTTACGGTCTATGACAAGGTATCGGAGTTTTGCGCCGTCCACAGGAACCTTCGTTGTTGTACCCAAAGAAAACGAAAAATCCGAACCCTTCTCCAATCGGAAATAGGTTCGGATTTTTCTTGTTTGGTGGGCGCGGGTGGATTCGAACCACCGAAGCTGAAAAGCAGCAGATTTACAGTCTGTCCCCATTGGCCACTCGGGAACACGCCCATATACAGTTTTTCGCAGTCACGGACTGCCTGTATATATTACCACTTGGGGGCGTATTTGTCAACTGCTTTTTACAGCTTTTTCAGAAAAGAAGCTGACCGCACGGCTCAGTCGCGGGGACGGCCGTAGCGGTGGACTTTTTTGGAGGAATGGCGGGTGCGGGGGGAGTTGAGCAGGACCCACGCCACATAGATGATGGCGCAGATGGCGCTGACGACGAGCACTACCTTGAGGTAGAGGCTGCCGAAGAACCCCTGCAGCTTCGAGAAAGAGTAGAGCAGGCTGCTCCGGCTCACGTCCTGCCCGGCGATGAGGTTGACCATGCCGATGGTCTCGCCGGCTAGCTTCAGCTCCACGGTGCCGACAATATCGCCCTGCTGGACGGGGGCGCAGACATAGTCGGGCAGATGGAAGTATTTCTGAGTCACGGTGCCGTCGCCCGAAGAGGGCAGCAGGGTCATCATGCTGTTGTCGGGGTAGAGCTTGAGGGTGTCGGTGTCGGAGGAATACTTCACGGGGATCTCTGCCAGAGCAAGGTCGGTGTCCAGCGCAGGCTGGATGGAAAAGCTCTGGAACACCCAGTCGATGAGGCGGGTCGTTTCGTAGAGGGCCGGGCGGCGGTTGGCGTAACCGTAGGTGTCACAGGTGTCGGGGCTCTGCATGATGCAGAAGATATAGGTGGAGCCGTCCTGATTGGCCCACGAAACATAGCTCTGGTCGCCGTGGTCGTTTTTGTAGGCCATCACATCGCACATGCCGCCCTGCATAGACTTGCGGTAGAAGCTGCCGCCGCTGGTCTTGTTGAGGGCGACGTTCTGGTTCAGCAGCACGAAACTCTTGGTGTGCTTTTCCTTGGCGGGCATGGTGAAGGCGGGGGCCGACGAGATGTCCACGAAGGCATCAAAGCTCATCAGATACCGTAGGATGAGGTACATATCCACGGCAGTAGTCACATTGCCGCTGTCGAGGCCGCAGGCGTCCGTCCAGGTGCTTCCGGTGGTGCCGATGCGCTGGGAGAGGGTATTCATCTGGCTCACCCAGCCTGCAAGGTCGCCGCCCGAAAGGCTGTAGGCAAGGCCCATCGCGGCCTCGTTGGCGTTGCGCAGAAGCATGGCGTAGACAGCTTCCCGGTAGGTGAAGGTCTCATTGGAGCGCATATCGGCATTATCACTGTTGTGGACGTAATCCGAGATGGCGAAGGGCATCTGGAAGGTGTTGTCGAGCTGGTCGGCGTAATTCGTCAGCAGCAGCGCGATGGTCATATATTTGGTCAGGCCCCCGGCAGGCACCTGACGGGAGCTGTCCTTGTCGTAGACGATGATGTTGGTGTCGGTGTTGACGATGTAGGCGCTCTTGGCCTGCACCTCGTAGAAGAGGCTGGGGTCGAACATGGCCGAAGCCGGCGCGCACAGGCAGCTCAGCAGCAGGATAAGGCTCAGAAATAGGGTGACGATACGTTTCATGTGGACATTTTCCTCAAAAAGCGATAATATATTAGAGTATCGGACAAAATGTGCTGTCCGTTCTTACGGAACAAAAACAGGCTCAGCGAAGGGCCTTATACTTTATAATAACAGGTTTGGCGGAGCGTGACAAGGCTTTTGGGGCGATTTCACACTCCGCAAAAGGAGGCAGAGGATGGTATATCTTACGGGCGACACCCATGGCGAGCTGGACCGCTTCAAAGACGGGGAGCTGCGCCGGGCCGGCAAGGGCGATTTTGTCGTTGTGCTGGGCGATTTCGGCTTCGTGTGGGACGGCAGCAAGGCCGAGCAGAAGAATCTGGACTGGCTGTGCAAGCGGCCTTACACCATCCTTTTCCTCGATGGAAGCCACGAGAACTATGACCTGCTGGAACAGTACCCCACCGAAGAGCGGTTCGGCGGGCTGGTGCAGCCGCTGGGAGGCAATGTGTACCACGTCTGCAGGGGCAGTGTACTGGAACTGGAACGGAAGAAGTACCTCTGCTTCGGCGGAGCGGAAAGCCCGGACAAGGAAGAGCGGGAAGCCCACGTCAACTGGTGGCCGCAGGAGATGCCCTCGGACGAGGAATACGCCCGCTGCGAGGCCGCGCTGGAAGCGAACGGCTGGCAGGTAGATTATGTGCTGACCCACGACGCGCCAAGCAAATTTCTGGATTTCAGCGTGCTGGCTGAGGGCGAGAATAACCGGCTGCACCTCTTCCTCGACAAGGTCGTCATGAAAACGACTTACAAGAAATGGTTCTTCGGCTGCCATCACAAGGATGTGCAGCTCTCTACCAAGAGCCGCTGCCTCTTCTGCGATGTAGTGAGCATCGGCGAGAAGAAGCCGTGGTGGAAGAGAAGATAACGAAAAAGGACTGCCGCGGGCAGTCCTTTTTCGTTACTCAATTCATTGTTCCGGCTTTGTCGAACATCTGCTCCACCTGACGGGCCAGCAGGGCGTGTTCGGGCCGCTCGAGAAGCGGGTCTTCGGCCAGAAGGGCCACAGCCTCGCTCTGGGCCGCGTGGAGGGTGCGGGTATCGTTTATCAAATCGGCGATCTGCAAGGTCGGCAGACCGTGCTGGCGGTTTCCGAAAAAGTCGCCGGGGCCGCGGGTCTCGAGGTCGTACTGCGCCACGGCGAAGCCGTCTGAGGTGGAGCAGAGGAACTTGAGCCGCTTCTGCACCGACTCGGAGGCATTGTCGCTGACGAGGAAGCACCAGCTCTCCGCTGCGCCGCGTCCCACACGCCCGCGCAGCTGGTGCAGTGCGCTCAGGCCGTACCGCTCGGCGTTTTCGATGACCATGACCGTCGCATTCGGCACGTCCACGCCGACTTCGATGACGGTGGTGGACACGAGAGCGTCCAAACGTCCGGATTTGAAGTCGTTCATCACCTCGGCCTTTTCCTTCGGCTTGAGCTTGCCGTGCATCAGGCCCACCCGGCGGTCCGGCAGATAGGCTTTTGCGATGTCCTCATAGTAGCTCTTGACGGCGTTCAGGCCGCTGCCGCCCGCGTCCTCGATGGCAGGGCAGACGATATACACCTGTCGTCCGGAATCGATTTCTCTATCAAGGAAGCCGTAGAGGTCGGCCCGCTTTTTGCCGGTGATGCAGCGAGTCTTGACGGGTTTGCGGCCCGGCGGCAGCTCGTCGAGGATGGAGATGTCGAGGTCGCCATACATCAGTAGCCCCAGCGTCCGGGGGATGGGGGTGGCGCTCATGACCAGCAGGTGAGGATTCGCGGCCTTTTCGGCCAGCAGGCCCCGCTGGCGCACACCGAAGCGGTGCTGTTCGTCCACGACGGCCAGACCCAGCCGGGCGAACTCCACGCCCTCGCTGAGGATGGCGTGGGTGCCTACGATGAGGTCGGCCTCGTCGTCCCGGATGGCGGCGAGGGTGGTGCGCCGTGCGGCGGCTTTCATGCCGCCGGTGAGCAGGGCCACCCGCATCCCAAAGGGGGAGAGCAGGCGGTTCAGGTTCTCGGCGTGCTGGCTGGCCAGGATCTCGGTGGGGGCCAGCAGTGCGGCCTGATACCCGGCCCGGATGCAGGCCCAGATAGCCGCAGCAGCCACCAGCGTTTTGCCGCTGCCCACGTCGCCCTGCAAAAGGCGGTTCATGGACGTTTCGCCCGACATGTCGGTCAGGATCTCTTCCACGGCCCGCCGCTGTGCGCCGGTGGGGGAGAAGGGCAGCGACTCCCAGAAAGGGGAGGCGTCGGCTTTCTTCATCGGCGCGCCGGTGGAGGCCGCGCCGTGGTTCTTCATCCGGCCGATACCCAGCTGTAGGACCAGAAGCTCTTCGTAGATGAGCCGCCGCCGCGCCGCAAAGGCTTCCTCCTCCGTGGCGGGGCAGTGGATGGCCCGGACGGCGTCGGCCTTGGAGAGCAGGCGGTATTTTTTCAGCATCTCAGAGGGCAGCGGGTCGGGCAGAAGCTCCGCGTGGGGGAGGAGCTGGCGGACGCACTTGGCGATGGCGCTGCTGGTCAGCCCCTCGGTCTGGGGGTAGACGGCCTCGAAAGGCGACGACTTCACCTGCGCGTCGGTGCGCACCTGCGGGTTGACCATCTGACGGCGGAGCATCCCGCCCGTCACGATGCCCTGAAAATAGTATTCCTGCCCCAGCTCCAGCTTCTGGGCGGCGTATGGATTATTGAACCACGTGATCTCGAGGCTGGATACATCGTCTCCGGCGGTGATGCGCTCCATCCGTCGCCCGCCCGGCAGGATGCGCCCGCCGGGCTTTGCAAACACTTCGGCCTTCACGACGCACTCGGTGTCGGCGGGGGCCTCGGCGATGGAGTAGGGCTTTGAAAAATCCAGATACCGGCGGGGATAGTGGCAGAGCAGGTCGCTGAGGGTCAGGATGCCCAGCTTCTCGAACCGCTCGGCAGTCTTGGGGCCGACGCCCTTGAGATAGCGTACCGGGGTGTCCGGCGTGAGGGTGGTGTGAAGTTCGGCAGGCATGGCGCGGCCTCCTTTCAGGGAAAATGATAGTATGCCCATTGTATCACGGCAGAGGGCAAAAGAAAAGCGCCCTGCCGGAGCGGGGCGCGGAAAAGCATTCAGACTTTACTGTCCTTCTTGAACGAGCCTTTGAACCCTTCCCAGAGGGAAACGACCCGGGGCCGGGGCAGAAAGTAGTTGACCAGCAGCGCTGCGATGACGCCAATGGCGGTGTCGAAGATGCGGTTGAGAGCGTAGCTCATATAGGTCTCAATGGGGGTGCTGAACAAAACGATGCAGAGCACCACGATGGACAGCGCTGACTCTTTTAGCATAGCACAGAGCGAAGAGGGAAGACAAGCTTTCCCCAATAAGTAGATTATTTAACGAGCAAAACAACAAAAAATCCCGGATGCCTCAGCACCCGGGAATCTTTTGGAGGTGACGACCAGATTTGAACTGGTGGATGAGGGTTTTGCAGACCCTTGCCTTACCACTTGGCCACGTCACCATATTCGGAGCAACTGTTGCTGCTCCATTATGGAGCGGCCGACGAGGCTCGAACTCGCTACCTCCACCTTGGCAAGGTGGCGCTCTACCAGATGAGCTACGGCCGCATATTCGGTGCGTTTACCCTCGCACCCATCATTAGATGATGCCCTGAAAACAAGTTTCAAAGTAGGTTGAGGCTTTCGCCCCAGATGTGGCGACCCGGATCGGGCTCGAACCGACGACCCCCAGCGTGACAGGCTGGTGCTCTAACCAACTGAGCTACCGGGCCATATTGGAACAACGATTGCTGCTCCATTATGGAGCGGCCGACGAGGCTCGAACTCGCTACCTCCACCTTGGCAAGGTGGCGCTCTACCAGATGAGCTACGGCCGCATATTGGAAACCCTGTTGGGTCTCCTGACTGGTGCCTCCGATCGGAATCGAACCAATGACACGGGGATTTTCAGTCCCCTGCTCTACCGACTGAGCTACAGAGGCGCACCGGACGATGATTATTATACCTGAAATTTCGATTTTGTAAAGGGGTAAATGCAAAATTTTTTGAGAATTTTTGAACTTTCTTTATTTTGCCCGTGTTATCGTCTAAAATAAGACTGACTTTTCTGACGCTTTTTGCGGGCGGCAGACAGGGAAAGAATATTTGACATCTTCAACAACCTATGGTTTAATAAATAAGAATGAAAAGAATCGCTTTTCTCCCGCTGTGGGAATAGATACCTATATATAGCAAAAGCGTTTGAGACGGCTCCACTGCAAGAACATTCCGGGGGCCGGGAGGAGCAGCATGGCAAGAAAACAGGAATATGGCAACGAAAGCATCACTTCGCTGAAGGGTGCCGACCGTGTGCGCAAGCGCCCGGCCGTCATCTTCGGCTCGGACGGCGTGGAGGGCTGCGCCCACTCCATCTTTGAGATCGTCTCCAACTCCATCGACGAGGCCCGCGACGGCCACGGCGACACCATCAACGTCACCCGCTGCAAGGATGGCAGTGTCATCGTCGAAGACTTTGGCCGCGGTATGCCCGTGGACTGGAACAAGGGTGAAGAGCGCTACAACTGGGAGCTGCTGTTCTGTGAGATGTACGCAGGCGGCAAGTACGGCGAGGGCGAGGACAACTATGAATTCAGCCTCGGTCTGAACGGTCTGGGCCTCTGCGCCACCCAGTACGCCTCGGCATGGATGACTGCTGACATCTACCGCGACGGCTTCCACTACCACCTCGACTTCCAGAAGGGCGAGAATGTGGGCGGCCTGCACAAAGAACCCTACAAGGGCCGCCGCACCGGCAGCATCATCCACTGGAAGCCGGACGATGAGGTCTTTACCGACATCGATGTCCCCGGCAGCTACTATAAAGATGTCCTCCGCCGTCAGGCTGTCGTCAACGCGGGCCTGACCCTCAACTTCACCGACGAAAAGGAGAAAGACCCCGCCACCGGCAAGCCGTGGAAGGAGAGCTGGTGCTATGAGCACGGCATCGCCGACTATGTAGCTGAGACGGCGGGCGAGGACAGCCTGACCCCGGTGTTCAGCTGCGAGAGCGAAGCTACTGGCCGTGACCGCGAAGACCAGCCTGACTATAAGGTAAAGATGAGCGCGGCGTTCTGTTTCTCCAACAAGGTGCAGCTGCTGGAATACTACCACAACTCGTCCTGGCTGGAGCATGGCGGCAGCCCGGAGCACGCCGTCCGCACGGCCTTCGTCTACCAGATCAACAAGTATTTGAAGGATAAGAACCTCTATAAAAAGGGCGAGAGTGCCATCAGTTTTCAGGATGTGCAGGACTGTCTGGTGTACGTTTCGTCCAGTTTCTCCACCCGCACCAGCTATGAGAACCAGACAAAAAAAGCTATCACCAACAAGTTCGTCTCTCAGGCCATGACCGACTTCCTCAAGCACTATCTGGAAGTCTACTTCCTCGAAAAGCCCGACGAGGCCCAGAAGATCTGTCAGCAGGTGCTGGTGAACAAGCAGAGCCGTGAGCATGCCGAAAAAACGCGCCAGAGCATCAAAAAGACACTCTCAACCCAAATCGACCTCGCGAACCGGGTGCAGAAGTTCGTGGACTGCCGCACCAAGGACGCCTCCCGCCGTGAGCTGTATATCGTCGAGGGCGATTCGGCTATGGGTGCGGTCAAGACCAGCCGCGACAGTGAATATCAGGCCATCATGCCCATCCGCGGCAAGATCCTGAACTGCCTCAAGGCCGACTACGCCCGCATCTTCAAGTCGGACGTCATCGTGGACCTCATCAAGGTCATGGGCTGCGGCGTGGAGCTGGGCGGCAAGCACAACAAGGAGCTTGCCACCTTCAACCTCGACAATCTCCGCTTCAATAAAATCGTCATCTGTACCGATGCCGACGTGGACGGCTACCAGATCCGCACACTGGTGCTGACCATGCTCTACCGCCTGACCCCCACCCTCATCAACGAGGGCTATGTCTATATCGCGGAGTCGCCGCTGTACGAGATCACCACGAAAGACCGCACCTATTTCGCCTACACGGAACCCGAGAAGGCAACATTCCTCGAGGAGATCGGCGATAAGAAATACACCATCCAGCGCTCGAAAGGTCTGGGCGAGAACGACCCCGAGATGATGTGGCTGACCACCATGAACCCCGAGAGCCGCCGCCTCATCAAGGTGATGCCTACCGACGTGGAGCGCACCGCGCAGGTGTTCGACATCCTGCTGGGCGACAACCTCGCAGGCCGCAAGGAGCATATCGCCCAGCACGGCGCAGAGTATCTGGATGATCTGGATGTGAGTTAAACCTCTCCGTCAATGCTTCGCATTGCCACCTCCCCTACGGAGGGGAGGCTTTGGCATTTCGGAAAAGCTTTCCCTCTTCGCCAGAGGCTCCCCTCGCTAGGGGAGCTGTCGAGCGGTAGCGAGACTGAGAGGTTGAGTTACGAGGGAACTCTAGTAAAGAGGATTTACAATGGCAAAAAAATCGAGCAAAAAAACTGCAAAGCCTGTCCGCCCCCAGCTGGGCGAGGGCGTTGAGATACTGAACGCCGGCAGTGTGCTGGAAGACCCCATCACCCGCACGCTGGAAACGAACTATATGCCCTACGCGATGAGCGTCATCGTCAGCCGCGCGCTGCCGGAGATCGACGGCTTCAAGCCCGCCCACCGCAAGCTGCTGTATACGATGTATGAGATGGGCCTTATCAAGGGCGCGCGCACCAAGTCGGCGAACATCGTGGGCAGCACCATGCACCTGAACCCCCATGGCGATGCCGCCATCTATGACACCATGGTGCGCATGGGCCGGGGCAACGAGAGCCTGCTGGTGCCGTTCGTGGACAGCAAGGGCAACTTCGGCAAAGCCTACAGCCGCGATATGTCCTGCGCCGCGGCCCGCTACACCGAAGCAAAACTGGAAAGTGTCTGCGAAGAGCTGTTCCGGGACATCGACAAAGAGACGGTGGACTTCGTCCCCAACTACGACGGCACCACCACTGAACCGACCCTTCTGCCCGTGACATTCCCGACCATTCTGGCCAACAACACGCTGGGCATCGCCGTCGGTATGGCCTGCAACATCTGCTCCTTCAATCTGGCAGAGCTGTGCAACACCACCGTCGCCCTCATGAAGGATGCAAAGCACGACATCTCCACCACCATGCCCGCCCCGGACTTCGTGGGCGGCGGCCAGATCCTCTACGACGAAGCCCAGATGCGGGACATCTTCGAGAATGGCCGCGGCAGCGTGAAGGTGCGCGCCCGCTACGCCGCCGTGCCGGGCGAGAACATGATTGAGATCACCCAGATACCGCCCACTACCACGGTGGAGGCCATCATGGACAAGATCGCCGAGCTGGTCAAGGCGGGCAAGATCAAAGAGATCAGCGATATGCGCGACGAGACTGATTTGAACGGCCTCAAGCTCACCCTCGACCTCAAGCGCGGCGTGGACGCCGACAAGCTGATGGCCAAGCTCTTCAAGGCCACCCCGCTGGAAGACAGCTTCAGCTGCAACTTCAACATCCTTGTCTCGGGCCAGCCCCGGGTCATGGGCGTGCGGGAAATTTTGCAGGAGTGGACGGCCTTCCGGATGGAATGCGTCCGCCGACGCACCTACTATGACCTCCACGGCAAGGAAAAGCGCCTCCACCTGCTCAAGGGTCTGGCGGCGATTCTGATGGACATCGATAAGGCCATCCACATCATCCGCACCACGGAGGAGGAGACGGAAGTCGTCCCCAATCTGATGATAGGCTTTGGCATCGACGAAGTGCAGGCCGACTATGTGGCTGAAATCAAGCTGCGCCACCTCAACCGGGAATATATCCTCAAGCGCACCGGCGAGATCGAGCAGTTGGAAGCTGACATCGCTGATTTGAACGACATCCTCGCAAAGCCTGCCCGCATCCGCAAAATTATCATGAAGGAATTGGCCGACGTGGCAAAGAAGTACGGCCAGCCCCGCCGCAGCGAGATCCTCTACGACCTGCCCGAGGAAGAGAGCGGCGCCGAGGAAGAGGCTGTGCCGGATTATCCCGTCACCGTCTTTTTCACCCGCGAGGGCTATCTGAAGAAGATCCCGCCCCAGAGCCTGCGCACTGCCGGTGCGCACAAGCTCAAGGAGGGCGACGAGATCGTCCAGCAGGTGGAGACGCGGAACAACGTAGAAGCGTTGTTCTTTACGGATATGCAGCAGGTGTATAAGGTGCGTCTGGCCGAGCTGGAAGACGGCAAGGTGGCCCAGATGGGCATCTATCTGCCGGGCCGTCTGGGCATGGACGAGGGCGAGAACATCCTCTCCATGGTCATTACCTCCGACTACAGCGGCCATATGCTCTTCTTCTTTGCCAGCGGCAAGTGCGCAAAAATCCCGCTCAGCTCCTACGCCACCAAGCAGAACCGCCGCAAGTTGCTGAAAGCCTACTGCGACAAAGAGCCGCTGGCGACGATGTTCTTCCTGCCCGAGGAGACGGAGCTTGCGATTCGCACCAGCGCGGGACGGATGCTCCTGGTCGGCACGGCGCAGATCGCTGCAAAGACCACCCGCGACAGCCAGGGTGTGGCGGTCGTGACCCTGAAAAAGAACCAGACCATCGCCTCCGTCGTCCCGGCGGACACGCTGGAACTGGCAAATCCCCACCGCTACCGCGTCCGCAGCCTGCCGGCTACGGGTGCGCTGATTCGCGCGGAGGATGAAGGGGAGCAGATGACGCTGCTATGATCTTTGCGCCTGCGGCGCAGGATGGAGCGCTTTTTCGCTGGGCTAAGTTCTCTTTTGCGTGCCAAAAGAGAACCAGAAAAGCACCCGCTACTTTCGAGGCGCGGGAGGCACGAGAAAGGGGCTGCTCGCCCCTTTCAGACCCCAAAGGGGAAGTCGAAGTGGAAAAATGCTAGCCGCTTCGCTAAACGCATTTTTCTCACTTCTCCGATTTGCTGCTTCGCAGCTGGTGTTACCTCTCTGCTGACGGTAAAGTTCTGCTAAAGCCTGAAA
The DNA here is from genome assembly GCF_020687245.1 of Faecalibacterium longum CLA-AA-H243. GTDB lineage: Bacteria > Bacillota > Clostridia > Oscillospirales > Ruminococcaceae > Faecalibacterium > Faecalibacterium longum. The sequence continues at coordinate 52,475 of NZ_JAJEQG010000011.1, read as the reverse complement.
TCTTCGGCGAAGCCGTAAAACGGCGGAGAGCTAAAATGCGGTTAAGAGATCTTCGTGCGAATGCACGAATCTCCAGCATTTTTGCTTGGAGCCTACTTCTTCGGAATTGTTAAGGGCGAGCAGCCCTTAACTCGTTGCGGGGAGAGTGGAGTCCAGAGGTAGGGAGGGGGGATTCGAAACACCCCTCCCTATCTCTGGCCCGCGCGGAGCGCAAGCCGCTTGAACAAAAGAAAAAACTGCCCCGCGCTGCCAGCGCGAGAACCTACACAAAAGAGGAAGGATAACCATGCAGAATATCGACCTGATTTGCGTCGGCAAGCTCAACGCGAAATACTTCGCCGAGGGCGTGGCCGAATACCAGAAGCGTCTGGCGGCGTTTGCGTCCTTCCGCATCATCGAGCTTCCGGAAGAAAAAATCGAAGAGAAAAACGCCTCCGACGCTGTGGTGAAAAAGGCGCTGGATAAAGAGGGAAAAGCCATCCTCGGCAGCGTCCGCAAGGGCGCGGCAATCGTCGCCATGTGCATCGAAGGAAAACAGATCTCCTCCGATGAGCTGGCCCAGTTCCTTGCCGACCGCGCAAACAGCGGTGCGGGAGATGTGGCCTTCGTCATCGGCTCGTCCCACGGCCTCTCGGATGAGGTCAAGCGCGCGGCGGCGCTCAAGTTCAGCATGGGCCGCATCACGATGCCCCACCAGCTGGCCCGCCTTGTTCTCACCGAACAAATCTACCGTGCCTGCACCATCAATGCCGGAATGAAATATCATAAGTGAACCTCAAAGCCCTCGCAGAAGCGGGGGCTTTTGTCGTCTGCGGAAAATTTCGTCAGACGCTTTATTTTTTACCATTTTTCTATATGATAAATCCGATTGTGTTGTTCCGGATGCGGGGCAAGGCTTTACAATCCCCGCAAAACATGATAAAGTAAAGATACTGTGCTTTTAACAGGAAAAGCACGCCCGGCTGCGGGGAAAGCAACCGGGACAAATACACAACACGACACGGCAAACCAGCCGCGGACGGAAAGGATGTACTTACAATGGAACAGAGCGAAAAGACCCTTGATATGATCGTCAATCTCTGCAAGAACCGTGGTTATGTGTTCCCCGGTTCCGAGATCTACGGCGGTCTGGCCAATAGCTGGGACTACGGCCCTCTGGGTGTCGAGTTCAAGAACAACGTCAAGAAAGCATGGCTGAAAAAGTTCGTGCAGGAGAGCCCCTACAATGTGGGCCTCGATGCCGCCATCATCATGAATCCTCAGACCTGGATCACCACCGGCCACGTTGCCGGTTTCTCGGACCCGCTGCTGGACTGCCGTGCCTGCAAGGCCCGCCACCGTGCTGACAAGCTTATTGGCGACGAGCACCCCGAGGTCAACGTCGATGCCATGAGCTTTGACGAGATGGACGCTTTCATCGCTGAACACGAGGATATTGTCTGCCCCGTCTGCGGCAAGCACGACTTCACCCCCATCCGTAAGTTCAATCTGATGTTCAAGACCGCCATCGGCGTCACCGAGGACAGCTCTTCCACCTGCTACCTCCGTCCCGAGACGGCACAGGGCATCTTCGTCAACTTTGCCAACATCCAGCGCACCACCCGCCGCAAGCTGCCCTTCGGCGTCTGCCAGGTGGGCAAGGCATTCCGAAACGAGATCACCCCGGGCAACTTCACCTTCCGTACCCGTGAGTTCGAGCAGATGGAGTGCGAGTTCTTCTGCAAGCCCGGCACCGACCTCGAGTGGTTCTCCTACTGGAAGGACTATTGCGAGAACTGGCTGCTGAGCCTCGGCATCAAGAAGGAGCACCTGCGCCTGCGTGACCACGAGCCTGCAGAGCTGGCCTTCTACAGCCGTGCTACCACCGACATCGAGTATGCCTTCCCGTTCACCGACTGGGGCGAGCTGTGGGGCATTGCAGACCGCACCAACTACGACCTGAGCCGTCATCAGGAAGCCTCCGGCAAGAGCCTCGAGTACTTCGACAGCGAGACCAACGAGCACTACATCCCCTATGTCATCGAGCCGTCTCTGGGCTGTGACCGTGTGGCTCTGGCCTTCCTGTGCGAGGCTTATGATGAGGAGCACCTGACCGACAGCAAGGGCAAGGAGGACATCCGCACCGTCCTGCATCTGCACCCGGCTCTGGCTCCCTATAAGTGCGCTGTCCTGCCCCTGAGCAAGAAGCTGGGTGACAAGGCAATGGAGATCCGCAATGAGCTGAGCAAGTACTTCATGGTGGACTACGACGATACCGGTTCTATCGGCAAGCGCTACCGCCGTGAGGACGAGATCGGTACTCCGTACTGCATCACCGTGGACTTCGACACCGTGGGCGACGAGGCCAAGGGCATCGTGGCCGACAACTGCGTCACCGTCCGCGACCGCGACACCATGGAGCAGGTTCGTATGCCTATCTCCGAGCTGAAGAGCTACATCGAGAGCAAGATCGAGTTCTGATAAAAACTCACTTTTGTGAGTGAGAAAAACAGCCCCGCCGTTGCATTTTCGGCGGGGCTGTGGTATAATACAAATAAAGAAAGTGCTGTCTGGCAAACGGTCAGCACCTTTCCGGCAAGTCAATTACAACAAAGAATGACCGCACGAGTGGGCTAAACTGGGCGGTCATTTTTTGTTGTTGAAAATCTTCCACGCAATATCAAACATCCCAAAACCCACAGTTGCAAGCAACGTGAGAAGAGCTAAAGTTTCCAAAAGCGTCATGAAGCATCACCCCTTTCGCTGTGGAGCGTCGGGGGCATAACAAAAATGTTCGCCTTCCCGACGCAGTGCCGGAAAGGTGTAGACCGCCTGCCGTATGTAGACAGCACTCTCAAATACAAGTATAACAGACGTTTCCCGTTTTTTCAACCGGTAGAAACGTCTGTTTTGTTTTTATCGGGTGGACAATTCGCCCGGGAACGGTTATACTGTCAGATAGAAAATGCACCGCCGTGGTTTGCACGGCAGAAAGGATATTCCGTGGAAAACTTTACTATTCTTCTGAAAAAATATGCCGATTTCATCGTCCGGGTGGGTGTCAATCCCCAGCCGGGCCAGACCCTTGTCATCAACTGCTGCCTCGAGGCCGCACCGCTGGCCCGTCTGTGCGTGCGCAGTGCCTACGAGGCCGGCGCCCGTGACGTGCTGGTGAATTGGAGCGACAACGACGTTTCCCGCAGCCGGATGGAACTGGGTAGCGAGGAAGCCCTGAGCGATTTCAAGTCCTGGCAGCTGCGCCGCTATCTCGACTACGCCGAGAGTGAGGGCGGGGTCTGCGTGCTGCATATCCTCGCCGATGACCCGGAAGTCTACGCCGGTCTGGACGGCGCGAAAATCAGCCGGGTGAACGCCGGTCAGCGCAAGTTCATGGCTCCGTGGCGCGAGTACACCATGAACGACCGCGTCCAGTGGTCCATCGCCGCCATGCCCAGCGCCCCGTGGGCAAAAAAGATGTTCCCGGAGCTGGACGAGGCTGCGGCCATCGAGAAGCTCTGGCGGCTCATTTTCGATGTCTGCCGCGTGACGGGCGGCGACCCCGTCAACGAGTGGAAGGCCCACCTCGACCGTCTGACCGGCCTGAAGGACAAGATGAACGCCCTCGACCTCGAGAGCGTCCATTTCGAGAGCAGCAACGGCACGGATCTGACCGTCGGCATCGCCGACAAGGCCACCTGGGAGAGTGCCGCCAGCGTCAGTGAAAAGGGCGTGGTCTTCCTGCCCAACATCCCCACCGAAGAGGTCTTCACCGCACCCCACAAGGACAAGGTGAACGGCATCGTCTACGGCACCAAGCCCTACGTCTTCAACGGCCAGCTCATCAAGGGCTTCCATGTCACCTTCAAGGATGGCCGCGTCGTGGAGCACGGTGCAGACGAGGGCGCGGAGCTTCTGGGCCGGCTGCTGGACACCGACGAGGGCGCACGGAGCATCGGCGAAGTGGCGCTGGTGCCGGCGTCCAGCCCCATCAACCGCAGCGGCGCGCTGTTCTACAGCACCCTCTTCGATGAGAACGCCGCCTGTCACATCGCCTTTGGCGCCAGCTATCCCGGCACCACCGAGAACGGCACCCGCCTGAGCAAGGACGAGCTGCTGGCCCGGGGCATGAACCAGTCCGCCATCCACGAGGACGTCATGGTGGGTGCCGAGGACAGCCATATTACCGGCAAGTGCCGCGATGGACATACGGTTGACCTGTTCCGTGATGGTGTGTGGGTGCTGTGAGAAGAGGATTTTTCACGAAAAAGCTTGCATAATCCGCAAGAGTATGCTATATTCTAATAGTACGCTATAGTTTTATTGGAAAGTGGGCCGCAAGGTCCGCTTTTCTTGTTTGTTTGGAGGTTTTTTATGGCGAAGCAGTCTGGCGGCAACACCGCCCAGAGAGTCGAAGCGCTTGTCCGCCCCGTCGTGGAGGGCATGGGCCTGCGCCTGTGGGATGTGGTCTTTGAGAAGGAAGGGCCGGACTGGTATCTCCGTGTGCTCATCGACAAGGACGGCACCATGGACACCGACACCTGTGCCGAAGTGTCCCACGCGCTGGACCCCATCCTCGATGAGGCAGACCCCATCGACCAGAGCTATTATCTCGAGGTGGGCAGCCCCGGCCTTGGCCGCAAGCTGACCCGCCCGGAGCACTACGAGGCACTCAAGGGCGAGAAAATCGGCGTCAAGCTCATCCGCCCCACCGCCGACGGCGTGCGCGAGTTTGCCGGCATCCTGAAAGGCCGCGAGGGCAGCACCGTCACGGTCGAGACGGAGAACGGCCCGGTGAGCTTTGAGGTGAACGCTGCATCCGGCGTCCATCTCTGTGATGACGAACATCTGTTTGATTAAGAACAGCCCTCTCAGGCGCGTTCCGCGCCAGCTCTCCCAGAGGGAGAGCCAAAGATGAATCGAGAAAAGATACCATTATAATCTAGGAGGAACCCGAAAAATGGCAGCAGCGAACAACGAATTTTTTGAAGCTCTCTCCATGCTGGAGCACGAGCGCGGCATTACCGCGGAGTACCTGATCGAAAAGATCAAGGCTGCTATCGTCATCGCCGTGAAGAAGAACTACGAGGTCGAGGACGACCACGTCATGGTCGAGATCGACCCCAACACCGGCAAGTTCAACGTCGCCCTCATCCAGGACGTCGTGGCCGATGAGGACTGGTACGACGAGCACAGCGAGATCGGCATCACCGAGGCTCAGCACATCCGCAAGAGCTATCAGGTGGGCGACCGCGTCGTGACCCCCCTCAAGACCAAGGACTTTGGCCGCATCGCAGCCCAGACCGCAAAGCACGTCATCCGTCAGGGCATCCGTGAGGCTGAGCGCAGCCAGCAGCTGAGCGAGATCCAGTCCCGCGCCCACGACATCGTGCAGGCTACCGTCACCCGCGTTGACCCCGAGAAGGGCATCGTTGCCCTCGACCTGGGCAAGGGCGGCGAGGCTATCCTGCCCCGCAACGAGCAGGTCCCCGGCGAGGTCTACACCGAAGGCCAGATGCTGCAGGTCTACATCGTGGATGTCGTGGCAAGCGAGCGCGGCCCCCGCGTCATGATCAGCCGCACCCACCCCGGCCTCGTCAAGCGCCTGTTCGAGCTGGAAGTGCCTGAAATTTACGACGGCACCGTCGAGGTCAAGGCCATCAGCCGCGAGGCCGGCGCCCGCACCAAGATGGCTGTCTGGTCCAAGGACGCCAACGTCAACCCCGTCTCTGCCTGCATCGGCCCCCACGGCGACCGTGTGGCCGCTGTCGTCGAGAAGCTGGGCGGCGAGAAGATCGACATCGTGAAGTGGAGTGAGGACATCTCCGAGTTCATCTCCGCAGCTCTCAGCCCCGCAAAGGTGGTCAAGGTCGAGCTGCTGCCCGGCGAGACCCGCTCCTGCCGCGTGACCGTGCCGGACCAGCAGCTGAGCCTTGCCATCGGCAACAAGGGCCAGAACGCCCGTCTGTGCGCCCGCCTGACCGGCTACAATATCGACATCCGCCCCGAGAGCGGCTACTACGGCGAGGAAGAGCCGAAGGCTGCCGAGGCTGAGAAGACCGAAGACACCGCCGCAGAATAAGCGCGGAACACCTGCCGAAGGAGGGAAAACCGGATGGCACAAAAGAAGATCCCTGCCCGCCAGTGCATCGGCTGCCTGACCAGCCGCCCCAAGAAGGAACTGGTGCGTGTGGTGCGCGCACCCAGCGGAGAGATCAGCATCGACCCCGTGGGCAAGAAGCCCGGCCGCGGTGCTTACCTCTGCCCGGATGCCGCCTGCCTTGCAAAGGCAAAAAAGAAGAAGGCGCTGGAGCGCTGCTTTGAGCAGCCGGTCCCCGCCGAGGTATACGATGCACTGGCCCAGCAGCTGGCCAGTGTGGAAGCAGAAAAGGAGGCCGACCGCGATGGCAAAGAAGCATAACGCCCCCGCAAAACCGGCCCTTGAGCCGAATGAGGCCCTGTTCCAGGCCGTGAGCCTCTGCCGCAAGGCGGGCGCTCTGACCATGGGCTTTGACGCGGTGGAAGACGCCGTCGTCAAGGGCAAGGCATGGCTCGTGATGACTGCATCCGACGCCAGCCCCAAGACCGTGCAGCGGCTCAACTACGCTGTGGGCGATATGGTGGACGTCATCCCCATGCCGCTGACACAGGATAAGCTGGCTGACATCAGCCGCAAACCGGTGGCCATTTATGCCGTCACCGACCGCAACCTCGCCAAGCTCTGCTTTGACCGGCTGACGGCGTGCGGAGCGATTCAAACTGAGGAGGATATGAGCGAATGACCGTAAAATATAAAGTGAGCGATTTTGCAAAGGACCTGAGCATCTCTGCCAAGAAGGTCCTCGACGAGCTGAACGCCATGGGCAGCACCGGCAAGAAGAACAGCTCCACTCTGGAAGAGAACGAGCTGAACTACCTGCTGGAGAAGTTCAGCAAGGACAACAGCGTCAAGAGCCTGGACGAGTTCCTGAACAGCGCCAAGGCTCCCAAGGCTGAGCCGAAGCCCGCCGAGAAGAAGGCGGAGCCCAAGGCCGAAAAGAAGCCCGAGGCTCCCAAGGCTGAGCCCGCAAAGGCCGAGGCAAAGCCCGCTGCCAAGCAAAACAACAAGAAGAACGAGCAGCACAAGAAGCGCGAGGAGAAGACCGTCTCTCTGAGCGAGCTGGCCCGTGAGACCGGCGCAAAGGCTACTGCAGCTTCCGCTCAGTCCGTCTCTGTCCGCCGCGAGGACAATCAGGTCACCGTCGATACCCGCACCGTCGATATGAACGTGGACCGCTTCGACGCCCGTTACGACGATCTGGCTTCCACCAAGAACACCGAGAACCGCCGCAAGCCCACCCCCCAGGGCAACAAGCAGAAGTTCACCCAGCGCGGCCAGCGCCAGCGCCAGCAGTTCCAGAAGGGCAAGCGTGAGACCGAGTTCGAGCGTCTGCAGCGCATCCAGCTGGAAAAGGCCCGCAATGCGCAGCTGAAGGTCCTCATCCCCGATGAGATCACCGTCGGTGAACTGGCTGCCCGCCTGAAGCAGCAGGCCGGCAAGGTCATCGCCAAGTTCATGCAGATGGGCGAGATGCATGCCATCAACGACATCATCGATTTCGATACCGCCGCTCTGGTGGCCGAGGAGTTCCACGCCAAGGTCGAGAAGGAAGTCCACGTCACCATCGAGGAGCGCCTGTTCACCCAGGAGGAGGATTCTCAGGACGATCTCGTCACCCGTCCCCCGGTCGTCTGCGTCATGGGCCACGTTGACCACGGCAAGACCAGTATCCTGGACGCTATCCGCAAGACCAATGTCACCGCAGGCGAGGCTGGCGGCATCACTCAGGCCATCGGTGCATATCAGGTCAAGGTCAACGACAGCCTCATCACCTTCCTGGATACCCCGGGCCACGAGGCATTCACCTCCATGCGCGCCCGCGGTGCCAACATGACCGATATTGCAGTTCTGGTCGTCGCCGCCGATGACGGCATCATGCCCCAGACGGTCGAGTCCATCAACCACGCCAAGGCCGCCAACGTCAAGCTCATCGTGGCCATGAACAAGATGGATAAGCCCACCGCCAACCCTGAGCGCGTGATGGAGGGCCTGACCAAGTACGGCATCATCACCGAGGACTGGGGCGGCGATGTCGCCTGCATCCCTGTCTCTGCTCTGACCGGCATGGGCATCAACGACCTGCTGGAGCGCATCGCTCTGGAAGCTGAGGTCATGGAGCTGAAGGCTAACCCCAACCGCCGTGCCAAGGGCGCTGTTGTCGAGGCTCGTCTGGACAAGGGCCAGGGCCCCATCGCCACCATTCTGGTGCAGAACGGCACCCTCCACTCCGGCGACGTCATCATCGCCGGTACCGCCGTGGGCCGTGTGCGTACCATGCGCAGCGACAAGGGCATTCTGCTGAACGACGCCGGCCCCTCCACTCCTGTGGAGATCACCGGTCTGACCGCTGTGCCTGAGGCCGGCGACCTGTTCGAGGCCGTCGAGGACGAGCGTCTGGCCCGTGAGCTGGCCGAGCAGCGTATCGCTGCCGCCAAGGAGAAGCAGTTCTCCTCCTTCCAGAAGGTCACGCTGGATAACCTGTTCAGCCAGATGGCTCAGAACGATATGAAGGAGCTGGCCATCGTCGTTAAGGCTGACGTCCAGGGCTCCGCCGAGGCCGTCAAGCAGAGCCTCGAGAAGATCTCCAACGACGAGGTCCGCGTCCGCGTCATCCACGCCGGTGTCGGTGCCATCAGCAAGTCCGACGTTGACCTGGCCGACGCATCCAACGCCATCATCATCGGCTTCAACGTCCGCCCCGACAACGTGGCGAAGGAAGAGGCCGCTGCCACCAAGGTCGAGATGCGTATGTACCGCGTCATCTATGACGCCATCAACGACGTCACCGACGCTATGAAGGGTATGCTGGCTCCCAAGTTCCGCGAGGTGTCTCTGGGCGAGCTGCAGGTCCGTCAGGTCTACAAGATCTCCAACGTCGGCACCGTCGCAGGCTGCCGTGTCACCAGCGGCAAGATCACCCGCGACAGCAAGGTGCGTGTCGTCCGTGACGGCATCGTCATCACGGAGGACGAGATCGCATCTCTGAAGCGCTTCAAGGACGACGCCAAGGAAGTGGCCGAGGGCTACGAGTGCGGCGTTACTCTGGCAAAGTTTGCCGACGTCAAGGAAGGCGACGTCTACGAGGCCTTCAAGATGGAAGAATACCGCGACTAAGAGAAATAACCTCTCAGTCTGCCTTCGCTCGACAAGGCCGGGTTGCGGCACCCAGCATCCGCAGCACTTCGTTTGCGTCTTGCTGGCCGCTGCCCCAACAGCGACTCCCTGTTTCCGCCACTGGCGGCGGTCGTCGTTGTTGCCCCTACCGAGGAGAGCCTCTGGCGAAGAGGTGAAGCTTTACGAAATGCCAAGGACTCTCCTCGATAGGAGAGGTGGCATTGCGAAGCAATGACGGAGAGGTTTATTTTAGAGGAGAAACTATGTCTCAGAAAAATATGGGCCGTCTGGCGCAGGACATGAAGCGTGAGCTCATCGCCATCATCGGACGGCTGAAAGACCCGCGGCTGGAGGGCGGTCTGCTGACCGTCACCCGGCTGGATGTGACGCCCGACCTGGACGTGGCGAAGGTCTATGTGAGCGTGATGGGCCGTGAGGACGGCCCCAAGCCCGCTATCGAGGCCCTGAACCGCGCCGCAGGCCATGTGCGCACCGAAGTGAGCAAGAAAATGCACATCCGCAAGGCACCCCGCTTCATCTTTGTGGAGGACGACGGTGCCGCCTATGCAGCCCACATCAATGAGCTGCTCCGCACGCTGAATGTGAACGGCGATGCTGAGGACTCTCAGCCCGCCGAGACCGAGGAATAAATCCAGCGCTGCGGAAAGGATGGATCCATCAAATGACAGAACAGCTCAATGTGCAGCAGATGGCCGAGCGCCTCTGTGCTGCGGACAACATTCTGGTCCTGTGTCATAAAAACCCGGACGGCGACACCATCGGCTGCGGCAGCGCCCTCTGCCACGCGCTCAAGGCGCTGGGCAAGACGGCAGCTGTCCTCTGCTCCGATGCAGTGCCTTCCCGCTACAGCTTTACCGCACCGGTGCCGTTCCGGGGCGAGTTTGAGCCCAAGACCGTTGTGGCCGTGGATGTTGCCAGCGTGCAGCTCTTTGGTGAAAACAACGGTGTGCCGCAGTATACCCGCCACGTCGATCTCTGCATCGACCACCACACGGGCAACAGCGGCTATGCGGATTTCACCCTGCTGGACGGCAATGCGGCCGCAGCGGCAGAGCTTCTGTATGAGGTCATCAGCGAGATGGGCGTGGAGATCACGCCCCTCATCGCCAACTGCCTCTACACCGGCCTCGCTACTGACACCGGCTGCTTCCGGTTCTCTTCCACCACTGCCAACACCCATCTTGTAGCTGCAAGGCTCATTCTGGCCGGTGCGCAGGTGGAGGAGCTGAACACCCTGCTCTTCGACACCAAACCCCGGGAGAGGATGGAGGCGGAGCGTATCGCCCGCAACCATCTGGAATATCATCTTGAGGGCCGCTGCGCCTTGATGTATCTGACCCGGGACGAGATAGAGCAGAGCGGCGTGGACCCGGCTGACCTGGAAGAGCTGACCAGCCTGCCCATCAGCATCGAGGGGGTCAAAGTGGGCCTGCTGCTCCGTCAGCAGCCCGGCGGCAGCTACCGCATCAGCGTGCGCGCCGCCAAGGGCGTGGACGCCTGCGCCATCGCACGGCGTCTGGGCGGCGGCGGCCACACCCGCGCAGCGGGCTGTGAGCTGCTGGGCAACCTCGACAACGCCAAGAGCGCCATTCTGGCCGAAGTGGAGGCGGAACTCGACCGCCCCGAGACGCAGGAGGAAAGCTGATGCAGGGCATCCTTATCGTAGATAAGCCGATGGAGTGGACCAGCTTTGACGTCATCGCCAAGCTGCGCGGCATCCTCGGTACCCGCAAACTGGGTCACAGCGGTACGCTGGACCCCATGGCCACCGGCGTTCTGCCGGTGTTCTGCGGCGGGGCCAGCAAGGCTGTGGACCTTCAGCTCGACCACACCAAGACCTACTGCGCCCGGCTGCGGCTGGGGATGCAGACCGACACCGGCGACATCACCGGCACCGTGCTGGAAACAGCCCCGGTGACGGCGGGGGAGAAGGAACTGCTGGCTGTTCTGCCCCGGTTCCTCGGCCCCCAGATGCAGACGCCGCCCATGTACTCGGCTGTCAAGATCAACGGCCAGCCCCTCTATAAGCTGGCCCGCGAGGGCGTCACGGTGGAGCGGAAGGCCCGTCCCATCGAGATACTGGACATCCGGTACGGCGGCAGCCCGGTGGAGAACGAATACGTCCTCACCGTCCGCTGCTCCAAGGGAACGTATATCCGCACTCTGTTGGAGGACATTGCCGCCGCTATGGGCCAGAAAGGCACCATGAGCGCCTTGCGCCGCACGACGGCGGGTGTCTACACCGAGGCCGACGCCCACACGCTGGAAGAGATACAGGCGGCAAAGGACGCAGGCCCCGAGGCACTGCAGGCTTTGATGCTGCCGGTGGAGAGCGTGTTTGAGAGCCTGCCTCTGCTGGTGGCAGAGCCAAGGGTGGAGCAGCACCTGTACAACGGCTGCCCCACCAGCCGCTACCCGGCGGCAGACGGCCGTTACCGTGTCCGCAATGCCGAGGGTCAGTTCCTGGGCCTTGCGAACATCACCGGCGGCGTGCTCAAGGTCGAAAAACTCTTTGTAGAGAGGAATTAAAGAACATTCATGCAGATCTATTCACAGCTTGCGCCGCTTGCGCTGGGCGGTGCCCACGGCTCTGCTGTGGCAATGGGCTTTTTTGACGGCATCCACATCGGCCACCGCGCGGTCATCAATGGCGCAGTGGAGTGGGCCAGGGCCCACGGCGCGGCACCGGCGGTGTTTACCTTCCGCCTGCCCACCGAAAACAAGATGAAGGGCAAGCGCCTGCTCTCCACTGAGGACAAGCACGCCCTCATCGCCAGCCTCGGCGTGGAGCACTATCTCTGCCCCGATTTCGAGGAGATCAAGGCCATGACGGCGGAGCAGTTCGTGCTGGGCATCATCCGGGACTGCAACGCCCGGGCGCTGTTCTGCGGCGAGAACTTCACCTTCGGTGCCAGGGCGGCAGGCACACCGGAGCTGCTGCGTCAGCTCTGCGAGCCGCTGGGCGTGGAGGTAGTCGTCCTGCCGATGGCACAGTTTGAGGAGAAGCCTGTTTCCTCCACCCGCATCCGCACCGCGCTGGAAGGTGGTGACATCCCGGCGGCCAATGCCATGCTGGGGATGCCCTACGCCATCCGCTTCACGGTGCATCACGGGGCGGGCCTTGGCCGGACGCTGGGCGTGCCGACCATCAACCAGCTCTACCCGCAGGGCTTCCAGCTGCCCCGGTACGGCATCTATATCACCCGCACCAGAATAGGAGACCGGTGGTACCCCTCGGCCACCGGCCTTGGCACCCGGCCCACCGTCAACAGCGACGAGAGCAAGGTGACCTGCGAGACCTTCATCCCGGGCTTTACCGGCGACCTTTACGGCACCGACCCGGTGGTGGAGTTCCACGCCTACCTCAGCCCCAGCAAAAAGTTCGACACGTTGGATGAGCTGCGCGAGTGCATCGACCACGCAGCCCAGCGCGCGCAGGAATACTTTGCGGAGTGAACTTTATGAAAAAACAAAACAGAAATGGTGCCTGCGCATCCTGGTCTGGCTGATGGCGCTGATGGTCTTTCTGGGGGTGGCAGACTCCTGCCGTGTTCAGGAAGACCACCACCGCACACTGGTGCAGGGCAGTCTGCAGGAACTGAACGACAGCTGGACGCTGGAAACAGACCAGCAGGCCGTGTATGACATTCCGGAAAGCATGGGGGAAAGCCTGATGCTGAGCATCCGCAGCACGAAGCAGAAGTTCAGCCTCGGGCTGCGGGCGGCGGACGGTCAGGAGACGGTGTTCTATACCTACGACCCGGACAGCGGCCCGGCAGAGATGCGGCTCTTTGCTGCTCTGCCGGAGGGCGCGGCCGGAAAGACGCTGGTGCTCCACTGTGCGGAGCCGTCGGCCCTCAGCGTGATGCTGAGCAGCGAGTCGGTGCTGGCCACCCAGACGAAACTGAGCAGCTATTATTTCAGGCGCAGCCTTTACGCGCTGGTGTTCTTCCTGCTCTGCGTCCTCTGCGCCGTGGAGCTTGGCGTTCTGATGGTGACGATGCGCAGCATCTTCACTCCGGAGGTCTGCCATCAGACCCGGGTGATGATCGGGCTGATGCTGGACGTCGGCATCTGGGCGCTGACCGATTCCGAGCTGCTGGCACTGGTGACGGACAGGGCGAATCTCGTCGTGTTCGTCTCACTGGTCACCTTCAGCCTCACAGCGCCTTTCGTGCTGGAATTCATCCGCTGCACCGTAAAGAATGATGGCTGGCTCATCCGCCTCCCGCAGATGGCTGCGCTGGTACTGCTGGCAGCAGACGCTGCGGGTTGGCTGCTGGCCGGACAGCCCATGTTGTGGCTGCTCATGCCCATTCATATCACCGTCATTGCCAGCATTCTGGCAGCATTCCATACCCTCATGGTCTCCTATAAAAAGAACCACAGCGGCGAGGTGAGGAACATCCTGCTGGCTTTCGGCGCGCTGGCAGCGGGTACTCTGCTTGCGCTGGCGACCTTCTACAGCGGCTACCGGGATCGGACTTACGCCGTGTGCTACTGCGCCGGTCTGCTGGGATTTCTGGTGATGCTGGGCCGCATCGTGCTCCACCGCATCCGGCAGGCCAGCGACGAACAGGCCCAGCTGGAAAACTACAAAAATCTGGCCTACGTCGACTCGCTGACCGGGCTTTTCAACTATACGGCCTTCAAGTATATGAAGTCCCGCTGGCCCGAGCGCACGGACTGGACCTACATCGTTATGGACATCAACTGGCTCAAGCAGACCAACGACCAATACGGCCACCGTGCCGGTGACGAACTGCTCTGCTGTGCGGCCCGCTGCATCCGGGAGGCCTTTTACCGGGCCGAGGACTGCTTCCGCATCGGCGGCGACGAGTTCGCGGTCATTGCGGCTGCGACGGATGAGGAGGCTGTGAAGGCAGCAGTCGAAACGCTCCGGCGGCTGTGCGCGGAGTGGGATGCGAAGGAAGAGTATCCCGTCTCCATCGCAGTGGGCTATGCCATGCAGGCAGGCCGCATCATGACGGCGGACGAGCTGTTCATGGAGGCTGACGCTGCGATGTACCGGAACAAAGCCGAAATCAAAAAGGCTGTGGGCGGCATCAGCCGCTGAATAAAACAAGAACGCACTTCACCGATGAAAGTGATCGGTGAGATGCGTTTTTGCTTCGTCAGAAAGAGAAACCGGAAAAATAGAGGTGCTCCACCGTTTCCTTTTCGGCGGCGGAGAGGGACGTGTCTGCGGCCATGGCGGCACGGATACTTTCCTGGGTATCCGGGTAGGAGTTGAGGGTGATGCAGACTGTTTCGCTGTCGGCATCGAAGTGGAGGGCGTCACGGTCTTGCGGCGTCCAGACGTCCCAGCCCGGGGAGCCGCTGGTCATGAAGCCGGCAAGCGCCTGCTTCAGCTGGACTGAAAGGGCCTGCGCACCTGCCGAAGACAAATCAGCACAGGCAGAATAGCTGCTTTCGGACGAGAACAGCGCCAGCGGCAGACCGTGGAAGGAGCCGAGGCCCGGGATAGTCGTCTGACTGTCGGCTCCGCCGTAGTCGATGAGGCCAAGCCAGACCGGAGCACTGCCGCCCAGCGCTTCGGCGACGGCTTCGGTGCTGCTCCAGCGGCAGAGGGCTGAGCCGTATTTTACGGCATAGGCCCGGGCCGCGCTGGAAGCGGGCCGCAGGTCGTCCCGGACAAAGCCGCTGAATTCGGAGGCGCTGCTGAGCAGCAGGAGGGGGACAGCACTCCGGGCGTCCCGGGAGAGCACCACATCGTCTGCGTAGAGGATGGCTGGTTTGCCGAGGGCCGCAATGCGGGCCGGTTCGAGGCCGCAGAGCCATTCCCGGACGTCCGCCCCCGGCGTCAGCAGCCATTCGGCGGCGGAAGCCGTGTCAGCGAACCGCCCGTCTTCCACGGCCAGCGGTGCGAAATTTTCAGCCAGCTTCTGGGCGGCGGCGTCCGGGTCGGCGAGGGACAGCCCGCCGGAGATGGCGACGGCTTTTTGAAAGCGTTCGCGGAAGAGCGGGCTGCCCGCAAGGGCCGCTGCCATCTGCCCGCCGTCAGAGAAGCCGCAGAGGGTGATGTTGTCGGCGTCGCCGCCGAAGCGGTGGATATTTTCCTTCACCCAGTCCAGCGCCCGGGCGATGTCCAGCAGGGCAAAGTTTCCGGCGGCGTCGGAGCCGAAAGTAAGAGCGGGCAGGCAGTTCCACCCGAACAGCCCCAGCCGGTAGTTGAGCGCGACAAAGACGCAGCCCGCGTCCCGCACGAGTTCGCTGCCGGGCAGCTCGAGAGATGAGCCTGTGGCGGCGCTGCCGTGCAGATAGACGAGGACGGGCCGCTTTTTGGCCTCGGCGGAAGAATAAATGTCCAGTGTCAGGCAGTCCTCGGTGCCGAGGGGGAAGGTGGTGTACTGGTAGGCCGCCGGAGCGGGGCTGGTGCAGTCCCGCACAGTGAGCCAGCGGGCGGGCTCCTGCGGCGCTGTCCAGCGGCTTTCGCCCGTGGGCGCGGCACCGTAGGGGATGCCGTACCAGCAGAGCTGACCGTTTTCGCCCTCTCGGCCCTTCACCGGGCCGTACTGGGTCTGGCAGAGAGCAGAGACAGGGGAGAACAGGCCGTTTTCGTTTTCAGAAAAAGCTGCATCAGCCGAGAGGAGCGGGCTGGTGAGGGCCGCTGCGGCGGCTGCGCTTCCTTTGAGGAAGCTGCGGCGGGAAAAGCAATGTGTCATTTGATCTACCTCTTTATTACAATAGACAGATTATAACATGATTTGACAGGAAAACAACATCCTCATTTTTGCGGATCTGTAAAAATTTTTCTTGCTTTTTACGTTGGTTTCTGTTATACTAGCCCTGTTACCGCGATACGGGGCTGGGAGTATGCCCACTCGGGAGTACCGTTTTCCCGCTGCTGTGTCGCTGGCAAATAAAAATTTTATAAAGAGGTACTGTTACTATGAACAAGCAGGAAGTTATGGCCAAAGTCGCTCTGACCGAGAAGGACACTGGCTCTCCCGAAGTCCAGGTCGCTCTGCTGACCGCTCACATCAACGAGCTGAACGAGCACCTGAAGAAGAACCCTAACGATCACCACAGCCGCCGTGGTCTGATGAAAATGGTTGGCCGCCGCCGCAATCTGCTGGCCTACCTCCAGAAGAAGGACATCGAGCGTTACCGTGCTCTGATCGCAACTCTGGGTCTGCGTAAGTAATAGAAAACAGAGGGCAGGTACCGCAAATGGTGCCTGCCCTTTGCTCTTTTATGTTGGATTTTCCCTTGTATCCCAGGCACTGGAACAAATAGGCCGCTGCTGCGTGTTGCAGCAGTAAATCGAACGCCTGTGTGAAGCGGCACGGACGCTGGATTTATTGCTATGATGCGCGGCGGGCAGCCTTTTGGAATATCAAACGGACATAAGGAGGCAAACCAAATGGCAATCGAATTTGGTTCCCGCAAAGAAAACTTTGACAACTTCAAAGTTTACGAGACTACGCTGGCAGGCCGCCCCTTCAAGGTGGAGATGGGCAAGATGTGCGGCTTGTCCAACGCAAGCGCCCTCATCCGCTACGGCGAGACCTGCGTGATGTGCAACGTGGTCATGAGCCCCAAGCCCCGCGAGGGCGTCGATTTCTTCCCCCTGAACGTGGAGTACGAGGAAAAGCTCTACGCCGCAGGCCGCATCCCCGGCAGCTTCATGCGCCGTGAGGGCCGCCCCGGCGAGCGCGCCATCCTGACCAGCCGCGTCGTGGACCGTCCCATGCGCCCGCTGTTCCCGAAGGAGATGCGCAACGACGTCTGCATCACCATGACCGTCATGAGCCTTGACCCCGACTGCAGCCCTGAGATCGCCGGCATGATCGGCGCTTCTCTGGTCACCGCTGTGTCCGAGATCCCCTGGAACGGCCCCATCGGCGGCGTGCAGGTGGGTCTGGTGGACGGCGAGATCGTCCTGAACCCCACTCAGGAGCAGCGCAAGAAGAGCGACCTGGCCCTGACCGTCGCCGCCACCATGGACAAGATCGTCATGATCGAGGCCGGTGCCAATGAGGTCGATGAGGACACCATGCTGAACGCCATCAAGGCCGCTCACGTGGAGATCAAGAAGATCATCACCTTCATCAACAGCATCGTGGCCGAGCGCGGCAAGCCGAAGATCGATTTCCAGGTCGTGGGCCTCGATATGGACGTGTTCCACGCCATCAAGGAGAAGTATCTCGACGACTTCAAGGCCGCTATGGATACCGACGACAAGAATGTGCGTGATGCCGCCCTGCTGCCCATCATGGACAAGATCGCTGAGGAGTACCCCGACCTGACCGAGGCCGACCTCGACCTCGTCAGCTACAAGATGCAGAAGTACGTCGTCCGCCGCTGGCTGCTGGACGAGGGCAAGCGCGTGGATGGCCGCGGCATCAACGAGATCCGCCCGCTGGCTGCAGAAGTCGGCATCCTGCCCCGTGTGCATGGCTCCGGTATGTTCACCCGCGGCCAGACTCAGGTGCTCACCACCTGCACCCTCGGCGGCACCAAGGACAACCAGCTCATGGATGACCTGACCGACGAGCAGACCAAGCGCTACATCCATCACTACAATTTCCCGCCGTACTCCGTCGGCGAGGCCCGCGCACCCCGCAGCCCCGGCCGCCGCGAGATCGGCCACGGCGCACTGGCTGAGCGCGCTCTCGTGCCTGTGCTGCCCTCTCTGGAAGAGTTCCCCTACACCATCCGCTGCGTGTCTGAGGTCCTCTCTTCCAACGGCTCCACCTCTCAGGCTTCCATCTGCGGCTCCACGCTGGCTCTGATGGACGCAGGCGTCCCCATCAAGGCTCCCGTCGCCGGTATCTCCTGCGGCCTTATCACTGAGGGCGACCGCTGGATGACCATGCTGGACATTCAGGGCGTCGAGGACTTCCACGGCGATATGGACTTCAAGGTGGGCGGCACCCGCAAGGGCATCACCGCCATCCAGATGGATATTAAGATCGACGGCTTGACCTACGACATCATCGCCGAGGCCTTCGAGAAGTGCCGCAGGGGCCGTCTGTACATCCTCGATGAGATCATCAAGCCCGTCATCGCAGAGCCCCGCCACGAGCTGAGCCGCTGGGCCCCCAAGATGTTCAGCATGATGATCCCCACCGATAAGATCAAGGACGTCATCGGCAAGGGCGGCAAGGTCATTCAGGACATCTGCGCCACCTGCAACTGCAAGATCGACGTGCAGGAGGACGGCCACGTCTTCGTCTCCGCTGTGGACCAGGAGGACGCAAAGCGCGCCATCTTCACCATCAGGACCATCGTGGAAGACCCCGAGATCGGTGCTATCTACAAGGGCAAGGTCACCCGTCTGATGAACTTCGGTGCCTTCGTTGAGATCGCTCCGGGCAAGGAGGGCCTCGTCCACATCTCCAAGCTGGACACCAAGCGTGTCGAGCGCGTGGAAGATGTTGTTGCTGTGGGTGATGCCATCGTCGTCAAGGTGACGGACATCGACCAGCAGGGCCGCATCAACCTGAGCCGCCGCGACGCCATTCTGGCTCTCGAAGCCAAGAAGGCACAGCAGGAGCAGGGCTAATAGATAGCTTCTGAATATGCCCCCGTGCGTACAGCGCGGGGGCATATTTTGTCTCATGGGCAAAGGATCTTCAATTCCCTACTGAAAAAGTTTGTTTTAGGGGGTTGACAAATCCCGTCGAGGCGAGTACAATAAACGCAATATCACTAAAATGGCTGTGAAGAGAAGAGTAAGCTTTCGCATGAGCCTTACCAGAGAGCCCGGCAGGTGGAAAAGGGCAGGAAACAGGGAGCCGAAAATGGTCTCGGAGCTGCGCGGACGAAGAGCAAGAGCACTAGTCCACGACGGGTGCGCCCGTTAAAGCGTCCGGCTGTAAGCAGAAAAAATTCTGCCGCAGTTTTGAGGCAGTGTCCGCGAGGATGCTGTGAACCAAGGTGGTACCACGGAAGTTTCAGGCCTCCGTCCTTGTGCAGCGCATGGCTGGCAGGGACGGAGGCTTTTTTGATGCTTCCGTTCAAGGCGGGCGCAGACTGTGCCGCGCCGCCGCTGTACATTATATCCAATAATAGAGAGGGAAAAAACTATGATTACTCGTCGTGATTTTCTGAAAGTTACCGGTGTCGCAGCCGCTGCTGCTGCCCTGACCGCCTGCGGCGGCTCTTCTTCCACCGCAAGCTCTGCTGCTTCCAGCACTGCCGCTTCTTCTGAGGCTGCTTCCGCTGTGGCAAAGCTGGACAAGGTGAAGGTCGCTGTCCCCAACGACACCACCAACGAGGCCCGCGCTCTGACCCTGCTGGAGAAGAACGGCTTCTTCAAGCTGAAGGCTGACGCCGGCCTGACCGCCACCAAGAATGACATCGAGGAGAACCCCCTGAATGTCACCGTCGATGAGGTCGAGGCTGCTCAGGTCCCCAACGTCCTGCAGGATGAGGACTACGCTGTCATCAACTCCAACTACGCCATCTCCGCTGGTCTGGACCCCATGACCGACGCTCTGGCAATGGAGGACGGCTCTTCTGCTTACGTCAATGTTCTGGTCTGCAAGGAGGGCAACGAGAACGAGCCCAAGATCAAGGCCCTCGTCGCCGCTCTGCAGAGCCAGCAGGTCAAGGACTTCATGGATGAGAACTACAAGGGCGCTGTCGTCTCCGTCGTCGAGACCCCGACCGATGGCTATGACGCTTCCATCGACTACGATGCACTGAACGGCGAGACCGTCAGCTGTGCTGCTACTCCCGCTCCCCACTGCGAGGTCCTGGAGGTCTGCAAGGACATTCTGGCCGCTAAGGGCATCACTCTGGACATCCAGGAGTACGACGACTATGTGATCCCCAACACCATCGTCGAGGACGGCCAGTGCGACACCAACTACTTCCAGCATCAGCCGTATCTGGACAACTTCAACGAGGAGAAGGGTACCCATCTGGTGACCGTCGCCGGCATCCACGTCGAGCCCATGGGCATCTACGGCGGCAAGCAGGACAGCCTGGCACCCATCGAGGGTTGAGCTTTACCAACTAAGGAGTAAATCGTGATCGAGATCAAACACCTTTCCAAGACCTTCCAGATGAAGGACGGCGCGGTGAATGCGCTGAAGAACATCGACCTGACCATCCCCGATGGCTCCATCTACGGCATCATCGGTATGTCGGGCGCGGGCAAATCCACGCTGGTGCGCTGCATCAACCTGTTGGAGCGCCCCACCGAGGGCAGTGTCGTCATCGACGGCACCGCGATGGAGACCCTGTCCCCCGCAGCCCTGCGTGAGCGCCGCCGCGACATCACCATGATCTTCCAGCAGTTCAATCTGCTGATGCAGCGCAGCTGCCTGAAGAACATCTGCTTCCCGATGGAGCTTGCGGGCGTGAAGAAGGCCGATGCCGAAAAGCGCGCCAGGGAGCTGCTGGAAATGGTGGGCCTGCCCGATAAGGCAAATGCCTACCCGGCCCAGCTCTCCGGCGGCCAGAAGCAGCGCATCGCCATTGCCCGTGCGCTGGCCACCAACCCCAAAGTCCTGCTCTGCGATGAGGCCACCAGTGCGCTGGACCCCAACACGACCCACGCCATCCTGACCCTCATCAAGGACATCAACAAGAAGCTGGGCATCACCGTGGTGGTCATCACCCACCAGATGAGCGTCGTGGAAGAGATCTGCGACTCCGTCGCCATTCTGGACGGCGGCGTGGTCGTGGAGCAGGGTGAGGTGCGCGAGATCTTCGCGAATCCCAAGACGGCTGCGGCCAGACGCCTCGTCGCCCCCAACGGCGGCAGCGCAGCCCGCGACCTCTCGAGCTTTGCGCCCGACGATCACGTGGTCCGTGTTACGTTCAATGGTTCGTCCGCCGCAAAGCCGCTGGTGGCGAGCCTCGCTGCGGAGAAGGGCATCCTCGTGTCTGTGCTCAGCGCCGACACCCGCGATCTGAGCGGCCAGTGCTACGGCTCCATGCTGCTCAAACTTCCCCGCGATACCGAACAGGCAAAGCAGGCTGCGGCCTATATGCGCAGCCAGAATGGTGTGACCGTTGAGGAGGTGACCGGAGAATGAGCTTTGCAGATTATGGCTTCGCCATTTGGGAGACGTTCTACGTGACCGTCCTCTCCACGGCATTTTCTCTGGTTCTGGGCCTGCCGCTGGGCGTTCTGCTGGTGGCTGGTGATAAGGACGGCGTCCTGCCCCTGCCGGGCTGGCTGATGCACATTCTGAACATCGTCATCAACATTCTGCGCAGCGTGCCGTTCCTGATTTTGATGATCTGCGTCTTCCCGCTGACCCGTGCCATTGTGGGCACCACCGTCGGCACCAAGGCCACCATCGTTCCGCTGGTGGTCGCGGCCTTCCCCTTCGTGGCCCGTCTGGTGGAGACCAGTCTGCGTGAGCTGGACGAGGGCGTCGTGGAAGCTGCCCAGAGCATGGGCGCGACTCCCTTCCAGATCATCACCAAGGTCATGATCCCCGAGTGTCTGCCCGGCCTCATTTCCAGCATGACCACTGCCCTGACTACCATCCTCGGCTACTCGGCCATGTCCGGCGTCATCGGCGGCGGCGGTCTGGGCAAGATCGCTCTGTCCTACGGCTACTACCGCTACCAGACTAACATCATGATCGTCTGCGTCGTGCTGCTGGTGCTCATGGTGCAGGTGTTCCAGACCGTCGGCACCTTCTGGGCGACCAGGAGTGATAAGCGGCTGAGAAAGTAAGTTTCTGCTTCCTGCAGGGAATAAAATTTAACGAATCGATTCCCCGCAGGAGGCTCATGCTCCTGCGGGGAATTGTGCTATACAGACAAACCCAGTAAAGGAGTATGTTGCAATGAACCGTGATACCATCTGCGTGCAGGGCGGCTACACCCCCGGCAACGGCGAACCCCGCCAGATCCCCATCATCCAGTCCACTACGTTCAAGTACGCTACCAGCGAGGACATGGGCAAGCTGTTCGACCTCGAGGCCGACGGCTACTTCTACTCCCGCCTGCAGAACCCCACCTGCGATATGGTGGCGAAAAAGATCTGCGAGCTGGAAGGCGGCACCGCCGCCATGCTGACGTCCAGCGGTCAGGCGGCCAACTTCTTTGCGCTGTTCAATATCTGCGAGGCAGGCGACCACATCGTGGCGTCCAGCACCATCTACGGCGGCACCTTCAACCTCATCTCCGTCACCATGAAGAAGATGGGCATTACCGCCACCTTCGTGGACCCGCTGTGCAGCGAGGAAGAACTGGATGCCGCCTTCCGGCCCAACACCAAGGTCGTGTTTGGTGAGACCATCGCCAACCCTGCCCTCACCGTGCTGGACATTGAAAAGTTCGCCAAGGCCGCACACGCCCACGGCGTACCGCTCATCGTGGACAACACGTTCCCCACGCCGGTCAACTGCCGCCCCTTCGAGTGGGGCGCTGACATCGTGACCCATTCCACCACCAAGTACATGGACGGCCATGGCGCTGTGCTGGGCGGTGCTATCGTGGACGGCGGCAAGTTCGACTGGATGGCCCACGCCGAGAAGTTCCCCGGCCTGTGTACTCCCGATGAGAGCTATCATGGCATCACCTACGCGGAGCGCTTCGGCAAAGAGGGGGCTTTCATCACCAAGGCCACCGCACAGCTCATGCGCGACTTCGGCTCGATGCAGTCCCCCATGAACGCCTATATGCTGAACCTCGGTCTTGAGAGCCTCCACGTCCGGATGCAGCGCCACTGCGCCAACGGCATGGCCGTCGCAAAGTTCCTTGAGGCTCACCCGAAAGTGGCTTACGTCAACTACTGCGGCCTCGAGTCCAGCCCTTACCATGCACTGGCTGAGAAGTATCTGCCGAACGGCAGCTGCGGCGTCGTTTCCTTTGGCCTGGCCGGCGGCCGCGAAGCCGCCAGCACCTTTATGAAGGAGCTGAAGCTTGCCGCCATTGAGACCCACGTTGCCGATGCCCGCACCTGCTGCCTGAATCCGGCTTCCAGCACCCATCGCCAGATGAACGACGAGCAGCTGGCCGCTGCCGGTGTGCCTGCTGAGCTGGTGCGGATGAGCTGCGGCCTCGAGAGCAGCGAAGACCTCATCGCCGATATTGCACAGGCGCTGGATAAGATTTAAGAAACACGGTCAGCGCCATCTGCCGGTTTCGGCCCCTTCCCGTGAAAAAAGCGTCTCTGGATGCAGATAAAAACTTCCCGCTAAAACCGTCAAAAGGAGCAACGATGCTATGCCGCTGATCATCCCCAAGACTCTTCCCGCCTACGATGCCCTCTACGAGGAAAACGTCTTCGTCATGCACCGGGAACGGGCGCTCTCCCAGCACATCCGTCCGCTGGAGATCCTCATCCTGAACCTCATGCCGACCAAGATCGCCACCGAGACCCAGATCGCCCGCCTGCTGGCCAATACGCCCATTCAGGTCCACATGACCCTGCTGCAGACGGCCAGCCATGCGGCGACCCATGTCTCTGCGGCCCACCTCGAGGCGTTTTATAAGACCTTCGACGAGGTGAAGAACAACCGCTACGACGGCATGATCATCACCGGTGCGCCTGTGGAGAAAATAGACTTTGAACAGGTGGACTACTGGCAGGAGCTGTGCGAGATCATGGACTTCAGCGAGACGAACGTCTACTCCACCCTTCATGTCTGCTGGGGCGCACAGGCGGGACTTTATTATCACTATGGCATCCGCAAGCAGCTTCTCGACCAGAAGATGTTCGGCGTCTTCGAGCATAAAGTCACCCGTCCCTCAAACCCGCTGGTGCGCGGCTTTGATGAGGTGTTCTACGCCCCTCACAGCCGCCACACCGGCATCAGCCGGGAAGACGTGCTGAACTGCAAGGCCCTGCGCATCCTCGCCGAGAGCGACGAGGCCGGCCCCTTCCTGATGAGCACCGAGAATGGACGGCAGATCTTCGTCACCGGCCACCCGGAGTACGACAAGTACACACTGGACGCCGAGTACAAGCGGGATGTCGGCAAGGGCCTGCCCATCGCGGTGCCAAAGAACTATTACCCCAACGACGACCCCGAGCAGCCGCCTCTCTTCCGCTGGCGTGCTCACGCACACCTGCTGTATGAGAACTGGCTGAACTACTACGTCTACCAGAATACGCCCTACGACCTGGGTGCTATCAGCAAGGTGGAGCACGAGGAAGAATAAAATCAGCCCTCTCCGTCTGGTGAGGAGGGGGCATTTTTGCAAGGAGAATACTTATGGGAATCGAAGCAAAATGGAAGAGCCGGGGCATCCGGGTGGGCAAACTGCCCTGCGGGCCGCTGGACAAGATAAGCGATGTGCCGGGCGTGACGGTGGGCCACTGCACACTGGCGGACGGCGAGGTCCAGACCGGCGTGACCGCGCTGCTGCCCCATCAGGGCGATATTTTCCACGATAAAGTGATGGCGGCCAGCCATGTCATCAACGGCTTCGGCAAGACAACCGGCCTTGTCCAGATCGACGAGCTGGGGACGCTGGAAACGCCCATCCTCTTCACCAATACCCTCAGCGTAGGTACTGTGGAGACAGCGTTGGTGAAGTATATGCTGGATAAGAACCCCGACATCTGCGAGACTACCGGCAGCGTAAACCCGGTGGTCTGCGAGTGCAACGACAGCGGCCTCAACGACATCCGGGGCCTCCACGTCACAGAAGAAAACGTGAGGGCCGCGCTGGCCGACTGCCGCGCTGATTTCGCCGAGGGCGCTGTGGGCGCGGGCCGGGGAATGCGCTGCCACGGCCTGAAGGGCGGCATCGGCTCGGCCTCCCGTGTGGTGGAGCTGGACGGGAAACAGTACACCATCGGTGCGCTGGTGCTCTCCAACCACGCCGTCTTCGATGACCTCGTAGTGGCAGGCACCCCCATCCAGAGCCTGCTGGACGCCCACATCCCGCCCCACGAGGACAAGGGCTCCATCATCACGGTGCTGGCAACGGACATCCCCCTCAGTGAGCGCCAGCTGCGGCGGCTCTGCCACCGGGCGCTGGTGGGCCTGTCCCGCACCGGCTCTTTCTGTGGCAACGGCTCCGGCGAGATCGTCATTGCCTTCACCACCGCCAACCGGGTGCCGCACTACTCCGAAAAGGCCATCCTGCCGATGGGTATGCTCCACGACGACGCCATCAATCCGCTGTTCCGGGCGGTGGCCGAGTGCGTGGAGGAAAGTGTGCTGAGCAGTCTGCTCCATGCCGAGACGGTCACAGGCTATCATGGCCGGACGGTCAGATGTCTGAGTGATCTGCTCGACGAGAAATAAAAAAATGGGAAGCGCTTTAGTGCTTCCCATTTTTCATAGTATTATCTGCGGGGCTTCCGCGTCGGCTTTTTCTTCCGCACGCTGTAGCCGAAGGTCCCCAGCTTTTTGCCCAGAGCCAGATATTCGCCGTGGCTGTAGACGATGAGTTTGGCCTTGTCGAGGCAGAGCTTACCGTTCTCGTCCAGCAGGCTCTCGTCCACGTCGCAGGCGACTACTTCGGCGAGGAAGAGGTCGTGGCTGCCCAGCGGGATGACCTGCGTGACCTTGCACTCGAGGTTGACGGGGCTTTCTTCGAGAATGGGGCAGTCCGTCAGCACCGAGCCGGGGGCAGAATGGAGTTTGCAGGCCGCGAATTTATCGAAGTCCCGGCCGCTCCTGACGCCGCACCAGTCCACCGACTTCACCAGTGCCTCGGTGGGCAGGTTGATGGCAAACTGGCCGCTCTCCCTGATGAGGTGGTGGCTGTACCGCTCGGGGCGGACGCTGATGGATACCATGCTGGGCTGGGTGCAGATGGTGCCGGTCCAACCGATGGTGATGAGGTTGGGCTTGTCCAGCCCGCCGCAGGAGACCAGCACCGGCGGCTCCGGGTTCAGGAGGGTGCTGCCTTTCCAGCTCTGTTTGCTCATCCGTGATACTTCCTTTCGTAGGGAGCCCATGTGCGCTCGCTGATGATGTAGCGGGGGCGGGCCTTGGTCTCCATATAGATTTTGCCGACGTATTCGCCGATGACGCCCAGACACACCAGTTGGACGCCGCCCATGAAGCAGACGATGCAGATGGTGGAGGCCCAGCCCGCCACGGCGCTGCCCAGAACAGCCTGCACGATGGCCCAGATGACGCCGATGAAGCTGATGAGGCTGACCACGATGCCTGCGCCGGTGATGAGGCGGATGGGCTTGTTCGACAGGCTGGTGATGCCGTCGAAGGCGAGGGCCAGCATCTTGCTGAGGGGATAGTGGCTCTCGCCGGCCAGACGCTCGTGGCGCTCGTAGTAGACGGTGTCGCTGGGGTAGCCCACCAGCGGCACCATGCCCCGCAGGAAAATGTTCACCTCGCGGTAGTCGGCGAAGCTTTCCAGCACCCGGGTGCTGATGAGCCGGTAGTCGGCGTGGTTGAATACGATGTCTGCGCCCAGCGCGTTCATCACATGGTAGAAGCCCTCGGCGGTGAACCGCTTGAAGAAGGTGTCGGTGTCCCGGCGGCTGCGCACGCCGTAGACTACCTCGGCGCCGTCCAGATACTTTTTGACCATCTCGTCCATGGCGTTGATGTCGTCCTGACCGTCGCAGTCGATGGAGATAGTGATGTCGCAGCTGCCGCTGTGGAGCGCCTCTATCAGCCCGGCCAGCACGGCGTTCTGGTGGCCGCGGTTCCGGCTCTGGGAGATGCCGATGAAGTGCTCATCCTCAGAGGCGAACTTCTGGATGAGGGACCAGGTGGCGTCGCGGGAGCCGTCGTTGACGAAGAGCACCCGGCTCTTCTCGCTGATAAGGCCCGCTGCGGCGAGGTCGTTTATCTTTTTCAGGAACAGGGGGGCCGTGATGGGCAGCACCTGTTCTTCGTTGTAGCAGGGAATGACGATCCATAAAATCGGTTTGGACATGATGAAGTTCTCCTTCTATATAAGGCTCTCCCAAAGGGAGAGGCTGTTACAGCACCATGTGCCGCAGCGCGTCCGGTTCTAGCAGCTTGAAGCTGCTCTTATAGGTCTCGAGCAGGCCGTCCCGCTGCATCAGGCTCAGCTCCCGGGAGAGGGCGCTGCGGTCGCAGTTGAGGTAGTCGGCCAGCTGGATGCGGGAGTAGGGAATGGTGAAGGTGAGGCTGTGGTGAACCTCGGCCTCGCTGAGCAGGTAGGCGCACACCTTGGCCCGCAGGCTCTTGAGCAGCAGCAGGTCTACCCGGCGGGAGAGCAGGAAGTATTTGTCGCTGATGGTGCGCACAAGGTTCTGCAGCACCCGCTGGCGGGCCGGGTCGGCCCCGGGCAGCAGAAGCTTTTCGTAAGGCACCAGCAGCACCTCGCAGGGGGCCGAGGCCATCACCGTTACCGGGCTGGAAAGGCTCGAGCCGCCCAGCACGTCGCCGAACACACCGCCTGGCCCCATCTGGCTGATGGGCAGACGCGCCCCGCTGGCGGCGGGATGGTAGGCCTCGATGGCGCCGGAGAGCACCACGCCCACCCGGCGGTTCGACTGTCCGGCCAGTACGAGGGTCTCGCCCCGGCTGTAGGTGCGCAATACGGCCCCCACTTCGCCCAGCAGGACCCGGAGCGCTTCGGCTTCCAGCCCGGCGAACAGAGAGGTGGATTGTAACAGCGGAAGATAATTTTCCATACCCATTCCGTGAGGTTTTCCCCGGGCCCTCACCGCCCTTCTGCGATTCCGTTGCATGTGCAACGGTATTTTTTCTCTTATTATAGTAAACTTGAGGGCGTAAAGCAAATGGTTTTGCAAATTTTTTGCGGGAAAATTTCTCCCAATGAAAGTGAGGAACGAAATCCTATGAAAAAACTGACATCTCTGCTGCTGTCGCTGGTGCTGATGGTCAGCGTGCTGGCCTGCGGCGCATCGGCCAAGACGAGCACAAAAGTGCGCATCGCCGGCCTGAAAGGCCCCACCACCATGGGCCTCGTCAACCTGCTGAGCATGGAGAAGGACGGCACTGCTTCCCTCGACTATGACCTGCAGCTCTACGGCGCTGCCGATGAGATCGTGCCGAAGCTCATCAAAGGCGAACTCGACATGGCCGCTATCCCGGCCAACCTCGCCGCGAACCTCTACCAGAAGACGAACGGCGGCATCCAGGTCATGGCCGTCAACACGCTGGGCGTCCTCTACGTCGTGGAGAAGGGCAATACCGTCCACAGCTTCGCCGACCTCAAGGGCCGCACCATCCTTTCCACCGGCAAAGGCACGACGCCCGAGTACGTCCTGCGCTATCTGCTCAAGAAGAACGGCCTCGACCCCGACAAGGACGTGAAGATCGAATACTACAGCGAGGCTTCCGAGGTCACGGCCCAGATGGCCGCTGCCAGGAAGGATGCCATCGCCGTCCTGCCTCAGCCCTACGTCACCGCTGCCCAGATGAAGGACAGCGACCTCCGCGTCGTCCTCGACCTGACCAGGGAATGGAACAGGGTCTGTGACACCCAGCTCATCACCGGCGTCACCGTGGTGCGCACCGAGTACGCAAAGCAGAATCCCGACGTCATCGCAGCTTTCCTGACCGACTACCAGAAGAGCGTCAAGGCGGCGAACGAGGACATCGACGGCACCGCCGCCCTCTGTGAGGAAGTCGGCGTGGTGGCCAAGGCTGCTATCGCCAAGAAGGCCCTGCCCAAGTGCAACATCGTTTACCGCAACGGTCAGGAGATGAAGAAAGACATCTCTGCTTACCTGCAGGTGCTCTACGATGCCTCTCCCGCCGCCGTGGGCGGCAAACTGCCGGACGATAACTTCTACTACACCGAGCCGTCCGTCCTGCGCAAGGTCATGGCGGCTATCCGCAATTCCGCAAAGTAAGCTTTGAAACAAAGAAGGGGCTGCTGCACATCGTTTTAGCCGAAAGTGCAGCAGCCCCTTTCTTAGATCAGAAGGCCCGCGCCGATGCCGATGAGAGCCGGCAACAGCCAGCCAAAGCCGAGGCTGCTCAGGGGCAGAGCGTTCATCAAAGTGGAGAGGGGGCCGAAGGGCAGGGCAGCAGGGATGCTCTGGATGGCCGTGAAGAGGATACTCAGCCGCCAGACCGATGTCCGCTGGAACCGTCCGGGCAGGAACTCCACCACGATGAGGACGATGGCGATGGGGTAGATGGCGTTCAGCACCGGAACGGAAAGGCTCAGGATGTCCGCAAGGCCGATGTTCGCCAGCAGCATGCTCATCAGCGCGAAGAAGGCTGCAATGGCGGGGTAGGAAAGCTGGGGCAGAAGCTCGTGGAAGTATTCGCCTACGCTGGCGATGAGGCCGACGCAGGTGTTGAAGCAGGCGATGACGAAGATAACGGCCAGAAGCACCTGTCCCACCCGGCCAAACAGGCCGTCGGCCAGTGCCGTCAGGACGGAGGCGCCGGTGTCACTGCCGGGGAACGCGGCCCCCGAGATGCCGCCGATGTGGGTCAGCATGGCGTAGACCACCAGCAGCATCCCGCCCGCGATGAACCCGGCCCGGATGGTGCCGCGCCGGACGGCAGCTTCTTCCGTGATGCCCACCGCCTGAATGTTCAGCGCGATGACCGCGCCGAAGTTGAGCGCTGCCAGCGCGTCCATGGTTTGATAGCCGTCCAGCACGCCCTGTGCGGCGGGGAGAGCGGCGTAAGCCTCGGCAGGCGTGCCGTAGCCGGGCGAGGCCGGGCGGAGGATGCAGCCCGCGAACAGCACCACGATGAGCACCAGCAGGGCAGGGCAGAGGATGCGGCCCAGCCGCTGGGTCAGCTTTTCGGGCTTGAGGGCCACGAAGTACGCCGCAGCAAAGAACACGAGGGAGTAGATGAACTGTCCCGGTGCGCTCCGCCCCACAAGCGGCGTCAGCATCTCAAACGAGGTGCTGGCCGTGCGGGGGATCGCGAGGCAGGGACCGATGGACAGATAGACCAGCACAGCGAACACCTGTGCGAAGCGGGGATGGACCCGCCCGGCCAGCGCAGGCAGACCGCCCGCCCGGGCCACTGCGGCCACGCCCGCGATGGGCAGACCGATGGCGCTGACGGCAAAGCCCACAAAAGCGGACCAGAGCGCCGTCCCGGCCTGTGCGCCGAGGAAGGGCGGGAAGATGAGGTTGCCTGCCCCGAAGAACATCGAGAACAGGGTGAACCCCACCAGAAGGAGCTTTTTGCCCCGGAGGGCCTGAGCGGAATCGTGCATGGTCATCTCTCCCAGCTGTGCGCGGAGGCACGTAGAATAAGGATTACTTTATTCCAGTGTAGTGTTTTATGACCTTCATGTCAAGAGAAGAAAAGATGAAGGATTGTATTCTCATACATGATGTGATATTCTGAAAGCGAGAAAACGAACAGGAGCAAAGAAATACATGGATAAAACAAAAAAACGCCGCATTCAAATCTTAGCGGCGTCGGTGTTCTGGCTGGGCGTCTGGCAGGCGGCGGCTGCGGCCATCGGGCAGGAAGTCTTTCTTGTCTCGCCGGTGCAGGCCATCGGTACGCTGGTGGAGCTGCTGCCGCAGGCCGAGTTCTGGCAGCGCATCGGTTTCAGCGCCGGGCGCATCCTGTTAGGCTTCGGGCTGGGCGTTCTGTCCAGCGCGGTGCTGGCGGTAGCCGCCGAAAAGTGGGAGTGGGTGGACGCCCTTCTCGCCCCCGTGATGCAGCTGGTCAAGGCTACTCCGGTGGCGAGCTTCATCATTCTGGCGCTGGTGTGGGTCAGCGGCTCGTCGCTGTCCGTCCTTATCAGCTTTTTGATGGTGCTGCCCGTCCTCTACAGCGCAGTGCGTACCGGCATCGGGAGTGCTGACCGCCAGCTTCTCGAAATGGCGCAGGTGTTCCGTCTGCCTCTGGGGCGGCGTCTGCGGGCGGTCTGGCTCCCGGCGGTGCTGCCCGCGTTCCGGCAGGGATGCAGCGTGGCGCTGGGCATCTGCTGGAAGAGCGGCGTAGCAGCAGAGGTCATCGGACTGCCGGACGGCAGCATCGGCGACGCGCTTTACCGGGCAAAAATTACCCTTTCCACCGGGGAGCTGTTTGCCTGGACCTTCGTCATCATCCTGCTGAGCGCCGTATTCGAAAAGCTGTTCCTCGCTCTGCTGGATAAAGCGGTAGCGGCAGTTCTGGGAGAAGAGGGGGCTGAAAAATGAGTGAAACCAACAACAAACTGGAAATAAAAAATCTGTCTAAACAATTCGGAGAGAAAATCCTCTTCGAAAACCTCTCTCTTACTGTGGACGACCCGGCGGTGCTCTGGGCGCCAAGCGGCTGGGGCAAGACGACCCTGCTCCGCATCCTGATGGGGCTGGAAGCGCCCACCTCCGGCAGCGTGGAGGGCGTGGGCCGGGTCGGCGCGGTCTTTCAGGAAGACAGGCTCTGCCCCCAGCTGACCGCCGAAGAGAATGTGGCGCTGGTGCTGAACGCAGAACAGTACAAGGTCAAAATACAATACAAAGAGCAGATACGAGATGACCTTATACAATTGGGACTAGATGACGAGGCCCTTGCCCTGCCTGCCCGGAAGCTCTCCGGCGGACAGAAGCGCCGCACCGCCTTGCTGCGCGCTCTCTGGGCCGAGAGCGACACGCTTCTGTTAGATGAGCCCTTCACCGGCATGGATCCCGCCGTCATGAAAAAAGCCGCAGCCATGCTCAAGGCACGCTGCGGCACAAAGCCCACCCTGCTGGCGACCCATGATCAAGAAGCCATCCGGGAGCTGGGGTGGAAAATAATCGAACTGGGCTGAAACGAAAGGAGCCTGACCATGGAGAAAAAGACGAGCTGCCTGCTCTGCGTTCTTACCGCGCTGCTTCTCGCTGTGCTCTATCTCTGGGCCGCCCTCCGCCCGGGCGTCTGGCTGCGGGATGCCTTTTTGTATCGTCAGGCCGACGGCAGCTTTTCGGGCAAGGATGCGTATGCCGCCTACACCATGCAGGTTGCTCAGACGGAAAACGGTGCGGAAGTGGATTTCACGATGGACGGAGAAACGCGGCACTATCGGCTCGAATCGAAAGCCGAAGGCATGAGCGACCCGGGCGTAAAAATTGAGCAGGACGGAGTGGTCATTTTTACCGGGACCGCGCTGGGCGACCCCGGCGACGCCATCCTGTGGAGGGAAGACGATGGGGGCCTTGCCGACGAGGTGAACGTCATCGTCAACGGCGAATACCGGAGATCCGACCTCTGGCCCAGTTGTAACTGGCTCTATAATGTGGCCGTCGGCGGGCGGCGGGAGAGCCGGGGCAGCGTGGCGTTCCTGCTGCCGATAGGGGCGCTGGTGGTGCTCCTTGTGCTGGATGTCCGGTTCCCGCTGCTGTTCTGGAACCTCCGCCACGGGCTGGAAGTGTACGGCGGTGAGCCAACCGAATGGTATTACGCGATGCAGAGGGTGAGCCGCATTACCAGCATCATCGGTGTTTTTGTGCTGGCGGTGATGAGCTTTGCTGTTCACTGAGGCTCACAGCAGCTCGGCAAGGATGCTGTTCTGTACGATGAGCCCGGCAGGCGTGAGGGCGAGGGTGTGGCCGTCAAAGTTGGCGTAGCCGCTCTTCACGCAGTTTTTCACAAAGGACAGCTGCGAAGTGGAGAACTCCCTGCCATAGCGTTTTTTGTATTCGTCGAGGCTCAGACCTTTGCGCAGACGCAGCTGCAAGATGAGATAATCCTCCGCACCGCAGCCGCCGTCCATGACGGGCGCGGCCTCGTCCCGCAGAAA
The DNA here is from genome assembly GCF_020687245.1 of Faecalibacterium longum CLA-AA-H243. Lineage (GTDB taxonomy): Bacteria > Bacillota > Clostridia > Oscillospirales > Ruminococcaceae > Faecalibacterium > Faecalibacterium longum. The sequence goes on along the minus strand of NZ_JAJEQG010000011.1, from coordinate 19,702 downwards.
GGCTTCGGTGTCGGCGGGGTAGTAGAACCGTTTGCCGCCCATGCAGGAGTGGGCCGCAGGGCCGATGCCCAGATAGTCGCCGCAGTCCCAGTAGATGAGGTTATGCTTTCCCTCATAGCCCGGGCGGGCGAAGTTGGAGATCTCATATTGCCGGTAGCCATGATGTTCCAGCTGCTCGACGGCGTAGAGGTAAAAATCTGCCGCCTCGTCGGAGGTGGGCAGACCCTCGGGGGGCGTCCGGCCAAAGGCGGAGTCGGGCTCGATCTTCAAGAGGTAGGCGGAAATGTGGGCCGCGCCGCCATCCTCGATAAGCTCCAGCGTCTCGTCGAACTCGGCCTGCGTATAATGGGGCAGGGCCAGCATGATGTCGCCGCTGATGTTCTCGAACCCGGCACGGCGTGCGGCGGAGAAAGCGGCCCGCGCCTGCTTTGCCGTGTGGGGGCGGCCCAGCGTCTTGAGCTGGCTGTCCCGGGCCGACTGGACGCCGAAGGAAATGCGGTTGACGCCCGCCTCCCGGAATGCCCGGAGAGAGTCTTCGGTCACGGTCTCAGGGTTGGCTTCCAGCGTGATCTCGGCCCCGGGCAGGGGCTGCGCGGCGTCGATGAGCCGGGCGGCGTCTGCCGGGTCCAGCAGACTGGGCGTTCCACCGCCGAAATAAAGGGTGTTCGGCCGCAGGGGCGCGTCCGGCGCAAACCGGGAGAGTTCCCGCAAAAGGGCGTCCACATAGGCCCGGGGGACGCCGCGCTGGCCGGGGGCGGAGTAAAAATCACAGTACCGGCATTTGGAAAAACAGTAAGGGATATGCAGATAAAGTCCGAGGGACATCAAATATCACAGCCTTTTTCATGAATCGTTCATTTCTATGCAGTATACTATATTTCGTAGACCGGGGCAAGGCCGATGCCGATGCCCTGATTTTGAATGGAGGATTCCTTATGGATTACAACAACTATGACCGCGGCTATGCGGAGCCTTCGATGAGCGCATCGGACTATATGACCCGCACCTACCGCTGGATGGCCGGCGGCCTGCTCGTCACCTTCGCAATGGCCTATATCACGGCGACCACGTCCCTTATCTATCTGGTCGATTCGCTTTACTTCCTGCTTACCATCGGTGAGCTGGCGCTGGTGTTCATGCTCAGCGCCCGGGTGCAGAAGATGTCCATCGACGGTGCAAGAGCCGCGTTCTTCGGATACGCCATCCTGAACGGCATGGTCCTGAGCTACTACTTCCTGATGTTCTCGGTAGGCACGCTGGTCATGGCCTTCCTCGCCACGGCGGTCTACTTCGGCCTCATGGCTGTGTACGGCACCACTACCCATAAAGACCTCACCGGCTGGGGTCCCCGCCTCATGATGGCTCTGGTGGCCATGATTGTCACCAGCCTCGTGGGTGCGCTCTTCGGCTTTGGCTTCGGCACCTCGGTGCTCTACTGCGGCATCGGCCTGGTGGTGTTCATGCTGCTCACCGCCTATGATACCCAGAAGCTCCGCCAGATCTACGCCTACTATGCAGGCGACGCTGAGCTGGCCGAGAAGGCTTCCATCTATGGCGCACTAACCCTGTATCTGGACTTCATCAACATCTTCCTGTACGTTGTCCGTCTGCTGGGCATGAACAGCCGCAGCCGCAACAATTAAATCAAATTTTTCGTAGCCGCCGTGCAGAGCGTTTGCACGGCGGCTCTTTTTTGTCAGAATGCCTGCTTTGAATCATGATAACTGTGCGATTTGCCAAAAATCGAGGGAAAGGTTGACAGAATGCCGGGGGGGGGTAAAATTTGTGTGGTGATGCGGCAGATGATGTTTGCGGCAGCAGCACACAGAGCTTATTTTTATTGAGGAGGGGTTTCGAATGAAACTGTTCAAAAAGGTTCTCGCCGCAGCCCTCGCGGGCGTGCTGGCACTGTCCGTCCTGACGGGCTGTAACAACAGCAATAGTGTGGCTACCGTGAAAATGCTCGATGCGCTGAATGACTGGGCGAAGGTCTATGGTGTGGATACTACCTTCGAAAAGGGCAATAAAGAATTGCAGGAACAGGTAAACGCACTGGTGAAGACCGTGGATGAGGTCGGCAAGGGCATCGATTTTGGAGATGCCAAGGACTTCGATGATGTGTACAACGCCATTATGAAAGATAAAGCTGCAAGGCTGAAGCTGGGGGCTTGGGCAGCGAAGTTTACTCAAGCAAATGTTGGTGATGGTTCGCCGCTGTATGAGTGTGGCTTTGCCGATATTAGCGCAACGCTGTCTGCAAGTAGCAATAAGAACATTTACTATGCAGGTCAGCTGATGACTTCCATAGGCCCCATCAATGCTCCTGACACGGAGTGGGATAATGGTGAGCCTAATTGGACTGTGGGTGACAAATCTTATGTTGCCGTTGCGACCGGCGAGGTTGGCGGTAAGAAGTACATGATCGCGCTCTTCCAGACCACTGCTGTAACGAATCCGAAGTATCAGCCGGGTGACAATGGCATGGGCGAAGGTGCTAGTAAGGATTGAGCCTCAGCCGCAGCAATGCCCGCCCACTGAATCATGAACCCGTTAGGCCCCGGTCCGCCGGGGCCTTTTTTCGTCCTTATGAATAAACCCCGCTCTGCCGCTCCAAACTACCACCAAAGAAACGATTCCGTACACAAAGATGGATTGGAGTAACGAACGATGGAGCAATTCAGAAAGTTTTTGCGGGACAAAGCCTTTGCGCTGGTGCTTACCGCCTGCCTGCTGGCGGCGGCAGCGGCCGGTGTGTGGGCTGTGCGCACGGTGCGCAATGAGCTGAAGCAAGATCTGGACGCGGTGCGAAGCCCGTCCAGCACCGCCCCCGGCATCGACGAGGGCATCAACACATCGCCCGGCGTTGCCGGAGAGGAGGAAGCCGAATGGCAGCAGCAGAACGCACCCGCAGCAAACAGTGTGGCCAATGTGCCAAAAGCCGACAGCTCGTCCGGTGGGGCTGCGTCCTCTTCTGGTGCGCGGTCTGGGTCTGGTTCGGTGCGCGAACCCTCCGCGCTGCAAACCGAGTCCTTGCCTGCCAGCAGTTCGGCTGCGCCTGCCTCCACGCAGCCTGTCTCGGGGCGCGTCTTAAACAGCTACAGCGGCGATGAGCTGGTCTACAGCAAGACGCTGGGTGACTGGCGCACCCACAACGGTGTGGACTACGCCGCCAGCAGGGGCGCGGAAGTGACCGCCCCGGCGGCAGGCAAGGTGGTGGAGACCGGCACGGACGACAAGTGGGGGCCTGTGGTCGCCATCGAAGATGCTTCCGGCAGGATCTGGCGGGTCTGCGGTACGACGGATGCCAAGGTGAAGAAGGGCGACACCGTCTCGGTCGGGCAGACCATCGGCAAGGTGGGCAGCGTGAGCTGTGAGTGTGCCGAGGAGAGCCACATCCACTTGGAAGTCATGGAGGGCGAAAAGTATCTCGACCCCATCAAGGCCATGAAATAAGCAAAATTTTCCGGGCAGGTGCAGCAGAACGCTGTACCTGTTTTTTTCACATTGCTTTTGGCGGTCGATTCTGGTATGATAAACTAGAATAAGTGTGAAGACAGAAGAAAAAGCGGAGGAAACGAAACATGAAGGTCTTAGTGGTAGGCGGCGGTGCTGCCGGCCTGATGGCGGCGGGCGCGGCCCTGCGGCAGGGGCATGAGGTGACGGTGCTGGAACATATGGAAAAGCCGGCTCAGAAAATTCTCGTCACCGGCAAGGGCCGCTGCAATGTGACCAACGACTGCACCGCAGAGGAATTTCTGCACCATGTGCGGACGAACCCCCGCTTTTTGTTCTCGTCGCTGGGGGCTTTCCCGCCGGCCAAGACGATGGAGCTGTTTGAGTCTCTCGGTGTGGAGCTGAAAGTGGAGCGCGGACGCCGGGTGTTCCCGGTGTCAGATAAGGCCGAAGAGATTCGGCAGGCTCTTCTGCGGTACGCAGATGGAGCGGACATCGTCCACGACGGGGCAAAAAAGCTGCTGCTGGAGCCGCTGGCCCAGCCGGAAGAAGCGCCTGCCGCGCCGGAAAATCCGCGCCACCCGAAAAAGAAAAAGCCCGGCCCGGCCTATCGCTGCGTGGGTGTACGGGGAACTTCGGGCCGGGAGTACAAGGCGGACGCCGTGCTGGTGGCAACGGGCGGCCTGAGCTACCCCACCACCGGCTCCACCGGCGACGGCTACAAGCTGGCCCAGCAGGCGGGCCACACCCTCGTGGAGCCTGTCCCCAGCCTTGTCAGCCTCGTGAGCCATGACGCCGACTGCAAGAAGATGATGGGCCTCGCCCTCAAGAACGTGACTCTTACCCTCCACGAGGACGGCAAACCTATCTTCGAGGAGCAGGGCGAGATGCTGTTCACCCACTTCGGCATCAGCGGGCCGCTGACCCTCAGCGCGTCGAGCCATCTGGGCGACATGAAAAAGCACAAGTACGAAGCTTTTATTGATTTGAAGCCTGCCCTCAGTGAGGAACAGCTTTATGACCGCATCACCCGGGACTTTGCCCTTCTGGCGAACCACGCGGCGCAGGGCGCACTGGTGAAGCTGCTGCCGTCCAGTATGCAGCCGGTCATGGTGGCCCGCTGGGGCATCGACCCGGCCACCAGGGCAAACCAGATCACCCGGGAGCAGAAGCGGGAACTGGTACAGCTGATGAAGCACTGGCGGGTGACTATCGACGCCCGGGGCGATTTGGCACACGCAGTCATCACGTCAGGCGGCGTGTCGGTGCGGGAGGTTGACCCCAAGACCATGCAGAGCAAAAAGGCCCTCGGCCTCTACTTTGCAGGCGAGGTGCTGGATGTGGACGCCTATACCGGCGGCTACAATCTGCAAATCGCATTCTGCACGGCACAGAGTTTTGCGAATCATCTGGAATGACCTCTCAGTCTGCTTCGCAGACGGCCCCTCGTTAGGGCAACAACAACGACTGCCGCCAGCGGTGGAACGGCGTCAGCCGTGACGGAGAGGTTTAAGCGGCTGGAAATTTCAGATTCATAGAGAAGGAGATATAAAAATGATTTCTGTTGCGATTGACGGGCCTGCGGGCGCAGGCAAATCTACGCTGGCGCGGCGTCTGGCTGCGGACTTCGGCTACATTTATGTGGACACCGGTGCGATGTTCCGTACCATCGGCCTTTATGCCCTCCGCGCGGGCAAAGAACCGAAGGACAACGAGGCAGTCGATGCGCTGCTGCCCAATATCACCCTCGAGTTTGCTTTTATCGAGGGTGAACAGCATATCTATCTGAATGGCGAGGACGTCAGCACGGCCATCCGCACCGAAGAGGTGGGAATGGCGGCTTCTGCCGTGGGTGCAAATCCGGCGGTGCGCGCCTTCCTGCTGGAGATGCAGCGGGACATGGCCAAGACGCAGAACATCCTGATGGATGGCCGCGACATCGGCACCGTGGTGCTGCCCAATGCGACTGTGAAGATCTTCCTCACCGCCAGCCCGGAGGCCCGCGCCACCCGCCGCTGGAAGGAGTACCAGCAGAAGGGCATCGATACCCCCTACGAAGATGTGCTGGCCGACGTCAAGCAGCGCGACTATCAGGACACCCACCGCGCCGCAGCCCCCCTCAAGCAGGCAGACGATGCCGTGCTGCTGGACACTTCGGAGCTGAATTTTGAGCAGAGCTTTGAGGCCATGAAGAAAATTATCACGGAGAAGGTCAGATGATACTATATTATATTCTGGTCCCGCTGGCATGGCTGGTGTTCCACATCGGCTTCCGCGTCCGGTGTGAGGGCAGGGAGAACCTGAAAAAAATCGGCACGAAGGGCTGCATCATTGCCCCCAACCATATCTCAGCCATCGACCCGGTGTTCGTCGTCATCGCCCGATTCTGGGGCCAGCGGATGACCGTGTTTGCCAAGAAAGAGCTGTTCGAGATAAACGCATTCCTGTCGTGGTTCTTCCGGTGCGCCGGTGCAGTCTGTGTCCGCGGCACGAAAGAAGAGGTCAGTGTCATCGACGACACCGTGAAAAAGTGTCAGGAGGGCGGTACACTGCTGCTCTTTCCGGAGGGTACGCGGGAGCAGGAGGGAAAGTTCCTTCCCCTCAAGAGCGGCCTCTTCGTCATCGCGGCGGCAGCAAATGTGGACGTCGTGCCTTGCCGTATCTACTACGACACCCCTGATGGTAAGATGAAGCTGTTCTGCAAGGTGCGTGTCATCTTCGGCGAGCCCATGCCCGCTGCACAGTTTGCAATGGAAGGCCGCCGCGACATAAAGAAACTGCGGGAAAATAAGCAGGCCGTTCTGGATGCGTGGAGTGAATTGTGATGAACCTCTCAGTCTCGCTATCGCTCGACAAGGCCGAGTTGCGGCTCCCAGCATCCGCTTCGCATTGCTTGCGTCTCGCTGGCCGCTGCCCCAACAGCGACTCCCTGTTTCCGCCACTGGCGGCGGTCGTCGCTGTTGCCCCTAATAGGGAAGCCCTCTGACGAAGAGATGAAGCCTTGCGGAATGCCAAAGCCTCCCCTCGGTAAGGAAGGCGGCATCGCGCAGCGGTGACGGAGAGGTTGAATTTAGGAGAGTACAATGGAAATCAGACTTGCAAAGACTGCGGGTTTCTGCTTCGGCGTGGACCGCGCGGTCAAGTTGACCTACGGTCTGCTGGATGAGGGCCGCAAGGTGGCCACCCTCGGCCCCCTCATCCACAACCCCCAGACCGTGGAAGACCTTGAGCGCCGGGGCGCACTGGTAGCAGACACCCCCGCTGATGTCCCTACGGGCTACGAGGTGGTCATCCGCAGCCACGGTGTCCCCCGCAGCATTTACGACGAGCTGGAAGCCCGGGGCTGCACTTATCACGATGCCACCTGCCCCTTCGTGAAGAAGATACAGAAGATCGCTTCCGAGGCCGAAGCCGCCGGTGCAGTGCTCGTGGTGGCCGGTGATGCGTCCCATCCGGAGGTGCAGGGCATCGTCGGACATACCCGGGGAGAGGTATTCGTTTTCAGCGATTTGGCCCAGCTGAAGGCGTGGAAAGGGCCTTCGGACCCCCAAAAGCCCATTTTTGCAGTTGCACAGACCACATTTCAGGTAACAAAATGGCAAGAAAGTTCGGAGTTTCTCAAAAAAGCCTATACAAACGCCCGAATTTTTGATACAATATGTAATGCGACGTGGGCGAGGCAACAGGAAGCGGAAGACCTCAGCCAACAATGCGACATCATTGTTGTCATTGGCGGTCATCATTCTTCCAATACCCAAAAGCTGGTACAGGTCGCCGCAAAGCATACGCGAGCCGTAACGGTCGAGACAGCGAGCGAACTTCGGCCGGAATGGTTTGCAGATGTAAAGACGGCGGGCGTCACAGCCGGGGCTTCAACGCCATCGTCTATTATTGAGGAGGTACTTAACAGTATGAGCGCAGAAATCAATGACAGCATGAGCTTTGAGGAGATGCTGAACGCATCCGAGGAAAAGCGTGTTCATGCAGGCAGTATTGTGAAAGGAATCGTGACCAGCATCTCTGCCAACGAGATCCAGGTGGATATCGGAGCTAAGCAGACCGGCTTTGTCAAGCTGAGCGAGCTGACCGATGATTCCTCCGCCAAGGTCGAGGACCTGGTGAAAGTTGGCGATGAGCTGGACCTCATCGTCGAGAAGGTTATGGATCAGGATGGCGTCATCCAGCTCTCCCGCAAGAAGCTCGCATCTCGCAAGGGCATGGAAGAGATCGCCAAGGCAGCTGAGTCCGGCGAGGTCGTCGAGGGCGACGTCACCGAGTTCAACAAGGGCGGCGTTGTCGTCAACGTCAAGGGCGTCAAGGTGTTCGTCCCCCGTTCTCAGGCCACTATGCGCCGCGACGAGGACTACACTGCTCTGGTCGGCCAGCACGTTCAGCTGGTCGTCACCGAGTGCTCCGGCCGCAAGATCGTCGGCAGCATCAACAAGGTCACCGCTGAGCAGAACAAGGCTAAGCGTGAGGAGTTCTGGGCAAGCGTCGAGGTCGGCAAGACCTACACTGGCGTCGTCAAGAGCCTGACCTCTTACGGTGCATTCGTTGACATCGGCGGTGTGGACGGTCTGTGCCACATCAGCGAGCTGAGCTGGAACCGCATCAAGCATCCCTCTGAGGTCGTCTCCGTTGGCGACACCATCGAGGTGTATGTGAAGGATATCGACACCGAGAACCACAAGGTCTCTCTGGGCTACAAGAAGGCTGAGGACAACCCCTGGGAGCAGCTGAAGAACAACTACCCCATCGGTAGCACCTTCCATGCTCCGGTCGTGTCCCTGACCAAGTTCGGTGCATTCGTCCGCATCCTGCCGGGTGTTGACGGTCTGGTCCACATCAGCGAGATCAGCAATGACCGCGTTGAGAAGGTCTCCGACGCACTGAAGGTCGGCGATATGGTCGACGTGAAGCTGCTGGATGTTGACTTCGACAAGAAGCGTATCAGCCTGTCCATGAAGGCTCTGCTGAACGACGACGCTGAGTAATCAGCCCGCAGCATAGTCTCATCAGACACAATGCGAACTACAGCCCCGTTGCCGGGAAAACGGCGGCGGGGCTGTTTTTGTACAATTATGAAAAACTGGTTTATAAAGCACCGCGAGGTGCTGGCTTATCTCGTTTTCGGTGTGCTGACCACATTGCTGAACATCGTACTGTATGCGCTGTTCAGCCGCCTGTTCGGCTACGAAGCTGCCAACAGCTGGGGCAATGTGCTGGACAATGTCATCTGCATTTTGTTCGCCTACGTCACCAACCGGGCGTTCGTCTTCGCCAGCCGGACGCAGGGCAGAGAAGCGCTGAAAGAATTTGGTGCATTCGTCACCTGCCGTCTGGGTACACTGGTATTGGATGCCGCCATCATGATGATCTTCGGCAACCTGCTGGCCGCCCAGGGGGCGGCTCTGGTGGAGAGCTTTATGAACGGTGCGCTGAGCCTGTTGGCTGGCTGGTTTGGCCCGGATACGGTGCTGCACATGGCCACCGGCGGCGCAGCGCCCGCTCCCTCCATCTCCGACGGCTCTGCCGCCATTGCCATCATTGGCGGTGCCGACGGCCCGACGGCCATCTTTGTCACCAGCTTCTACGATGCCCAGGCGCTTTGGGGCATGGCGGTGAAGGTGTTCTCTAACGTGGTGGTGGTCGTGCTGAATTATGTGTTCAGCAAGCTCATCGTTTTTAAGCGTAAGTGAGATATTTTTCTGTCGGCGGCAGAAAAATATCTGATATAATTTCAGGAGGTACGGTATTATGAAACGTGGTCTGAAAGGTTTTGCATTTCTGGTCTCCGGTCTGGTGCTGGGCATCATCGGCGCAACGGTGTCTGCAACGGCCATTGCCCTGAGCGCTGTCGGCATGGCGAAGGTACGCCGTGCCACCAAGAACTAAGAAGCTGTTTTCAAAACAACTTCGATTCAGGAGGAAAAAAGTATGAATCGTGAAGAGATCCTGTCCCACGTCGATCACACCCTGCTCAAGCCTGAGGCTACCTGGCCCCAGATCCAGACCCTGTGCGACGAGGCCATCGCCAACCACACGGCTTCTGTCTGCATCAACACCTGCTATGTGAAGCAGGCTGTCGAGTACATGGCGGGCCGCATCCCGGTCTGCTGTGTGGTCGGTTTCCCTCTGGGCGCAATGGACACCGCTTCCAAAGCTTTTGAGGCCAAGACTGCCATCGAGAACGGCGCTGCCGAGGTGGATATGGTCATCAACATCGGCCGCCTGAAGAACGGCGAGTACGACGCCGTCCGCGAGGACATCCGCGCCGTCAAGCAGGCTGTGGGCGATAAGGTCCTGAAGGTCATCATCGAGACCTGTCTGCTGACCGACGACGAGAAGCGCAAGATGTGCGACATCGTCTGCGAGGCAGGCGCTGACTACATCAAGACCAGCACCGGCTTCTCCACCGCCGGCGCAAACTTCCACGACGTGGAACTGATGGTCAAGGGCGTGGCCGGCCGTTGCAAGGTCAAGGCCGCCGGCGGCATCTCCACCGTCGAGGATATGGAGAAGTTCCTCGCCCTCGGTGCAGACCGTCTGGGCACCTCCCGCGCCGTCAAGATCCTGAACGGCGAGCAGGCAAAGGGTTATTGATCCTTATCGATCTGCGCGAAATGTCAAAAAAGAGTGCGACTCTTCTTGACATTTCGACGAAGCAATGATAAGATATTACCCGGACAAACTGAATACCGACTTATCAAGAGCGGCTGAGGGTACAGGCCCTGTGAAGCCCGACAACCTGTGTGTGAGCATAAGGTGCCAAATCCTGCGGGAAACCGAAAGATAAGAGTGCAACGCTCAGAGCTTCGGTTCTGAGCGTTTTTAATTGCATAAACTTGATGAACGAGTAGGAAGCTGTCAATATCGATACACACACCCCAACGCCAAGGAGGTACAAAAATGGCAAAGCACCGTCTGTTTACTTCTGAGTCCGTCACCGAGGGCCATCCCGACAAGATCTGTGACCAGATCTCCGACGCCATCCTCGACGAGATCCTGACCCATGACCCCGACGCCCGCGTGGCCTGCGAGACCTGCGCATCCACCGGCCTCGTCCACATCATGGGCGAGATCACCACCAACTGCTACGTCGATTTCCAGAAGATCGTCCGCGAGGTCGTGGCTGACATCGGCTACACCCGCGCAAAGTTCGGATTCGATGCCGACACCTGCGCCGTCATCTCCAACATCGACGGCCAGAGCCCCGACATCGCCCTCGGCACCAACGATGAGGTCGGCGGTGCCGGCGATCAGGGCATGATGTTCGGTTATGCCTGCGACGAGACCCCCGAGCTGATGCCCATGCCCATCAGCCTGGCCCACAAGCTGGCCAAGAAGCTGACCGAAGTCCGCAAGAGCGGCGAGCTGGACTATCTGCGTCCGGACGGCAAGAGCCAGGTCACTGTCGAGTATGTGGACGGCAAGCCCGTCCGCGTGGACGCTGTGGTCATTTCCAGCCAGCACAGCGATGCCGTCAGCATGGAGCAGCTGCGCGCCGACGTGATGGAGAAGGTCATCAAGGCCACCATCCCCGCCGAGCTGCTGGACGAGAACACCAAGTATTATATCAACCCCACCGGTCGCTTCGTCGTGGGCGGCCCTCAGGGCGACACCGGTCTGACCGGCCGTAAGATCATCGTCGATACCTACGGCGGCTACGCACGCCACGGCGGCGGTGCTTTCTCCGGCAAGGACCCCAGCAAGGTGGACCGCAGCGCCGCTTATGCGACCCGCTGGGTGGCCAAGAACATCGTGGCCGCTGGTCTGGCCAAGCAGTGCGAGGTGCAGGTGGCTTACGCCATCGGTGTGGCAAAGCCCGTCTCCATCATGGTGGACACCTTCGGCACCGGCGTCGTGGCTGACGAGAAGATCGAGCAGGCTGTGGAGAAGGTCTTCGACCTGACCCCCGCCGCCATCATCCGCGACCTCGACCTGCGCAAGCCCATCTACCGCAAGCTGGCTGCTTATGGCCACATGGGCCGCGAGGACCTGGGCGTGAAGTGGGAGAACACCGACCGCGTCGAAGAGCTGAAGGCTGCTGTCGCTGCCCTGTAAGAGTAAAAACTTAAAAGAATGACTTTTGAGCCGGAGAATGTATGGTTTTTGTAAAAAACACATAGTCTCCGGCTCTTTTTCGAAAAAGAGATGTGCAAGGCGCAGAAAATGCAGGTTGGATGCAAGTTTCTAGTGTCGAAACGCCGAAAATGTGATAGAATAAATAGCGGATATGCACTTCAACGTCTGATTTTATCAACTGATAAAAGAAACTTTAAGGAGCTATAATTATGTCTGTCATTATCCCTAAGGATTGCTTCCACCAGCCTCAGGTCGCCGACCTGCGCCTCATCGCCTGCCCGGGCGCCGAGGAGCTGACCAACCTCATCGACAAGCATCTGGTGCGCTGGGCCAGCGAGGCCGGCTACCAGACCAATAGCTTTATCATCGAGAGCGCCTGCCCCCGCTTCCAGAGCGGCGACGCCAAGGGTCTGGTCAAGGAGTCGGTGCGCGGCGACGATATTTTCATCGTTGTTGATCCCGGCAACTACAGCGTGACCTACAAGCTGTTCAACTATGAGAACCACCTGTCTCCGGATGACCACTTCGCCAACCTGAAACGCCTCATCCAGGCCGTGGCCGGTAAGGCACACCGTGTGTCTGTCATCATGCCCAGCCTGTACGGTGGCCGTCAGCACCGCCGCGTGTCCCGCGAGAGTCTGGACTGCGCTGTGGCTCTGCAGGAGCTGCAGGCCATGGGCGTCAAGAACATCATCACCTTTGATGCTCACGACCCCCGCCTGATGAACGCTGTGCCTCTGATGAGCTTCGACAATGCGATGCCCACCTATCAGGTCCTGAAGAACCTGCTCAAGAAGAACCCCGAGATCAGCTTCGACAAGGACAAGTTCATCGTGGTCAGCCCCGACGAGGGTGCTATGAGCCGCAACATGTACTTCTCCAGCGTGCTGGGCTGCAATCTGGGTATGTTCTACAAGCGCCGCGATTACACCCGCGTGGTCAATGGCCGCAACCCCATCGTCGCTCACGAGTATCTGGGCGATTCCGTCGAGGGCAAGACCGTCTTCGTCGCTGACGACATTATCGCTTCCGGCGAGAGTATGCTGGAAGTTGCCACCAACCTGAAAGAGCGCGGCGCAAAGCGCATCATCGCCAACGCCACCTTCCCGCTCTTCACCAGCGGCCTCGAGAAGTTCGACAAGGCTGTGGCCGACGGCATTCTGGACTACGTCACCGGCACCAACCTGACCTACCGTATGCCTGAGCTGCTGACCCGTGACTGGTACGTCGATGTTGACGTCTCCAAGTACGCCGCATACTTCGTCGTGGCCCTGAACCATGACATGTCCGTTTCCAGCATCATCGACCCCATCAAGAAGATCGAGGCTCTGCTGGCAAGCCGGAAATAATGACAGATATTTCCTGATATTCATCCAATAGAAAAACACCCGCAATGCTGATGCACTGCGGGTGTTTTTTCGTTATTCTAATGCTTTCAGCGCCTCGACCACACGCTGATATTCTTTCTCTACCGGAGGAAACAGCTCGTCGGCACCGTCAAGGCTGCCGCCGCGGAGGGCTTCCGTCAGAGCACTGGACGGGGCGTACAGTGCATCGAAGCCGAGGTTCTGGCAGACGCCCTTCAGGGTGTGAGCGGCACGGAATGCTGTCGGGGCATCCTTCTCTTCCAGCGCCTTTTTCAGGTTCGGGAAGCTGTCGTCCTGTAGAAATTTCAGCGCGAAGCGGCGGACAAAGTCAGCACTGGGCAGACGCTCCATCACGCCCTTGTAATCGCCGCCAATGGCTGCATATACTTGTTCCAACGTCATTTTTATACCTCACTCAAGAACAGTTTCGTCAAAGAGAATTCCTTTTTTCGGGGGGGGGGCGGGGGTATCTCCCTCAGTCTCCTCCGCGAGCCGGTCTTCTACGTCGCGCAGGCATTCCAGCAGCAGCGGATTGAAAGCACCGCGCTTTCCTGCGGTCAGCTCAGCGACCGCTTCTTCCTGCGAGAGGGCCTCGTGCTTGTCCCGCTTGCCGACCAGACCGTCATAGGCATCCGCCAGCGCTACCACCTGTGCTGCGATGGGGATGTCATCGCCCCTCCGGCCATCGGGATAGCCGCTGCCGTCCCAGCGCTCATGGTGCCAGCGGCAGATTTGGATCGCAAACTTCACCAGCGGCTCGTCCTGATACTGGGACAGATTTTCCAGCATCTGCGCACCCAGAATGGGGTGGGTGTGGAGGATGGCAGTTTGTTCTGGCGTCAGGTCGTGGGCGTTGAGGATGCGGTCGTCGATAGCAACTTTGCCGATGTCATGGAGGGAAGAGGCCGTCGTGATGAGGTAGCGGTCCATTCCGCTCAGGCCGTAGATGTCGGTCTTCTGGCACAGACGCTCCAGCAGGATGCTGGTGATGCGCTGCACCCGGGAGATGTGGTGGATGCTCTCGCTGTTGTGGATCTCCATGACCTGGCCGAGGATGCCGATCATCATCTGGTCGTTCTTCTCCCGGTCATAGAATTGCTGGGACACCAGCGCACTGAGACGGCGCTGACGGGCGTAGAGCCGGGTGACATTGGAGACGCGGCGGTGGACGATGCGGGCATCGAAGGGGCGGCTGATGTAGTCCGAAGCACCCAGCTCGTAGGCGCGGCGGACGGTCTGGGAGGAATCCTCGCTGGAGATCATCACGACGGGGATGTCCTCGAGCCAGCCCTGGGCGGACATCCGGGAGAGGACATCGAAGCCGTCCATGTCGGGCATCACGATGTCCAGCAGCACGATGGAAATATCCGAGCCCCAGGCGTTCAGAAGCTCGAGGCACTTGGGGCCGTTGGGAGCTTCCAGGATCTCGAAATCATCGCAGAGGATCTCCGAAAGGATGTCACGGTTCATGGGGGAGTCGTCCACGATGAGCACCATCGGACGGTGGTCATTTTCAGAGCGGACGGCATCGGGGGCGATGTCCTCGGTGACGACAGTGTTCTTGCTGTGTTTTGCAAGGTACATCCGCTTGTCGGCGATGGGCAGGGCATCGCTGATGGGGATGCCGGCGGCCATCACGCCGCCGATGCTGGCCGAGACGTGCATCTTCTCGAACTCGGGCAGATGGGCCGCGAAGAGGCGCTTGTTGATGTCCTTGAGCTTGCGCACGAAAGCCTCAGCCGAGATGTCGGGCAGGATGAGCAGCAGCTCGTCGCCGCCGTACCGCACCAGCATATCGGTGGAGCGGATGCGGCGGTGGATGATGGAGACGATGAGCCGGAGCGCTGCGTCACCGGCTGAGTGACCGTAGGTGTCGTTGCAGAGCTTGAAGTCGTCGAGGTCTATCATGGCGACGCCGGCGTTAAGGTACTTGTGCTTTAATTCCTCTTCATAGAAACGGCGGTTGTAGGCACCGGTGAGGGCATCCCGGTAGATGAGCTCGTTGGAGTTGAGGGTGCTGCGGGCGCTGGCGTCCAGCGGCAGGATCATCTCCATCACATAGGGCTTGCCGTCCACCTCGACATAGCGGGCCGTGACCTGATAGAGGGAGCTGCCAAGCGTTTCCAGCTTGGAGCACTGGCATTTGCCTGCCATTGCCTCGCGCCCCACGCAGCTGGTGCAGGGATGGACATTCTTCCAGGGCGGGTAGCAGGGTTCTTCCGCCAGCATCTTCGGGTCGAGAAGACGGACGGAAGCATATATCTTGCGCAGACAGGCCATCTCCTGTTCGGCCTGCTGGCGTGTCAAATTTTGCTCGGTAAGTTCGGACATGATGTCGCTCCTATTATAACGAGGTAACGAGGTATGGCGTGGAAGGAGGGCGAGAAACAGCAGTCCTTCTGCAGCGGATAATTATAATCATGTAATATACTACCACAATCATGGGAAATCCGTCAATGCATAAAGAAATATTTCCGAAATGGAATGACAGTCTACCGGGATTCCCGGGAAAATAGAAATTTGGAGCAGACCGATAAAATTGTTGCATCCCGGCGCGAAACGGCTCGAAAAGTTTGTAACCGATTTGATAAAAATACGCACAGACACAATAAATTTGGACGCTGGTTGCACAAATATGAAAAATTGTGCTGCTTAACAAAAAGATTTTTGGATACAACAGAATGTATTGTGGAACACTCACAAAATATAGCAAATAATCTTGTCTATTTGTTCTATTGCGAACGGTCGGACGGATGGTTATAATACAAACAGAAACCGCAAAACGTGTAACGAGTGCGCTTTGCGAGATGCTGTGATAAGCGTTAATGAAGGAGAACAAGATTATGAAAATGATTTCTCGTCGTGACTTCCTGAAAGCTTCCGCTGTTGTGGGTGCTACCGGCGTTCTGACTGCCTGCGGCGGTTCTTCCGCTTCTACTGCTGCTTCCTCTACTGCAGCTTCTACCGCTGCTTCTTCTACCGCAGCTGCTGCTTCCGGCTCTGCTAATGTCGGCGTCTGCATCTATCAGTTTGCTGATAACTTCATGACCCTGTACCGCACCGATCTGGAAGAGTACCTGAAGGACATGGGCTACGCCGTCACCATCGTCGATGGCAAGAACGACCAGAACACCCAGACCGAGCAGATCAACACCTTCCTGCAGCAGGGCGTGGACGTCCTGATCATCAACCCCGTCCAGACCACTTCCGCTCAGACCATCGTTGATACCATCAAGCCCTCTGAGACTCCCATCGTCTTCATCAACCGTGAGCCCGACAAGAGCGTTCTGGACTCCTACGCAGACAAGTGCTGCTACGTTGGCGCTGACGCACGTCAGTCCGGTACTTATCAGGGCGAGCTGATCCTCGAGACCGAGACTCAGGGCGACATCAACGGCGACGGCAAGATCACCTACATCATGTGCAAGGGCGATCCCGAGAACATTGATGCTCAGTACCGCACCGAGTACTCCATCAAGGCTCTGACCGACGCCGGCAAGGAAGTCGAGTGCCTGTACGAGTACCTGGACAACTGGGACCAGACCACCGCACAGCAGGACGTCGCAAACGCTCTGGCACAGTACGGCGAGAAGATCGAAGTCGTCTTCTGCAACAACGACGCAATGGCACTGGGCGCTCTGCAGTCTCTGCAGCAGGCTGGCCGTACCGTCGGCAAGGACGTCTATCTGGTCGGTGTTGACGCACTGAGCGAGGCTGTCCAGAATGTCGTCGATGGCAACATGACCGGCACCGTTCTGAACGATGACGTGGGTCAGGCTACCGCCGCCGCAGCTGCTACCAAGCTGTACGTCGAGGGCAGCAAGGTCGAGCAGTACTACTGGGTCGACTACGTCAAGGTCACCAAGGAGAACGCTGCACAGTACATCAAGTAAGCAGCCAAAACCCTATCGTTGCAAGGTGCGCAGTGAACCAATAAGGCTTAATTAAAAGCTAAAAAAGCGCGTGCGTGCGAGAAAATATCTCCGCGCACGCGCCTTATTTTAAGAACCTGTCGGCAAAAGACGCACTTTCCAAGACCCAAAGACAAGGAGGCTCTGAGGAATGTCAGAATACCGTCTGGTAATGAAAGGCGTGGTAAAGACCTTCCCCGGCGTGAAAGCGCTGGACCACGCGCAGTTGGAGCTCCGCCCCGGCAAAGTCATGGCCCTGATGGGCGAGAACGGTGCCGGTAAGTCCACCCTGATGAAATGTATGTTCGGCATTTACAAGATGGACGAGGGCGAGATCGAGTACGAAGGCGAAAAGGTCAACATCCCCACCCCGCTGGATGCACTGAACCGCGGCATCGCCATGGTGCATCAGGAGCTGCAGCCTATCCCGGCCCGTACTGTGGCCGAGAACATCTGGCTGGGCCGCTACCCCACCAAGAAGGCTGGTCCCATCACCATCGTGGACCATGCCAAGATGTACAAAGATACCGATGACCTGCTGAAAAAGCTCAAGCTGGACATCAACTCCCACGCAAAGCTGGGTACACTGAGCATCGCACAGATGCAGATGGTGGAAATTGCAAAGGCTGTTTCCGCAAACTGCAAGGTGCTGATCCTGGACGAGCCGACTTCCTCGCTGACTGCGAACGAAGTCGAGTCCCTGTTCCGCATCATGAACGAGCTGAAAGAGCAGGGCGTCGCTCTGGTCTACATCAGCCATAAGATGGACGAGATCAAGGTCATTGCCGACGAAGTCACCATCATGCGTGATGGTCATTATATCGGCAAGTGGGACGTCGCCAACATGACCAAAGAGCAGATCATCGCCAAGATGGTCGGTCGCGAACTGTCCAACCTGTATCCCCCGCTGGAAAACCACCCCTCCGACGAGATCATGATGAAGGTGGAAGACTTCACCTCCATCCATCCGCGCTCTTTCCGCCACTGCAGCTTCGAACTGAAGAAGGGCGAGATCCTGGGTGTGGCCGGCCTGGTGGGCGCACAGCGCACTGAGCTGATGGAAGGCATTTTCGGCCTGCGCGCTCACACCGCCGGTAAGGTGTGGATCAAGGGTCAGGAAGTCGCCATCAAGCAGCCCCGCGACGCCATCCAGCACAGCGTGGCTCTGCTGACCGAGGACCGCCGCGCCACCGGCATCATGGGCGTGCTGAGCGTGGCCGATAACATCTCTATCGCATCTCTGGACGCCCTGCGCAAGGGTCCCATCATGCTGGATGACAAGAAGATCCTCGAGCTGGTGGCTACCAACAAAGAGAAGATGGCCATCAAGGTCCCCAGCCCCAAAACGGCGATCAAGAGCCTTTCCGGCGGCAACCAGCAGAAGGTGCTGATCGCCCGCTGGCTGGCTAACAACCCCGATGTCCTCATTCTGGACGAGCCCACCCGAGGCATCGACGTCGGCGCAAAATATGAGATCTACTGCATCATCGCCGACCTGGCCAAGCAGGGCAAGAGCATCATCATGATCTCCTCCGAAATGAGCGAGATCATCGGTATGTCCAACCGCGTCATGGTCATGTGCGATGGCCGCATCACCGGCTTCATCGACGGCAAGGATGCTACGCAGGAGAACATCATGGCTCTGGCGACCCAGTTCGAGACCGCGCCCGAAGCGGCGGCGGCCAATCAGTAAACAAGGAGGCTGTCTATCGTGGAAGCTACCAAGAAAGTAACGGGCAAGTCTGTAAAGAAGTGGCTGGGCAACAACGCCATCATCGTCCTGATGCTGGCCGTGTCCCTCATCGTCGGCATCATCCACCCCAACTTCTTCGCACTGGCCAATATCATCAACCTGTTCAAGAACGTCTCTATCCGCTACATCATCGCTCTGGGCATTTCCGGCTGTCTGATCACCACCGGTAACGACCTGTCCGCAGGCCGTCTGGCTGGTTTCGCTGCCTGCCTGGCCTGCATCTTTGCGCAGACCGAGGGCGCTGCCGGCAAGTTCTACCCCAATATGCCCACTCTGCCCACCCCCGTGGTCTTCATCCTCGTCATCGCCATCTGCGCCATCGTGGGCCTGTGCAACGGCCTCGTGGTCAGTTACCTGAAGGTCCAGCCCTTCATCGCTACCCTGGGTATGCAGCAGGTGGTCTACGGTATCTGCCTCGTCTACACCGGCGGTACCCCCATCGGCTCTCTGAACAAGGACTTCACCTCTCTGGCCTCCAACACCCTCTTCGGTGTTCCTGTGCTGATCATCATCGCCCTCTTCGTGGCCTGCTGCTTCTGGTTCCTGTACAACAAGACCCGTCACGGCAAGTATATGTACGCCATCGGCGGCAACGAGGCTGCTGCCGAGGTGGCCGGTGTCAACGTTTACGCCACCAAGATCCGCATCTACATCCTGGCCTCCTGCATGTTCGGTCTGGCAGGCTGCCTGCTGGCTGCAAAGTCCGGCGGCGCATCCGTCAACACTGCAATGGGCTATGAGCTGGACGCCATCGCAGCTTCTACCATCGGCGGCGTCTCCACCACCGGCGGTGTCGGCACTGTCCCCGGCATCCTCGTCGGCGTGCTGGTCTTCGAGCTGATGAAGGTCGCTCTGCAGTTCATGAACGTCAACTCTTCTTACACTTACATCGTGCAGGGCCTTGTCATCATCGTGGCTGTTGCTATCGATATTCGCAAGTACCTCGCAAAGAAGTAATTTCCCTAAGAGAGCGCCTATCGGGCCGTCCACTCGTTGCAGTGGGCGGCCCACTTTGTTATAATAGGTTAAACCTCTCCGTCACGGCTGACGCCGTGCCACCTCCCCTACTAGGGGCAACGGCGACGACCGCCGCCAGCGGCGGAAACAGGGAGTCGCTGTTGGGGCCGCGGCCC
>NZ_JAJEQG010000010.1 GCF_020687245.1 Faecalibacterium longum CLA-AA-H243 | reverse complement strand
GGAGTACGACAAGCTGACCTATTTCGAATACGCGATGGAAGCTCTGGGCGTTCTGTTCCGCTAAGCTGACGGAGAGGTTGTCCATCTTACAGAGAATTTTCATCCAGCCACTGCTGGAAGCTGGCCACAGCCCGTTCGGCCACGGCCATGTAACGCAGGCGCTTGTCGCGGGGACGCTGGTCCTCCGGCAGCGGGGGCAGGATGCCCATGTTCGCGCCCATGGGCTGGAAGTGTTTGTTCTCGGTGGTGAGATACTGGATGAGCGCACCGCACATGGTGTCGATGGGCGGTGCGGGCAGCTCTTTGCCCTCGAGACGGGCGTAAATGTTCCGCGCCGCCAGCAGGCCGCAGGCCGCGCTCTCCATATAGCCCTCGAAGCCGGTGATCTGGCCTGCAAAGAAGACGTTGGGGTGCTCCTTGAGGCAGAGCCCTGCGCTCAGCACCCGGGGTGCGTCGAGGAAGGTGTTGCGGTGCATGACGCCGTACCGGACAAACTCGGCGTTCTCGAGGCCGGGTATCATGCTGAACACCCGCTTCTGCTCGCCCCATTTCAGGTTTGTCTGGAAACCCACGATGTTATACAGGGTCCGCTCCTTATTTTCGGCCCGGAGCTGGACGTTGGCCCAGGGGCGGTGGCCGGTGCGGGGGTCGATGAGGCCCACCGGGCGCAGGGGGCCGAACCGCATGGTGTCGGCACCCCGGGCGGCCATGATCTCGATGGGCATACAGCCCTCGTAGACCGTAACGGTATCAGCTTTTTTGCCGTGGGCATCGGGGTCGGGCTGTGCGCCCTGCTCTGCGCCCGCGTCGAACTCATGGAGCGGGGCTCGCTCTGCCGAGGCCAGCGCGGCGTGGAATGCCTCATACTCGGCCTTGTTGAAGGGGCAGTTGAGGTAGTCGGCCTCGCCCCGGTCGTAACGGGAGGCGGCAAACACCTTCTCATAGTCGAGGCTCTCCGCCGTCACGATGGGGGCCACGGCGTCGTAGAAGTGGAGGCGCTCATCGCCGGTCAGGCGGCCAATTTCGTCCGCCAGCGCACCGTCCGTCAGGGGGCCGGTGGCCACGAGAATGGGGGTGCTCTCGTTGATGTGCTCCACCCGCTCCCGGTGAACGGTGATGTTCGGCGCAGCCTCCACCATCCGGGTGACTTCGGCGCTGAAGGTGTCGCGGTCCACGGCCAGCGCACCGCCTGCGGCCACGCGGGCCACCTCGGCAGCGTTCAGGAGCTGACTGCCCATCCGGCGCATCTCCTCTTTCAGCAGGCCGGAGGCGGAGTCCAGACGCTCGGCTTTCAGGCTGTTGGAGCAGATGAGCTCCGCGAAGCCCTCGCTCTTGTGGGCCGGGGAGAAGTGGGCAGGCTTCTGCTCGTAGAGCTCCACCTGCACGCCTTTGCCCGCCAGCCAGAGGGCGGCTTCGCAGCCCGCCAGACCGGCACCTAAAACAGTAACTTTATAGTTGCTCATTTAATATCCCTTTCATCTTACTTCAAGCCCGAGGCAGTCAGCGGAGACTTTACCGCTCTGCCAAGGGCTCCCCTATCAGGGGAGCTGTCTGCGAAGCAGACTGAGAGGTTTACTCCTTATTTAGTCTTTCTTCGGCACCGGCATCTCAAAGTCGCAGCCCTCTTTTGCGCAGTAGAGCTTGGAGCCCTTGCGGAACAGAGTGGAGCCGCACTTCTCGCACTTGACGGCCACCGGCATATCCCAGGTCATGAAGTCGCAGTCGGGGTAGCGCTCACAGCCGTAGTAGATGCGGCCTTTGGCGCTCTTGCGCTCCAGCATACGGCCCTTGCCGCACTTGGGGCAGATGCCGCCGGTGTCCTTCACGAGGCGCTTGGTGCCGCGACACTCGGGGAAGCCGCTGCAGGCCAGGAACTTGCCGTACTTGCCCACCTTGATGACCATGGGACGGCCGCAGAGGTCGCAGACCTCGCTGGACGGCTCGTCCGGCACCTTGACCTTCTTGCCTTCCATGTTCTTCTCGGCCTGCTCGAGGCTGGCGGCGAAGCCCTTGTAGAAGTCGTCCACGGTCTTGTGCCAGTCCGTCTTGCCGCTCTCGACCTTATCGAGGTTCTTCTCCATCTCTGCCGAGAAGTCCACATCCACGATGTGGGGGAACTGCTCCAGCATCAGGCCGTCCACGGCCCGGCCCAGCAGGGTGGGCTTGAGCTTCTTCTGCTCCCGCTCCACATAGCCGCGGTCGATGATGGTGGTGATGATGGGGGCGTAGGTGGAGGGGCGGCCGATGCCGTTCTCTTCCAGCGCCTTGATGAGGGTGGCTTCGGTGTAGCGGGCGGGGGGCTGGGTGAACTTCTGCTCGCTCTTCAGCTCCCGCAGCTTGAGCACCTGACCCTCCTCGAGGGGAGGAAGGCTGGTCTCCTTCTTTTCCTTCTCGTCGGTGGCCTCTTCGTACAGGGCGGTGAAACCATCGAAGGTGACCGTGTAGCCGCTGGCCTTGAAACGGTAGCCGCCAGCATAGACGGTGACGGACACGGTGTCCTGCTGGCAGTCCGCCATCTGGCTGGCCATGAAGCGGCTCCAGATCATCCGGTAGAGCTTGGCGGTATCGCCGCTGATGCTCTTGTCCACCTCGTCGGGGGTCAGGCCCGGCACAGAGGGACGGATGGCCTCATGGGCGTCCTGCGCTGCCGTGGCGCTCTTGGTCTTCCAGGTGCGCTTGTAGGGGCAGATATAGCTTTCGCCGTAGGCCCCGGCGATGTACTCTCTGGCAGCTGCCACAGCCTCGTCGGAGATGCGGAGGCTGTCGGTACGCATATAGGTGATGAGGCCCATGGTGCCGTGGCCGGCGATGTCCACGCCTTCGTACAGCGTCTGGGCAGCCCGCATGGTGCGGGTGGCCGTGAAGCCCAGACGGCGGGATGCCTCCTGCTGCAGGGTACTGGTGATGAAGGCCGGGGTGGGCTGCTTCGCGCGCTTGCCCTTTTTCAGTTCGCCCACGGTGTACTCGGCCCCCTCGAGGCCCTTTTCGATGGCGCGGGCCTCGGCCTCAGAGTGCGGCAGGAGCTTTTTTCCCTTGTCGTCGGAGGCCAGACGGGCCGTAAAGCTCTTCCGGCCCACACCCAGAGTAGCGTCCACGTTCCAGTATTCCTCGGGCTTGAAGGCTTCGATCTCCTTCTCGCGGTCGTCGATGATGCGGACGGCTACGCTCTGGACGCGGCCCGCCGACAGGCCGCGTCGGACTTTCCGCCACAGGAAGGGGCTCAGCTTATAGCCCACCAGACGGTCCAGCACACGGCGGGCCTGCTGGGCGTTGAAGAGGTCTTCGTTGATGGCGCGGGGGTGGGCCATACCCTCCTTCACGCCCTTCTTGGTGATCTCATCGAAGGTCACGCGGTTGGGCTCGTGGGGGTCGAGGCCCAGGATGTTGGCCAAATGCCAGCTGATGGCTTCACCTTCACGGTCCGGGTCGGTCGCCAGCAGCACACCGTCGGAGTGTTTGGCCTTGCTCTTCAGCTCTTTGATGAGCTTTTCCTTGCCTTTGATGCTGATGTATTGCGGCGCATAGTCATGCTCGATATCGATGCCCAGCTGGGAGGCGGGCAGATCGCGGATGTGGCCCATGCTGGCCGTAACTTCGTAGTCTTTGCCCAGATATTTGCCGATGGTCTTCGCCTTGGCAGGCGACTCCACGATGACGAGTTTTGCCATTACGTTCTTCTCCTATATATAAATCCTCATCAGCCGCTGCTGCTCGGGCAGGCCCGCCTTCGTACAACCTCTCAGTCTGCTTCGCAGACAGCTCCCCTAGTAGGGGAGCCTCTGGCGAAGAGGCGAGGCTTTCCGATATGCCAAGGCCTCCCCTCCGTAGGGGAGGTGGCATCGCGCAGCGATGACGGAGAGGTTATCCCTCTTTAACTTGCGCTTCCTCCGCGCAGAATATACCGTTTGCCCGGCAGACAGCTCACCCGGCCCGCAAGCTCGAGCTTCATCAGGACGCCCAGCAGCGCCGCCGTGGGCAGGCCGCTCTTGACGCCCAGCTCCTCCACGCCCTGCGCCTTTGCGCCGAGACAGGAGAGCACCAGCCGCTCATTTTCACTCAGGGGCCGGGGCGTCTCCCGGGGTACCGGGGCCGGTCTTGCGGTCTGCAGCCCCAGTGTACCAAATAAATCCGCCGCTGTACAGACCGCTTTTGCGCGTCCGTCCCGCAGAAGGGCATTCGTCCCCGCCGAGGCGGGCGAAAAAATGCTGCCCGGCACGGCGAACACCGGCTTACCGTACCGCTCTGCGTGACCCACGGTGGACATAGTGCCGCTCTTTTCCTTGGCCTCCACCACCACCAGCGCCCCGGAGAGGGCCGCGATGAGGCGGTTGCGCTGCAAAAATCCCACGGCACCCACCGGCTCACTTTCGGGCGGGTACTCGCTGATGACGCAGCCCCGCCTCTCGATGGCCCGGCGGAGTTCCCGGTTGGCGGCGGGGTAGGTCCGGTCGATGGGGACGCCCATCACCGCGATGGTGGGGCAGTTCTCCCCTACCGCCGCCCGGTGTCCGGCGCTGTCCAGTCCGTCGGCCAGACCGCTCACGATGACGGCCCCCGCCCGGGCGAGGCCCCGCCCAATATCCTCTGCGGCCCGCAGACCGTATTCGGTGGGCTTCCGGGTCCCCACCATTCCCACGGCGGCAGGCTCATTGAGCCAGCGGGGGTCGCCGGTGCAGTAGAGCACCAGCGGCATATCGGAGATGCGGGAGAAGGCCAGCGGATAGTCCGGGTCGTCATAGGGCAGGATGCGGATGCGCCGGGCCGCGCACCGCCGCGCAAAGGCCCGGTAGTGCTCGGGTGTGTTATCCGGCAGGCAGGCGCGCTGGACGGCGGCAGGTCCTGCAGCGGCGGCGAAGGCATCGGTGTCTCGGGCCTCCCATGCCTCCTGCGCCCCGCCGAAGGCGTCCAGCACGGCTCCGGCCCGCTGACTGCCCGCACCCAGCGTCCCCGCCAGCCAGAGCCAGCACAGGAGCGGGTCGGGGGCCGGGTCGGGCGGGAAAAGGCTCAGCTGCCCCTCCCCGGCCCGCGTCACAGGCTCTCCTCCCGGAAATGCCAGAGCAGGATGCTGCCCGCGATGCCGGCGTTCAGGCTCTCGACCCGGTCGGTCATGGGGATGCGGACAGTGCCGGTGCAGGCGGCGATGGTCTTATCGGTGAGGCCCTGACCCTCGCTGCCGATGACGACGCAGACGCCGTCCGGGTAGCTGGACGCCGCCGCACTCAGGGGCTGGGACTGGTAGAGGGCGGCGGCAAGGCAGGTGATGCTCTTCTCCCGCAGCAGGGCGATGGCCTCGGGCATCTTCCCCGCCTCGATGACGGGGATGCGCACCGCTGCGCCCATGGAGGCCCGAAGGGTCTTGGGCGCAAAGACGCTGGCGCAGCCGTCGCTGAGCAGCACGCCGTCAAAGCCGAAGGCCGCCGCAGAGCGGAGCAGCGTTCCCACGTTGCCGGGGTCCTGCACCCGCTCGAGGGCGAGGTAGCGCCCGCCGGTCTTCACCTCTTCTAAGGTATGCACCGGGGTGCGGAAGACGCCGAACACGCCCTGATGGGTCCCCACGTCGGCCAGCTTATCGGCCACATGGTCTTCCACAAGGTAGTGTTCGCCCGGCAATTCCGAAAGCTCCGGGCATTTTTCCAGCGCCGACTCGGTGCAGAAGAGGGTCTCCAGCTCTGCGCCCCGGCAAAGCTCGGGGCAGAGCTTCCGCCCCTCGGCCAGAAAGCAGCCCTCGGCCCGGCGGAACGCCCCGCTGGACGCCAGACGGCAGGCGTATTTGACTTTTGCGTTTTCCCGGCTGGTGATCTTCTCCATCCGTCTTTCCTCCAACTACCAAAACATACAAAAAGGACGCCCGCGTATTTGATACGCGCGGGCGTCTTTTTTAAGGTCTATTAGGCGTTCTTCACGGTCTCGACCAGAGCTGCGAAGCTCTTGGGATCGTTGATGGCCATCTCGCTGAGCATCTTGCGGTTCAGCTCGATGCCAGCCTTCTTCAGGCCAGCCATGAAGCTGGAGTAGTTCATGCCCAGAGGACGGACAGCGTTGTTGATGCGGCAGATCCACAGGTTGCGGAACTGGCGCTTCTTCATGCGGCGGCCAGCCAGAGCGTAGTTGCCGCTCTTCATGACCTGCTGCTTAGCCATCTTAAAGTGCTTGCTCTTGCAGCCGTAGAAGCCCTTGGCCAGCTTCAGCATCTTCTTGCGACGTTTGTGAGTCATGGTTGCGCCCTTAATACGTGCCATTTTTTATATCTCCTTTAGTTATCTCAGTAGAATGTGTTTGCCTGCGGCTCGCTCTTAGGCGTAGGGCAGCATGCTCTTGATGGTAGCTGCGTTGGTCTTATCAACGTAGCTGGGCTGACGGTAACCACGGGTCAGCTTGGTGGTCTTCTTGGTCAGGATGTGGCTGCGGAATGCATGGCCGCGCTTGATCTTGCCGTTCTTGGTCAGCTTAAAGCGCTTCTTAGCGCCGGAGTGCGTCTTCAGTTTCATCTTAGCCATTTTAGTATCCTCCTAAAATTAGTCCTTATTGGGTTTCGGGATCAGCAGAATGGACATCGTGCGGCCCTCGAGGACCGGCGGCTTATCCATGCTTGCCTGAGGCAGGGCCTCAGCAAAGCGCTTCAGCACGTCAGCACCGAGTGCGCTGTGCGCCATCTCACGGCCGCGGAAACGGATCGAGGCCTTTACCTTGTGGCCAGCGGCCAGGAACTTGGCCGTCTGGTTCAGCTTGGTGTTGAAGTCGTTGGTGTCAATGTTGAGCGAGAGGCGGGTCTCTTTGACTTCGACCACCTTCTGGTTCTTCTTGGCTTCCTTCTCCTTCTTCTGCTGTTCAAAGCGGTACTTGCCGTAATCCAGCACCTTGCACACAGGCGGGACAGCCTGCGGGGCGATCTTGACCAGATCAAGTCCGGCGTCCTCAGCAGCGCGCATGGCCACCTGAATGCTGACCACGCCCTTCTGCTCGCCGTCGGCTCCGATCAGGCGAACCTCACGGTCACGGATCTGACCGTTGATCTCCAGTTCCTTCGACTTTCCAGCGGTAGCGATAATGAATGCACCTCCAAACAATAGTCCATAGTGTTGCGTTTTTTGGCATAGAAAACGCGGCCGCCCCAGTTTCGGGACAGCCGCGCAAAATTCACTCAAAAGCGCGATTCGGTCTTCAAGACGAATCGGTTCAGGGTATAGCCCGGGGATCCTTACCCCTCAAGGCGAGCGCGGCACAGGCCGTAGCTGCTTTCTTTACTCGGATATTCTACCACACCCCGGGAAGGCTGTCAAGCATTTTTATGCGGGAATTTGAAATTTTATGTTTGCTTTTCCGTTGTACCTTAAAACCTTGCCTCTTCGCCAGAGGCTCCCCTACTAGGGGAGCTGTCTGCGAAGCAGACTGAGAGGTTGGACGAAGGACAGCCTGCCCGCAGGCCACCGCCAGATTCAACCTCTCCGTCATCGCTTACGCGATGCCACCTCCCCTATCGAGGGGAGGCCTTGGCATTCCGCAAAATTTTGTCTTCTTATTATACCTGTATCAGCTCCCCCAGCTCCAGCGAATATATCCCTTTATAAGTCACCCGCCGGGGGGCGAAGCGCTTATCAATGGCCTTTGCGTAAAGCTCCAGCTGAGCGCGGTAGGCGCGGACGAAGTCGGCAGGAGTCTTGCGGCGGTCCGTCTTGTAGTCCAGAAGCTCGAGGTGGTCGGGGTAGATGAGGACGATGTCCGCGATGCCCTGCACCAGCACCTCGGCGTCGGCGGCAGGGCCGTCGGGCAGGGCGCGGCCCTGGGCAGCCATGACCTCGGCGGCAGGCAGCGACGTGATAAAAGCCAGCTCCCGCAGCACATCCTCTGCCCCGCAGATGCGGCGGAACGCCTCGCTGCGCACAAAGCGGAGTATCTTATAGACATCCAGCTTTCCGGCAATGGCGGGGGGCGTGAGCTGCACCGCCGCCTGACGCTCCCGCTCGGCGCGGACAGCGGCCAGAACGGCAGTGTCCTCTGCGTCCCGCACAGCGGCCAGCGCCTCGAAGTCGGCGTGCTCGAGGAAGGCATGGAGAGCCGTACCCATCTCGGCGGCGGTGAGGCCGTCCTTCGAGAGGAAGCCCGGGCGCTCGAGGGTGGTCTGCTCAGCAGCGTGGACGAGGCTGGTCACGCTGACCTTGGCCGGGATGTCCGCCAGCGCTGCCGCCGGATACCGCCAGCCGAAGCCCTGCCGCAGCGTCTCCACAAGGGCCGGGTCGGCCTCGGGCCGGGTCGGCTCTTCCGCCTCGGCGGGGGCTTCTTCGGGCGGGAGGACATCAGCCTGCACTGTGAGGGCGATGGTGCTTCTGGTGTCCGCAAAGGGCAGCTCGAGGTTCCCCGCCAGACGGCGGAGAGGTCCGCCGTTGGGGTGGACGAGGAGCGCCGCCCGCAGCCAGTCGGCGAAGCTGCCCGCCTGAGCGTTCAGGGTCTCCCCCGCCCCGGCGGCGAGGAAGGCGGCGGCTTTGGCGAAGGGGTTGGACGTCCGGCCGATGCCCAGCGGGACCGTCAAGATCAGCTTATCCTGTGCCCGGGTGAGGGCCACATACAAAAGCCGCATCTGCTCGCTCCGCATCTCGGCGGCATGGACCGTAGAGAGGGCGGTGTAGGCCGCCGTCTTATAGGCCCCCTCGCCGCCCTCGGGACGGAGACGGAGGCCCGCGCCGCAGACGCGGTGGAGCAGGACAGGCTGGCGGGTGTCGGCGGCGTTGAACTGCCGGGCCGTATCGGCCACGAACACCACCGGGAACTGCAAGCCCTTGGAGCGGTGGATGGTCATGATGGTGACGCAGCCGGGCCGCGCCCCGCCGGGGGCAGTCTCCTGCCCGGTGGAGCCCGCCAGCGTGGCCGCGTCGATAGCACGGACGAGGGCCGAGATGCCGCCCGCGCCCGCCCCGGCGCAGAAGGAGGCGAAACGCCGCGCGTCCTCCCGGCGGCGCTGGCCGTTCTCCATGGCACCGAGGGCGGCGAGGTAGCCGGTGGAAACAAAAATTTCTTCCAGCAATTCCTCCATCGGCACGCTCCGGGCCATCCGGCGCAGGGCCGTCAGACGCTGGTAGAACGCCTGCACCCGGCGGGTGAAATCATCCTCCGCCCCGCTCTGGACGGCCTGTAAAACTGCGCCGTAGAGGCTGATGCGGGTGTGCTTATCGGGTGTCTGCGCCCCGGCCCGGAGACGGACGAGGTCGTCGTCCGTAAAGCCGAACATCGGCCCCAGCATGGCGGCAGCGAGATAGATGTCCTGCGCGGGGTTGTCGATGACCCGCAGCAGGGCGATGAGGGGGCGGATGTGGGGCGCGTCCAGCAGGTTCTCCCGGGCGTCGGCGTAGACCGGGATGCCCCGGGCCGTCAGGGCCTCGGCATAGGCCGGGAAGTCGCCTCTCGCCGCCAGCAGGACACAGCAGTCCTCGTACTGCACCGGGCGGGTGGTGCCGCCGTCCCGCACCGGCTCGCCGGAGGCCACCATCGCCTCGATGCGGTCGGCGATATACTGTGCGTCCGTCTCGGCGGCATCGTCGGGCAGGAAGTGGGCCTCCACACTGCCCTCGTACGCGCCGGGTGCGCCGCAGACGAGGCGCTGTCCGTCGCCGTAGGCCGTGTCGCCCAGAGCAGGCGTCATGAGCTGTTCGAAGATAAAGTTGATGCCCGCCACCACCTGCGGGGCAGAGCGGAAGTTGGCATCCAGCGCCAGCATGGCGTTCTCGCCGGGCCTGCCGTCTTCGGGCCGGGGGCGGGCTTCGCCGCCGGGCAGGAGGGGCCAACTCTCGAGCTTTTCCCGGAAGATGCTGGGGTCCGCCTGACGGAAGCGGTAGATGCTCTGCTTTAAGTCGCCCACGAGGAAGAGGTCATCCCCTGCCGGGCTGGCCAGACAGCGGTAAAGGGCGTCCTGCAGGGCATTCGTGTCCTGATACTCATCCACCATGACGGCGGCGTAGCCCTGCCGGATGCCCTGACACAGCTCGGTGGGCTGGCCGTCGGCGTCCCGCAGGAGCCGCAGGGCCAGATGCTCGAAGTCGCTGAATTCCAGCAATCTTCTCTCCCGCTTCCGGGCCGCAAAGCGGGCGTCAAAGTCCCGCACGGCGGCAAAGAGGGCGCGGAGGCAGGGTTCGGCGGCTTTCCGGTCAAGCTCGGCTTCGTCGAGGCTGCAACTGATGAGGTCTTCGATTTTCTCAAAGAGCTTTGCGGCCTCGTCGGCCCGGGTCTTGACGGCGTCCTTGTGCTCACCGGTGAGCCGCTTTTTCATATTTTTGAGGCCGGGGGCCTGTTCCATGCCGAGGACGTAGGGCGTCAGCCTGTCGTAGAGGGGCGTCCATTCCCCCGCCCCGGCCAGACGCTCCACCTCGCCCAGCAGGGCGGCGGAGTTTTCCAGCCTCTCGAGGGGTTCGGCGAACTTCTCGTTCACTGCCGCCACGGCCTTTTCCTTGGCGGCAGAGGTCTTCTTGCTGGCCTCGGCGTCGGCCTGCGCAGTCACGAAGTCCTCCCTGCAGTCGTTCAGCGCGGCGCAGAGCAGCTCCTTCGCAGCCCGGGCAGAGCGGGCGGCCTCCTGCATCAGAATATCATGCCAGCAGGTGCGGGCAAAGCCGTTCTCTTCCTGCCACGGGGCCAGCATCTCGTCCAGCTTTTTATCGTAGTCCGGCAGGGCGCGGAGGAAGTCATAGACCTGCAAAACAGCCTCCCCCGCCGCCTTGTCGGTGCGGCCCTTGCCGTAGAGGTCGGCGAAGGCGCAGAAGTCCGCATCCTGATAGGCCGCTTCCAGCGTCTCGGAGAGGGCCGCGTTCCGCAGCATCTCCACGCTGCCAGGGTCGGCAGGGGTGAAGTCCGGCGGGATGTCCAGCGCCTGAAAGTGCTTGTGGAGCAGGTCGAGGCAGAAGGCGTCGATCGTGCAGATGGGGGCTCTCTGCAGCAGCATCCGCTGGCGGCGGAGGGCCGTGTTGCCCGGCTCTGCCTGACTGCGGCGGAGCAGCGCCTGCCCGATGCGGGCGCGGAGCTCTGCGGCGGCGGCGTTGGTGAAGGTGACGATGAGGAGCCGGTCGGCGTCCACGGGATGTTCCGGGTCGGTGATGAGCCGGACGGCCCGCTCCGTCAGCACGGCGGTCTTGCCGCTGCCGGCGGCGGCGCTCACCAGCAGCGCACCGCCCCGGTCGTCGATGGCGGCACGCTGGGCCGGGGTCCATTTTGTCTCGCTCACTGGTCTTCCTCCTTTTTCTCTTCCGGTTCAAAAGGCTTTGCAGGGGCGTCCAGCGCCCGCTCTCCGATGCCGTCCTCATGGCAGCAGATGAAGCCGTAGTCACACCACCGGCAGGGGCTGCGGCCCGTGACCAGCGGCTCGGCGGCGATGCAGCCGCCGTAGAGCTGTTCGCCCATCTGGGTCACAAGGTCGTCCAGATGGAGCTGGATGCGGGAGAGCTTGGCC
Source organism: Faecalibacterium longum CLA-AA-H243 (assembly GCF_020687245.1). GTDB lineage: Bacteria > Bacillota > Clostridia > Oscillospirales > Ruminococcaceae > Faecalibacterium > Faecalibacterium longum. The sequence goes on along the minus strand of NZ_JAJEQG010000010.1, from coordinate 65,973 downwards.
TTGTCGGCACGTTTCTCTTTCTGGTAAGGGCTGGGTACACCGTTGCGGAAGCTGAAGGGCAGATACCGCCCCGTCTCCTCGGCGTCCATGGCGTCGAAGACCTTCTGCTCGTCTCGGACGAGGCCGTCCAGCTTGTATTCCATGCTCTGGGCGGCCTTGCCCCGGGTGGTCGTCTCGGGGGCCGGGTCGGCCAGCAGGTACAGCACACCCGCAGGCTCTGCCCCGGTGAATCGTCCGTCGGCGTCTCGGGTCAGGCTGAACAGGTAGAGCAGCATCTGACAGTCGAGGCCGCAGTAGACTTCCCGCAGGTCAAGCTTTTTCGTGCCGGTCTTATAGTCCACCACCCGCACCCAGCGGGTGCCGTCGTCCTCGATCCACTCGTCGGCGCGGTCCACGGTGCCGATGAGCTGCACCGTCCGGCCATCCGAGAGGCGGTAGGTCTGGCCCCGCACAGCGTCCTCTCCGGGGCCGATCTTCAGCTCACAGGCCACCGGTTTGAAGCTGGACTGGCGCTGCTCGTCCCGCAGGTAGCAAAGCAGGCCCGTCATGCTCTTTTTGAGGCGGGAGAGCAGATAGGCGAAGCGGGCCGTGTCCTCGGGGAGGTAGCGCTTTGCATACTCATCTACGAGAAGCCCGGCCAGCGCCGCCATGGCCTCGTCGTCGAGGTCGAGGAAGGGCTGTAAGCCAGCGCAGGGGTTGTCGGGGCCGGGGTGGGGGTCGAGGGCCATCTGGAGCACCCAGTGCATGAGGGTGCCGCTCTGGTCGGCGGAAAGCTCCGCCCGCTTCCGGGGGCGCAGGCCCAGCACGTACTGCAGGAAATAGCCGTACCGGCAGGTGTAGTATTTTTCGAGCTGACTGGGCGAGATGCGGAGCCGCCGGCCCAGCAGCGTTTCCAGCGCCTCGAGGTCGCTGACCTGACGGGGGCTGCGGCCCGCCATCCGGCGCAGGAGGGCGAGGCCCTCGGTTTCTGCCCCGCCGGGGGCATGAAGGGCCTCGGTGAGGCTGGCGCGTTCGGTCTCCGTCAGGGGCCAGCCGCCGCCCAGCACGTCGAGGCCGTCGGCGGCAGTGGCGGCAAGGTCGCTCAGGTCGAGTTCCGGCGCACCCGGTCTCAGCACGTCCACGATGGGCTCGAGGGCGGCGCAGAGGGTCTGGCCCTGCCCCTTCGGCCAGCTGAGCCAGAGGCCTCTGGCCGGGGCGGTGAGGGCCTTATAAAAGCAGACCTGCTCGCGGACCACCCGGTTCTCGAAGCAGTCCGGAAGCTCGATCTCCTGCGCCATCAGGGCGTCGCGGTCGGCGTGGGTCAGCAGGCCCGTCTCGCCGGGCGCGGCGGGGAATTCGCCCTCGGAGAGGCCCAGCACAAAGACATAGTCCGGTGCGTCAAGGCGCATCTTGCCTGCGCTGGCCAGCACCACGGCGTCCAGCGTCTGGGGGATGTGGCCGAGGTCGGACGAGCGCAGCAGCAGCCCGAACAGCTCTTCGTACTCGGGGATGGTGACGCTCTGGCCGCCCAGCAGGCCTGCCATCTCGTCCAGCAGTCCCATGACCACGTTCCACTCCCGGGCGGCTTCCTCGGCGGCGGGGATGCCCCGCTCGGCCCGGATGGCCTCCACCTGCGCGGCCTGAGCGTCCTCCGCGCCCAGCTCCTTCAGGCAGAAGTAGAGGGCGCGGCTCATCTGCTCGGCGTTGGCAGAGCGGAGCTTCGCGCGCAGGCCGTCGGCGGCGGTGATGAGAAGGGCGCGGGCCTTTTCGGCCCGGGCGAGGTTTTCTCTGTCCTCGTCGGTAGGCTCCACATCACCGAAGCCCCGGGGGTTCTTCTCGAAAGGCGCGCGCCACGCCGCCGCGTTGGGCGACCAGGTGTAGGCGTAGTTCTCAAGGGCGCAGACCTCTTCCTCGGTGAGGGCGCAGAGGCCGGTCTTGGCCAGGGTGGTGAGCTGTTCCGTCAGCTCCGCACCCCGGGCAATGGCCAGCAGACACCGCACCGCCGTGGCCGGGGCGCTGAACTCGGGCGTCGTGGGCTCGTCGCAGTAGAGGGGGATGTCCGCCATCCGGAACTCGTACTTGACGGCGGCGCGGTATTTCGAGATGTCGCGGCAGACCACCGCCACCTTCCCGCAGCGGACGCCCTGCCGCATGAGGCGGCGGATGGCAGCAGCGGCGGCGCGGGCTTCTTCCTCCCGGCTGGGGGCGGCGAATAATTTTATTTCCGGACAGGCCGGAGGCGGGTCACACCGGCCCGCGGCCAGCAGCTGGGCCGCAGCGGCAAGGCCGGGGGCGTCGGCGTGGCGCACGTCCCGGCGCAGCAGTTCCGGCACGGCCACCGCAGTGCCGTTCCGGCGGGCCAGCTGGCGCAGCTGCGCCGCCACCTGCTTCGCGCCGGAGAAAAGGCTCATGTCCCCCGGCACGAGCGGGGTGCCGTCGTCGCAGAGGGCCACCGTCACGGTGGGCAGCGAGGCCAGCAGAGCGCCCATCAGCCGCTTTTTCGGGGCGTTGAAGGTGTCGAACTCGTCGATGAAGACGGCCCTGTCCCGCAGGAACTCCGGCAGTTCGCCCCGGGCCAGTGCGGCCTCGAGGCGGGATGCGGCCAGCTCCAGCCGGTCGGAGGGGTCCATGCCTGTCCCGGCCAGCAGGGTCTCGTAGCCCTGAAAGATGAGGGCCAGTTCGCTGAGCTTGGCGCTGTCGGTGCCGCAGTCCTGCGCCAGCTCATAGAGCTGCTGGCCCGAGAGACCCGCGCTCTTGAGCTCGTCGATGGTCTCGGCGGCCATCTGGCAGAAGGCGGCCGAGCGGCGGTGGCGGTAATAGTAATGGACGTTGTCCTGCAGTTCCTCGAGGGCACGGCGCACCAGCACGGCCCGGCCCGCGTCGCTGAGGGTCTGGACGGCAGAGCCGCCCTCCGCCGACAGGATATGCTCGGCGAGGCTGGTGAAGGAAAAGCTCTCCACCAGTCCGCTCAGCGCGTCGCCCATCTCCCGGTGGATGCGGCCCTCGGTGGACGAGGTGAACTGCTCCGGCACCAGCAGGATGCTCTTCTCCCCCGCCTCAGCCCGCGCCCGGATGCGCTGGTACAGCAGGGTGGTCTTTCCGCTGCCGGAGCCGCCTAAAAGTAGTTTTAACATGGTGAATCTCTCCGTTGGGTCAGTTTTCTATCGTGGGCGGCTTGCCCTCATTTTTCTATCATTGTACCACAAAATTGCAGCGACATCTATTCTGTGGTACAATGAAGAAAAAATCATCTCAGAAAGAGGACACCTGCATGAAAATTTTAGCAGTAGATTACGGCGACAGCCGCACCGGCCTCGCCACCTGCGACCGCACCGAGTTCCTGACTTCCCCCATCACGCCTCAGATCACCGTTAAGGCCCGGGACAAAGTCGCCGCCAGGGTCTGCGAGGTGGCAAAAGAAATCGAAGCCGAGCTCATCGTCATCGGCCTGCCGCTGAACATGGACGGCACCGAGGGCGAGCGCGCCCGCAAGAGCCGCAAGCTGGCCAAAACCGTTGAGATCTGGAGCGGCCTGCCCGTCCGGATGTGGGACGAACGCCAGACCACCTGCGCCGCTGCTGACCTCCTCGACGAGAGCGGCACCTTCGGCGCAAAGCGGAAAAGCATCCTCGACTCGGTGAGCGCGACGGTCATTCTGGACGACTACCTCGCATGGCGGAAGGAGCATCCGGGGGAGGTCTGAACTCCCCCGCCGCCCCTGTGGCAAAGTTTCTTTGCGAAGTCCGGACAGTTTGTTGCAAAGTCCACAGAAAATCGTCGTTTTCCGGTTTGTTTTCACAATTTTTCTGAGCCGAATTTGTATAGTTTTCCGGCTTGACAGCACCGGCTCTTCTCCGATAAAATGAGGGTAGAAGAACCCCCTGACCAGATGGCCGGAGATGACGCTTCTTCATGAGAAAAAACAACTGGACTCACCAAAACAAAAACGATTGGAGGCGACCCACATGACAAAACTGAGAAAGCTGACTGCCCTGCTTCTGGCCGGTGCACTGACCCTTCTGCTCCTGACCGCCTGCAGCGGTGGCGGCGGCTCTTCCGGCCCGGAGGCCCAGGCCGAAGCCAATGTGATGCAGGCCATCAACAACGGCCGCACCGTGGCCCTGGCCAATGACGATGGGATGCGTACTGTTGCAAACGCCCGTCTGGACGCTCTGGAGCTTGAGCTGAAGGGCAATGCTCTCGGATACCAGTTTTTCAACAAGGTGGATGCCAAGTGGGACGACGACAAACAGAACGCCACCCTCACTCTGGTCGCCAAATATGACTACAACGATACCACGCTGCAGAACATCATCGATCACATCAGAGGCAGCAAACAAAACGAAGCCCTGGATTTTGCCCTGAAGGGCAACTATACCAAGGCAGGCGTAGTGGCCCGGACCATTCGCGGCCAGACTTATGTTGCCATCTCCCTGCGGGTGGGCAAGAATCTCTGATTTCTTCCCGATTTTCCCCGCATCTCGTCTGATTTCCCCATAAACGCAGATCACCCGCCAGTTGGCGGGTGATTTTTTTGCAGCCGTCCACCGCCCGGAGGGCGGAAAAGCAGCTTCTTATTCAAATTTCGTGATGGTCACACTGTTGATGGTGACAGCCTCCGTCGGGCGCTGATTTTCGTCCACGCCGGTCTGGGCGATGGTGTCTACTACTTCCATCCCTTCGTACACCTGCCCGAAGACGGTGTCGGTGTAGTCGAGGTAGGGTGCGCCGCCCGCCGTCTGGTAGGCGCTCACCACGTCGGCCCGCCAGCCGGCGGCGTTCATCTGGTCGATGAGCTCCTGCGTCACCGAACTGCTGCCCGGCAGAGTCTCCATGACATAGAAGACGCTGGCGCAGTCGCCGGAGGCGTCCGCTGCGGCACAGAGTGCGCCGGAATAGTGATGGAGCTTATCGGTGGTCTCGGTGGAGAAACGATTCCCGTTCCAGATGGTGGTGCCTCTGCCGTCCGCACCCTGCCCGGCCTCCACCACGAAGTCCTTCTCCACCCGGGTGACGGTCAGTCCGTTGTAAAAGCCCTGCTGGGCCAATGTCGTGAAGTTCTGCACGGCCTGCGGGGCCTCGGTGGAAAAAAGCACTGCTTTGAACACGCCTGCCGAGGTATCGAACACCGCGATGGTGTCCCCCGCCGCCGGGTGGGTAAACTGCAGCTCTGCCGACTCCACAGCCGGGCGGCTGACCGTCTGCACCGTACCAGCCTTCCCGCCCTGGATGCTGGAGAGAATATTATGTGCACTGCATCCGGCCAGAACGGCCGTCAGGGCCAGTGCCGCCATTATTTTTTTCAAGGCTCTCATGAGCGGGCCTCCCTGTCCATATATTATAGCAAAGATGGCTTTTCAAAAGCTATCGCTATAGTATATCACATTCCGGCCCGGGAAGCGAGAGGGAAAAGCGTGAAAATTTGTTATTGGATTTCTATGCGAAAAACATCTTGACGAGCGGGCAAAAAAACGCTACACTATAGGCGTACCCGGAACCCACAGCTCAGAAGGAGCAGAGTGGGCAGGGTGTGACAGTTATTCCATTTTTTAGATATTTGACAGGAGAACGTGACTTATGGCAGAAGATATGAACAAGTCCGCCGCTGAGACCGAAGAGGAATATCAGCCTGACCTGATGACCCTCGAGGACGAGGACGGCAATGAGGTCACGTTTGAAGTGATCGACGCTCTGGACCATAAGGGCGTACATTACCTGGCCGTTGTCGAATACGCCGAGAATGAGGAAGACCTGGACGAGGACGCCCAGCTGGTCATCCTGAGCGTCGGCGAGGACGACGAGGGCGAGTATCTCGATGTGGTCGAGGACGATGAGACCCTGCTGGAAGTCAGCAAGCTGTTCGAGAAGCGTCTGAGCGACCAGTTCGAGATTGAGTGATTTCTCAGCAAAGACTTCCTGCCCGGCACGATTTGTTGCGGTTTATATGATCCTACTAATCATTCAACGGGAGCTTGGAGTTCGTCGGTGGATTGCAGACCTCCCCGTCATGGGTCGACCATGAAGGCTCGATGAGGAAGCGCGAAACCGGAGACAGAGCACCCACCTGTCCGCAAGGGTAGGTTTGATTGCCGCAGACGTCCGGGCGGGATTCTTTATAGGTATCAAAAAGGCTCTCGTGCCGTATTTCCTGCCGGCATGAGAGCCTTTTTCTTTTGTCTCTACTCCCCGGTCTCGTCTGTAAACAGGCCCGGGATACCGCAGATAGCGGCCACGCCCACCAGCGTGAACACGATGCGTGACCAGATGGACGCGCTGCCGCCCAGCAGCCAGCCGACGAAGTCGAACTGGAACAGGCCCACAAGGCCCCAGTTGATGCCGCCGACGATCATGAGGATGAGACAGATTTTATAAAAGGTCTGCACAAAAAGACCCTCCTTCCTTTGGGCAGTATGCCCGACGAGAAGGAGGGTTATGCATTTTATAGGGTCAGCGCCGCCCGAAAGCCTCTCCCTCTGGGAGCAACGGCGACGACCGCCGCCAGCGGCGGAAACAGGGAGGAGCTGTTGGGGCCGCGGCCAGCAGGATGCAAGCGACAGCGAAGCAGACGCTGGGAGCCGCAACCCGGGCAGTGTCACCGAAGGTGACGGAGAGGGCAAGCCCCTCCCCTGACAGGCTGGGCGGTATAAACCTGCGGCCAGCGGGCGCGGAGGGCGTCAGCGGCGACTTTGGCCTCGGCTTCGGTGCGGAACACGCCGAAGACCGCCGCGCCGCTGCCGGTCATAAGGGCGGTGACGGCCCCATTCTCCCGGAGGGCGGCCTTGATGGCCTCGTTGTCCCTGGCCCCGCTGCACTCCTCGAGAGCGTTTCCGGCAGCGGCGCAGACAGCGTCCAGGTCGCCCGCCCGGATGGCGGCTTCCTGAGCGGCGCAGTCGGGATGGACGCTGCTGCCCACCTTATCGTAGGCCGCAAAAGCCTCCGGCGTCGAGACGCCATAGTCGGGCATCACCACTGTGAACCAGCACTCGGGCATGGGCGGCAGCGCCTTGATGAGGTCACCGAGGCCCTGCACCCGGCAGGTGCCGCCCATGAGGGCAAACGGCACGTCTGCGCCGATACCGGCACCCAGAGCGCAAAGCTCGCTCATGGACAGACGGGCGCCGTACAGCTCGTTCAGACCCACCAGAACAGCAGCAGCGTCGGCGCTGCCGCCAGCCATACCGGCCCGGACGGGGACGTTCTTATAGATGGTGATGTCTGCACCCGTCAGCAGGCCCGTATAGTGGAAAAAAGCCAGTGCCGCCTTGATGGCGGTGTTGCCCGGGCCGGGCTTGACATTGCTGCCGGGCAGAATCAGATCGAGGTAAGGACTGCGGCGGATGACCACCCGCTCGTACAGCGAGATGGCCTGCATGGTCATATCCAGAGCATGGTAGCCTCCGGGCAGGATGCCCACCACGTCCAGCGCCAGATTCAGCTTGGCCGGAGCCAGGACCGTCACACGATCGCGCATCGTTTTTCCTCCTCACTTGCAGTTCTCGTTCAAAAACTCCCGGATGCGGCGGATAGCCTCCATCAGGTGCTCCACGCTGTAGGCGTAGGACACACGGGCGTATCCCTCGCCGGACGCGCCAAAGGCGTTGCCCGGGATGATGGCGACATGCTTCTGCTCCAAAAGCTTTGTGCAGAACTCCTCGCTGCTCATGCCGCTGGACTTGATGCAGGGGAAAGCATAGAACGCGCCCCGCGGCTCAAAACAGCTCAGGCCCATATCGTTGAAGCTCTTCACCACGAGGCGGCGGCGCATATTATACTCGTTGCGCATCCGCTCGATCTCGCCGTCGCAGTCCTTGAGGGCCGTGATGGCGGCGTACTGGCTGGTGGTGGGGGCGCTCATGATAGCGCTCTGGTGGATCTTGGTCATGATCTTGATGATGGGCGCGGGGCCGCAGGCATAGCCCAGCCGCCAGCCCGTCATGGCGTAGGTCTTGGAGAAGCCGTTGACCACCACCGTCCGCTCGGCCATGCCGGGCAGAGCAGCGATGGAAACGTGGTTCTGCAGGCCATAGTTCAGCTCCGCGTAGATCTCATCCGACAGCACCATGATGTTGGTGCCGCGCAGAACTTCCGCGATGGCCTCGAGGTCTTCCCGCTCCATCACCGCGCCGGTAGGATTATTGGGGAAGGGCATGATGAGGAGCTTGGTCTTCGGGGTGATAGCGGCTTTCAGGGCGTCGGCCCGGAGGCGGAACTCATCCTCCTGACGGCAGGCCACATGGACCGGCACACCGCCGGACAGGGTGGTGATGGGCTCGTAGCAGACGAAGCACGGCTCCGGGATGATGACCTCATCGCCGGGCTGCACCAGAGCGCGGATGCACATGTCGATGGCCTCACTGCCGCCGACGGTGACGAGAACTTCCTTTGCCGGGTCGTATTTCAGGCCCATCCGGCGGTCGAGGTAGCGGGCGATCTCGGCCCGCAGCTCTTTCAGGCCCGCGTTGGAAGTATAACGGGTGCGGCCATGCTCGAGGCTTTCGATGCCCGCCTCACGGACGGCCCAGGGGGTCTTGAAGTCGGGCTCGCCGACGCCGAGGCTGATGCACTCGGGCATCTCGGCGGCGAGGTCGAAGAATTTGCGGATGCCGGAGGGGCGCATGGCCGCAGCGGCAGGCGCGATCAGTTTATCGTAATCCATCACAGCACGGTGCACTCTCTTTCATCGATTTCTTCGTCCTGATACAGACGACCCTCTTTTTTGTAGGTGCGGAGCACGAAATGGGTGGCCGTGGACAGCACATCGTCCAGCGGCGACAGCCGCTTTGCCACAAAGAGGGCGATCTCCTGGAAGGTCTGGCCCTTGATGACCAGCTGCAGGTCGTAGCCGCCGCTCATCAGCAGCACGCTCTCCACTTCGTCGAAGGAGGCGATGGTGGCGGCAATTTCGTCAAAGCCGCGGCTCTTCTTGGGGCTGACGTTCAGCTCGATGACGGCTTCCACCCGGTTCACGCCGGCCTTCTCCCAGTCCACGAGGGTCTTGTAGCCCTTGATGATGCCCTGCGCCCGGGCCAGATCTATCATAGCCGCCACCTCGGCGGGGGATTTATTCAGCATGGCCGCGATGTCCTCCACCGACATCCGGGCATTGTCTTCAAGGATCTTCAGAAGCTGTTCCATCGTTGTCTCTCCTTTGTTCAGCCTGTGGCGATATTTGTAGATAAGTATAGCACACTGCCCGGCAGTTTGCATCTGGTTTTTGCAAGTTCTGCCGGAGATAGACATTCTTTTTCCCTTTTCCCCTGCTCTTTTTTCCAAAAAGAGTATTCATTTTTCGTGAAATCTGCTATACTTGAGGTGAGTAAGCCTCTCCCAAGGGGAGAGCCTTTCGTTCTGTCAACATTTATATAGAAGGGGTAGGAATTATGAAAGCATTCATTACCGTCATCGGCCACGACACCGTGGGCGTCGTCGCCCGTGTCTCGGGCCTTTGCTGTGAGCTGAACATCAACATCGAGGACGTCACCCAGAGCATCCTGCAGGGCATGTTCGCCATGATCATGCTGGTGGACATCTCCAAGTGCAGCGTCTCCCACGAGGAGCTGCACCAGAAGATGAACGCTCTGGCCGCTGAGATGGGGATGCAGATCAACCTCACCCGCCAGGAAGTTTTCGACGCGATGCACACGATTTAAGGAGCAAACTACTATGAGCATGATGAACACCGGCGACATCCTCGAAACCATCGAGATGTTCACGCAGGACAATCTGGACGTGCGCACCGTCACCATGGGCATCAGCCTGCTGGACTGCATCGACCCGGACCCCAGGAAAGCCTGCGAAAAAATCTATAACAAGATCACCACCCGCGCCGCCCGGCTCGTTCCGGCTGTGGAGCACATCAGCGCCGAGTACGGCATCCCCATCATCAACAAGCGCATCAGCGTCACCCCCATCGCCATGCTGCTGGGTGCCTGCCCGGACGCCGACCCGGTGGACTTTGCCAAGACGCTGGACGCCGCCGGCAAGAAGGTGGGCGTCAACTTCGTGGGCGGCTACACCGCCCTCGTCCACAAGGGCTTCTCGGCGGGCGACCTGCGCCTCATCGAGTCCATCCCCCGCGCACTGGCCGAGACGGACATCGTCTGCAGCTCGGTGAACATCGGTGCCACCAAGGCGGGCCTGAACATGGACGCCATCAAGCTGATGGGCGAGGCCGTCAAGAAGGCCAGCGAGCTCACCGCCGACCGTCAGTGCATCGGCGCAGCAAAGCTTGTGGTCTTCTGCAACGCGCCCGAGGACAATCCCTTTATGGCGGGTGCCTTCCACGGCCCCGGTGAGCCCGACTGCGAGATCCACGTCGGTGTCTCCGGCCCCGGCGCGGTCCGCGCCGCGCTGGCCCGGCTGCCCAAGGATGCCCCCATCGACCAGGTGGCCGAGCTGGTGAAGCGCACCGCCTTCAAGATCACCCGCGTAGGTCAGCTGGTGGCAAACCTCGCCTCCAAGGAGCTGGGCGTACCCGCCGGCATCATCGACCTGTCGCTGGCCCCCACCCCCGCTGTGGGCGACAGCGTGGCCAACATCCTCGAGGAAATGGGCCTTGAGACCTGTGGTTGCTGCGGCACCACTGCCTGCCTTGCCCTGCTCAACGACGCTGTCAAGAAGGGCGGCGTCATGGCCTCCAACCACGTTGGCGGCCTGTCGGGCGCTTTCATCCCCGTCAGCGAGGACGACGGCATGATCCACGCCGCCGAGTGCGGCTGTCTCACCATTGAAAAGCTGGAGGCCATGACGGCTGTCTGCTCTGTGGGCATCGACATGGTCATCATCCCCGGCGACACCACCCCTGCCGTCATCAGCGCCCTCATCGCCGACGAAGCCGCCATCGGCATGGTCAACAGCAAGACCACCGCCGTCCGCGTCATCCCGGCCATCGGCCGCAAGGCGGGCGAAGTGCTGGACTTCGGCGGCCTGCTGGGCTACGGCCCCATCATGCCGGTCAACCAGCGTGACCCCTCCGTCTTCATCAACCGCGGCGGCAGACTCCCCGCCCCGATGCAGTCGCTGAAGAATTAAAGAATAATTTTCTAAAAACAGGCCCATCCTCTGGATAAACTTTCCATGAGGGGGCCTGTTTTTTATGTTATCCCGCCGCGAAATGGGGGCGCTGTGCGCCTCGCTGCTGTTCTGTCTTCTACTGTCGCTGGGGGCAGGCTGGGCGCAGAGCCAGCTCACCACCGCCGATCAGCTTGCCGCCGACACCCTGCGGCTCCACATCCGGGCCGACACCGACTCCGTGCGCGACCAGAGCGCGAAGCTGGCTGTCCGGGACGCCGTGCTGGTCCTCACCGGCGAAGCCTGCCCGGCGGACAGCCGGGCCGATGCCCGGGCGTGGGCGGCGGAAAACCTCGTCCTCTTCGAGCTGACGGCCCGCCAGACACTGGCCGCTCTCGGCATCCGCGCACCGGTGAAAGCCTGCCTCGTGAATATGTACTTTCCCACCCGGCGCTATGACGGCGGGGCTCTGCCCGCCGGGCGGTACGACGCGGTGCGGCTGGACATCGGGACGCGGCGGGCAGGCCGGAACTGGTGGTGTGTGCTCTACCCGAGTCTCTGCCGGTCAGCCTGCGGCGGGTACGACACGCCTGCCGAAAATGACCTTGTCTGCGGGGAGTATATCGTTCGGTTCCGGTTCGTGGAGTGGTGGGGCGGCCTCACCGCGCCCCGGGAGGACGTGGTGCTGGCCGGGTGAACAGGCCATCGGCACGCCGCATAGGATGAGCGCGGAAGGAGTGTGACAACACTATGGCAATTCCTGCTTACTACTCGCTCATCCAGCGCGGCAGCTCCGGCCCGGACGTGGCCCTCGTGCAGACCTGGCTCAACGGCATCCGGGACAGCTGCACCTGGCACGCCGCCCTCACCGTGGACGGAAAGTTCGGCGCAAACGTCGAGAAGGCTGTCCGGGAGTTCCAGCTCCGGTACGGCCTCAAAGAGGACGGCAAAGTGGGCGCGAACACCTGGAACGTGCTCTACGCCCGCTACACGGCCAAGCACGGCCTCATCGTCCCCTACCCCGGCATCGTGCTGCGGAGCGGCAGCGTGGGCGGCTGCGTCCGGCTGGTGCAACAGAAGCTCAACGCCGAGGGCGAGCGGCTCACCACCGACGGCAAGTTCGGTGCCAGCACCGTCGCCGCCGTCAAGCGCTACCAGACCCGCCACAGCCTGACCTCCGACGGCTCCGTGGGCAAGGACACCTGGGAAAAGATGTTCCCTGCCGCGTGACGTGAAGACGGAAGAGCCTCCCGAAAGGGGAGGCTCTTTTCGATTTGATGTATCTTTTTGTCAAAAAAAAAATAATAAGGAGCCCGGGTTGCGGCTCCCAGCGTCTGCTTCGGCCCATGGTGCGGGCCTCGCATCCTGCTGGCCGCGGCCCCAACAGCTCCTCCCTGTTTCCGCCACTGGCGGCGGTCGTCGCCGTTGCCCCCTCGACAAACGCCCCCAACTCTCCTATAATAAAATCATCCCAACGAAAGGCGGTGTCCCCATGCGTTTCCTTCACCTCTCCGACCTGCATCTGGGCAAGCGGGTCTGCGAATTCTCCATGCTGGACGACCAGCGATACATTTTAGAGCAGGTCCTCTCCCTGCTGGACGCCCGGCCCGTAGACGGCGTTCTGCTGGCAGGCGACCTCTACGACAAGCCCGTGCCGCCCGCCGAGGCGGTGCGGCTGCTGGACTGGTTCCTCACCGAGCTTGCGGCGCGGGGACTGCCCGTTTTTGCCGTCAGCGGCAACCACGACTCGGCAGACCGCATCGCCTTCGGCGCACAGCTTCTGGCGGGGAGCCGGGTGTACGTCAGCCCGGTCTTTGCCGCACCGCCCGCGCCCATCACCCTGACGGACGAATACGGCCCGGTGGACATCTGGCTCCTGCCCTTTTTGAAGCCCGCCGCCGTGCGGCACGTCTTCCCGAACGAGAAGATCGAAAGCTACAACGACGCCATCGGCTGCGTGCTGAACGCCTGCGCACCCGACCCCGCCCGCCGGAACGTGCTGGTGGCCCACCAGTTCGTGGCCGGGGCTGCGGTCTGCGAGAGCGAAGAGCCCAGCGTGGGCGGGGTGGACAGCATCGACGTCTCCCTCTTCGAGGGCTTCGACTATGTGGCTCTGGGCCACCTCCACAGTCCCCAGAAGGTGGGACGGGACACCGTCCGCTACGCAGGCAGTCCCCTCAAATATTCCTTCTCCGAGGCCCTTCAGCACAAAGCCGCTCTCTTCGTCACCCTGGGCGAAAAGGGCAGCGTCCGCTTCGAGGCCGCGCCTCTCACCCCCCGGCACGACCTGCGGGAGCTGCGGGGCAGTTACATGGAGCTCACCGACCGCCGGGCCTACGACGGCACGCCGACGGACGACTACCTTCACATCACCCTCACCGACGAGCAGGACGTTCCCGACGCGCTGGCCCGGCTGCGGGTCATCTACCCGAACCTCATGCGGCTGGACTACGACAACCGCCGCACCCGGGCCGCTGAGACGCCCGACGCCGCTGCCCGGGCCGAGAGCAAGACGCCCCTCGAGCATTTTGCGGCCTTTTACGAGGCCCAGAACGGCCAGCCCCTCTCCGACGAACAGGCGGCGTTCTGCCAATCGCTCATCGAGGACATCTGGAAGGAGGACGAAGCATGAGGCCCCTGAAACTGACCCTGTCGGCCTTCGGGCCTTATGCCGCCGAGACCGTTCTGGACCTCGCCCAGCTGGGCAGAGGCGGGCTCTACCTCGTCACCGGCGACACCGGCGCGGGCAAGACCACCCTCTTCGACGCCATCACCTACGCCCTCTACGACCATTCCAGCGGCGGCGTCCGGGAAGGGGCCATGCTCCGCAGCAAGTACGCCGAGCCCGGCACCCCCACCTTCGTGGAGCTGGAATTTGAGGTGCGGGGGCAGCGCTGCACCGTCCGCCGCAATCCCGAATACCTCCGCCCGAAAGCCCGGGGCGAGGGCTTCACTACCGAAAAGGCCGACGCCTGCCTCACCTACGCCGACGGCCGCCCGCCCGTCACCCGGGCTAAGGACGTCACCGCCGCCGTGGTGGACATCATCGGGCTGGATTACAACCAGTTCTCCCAAATCGCCATGATCGCTCAGGGGCAGTTCACCCGGCTGCTCAACGCTTCCACCGAGGAGCGGAGCAAGATCTTCCGCAAGCTGTTCCGCACCCAGCCCTACCAGCGTCTCCAGGAGCGGCTGCAGGCCGAGAACGCCGCCCTCACCCGCCAGCGGGAAGAGCAGAGCGTCCGCATCGGGCAGCTGCTCTCCGGCCTGAGCTGGGCCGAAGGGGACGCCGACGAAGCCGTTCTGGACGAGCTGGCCCCCCTCTGCGAGGCGGGCGGGCAGGCGTCGCCGGAAGCGGTGCTGCCCCTTCTGGACGCCCTGCTGGCCGGGCAGGAGCAGGCGCTGAGCGCCGCCACCGCCGCCCGGACTGAGGCCGAGGCAAAGCTGGACAAGCTCCAGCAGACGCTGGGCCGGGCCGAACAGGCCGAGAAGCTCCGCCTCGAGCTGACCGCCGCGCAGGCCCGGCAGGACGCTCTGCGGCCCGTTCTGGACGCCGCCGAGGCCGAAGCGGCCCGCCACGCCGGGGATTCCGCCGCGCTGGACGCTCTGGCCGGAAAGCTCGAGCGGGCAAAATCCAACCTCGCGGCCTTCGACGGGCTGGACAGCCTCGAAAAGAAGCTTTCTGCCGCCCGGGACGCCGCCGCCCTCGAGAACGCCAGAGCTGAAAAGCGCCGCGCCGCCCTCGGGCAGCTGGACGGAGAACTGACCGCTTTGGAGCAGAGCCTCGCCGCCCTTGGGGGCGCGGAGGCCGAGAACGTGAGCCTTGAGGCCCGGGCCGAACAGCTGACCCGGCGGGAAACGGCCCTCGCGCAGCTGGCCCAGAGCCTCGCCGAGGGGCAGCGCCGGGGGCAGGCCTCACGGCAGGCGCAAGAGCGTTATCTTCTCGCCGACGGCGCAAAGGAGCGCGCCCACGCCCTCCGCGACCACCTCGAGCGGGCCTTTCTCAACGCGCAGGCGGGCCTGCTGGCCGAAGGGCTGACGGACGGCACCCCCTGCCCCGTCTGCGGCAGCACCCATCACCCGAAGCGGGCCGTTCTGCCCGCCGAAGCCCCCACTCAGGCCCGGGTAGACGCGGCCAGACAGTCCGCCGACGAGGCCGACCGCGCCGCACAGGAAGCCAGTGCGGCCGCCGCCAAGGCCGTGGCCGCAGACCGGGAGGCCAAAGCCACCCTCCGCCGGGACGCCGAGGCCCTGCTGCCGGAGCGGTTCACCTCACCGGAGGGGCCGGTGAAGCTGACTGTCTCGCTTCTGAAGACGGCTCTGGCCGAAGAAAGCGAAGCCCTGCACGCCGCACAGGAAGCCCTCGACAAGGCTCAGAAGCAGAATGCCGCCGCCCTCGCCGCCAAGGCCCGGCAGGAGGACGAGCGGCAGAAAAAGACCGCCCAGCGCTCTGCCCTCGAGGCCGAGGCACGGGCTTCCGCTGAGGAAGCCGCCCGGCAGTCTGCCTCCGCCAAGGCTCTGGAGGCCCAGTGTGCCGAGGCCCGGGCCGCTCTGCCCGCCGCCGACCGGGAAGAAGCCCGCCGGGCGCTGGCTGGGCTGGAAAACGAGCGCTGCGCCCTCCGGGCCGGGATGGATGCCGCCGCGTCGGCTCTGGCCAGGGCCCGGCAGGACTACGCCGCTGCCGAGGCCGCAGTCACGGCCCTGACGGCCCAGCAGACGGAGGCGGACGAAGCCGCCGACCTGCCCGCCCTCGAATCCCAGCGGGACGCCCTGACGGCCCGGCGCACCGCTCTCGCGGCTCAGGAAAAGGCCCTGACGGCCCGCCTCCTGCCCAACCGGAAGGCTGCTGACCTCTACCGTCAGCACGCCGCCGCCCGGGCGGAGCTGGAACGCCGCTGGCAGTGGGTGAACGCCCTCGCCTCCACGGCGGGCGGCACCCTCAGCAGCAAACAGAAGATTCGCCTCGAGGCTTACATCCAGATGAACTACCTCGACGCCATCCTCGTCCACGCCAACACCCGCCTTATGCAGATGACCGCCGGGCAGTACGAGCTGGAGCGGGTGGGTGCCGAGAACCAGCGCAGCCAGTCCGGCCTCGACCTCGGCGTCATCGACCACTACAACGGCACCCGCCGCAGCGTCAAGACCCTCTCGGGCGGTGAGAGCTTCAAAGCCTCACTGGCGCTGGCTCTGGGCCTCTCGGACGAGGTCCAGAGCGCGGCGGGCGGCATCCGGCTGGACACCCTCTTCCTCGATGAAGGCTTCGGCTCGCTGGACGACGAGAGCCTTGAGCAGGCCATCCGGGTTCTCGCCGGCCTCACCGAGGGCGACCGCCTCGTGGGCATCATCTCCCACGTTGCCGCGCTCAAGGAGCGCATCGACAAACAGGTGGTCGTAAAAAAGGCCCGCAGCGGGGGGAGCACGGTGGAGGTCATTGTGTGACTGCTTTCCTTTCTTTCCTGTTTTGTATTTTTCTTCGGTATCTACAACTCAATGCAGTTTGTTTGGGTCAAAAAGTCAACCTTTTTGATAAAACAGTCGAAAAGGCGTAGAAAAGATTGCATGAATTTTTCCCCGCATATTCTCCCCCGCCTCCGCACACCCTAGGTGCGGAGGTGTTTTTTATGGAATCTCTGACGCCCTTCATCCGCCATGAGCTTGAGGATGCTCCCGGGCCGAGCGGCCCGCCGGAGGAGACGAGCAGCATGGTCAGTCCGCCTTTGGGCGTGGGACCTGGTCAGCCGCCCGTCACGGAACCGCCAAAACCGGGTCGCGGCTCCCAGCAGCCGCCGTCGCAGCCGGACGGCCCGGATGTGCAGCTCCCGCCGCCGGAAGTCCCGCAGCCCCGTCCGGACTGCGGCATCCCCATGACCGACGGCACCCCTGCGGCCTGTCGGCAGAAGAATGCCGCCGAGTATCTGGCCGGGCGGTCGCCGGGGGTAATGACGCAGTACGGCGGCGGGCTTTTCGGGGCCGAGCAGCATCTTCACAGCCGCGAACCTGCGCCCGACGAAGACAAGAGCGGCGTTTTACAGCT
Source organism: Faecalibacterium longum CLA-AA-H243 (assembly GCF_020687245.1). Classification (GTDB taxonomy): domain Bacteria; phylum Bacillota; class Clostridia; order Oscillospirales; family Ruminococcaceae; genus Faecalibacterium; species Faecalibacterium longum. The sequence continues at coordinate 48,947 of NZ_JAJEQG010000010.1, read as the reverse complement.
GGTAGAGTGGCGCGAAGAAGCGCCTTACGGTTGAAAGAGATGTAAAATTCAGAAATTATTTTCCAATTACCTGTTGAAATCTTCGCGCGCTTCTTTTATTATGGTAGCAAACAAAGCAAAGGCAGGTAATTCACTATGGCAGAAATCAAATACGAGATCGTTGAGCGCATCGCAGTCCTCGGAGAGCGTCCCCGCGGCTGGGAGCGCCAGCTCAACCTCATCAGCTGGAACGAAGGCGAACCCAAGTACGACATCCGCGACTGGTCCCCGGACGGCACCCGCATGGGCAAAGGCATCTCCCTGAGCCACGACGAGCTGGCCATCCTGAAGGGCATCCTCGAGGATATGGAGCTGTAAGATGACGGACCGCGAGGAATTTCTGGAGATATTCCGCACCCACGTCACCCGGCCCGGCAGCGAGAAGCTGCTGGACTGGATGGACAGCAAGACGGACTTCTTCTCCGCGCCGGCGTCCACCCGCTTCCATGGGGCCTGCGATGGCGGACTGTGTGCGCACAGCCTGAACGTCTACCGCGTGCTCCACGGCACCTTCTTCACGCCGGACGAGGACAGCGAAGAGACCTTCGCCATCTGCGCACTGCTCCACGACCTGTGCAAGGCCAACTTCTACAAAAAAGGCACCCGCAACGTGAAGAACGAGGCGACGGGCCAGTGGGAGAAAGTCCCCAGCTACAGCGTGGAGGACATGTTTCCTTACGGCCATGGCGAGAAGAGCGTCTTCCTCATCGAGCGGTTCATGAAGCTGAAGGTGGAAGAGGCCGTGGCCATCCGCTGGCACATGGGCGGCTTCGACGACGCCGTCCGGGGTGGCAGCTTTGCCCTGTCGGGGGCCTTCGAGAAGTACCCTCTCGCCGTCAAGCTCCACATCGCCGACCTCGAGGCGACCTATCTGCTGGAACAACGGGGCGAATGATACAAAAAAGACCATCTGTCTTTCGACAGGTGGTCTTTTTAACTCTTACTTTTCCTGCGGCATCAGCTTCGAAAGCTCGGCCAGGACCTCGTCGCCGAGGTGTTCCAGCTTTGTTTTCGACTGACGGTCCGCAGCAGGCGGTGTCTGTGCTGCCGTCTCCGGGAACGGGACAGTGGGCAGTGCGGACGGAACATCCAGCCGCAGCGGGGCGGTGGATATTTTGTCCAGCTCGCTCCGCAGCTCCTCACACCGAGCGGTCAGCTCGGCGTTTTCCTTCCGCAGGGCCAGCATAGTGCGCTCATAGGCGAACATCCGTGTCTCATAGCGGCGAAGCTCGGCGTTGGCCGCGTTGAGCTTCCGGCTCAGCTGCTCGAGCTGAGTCGGCCCGGACGCAGCCGGCAGAGCCTCAGGGCATGACTTCTCCCGTTCGGATGCCATCGCCTCTTCCACCTCCTGCAGTCTGCGCTGGGCGCAGCGGTGCTCCCGGGCAGTCTCCCGGCAGAGCTGTTCCAGCCGATGCAGCTCCGGCGTCCGGCGGCTGCTCAGCCACTCCAGCGGCAGCTTCGTCTGTTGCTGCTCCACGGTACGGCCTCCTTCCGCTTTTTCTGCGCAAGGGGTTCTCTATTCTTGCGCTTATCTACGCTTGTTCAGGATCGCCAGCAGGTCGTCGTAGTAGCTGGTGTCGCTGTTCTCCTCTTCCACGGGCTTGGCGGCAGAAGCATTGCCGGAAGCGACGGAGGGAGTGTTGACCTCGGCACTGAAGACAGCGGACGGAGCAGAAGCCGTCACGCCGGGAGCAGTACCGGCGGCAGCAGTACCCAGCGTGCTGCGCAGGCCGTCAGCGGCCTTGTTGTCGAAGCCGGTAGCCACGACGGTAACGCGCATCTCATCGGAGAGGTTCTCGTCGAAGGCAGTACCCCAGATGATGTTCGCATCGGGATGAGCGCTCTGGGTGATGAGGCCGGCGGCAGTCTCGACATCCTCCAGACCGATGTCGGGGCTGGAAGTGATGTTGATGATGACGCCGTGTGCGCCGGCGATGCTGGTCTCCAGCAGCGGAGAGGAGATAGCGGCCTTGGCGGCGTTCTCAGCCTTGCCGGCGCCCTTGGCGCTGCCGACGCCCATGTGAGCGTAGCCGGCGTCCTTCATGATGGAGCGCACATCGGCGAAGTCCAGATTGATGAAGGCCGGCACATTGATCAGGGCGGAGATGGACTCAACGCCCTGACGCAGCACGTTATCAGCGGCCTGGAAGGCGTTCATCAGGGTGATCTTCTCCTGACTGATCATCTTCAGGCGCTCGTTGGGGATGACGATGAGGCTGTCCACGTGCATCAGCAGATTTGCGATGCCCTGCTCAGCCAGACCCATCTTCCGCTTGCCCTCAAAAGAGAAGGGCTTGGTGACGATGCCCACGGTCAGGATGCCCAGATCGTGTGCCACCTCGGCCACCACAGGAGCAGCACCGGTGCCGGTGCCGCCGCCCATACCGGCGGTGATAAAGACCATCTGGGAGCCCTTCAGAGCGTTTGCAATCTCGTCCTTGCTCTCCTCGGCAGCGCGCTGGCCGATCTCGGGGTCAGCACCTGCGCCGCGGCCCTTGGTGAGCTTGGAACCCAGCTGCACCTTGGTGGCGGCATGGTTCTTCGCCAGTGCCTGCTGGTCGGTATTCATTGCGATAAATTCGACGCCCTGCAGGCCGTCGCTGACCATGCGGTTGACGGCGTTGCCGCCGCCGCCGCCCACGCCGATGACCTTTATCGTCGTTACGTTTTCGTCCATTTCTTCGTCGAGCATGAGTGCCATATCATTGTCCTCCATCGGATTTTATCGTAGACCGCGCCTTGGCGCAGGATAGAACTCAACATTACTGCTACTATATAACAGTATCGTATCATCTTTTGGCCCCGAATGCAAGATAAATTTGCTTTTTCGATGGTATTTTTTTCACAGCGGCGTCAAGGGCCGGCATTTCTCTGCCAATTCGTCCCCCTAAAGAGGCCAGAACTTCGCACAGGCCGGCATAGCCCCGGTCGATATGACGAGTCTCTTCCACGAGGCTCTTCCCCCGTGCCGACAAAGCCGCCACCACCAGTGCCGCGCCGCCCCGCAGGTCAGGCGCAGTGAGGGTGGCGCCGTGGAGGCCGCTTTCCGGCAGCGGACCGACAGAGAGCACCCGGCCTGACCGATTTACCCGCCCGCCCAGCCGCTCGAAGCCCTCCGCGCAGCCGAACCGCCGTTCGAAGACGACGTCCTCGATGCTGCTCTCCCCCTCGGCACAGAGCATGGCAGCGGCCAGCAGGGGCGCAGCGTCGGTGGCGAGCCCCGGGTACACCCCGGTGAAGACCCGACCGGCCCCGTACAGCCGCCCGAAACGTGCCACCTCGGCCCGGTCTGCGCCCCGCTCCACGGTGCAGCCCATTTGTTCCAGAATTTCCAGCACCGGCGCATAGAGCGCGGGCGGGCATCCGGTGAGCTCCACCCGCCCTCCGGCAGCAGCGGCGGCGCAGGCCAGTGTGGAGGCGAAGATGCGGTCCGGCAGGGGCGAAAAATCGCAGCCGGAAAGCGCCCGCCGCCCCTCGATGTGAATCGTCGAAGTCCCCGCGCCCTCGATACGCCCGCCGCAGCGGTTCAGGAAGTCGGCAAGGTCAGAGATCTCCGGCTCCCGCGCCGCGCCCCGCAGGACGGTGGTGCCTCGGGCGCAGGCAGCGGCCAGCAGCAATGTCTCCGTTGCCCCCACGCTGGGGAAGCGGAGGGTGAAGTCTGTCCCGTGGAGTCCCCCCGGCGCGGCCAGCACCAGCTTTCCCGCCCCGGCGTCCAGCTCCTTTGCCCCCATCCGGGCCAGTCCTTCCAGATGTAAGTCGATGGGCCGGGCGCCGATATTGCACCCGCCGGGCAGCGAAGTCTCAGCCCGGCCCAGCCGCGCCAGCAGCGGCGCACAGAAGAGGATGGAGGCCCGCATTTGTGCTGCGGTTTCTCCCGGAAGGGTGCTGTTTGAGGGCATCCCGGCCACCACAATGTCTGCCCCCTGCCAGTGGGCGGCGCACCCCGCGCCCCGCAGCAGCCCGAGGCTGCATTCCACGTCCGACAGCCTCGGCACGGCCCGCAGCCGCACCGGTCCCCGGCAGAGAAGCGCCGCCGCAAGGAGCGGAAGTACGCTGTTTTTCGCCGCAGGTATTGCCGCTGTGCCGTTCAGCGGCCGTCCGCCCATCACCCAAATCCGCCCGCTCTGCTGTGTCATATCCGCTGCCCCCATTCCGCAAAAGATACCCCACGATATGCAAAAGCAGGGGCGGATGTCACGATTTGAGTTTGTGAATGTGTTTGTGAGTCTATCTGGGCGTGCTGCCCGGCAGCAACCTTGCCCTCTCCGTCTGCTGCGCAGACACCTCTCCCAAAGGGAGAGGCTTTTTGCTTACGGTCAGACCTTCCTTCGTACAGCCTCTCTGTCACGGCTTCGCCGTGCCACCTCCCCTAGTAGGGGAGGCTTTGGCATTCCGTAGCGCTTTGCCTCTTCGCCAGAGGCTCCCCTACTAGGGGAGGCTTTGGCATTCCGTAGCGCTTTGCCTCTTCGCCAGAGGCTCCCCTACTAGGGGAGCTGTCGAACGAAGTGAGACTGAGAGGTTGTACAGAGCAGCGCCTTTCCTCTACATCTCCCCACGTGATACCCCCAGCACCACCCCCATCTCCCCCAGCAGCATCATGAGGCTGGTGCCGCCGGAGGAGAAAAAGGGCAGCGAGATGCCGGTGTTGGGGATGGTGTTGGTAACGACAGCCACGTTCAGCACCGCCTGCAGGGCCACCTGCACCACGAATCCCACCACCAGCAGTGCCCCGAACCGGTCGGGCGCATGGGCTGCGATGGTGATGCCCCGGCAGAGCAGCAGCACGAACAGCCCCACCACTGCGCAGGCCCCCACGAAGCCCAGTTCCTCGCAGACGATGGAGAAAATGAAGTCGTTCTGAGGCTCGGGGACGAAAAGATGCTTCTGGCGGCTTTCCCCCAGACCGAGGCCGGTGGCCCCGCCGGAGCCGATGGCATAGAGGCTCTGGATGGTCTGGTGGCCATCGCCCAGTGGGTCGGCGAAGGGATCGAGCCAGGAGCGGAGCCGGTCGGCGGCGTAGGGGACGAGGTCGGGCATGACGGCCACCGCCGCACCAATGGCCCCGACGCCTCCCGCGCCCGCCAGCAAAAACCACCGCAGCCCCGTACCACCCACGAACATCAGCACCGCGCCGATGCCGAGGATGAGGACGGTGCCGGACAGGTGCGGCTCCAGCAGCATCAGGGCCGCCACCACCCCCAGCACCAGCGCAAAGGGCAGGACACCCACGCTGAAATCCTTCATTCGGTCGTGATTCAGTGCAATGATGTGGGAAAACACCAGCACCACCGCAAACTTTGCGATCTCGCTGGGCTGCAGGGTGCCGAACCCCGGGATGACCAGCCACCGCTTGCAGCCGTTGTACTCGGGCATGAAGAGCACCGCCGCCAGCAATATCAGTGACAGCCCAAGCAGCGGCCACGCCAGCTTATGGAAGATATGGTAATCTACCCGGCTGGCCAGCCACATCCCGCAGAGCCCCAGCGCCGCGTAGAGCAGCTGAGGCCGCAGATAGGCCCAGGCGTCGCCCCGCCGGTAGAGCGCCACGGCGCTGGACGCGCTGGCCAGCATCACCAGCCCGAAGCCCACCAGCGTGAGCACAAGTATCAGAAACGGCAGGTCCATGCCGGGCAGCGGACGCAGGATCCTCTTCTTCATCCTCTCCCCCCTTCCCTTTAGTGTACGCACCGGGGCGGACGGCTAGTCACGGGGTCTCGCGCATATGATTGCAGGAAGGGAGGTGCTGTCTCATGTCCGAATCGCCAAAACCCGCCGACGCCCTGCGCACCCTGCCGGAACGGGCGTTCCGCGCCCGGGCAAGGCTGGTGGCGGGGGTGTTCTGTCTGGTCTGCTGCGGGCTGGCGGTGCGGCTTTTATTTTTGCAGGTGCTGGGCGGCGGCTGGTACACCGACCGCGCTCTGGGCCAGCAGCTGCGGGACACCGTCGTCCCCGCCGACCGGGGCCGTATTTATAGCGCCGACGGCGTCCTTCTGGCGGCCAACAGCAGCTGCTGGACCCTCCGGGCCTCGCCCCGGGAGATGCCGGAAGATAAACTCGCCCTCGCGGCCAAGGGGCTGGCGGAGATCCTGGAGCTGGACGAAGGGAAGCTTCTCGAGAAATTCAGCGACCGCCACTCCAACGACTGCCTCCTGCGCTACCGGGTAGACCGGGCCATGGCCGACGCCGTGCGGGACTTCTGCGAGGCAAACGGCATCACCGGCATCCGTATCGATCAGGACTCGAAGCGCTGGTACCCGCAGGGGGAGTTTCTGGCCTCGGTGCTGGGGTTCACCAATGTGGACAACGCGGGCGTCTCGGGCCTCGAACTGAAGTATGACGACCTGCTCACCGGCGAAAACGGCGTCGTCCTCACGGCGGTGAACGCCTGGGGCTACACCCTCGAGCAGAGCTATGAGACCGAGCGTTTCCCCACCGAGGGGGACGGCCTGCGGCTCACCATCGACGCCAACATCCAGCACTACCTCGAGAACGCGCTGGGCTACGCGGTAAAGGAACACCACGTCGCAGCCCGTGCCGTGGGCATCGTCATGGACGTGAACACCGGGGCCGTGCTGGCCATGTCCACCACCCCCGCCTACGACCCCAACCAGCCCCGTGTGCTGGCCGACAAGGCCGCCCGGGAGGCCGTAGAGGGGCTTTCCGGCGACGAGCGGGCGGCGGCATTGCAGCTGGCCCAGCAGACCCAGTGGCGGAACAAGGCCGTCAGCGACCTCTACGAGCCGGGCAGCGTCTTCAAGCTCATCACCTGCGCGGCGGCGCTGGACACCGGGGCTGTGAGCAAAAATTCCAGCTTCTACTGCGGCGAGAGCATCTCGGTGGCCGGCACCCGCTTCCACTGCGCCAACCACAAGCGCCACGGCGCGCAGACCGTCACTCAGGCCCTTGAGAACTCCTGCAACCAGAGCTTCATCCAAATCGGCGCAAGGCTGGGCAAGGAGGCGTTCTGCGACTACTTTGCGGCCTTCGGCCTCCGCGCGCCCACCGGCATCGACCTGCCCGCCGAACCGAAAAAGAGCCTCTACTACACCGCCGACCGGATGGGGCCGGTGGAGCTGGCGTCCTGCGCCTTCGGGCAGAGCAGCAAGATTTCCTACCTCGAGATGGCGTCGGCGGTCTGCGCCGTGGTCAACGGCGGGCGGCTGATGCAGCCCTACGTCGTCTCGGACATCCTCGGCCCGGAGGGCGAAGTCATCGACCACCTCTCCCCCGTCTGCAAGCGGCAGGTGCTGAAAGAGGAGACCTCCCGCACCATGCGGGAGATGATGGAAGCCGTCGTCCTCTACGGCGGCGGCCGGAACGCCCAGATCGCGGGCTACCGGGTAGGCGGCAAGAGCGGCACCAGCCAGAAGCTGGACAGCGCCGACGAGAAGGCCCGCATCGCCAGCTTTGTGGCCGTGGCTCCCATCGACGACCCCCAGTTTTTGTGTCTCGTCTGCCTCGACGAGCCCCACAGCTGGACGACAGCGGGCGGCAGCCTCTCGGCCCCGGTCTGCGCCGAGGTCCTCGAGCAGACGCTGGTGTACAAGGGTATCCCCCGCGCCGCTGTCCCGGATACGCCTGCTTCCGACGCTGAGACTTCCGCCGACCTTCCCGAGGACGGTGACAGCTTCGACGGGGCGTAAAAATGGGCAAAAGAAAAGACCGCTGGACGGCGGTCTTGGAAGGTCGATATTTTTCAGCTCTGCTGCGGCTGGTCGCGGAACACGATCTCGCCGGTGGCGCTGTCCATGGACTCGACGATAGCGAGGCTCTCCAGCTGGATGCCCTTGCTGCGGATGAGGTCGCCGCCCTGCTGGAAGCCCTTCTCGACGGCGATGCCGATGCCCTCGACGGTGGCACCAGCCTTCTCGGTCAGCTCCAGCAGACCCAGCAGGGCGCAGCCGTTGGCCAGGAAGTCGTCGATGATGAGAACGTGGTCCTCGGGGGTGAGGAACTTCTTGGAGACGATGACATTATAAATTTTCTTGTGGGTGAAGGACTGGATCTTCGTCTCGTAGTTGTCGTAGTCCAGGTTGATGCTCATGGACTTTTTGGCGAACACCACCGGCACGTTGAACTCGCTGGCCACCACAGCCGCGATGCCGATGCCGCTGGCCTCGATGGTGAGCACCTTGTTGATGGGCTTGCCATCGAACAGGCGCTTCCACTCCTTTGCCATCTCGCGGAACAGCGGAATGTCCATCTGATGGTTGATGAAGCTGTCCACCTTGAGCACGTTGCCCTCACGGACGATGCCGTCTTTGCGGATGCGATCTTCCAGCATTTTCATAGTTCGTCTCTTCCTCCCAATTTTCCTGTCACAAAACGGTCAATATTTCATATCAGTATACCGGATACTTTCCCGGTTGGCAAGGCTTTTTCTGCCCAAATTTGACTCGTTCTCTCCGGTTTTTTCAGCCCTTTCGATTATAAGTACGACTTTTGTGGTACGGTCTGTGTCTCAGGGCGGGCGATTTGTGCAGTTGTCTCTTGTTTTCTGCGCAAAATCGAGTATACTGGTAGCAACCGGAAACGGCTTGCTGCGGCCGACGAGGGCCGCACCGGGAAAAGGAGTCAGTATATGAAGACAGGGTTAGTATTAGAGGGCGGTGCCATGCGGGGGATGTTCACCGCAGGCGTTCTGGATGTCCTGATGGAGCACGGCCTCACCACCGATGGCACCATCGGCGTGTCGGCGGGCGCGGTGTTCGGCTGCAACTTCAAGTCGCACCAGATCGGCCGTGTCATCCGCTACAACACCGAATATTGCAACGACAAGCGCTACGCCAGCTTCCGCAATCTGCTGCGCACCGGCAACCTCTACAGCGAGGATTTCTGCTACCACGAGGTGCCGGAAAAGCTGGACCCCTTTGATGAAGAGGCCTTCCGCGCTTCGCCCATGGACTTCTTTGTCGTCTGCACCGACCTGCATACCGGCGACCCGATCTACCACAAGTGCCGCAGCGGCGACGCCGAAGACGTGCGCTGGATGGAGGCCTCGGCGTCCATGCCGCTGGCGGCGAAGGCCGTCAGGATCGGCCACTACTCCCTGCTGGACGGCGGCGTGGCCGACTCCATCCCCGTCCGCTTCTTCGAGAGCCTGGGTTACAAGCGGAACCTCATCATCCTGACCCAGCCCAAGGGCTTCGTGAAAAAGAAAAACCCCCTGCTGCCCGCCATCCGTGCGCGGTATCTGCGCTATCCGGCCTTCGTGGCAGCGGTGGCCGACCGTCACGAGCGGTACAACGAGACCCTCTCCTACATCGCCATGCAGGAGGCATCGGGCAAGGACTATGTCATCCGCCCGCCCATCCCGCTGGAGATCGGCGCTATGGAGCGCGACCCCGCCCAGCTGCGCCGGGTCTACGAGACGGGCCGCGCCGTGGCGGAGAACCAGATCGATAAGATAGAGGCGTTCCTGAACGATGTGAAGGAGACGGAGGAATAACCTCTCCATCACGGCTGACGCCGTGCCACTGGCGGCGGTCGTCGTTGTTGCTCCTAACGAGGGGAGGCTTTGGCATTCCGTAAAGCTTCTCCTCTTCGCCAGAGGCTCCCCTACTAGGGGAGCTGTCGAGCGGCAGCGAGACTGAGAGGTTGTACGAAGACGAGCCTAACCTACAAACAAAGCAGGAGCCCCATCCATTCGGATGGAGCTCCTGCTTTTCTTATAACTTACTGCATATCCGTCTCAGAGATGGGGGTATCCAGCTCATCGGCGGGGGTGTCCGCCGTCTCAGGCTGTTTGCCCTTCTTCTCCTTGAGGGGCTTTTCGCCCTTGGGGCCGTGCTTCGACTTGATGCGCTTTGCCAGCAGAAGGAGCAGCACCAGCAGGGCTGCGCCGCCGGCGCAGAAGGCCCAGATGGGGAGCTTTGCAGGGACGAAAGCCACTTCGACCTCGGTGCCGGTAGTGGTGAAGGTGGTGTAGCTGCCGAAGCTGCCCGTCTCCACCTTATGCCAGCTGCCGTCGGCCTGCTTGACGTAGACCTTACCCTTGGCCTTGCCGGGGGTCAGATAACGGATCTGGTGGGTCTCATTGCCGTCATCGGTGAACTCCAGCAGCCACTGCTCTGTCACACCGTGGACATCGGCTGTGATGTCCTGCTGGGTGACCTGCACGGCGTTGGAACCGCCGAAGAAGCCGTCCACGAAGAAAACGGGACGTCCGTTCTCGCGGGTGACGCTGCTGCTCAGAGACGGGATGTAGGGCGTGTACTCCACATTGACCACGGTGTCGGTGTGGAGCTGGTCGAGGACGGGTGTGCTCCACTCGGCGTAGTATCCATTCTTCTGGGGGATCTCGGGGTAGTCGTCCAGCGTGAAGGACGCACCGTAGTCAAAGCTGATCTTCTTGATGATGTGGCCGTCGGCCTTGAAGGTCAGGTTCAGCTTGCGGAAGGAGTCCGGCACATTCTCCTGAGCCAGCAGGGTCTCATAGGTGACCGGCTCTGCCTGACCGACGCGGCTCAGGCGGTCGATGCCCTGCAGATCGTCGGAGACGAAGAGGTTGCCATAGAAGCCGCCGTCCTGTCCGCCGGAGACAGCACCCACGTACTGCTGGCCTTCCAGCACAGAGACGATGGCGCGGTTGTTGATGGCGATGAGGCTGCCATCCGTGAGATCGCTGTCGGTACCCTGACCGACGATGCCGCCGATGTACTTTTCACCGCTGAGGGCGCATTTTGCCCAGTTGCTGCGGAGCTTGGCGCTGGCCGCACCAGCAATGCCGCCCACCTGATTGACGCCGGTGACGTCGCCGTAGGACTCGCAGGCCGTCACAAGGCCCAGCTCCTCCTGACCGACGATGCCGCCGACCATGTCCTTCTTGGCGGTGATGCTGCCCTCGTTGATGTTGCCGATGAGGACGGCGCTGACGGTATAGGAGGTGCGCAGCAGCGAGGTACCCTCGTCCTTGTTGTCCTCCTCGGGGTCCAGCAGGTTCTCGACGCCCATGGTACCGGCGATGCCGCCCACGTTCATGTCGGCGTCGATGGTGCCGCGGTTGATGCTGTTCTCAATTTTGCCGTCGGACTGGGAAGCGATGAGGTCTTCCGACTCATCCTCGTAGATGGTCTTGCTGCCCGGGTCGCTGATCTCTTCCACAGCATCCAGCATCAGGTTGGACACGACGCTGACCTGTGCGGTCACGGCGCGCATCTTGTCGGTCAGCTGGTTGCTGGCGGTGCGCATGGTGCTGTTGATGTCGTCCATCTTGTCGTTGATGGCGCTGACAGCATCAAAGAGGGAGTCCTTGGTGTTGGTCAGTTCTGCCGAGGGACGAGGCACCTTGATAGGGTCCTGCTGGTTGAGCCAGTGGAGGATGTCGCGGGTCTGGCCCATCATATCGGTCAGGCCGCCGAGGCCGTCCTGCATCTGGCCCATGGCCACGGAGGTATGCGCCAGCGTTGCACTGGTGAGGGCGGCGTCGGTCTTGAGCAGGTCGAGGGAGTCGCTCAGGTCATCCATGGCGTCTCTCAGCTTGTCGGAAGCATCGCTCAGCTGATCGAGACCATCCTTGATGCTGCCGCCGCCGTTATTGCCGACCCAGTCCTTGATGTTGTCCATGATGCCGTCGGTGATGCTGCCCATGCCGTCCAGCGCGTCAGAGGCTTTGGTCAGAGCCGTAGCCAGCTCGGGGTGGTCGGAGGCCGAGACGGACTTGGCAGCGCTGCCCACGATGCCGCCCATCTGGGTGGCAATGGTAGAGATGGTGCCGATGGCACTTGCGATTTGGGAAGTAGCACGGGCAATGTCACTGTCGTTGGACAGGAGGGACGCCGTGCGCAGCAGGCCCATGCCTGCGGTGACGGCCTTCATTGCCGGGGCCATGCCGCTGCCCAGCGTGAAGACGCTGGCCACGGAGTTGGCCACCTTCAGCAGCTCAATGCCGGTCTTGAGGTTCTTGTCGGACTTCTTGTCCGAGGACAGGGAGTCGTATGCGGAGAGGATGCCGGAGATGGCCTGCGAGGCAGCGCTGTCATCGCCGGTATCAACAGACTCCAACAGCTGTTTGATACCCTCAGAGATAGCCGACATACCGTCACGGCCATCCTCGGCCGCGTCGCTCACCTTGCCCAGACCGTCGCTGGTCTTGCTGAGGGCGCTGGATGCCATCAGCATCTCAGCGGCCATCTCGCGCATGGCCCACTTGAGGTTTCCGGTGGCATCGGTCAGCTTGGTCATGGCATCTTCGCCGGTGTCCATGACGGGTTCGAGTTTGGTGAGGGTATCGGCCAGCAGAGTGGAGGCGCGGTCGATCTCGTCGGCCACCTCGTCGCCGTAGTCGCTGGCCTGATCGTCCAGCTGGCGTGCCGCTGCAATGGCGGTGTCCATCTGGCTGGTCATGGCGCTGAAGGAATTGGAGATGCTGGTGGTGGAGTTCTCGACGACGCCGGTGGTGTCATCGACAAGGCCGCGCAGAACATCCAGCTCCGAACGGAGACGCTTGATGGTGTCCTTGGAGAGGTCGAGTTCGCGATAGGGTTCCGCCTGACCGGCGATGCCGCCCACGTCCTTGCGGCCCAGAACATGGCCCTGATTGACACAGCCGGATACGAGGCCGTCGGTGCGGCCCACGATGCCGCCCACGTTGTAGCCGATATGCTCGTAGCCGACAGTTCCGGTGTTGACGCTGGTCAAGATCATGCCGGAGGAGCGGCCTGCGATGCCGCCGGTGTCGGTAGCGACGTTGGTGACGGAATTGGTGGCGTCGTCATCGGCGGCGGCCATCTTGTTGTTGATATAGTCCACCATCTTGGCCGTGAAGCCGTCGGTGTCGAGAGATGCTTCCTGATATTCGGTGTTGATGCTGCCCACATTGGTGCAGCCGGTGATGGCGCCAAGGTTGTAGCCTGCGATGCCGCCGGTGGAAGATTTGCCGGTGACGATGGCGCGGGCAGTGCTGTGGTCGATGGTGCCTTCGGACTCGTTGCGGCCCACGATGCCGCCCACCTCGCTGTCGCCGGTGACGACGCCGGTGAACTGGCAGTTGATGAGGGTACCGTGGTTGATGCCTACGATGCCGCCGGTGGTGGTGTCGGCAGAGTCAGAGACAGACACGATGCCCCGCACGCTCAGGGACTCGACGGAGCCCTGTTCCTCCACGATGTCGAAGAGGCCCGCCGGGGAATACTGGCCCGTAATGGTCAGGTCCGAGATGGTGTGGCCATTGCCCTTGAACTGTCCGCTGAAGGACGGAATGGGCTCCCACAGCATCCCCTCGAGGGAGAGGTCTTTCTGTAGAATAACCGTCTTGCCCACCGACCACTGGTCGTAGGCACAGCTCTTGGCCAGCGAAAGCAGGTCCGAGACGCTGTTGATGTAAATGGTATCGCCGTCGTCAGACGCGAACACCGGCAGTGCGATGCTCAGCGCCAGCACAGCGGCCAGAAGCGCAGCCGTCAGGCGGCGCAGCAGATGGTTACTGGTCTTCATTCTGCACCTCCTGTTGTTTATTGTCGTCCAGTTCCTGAGAGACGTTGCCCGAGATGACGGTCAGCTGGACGTCGCCGTCCACGATGGCGTTCATCGTACCGGCCACAGAGCCGTGGATCTCGCCCTGCACGATGCCATTGACGCGCATACGGCCATTGCCGCTGCTGCGGGCCACCAGCTTCGGCACAGCAAAGGAGGTACGGTCCACGATGCGGGTGCCGATGAGCAGAATCTGAGGCAGGACGAAGAGGACGAGGATGATGGAGATGATGGTGCCTCGGCCCAGACACTGGCCGATGCCCACGATGCAGGCGTCGGAAGTCATCTGGCCGATGAGGATGCCGGACACGGTCATGATGGTGCCGGAAGTCAGGATGGTCGGGAACGCGAAGTTGATGGTCTCTATCATGGCCTGCTTGTGCTCCATCTTATCCTTCAGCTCGTTGAAACGGGTGGCGATGACGATCGCGTAGTCGATGTTCGCGCCCATCTGGATGGAGCTGACGATGAGGTAGCCCATGAAGTAGAGGTTGGTCCCCATGAAATACGGGAACGAGAAGTTTATCCAGATAGCGCCCTGGATGACCACGATGAGCAGGATGGGCATACCGACGGACTGGAAGGTGAACAGCAGCACCAGCAGGACGATAAAGATGGACACGACGTTGACGACGACATTATCGATGGCGAAGGACTTCTGGAAATCGTACTCGTTGGTGGCGTCACCGGCCATGTAGAGCTCGCCGTCCGGGTAATACTTCCGGGCGATGGAGCGGATGGTGTCGGTGAACTCATAAGTAGTCTGGCCGGGTTCCAGAGAGGGGCTCAGGTAGATGAGGACGCGGTTGTAGTCGTCGCCCTGCAGCTGGGCCAGTGCGCTCTCCATCTGGTCGCGGGCGTCGTGGAGGTCGTCCAGGTCTTCCTGAGAGAGGGAGACGATGCCGGTGTCGGCCTCGTCGCAGACGTAGAGGAACATATCCACGAGCGGCACTTTATAGGATGCGAAGTTGCCGATGACCTGGCCGTACTCCTCGTTCTCGATGGCGTAGGCGGTGTAGATCATCTGGGCGGCCTCATAGTCCAGATCGGCCATCTCGGAGAACTGGCGGGCGGTGAGCTCGTCTTCCAGCATATAGCCGTCCTGGGCCTCGATGTTGGACAGACCCTTGGTGGAGTCTATCTCATCGCAGCTTTCCAGCTCCTCCAGCATCTTTTTCTCGATGCTGTAATCGTCGTTCTTGGGGTAGACGAGTGCCACGAGGTTCGACTTGGTGAAGTTTTCTTCGATCATCTGGTCCGCGATGAGGGATTCGTTCATCTTCGGCACCTTGATGACATCGTAGCCGTAGGCGTAGGGACAAAGGTTCGAGAAGTGGTAACCGATGAGGATGACCACCAGGAAGATGACAGGGATGACCTTGCGGGTGTGCCATGCAAAGCGGCCCACGAAGGGGATCTCCGGAACGAAGTTCCTGTGCTTGGTTTTATCCATGTAGGGTCCGAAGAGCATCAGCAGGCCGGGCATGACCACGAACACCGAGAGCATCGCAAAGAGGATGGACTTGATGAGGCAGATGGCCATATCGGAGCCGATGCGGAACTGCATGAACAGCATAGCCACAAGGCCGCCGACGGTGGTCAGGGAGCTGGAGCTGATCTCGGGGATGCTCTTGCTCAGGGACTCGATGACGGCCTCCTTCAGAGGCATGGTCTGGTGTTCTTCCTTGAAGTGGTTGCAGAAGATGATGGCGTAGTCCAGCGACAGCGCCAGCTGCAGGATGTTCGTGACCGAGTTGGACACGAAGGAGATGGTGCCGAGCATGAAGTTTGTACCCATGTTCAGGATCATGCCCACCACGAAGGTGAGGATGAGGACAGGCACCTCGGCGTAGGTCTGGGACGTCAGGAGCAGGACGATGACGATGATGACGGCAACGTACACCATGATGACCCGTACCTCGGCATCAATGGTCTCCTGCTGGGTGTTGCCCAGCGAGGTGGAGACATAGATGTCGTAGTCGGCGAGGTATTCCTTCACCCGGTCAAGGGCCTCGAGGCACTGGTCATCGTCCTCGGGGTAGTCGAAGGTGATGGAGTAAAGGGCCGACACTGCGTCCTTATTATAATGGTCGGTCGTGTCGTCGTAGTCCAGCATCTGGACGCCCTTGAGCTCGGTGAGCCGGTCGGAAAGCTCATCGGCCTCAGCGGGCGTGATGTTGGCCACCATGACGTCGGCAGAGCCGTAGGTCGTGAACTGCTCGTCCATGATGTCAAGGCCCATGCGGGTCTCCGAGGTCTTGGGCAGGTAGGTGGTCATGTCGGTCTCGACCTTGACCCACCGCACCGAGAACACCGTGAAGATGGCAGCCAGAATGACAAACAGGAACACAAGGTTGCGGCGTTCCACGATCTGGCGCGCAAGCTTGTGCATGAAGTCTATCTGCGGTTTTTCGTGTTCGTTCAAAGCGTCCGTCCTCCTTTGTCGTGATTTTTTTGCAGTTTCATCCCCGGGGATGGGCTGCGCAGTCGTCTCATAAACAACCTCCGTCCGATAAACTACATTTGGTGATTTTGTGAAAAATCAAAGGGAAATATTTGTACAAATGATATAATAGAGCGCTGCCCATCAAAAAGCAAGCGGCAAAACCGCGCGAATGATAAAATTTGCTTGTTCTTAGCCAAGGCGCAGCTTGCCTTTTAACCTCTCCGTCACGGCTGACGCCGTGCCACCTCCCCTAACGAGGGGAGGCTTTGGCATTTCGGTAAACTTTCCCTCTTCGCCAGAGGCTCCCCTCGCTAGGGGAGCTGTCGAGCGATAGCGAGACTGAGAGGTTTATTTTCTTTTCTTTCGCCGCGGCCCCGCATTGACGTAGCCGAACACTGTGCCGCAGACGCCGCCGACGATGTGCATGAAGTTGGCCACGTTGTCCCGCACAAAGATGATGTCATAGACCTGCTGGCCCAGATAGAGCGCCGCCACCAGCAGCATGGTGACGGGGATGCCGCCCGAGAAGCCGGACAGGGATGCCAGCATGATGAGCATGAAGACGATGCCCGACGCGCCCAGCAGCGCCGTGCGGGGGAACAACGCACACTGCAGAATGCCCGAGATGAGGGCCGTGAGCAGGATGCCTTTGAGCAGGGGCAGGCTGCCGTACTTTTCTTCCATCGGCGGGCCGACGACGAGGAGAAGCAGCATATTGTTCAGGAAATGGTCCCAGCTGCCGTGGCCCAGCACATGGCCGAAGAGCCGGATGTAAAACAGCGGGTCTTTCAGCGAGGAACGGTAGACGCTGAACAGATGGGTGGTCGTCCAGCCGCCGGTGTACTGGCCCAGGAACAGCACCCCCAGTGAGAGGAGGAAAAATGTCAGGATGACCGGCGAATTGTACTGCACAGACAGCGTGAATTTGGGTCGTTTCGTAGTTGTTTCCTTCTTTCCCGGCCCGTCCGGGGCCGCAGTATGAGTGATACGACCATCATATCATAATCTTCAAGGTTTTTCCACAACTTTCGTCGGTTCAACCCCGGGTCTGCTCCCAATAGGCCCCCATGCTCTGGCCGGGCTGGTCGGTGACTTCGTCGTTCAGGTAGTCCGCGAGGCCCACGGCGGCAGGCTGCCAGCTGCGGGCTGCCTCTACTGTGGGGTACTCCACCTCGGCGTACCAGAACTCCGTCGGCTGGCCCTCGTCCACATGATTCACTTCCAGCACCGCACCGTCCGGCAGCAGGTAGCTGCGGCGGAGCTTCGGGATGAGGGGCCTGCCGATGATCTTCGTCTCGAGGTCATTGAAAAGCGCAGGGTCGATGTCCCGCTCGATCTCTTCCCTCGCCAGCCCGCTGCCCGACTTGAAGCAGAGGACGTAGTGGGTCTTGCCGCCCGTCAGGGCCTCTTCCCGGATGCGGACGGTGGGCCGCACGCTGATGTAGCCCTGCCGCATGGCAAACTCCTCTTTCAGCGGCAGCCCCTCCGGCCAGCCGCTTACCATCCACTTGCGCTCGATCTCCATGATGTTTTCCTTCCTTTCGGCGGTTTTTGTATTTATTCTAACATATTTTTATGGTATTATAAATGGTGAGTTAGCCAAAAGATAACCTCTCCGTCACGGCTAACGCCGTGCCACTGCCCGGGTTGCGGCACCCAGCATCCGTAGCGCTTTGCTTGCGTCTTGCTGGCCGCTGCCCCAACAGCGACTCCCTGTTTCCGCCACTGGCGGCGGTCGTCGTTGTTGCTCCTATCGAGGGGAGGCCTTGGCATTCCGTAAAGCCTCGCCTCTTCGCCAGAGGCTCCCCTACTAGGGGAGCTGTCTGCGAAGCAGACTGAGAGGTTGTACAAAGGCGAAGCCTTCCCTCGTGCAGCAGCCGTGACGGAGAGGTTCATCCTCAATTATTAAGGAGCAACCATGAAATCAGAACGCAGCTATCCTATTTATAAAGTAAACAAAAAAGCCGAGGCCAGCCTCGTGGGCGGACATCCGTGGGTGTACGAGAACGACATCCTCGAGTTCCCGGAGACAGAGCCTGAGAACGGAACCCTCGCCGACGTGGTGAGCCCGAAGGGCGCTTACCTCGGCACCGGCTTCGTCTCTCTCAAGAGCAAGATCCGCGTCCGCCTCATCTCCCGCAACGCCAACGACACCTTCGACGCCAGCTTCTGGCGCCGCCGCGTCGAGTACGCCTGGGCCTACCGCAAGACCGTCCTCGAGCCTGCCGACCTCTCGGCCTGCCGGGTCATCTTCGGCGAGGCCGACCAGTTCCCCGGCCTGACCGTGGACCGCTTCAACAACATCCTCGTCACCCAGACCCTCAGCGTCGGCATGGAAAAGCTGAAGCCTGTCCTCTTCCCCCTCCTCGCCGAAGTGCTGCGGGCCGACGGCCAGACCATCGACGGCATCTACGAGCGGAACGACGAGGCTCTGCGGGCCAAAGAGGGCCTCGAGCAGAGCAAGGGCTGGTTCGAGCTGCCGGGTGAAAGCCACCCCGTCTCCACCCAGACCGAGATCTGCGAGAACGGCGTCTACTACCACGTCGATTTCGAGAACGGCCAGAAGACCGGCTTCTTCCTCGACCAGAAGTACAACCGCCGGGCGGTCGCCCGCCTCGCCGCCGGCCACACCGTGCTGGACTGCTTCACCCACACCGGCAGCTTTGCCCTCAACGCAGCCAGCGGCGGCGCAGCCCGGGTCACGGCAGCGGACATCAGCGCCGACGCCATCGCCATGGCCCAGCGGAACGCGGAGCGCAACGGCCTGACCAACATGGACTTCCTCTGCGAGGATACCTTCGAGCTTCTGCCCCGCCTCGAAAAAGAAGGCCATCCCTACGATTTCATCATCCTCGACCCGCCGGCCTTCACCAAAGCCCGCCGCACGGTGGAAAACGCCATGCGGGGCTACAAGGAGATCAACTACCGGGCCATGAAGCTCCTGCCCCGGGGCGGCTACCTCGCCACGGCAAGCTGCTCTCATTTTGCCACCGAGGAGCTGTTCATCAAGATGCTGCGCTCCGCCGCAAAGGACGCTCACCGCCAGCTGCGCCAAATCGAAGTGCGCCAGCAGGCCCCCGACCACCCCATCCTCTGGGGCGTGCCGGAGACGAACTATCTGAAGTTTTTCCTGTTTCAGGTGATTTAACCTCTCCGTCACGCCTACGGCGTGCCACCTCCCCTAACGAGGGGAGGCCTTGGCATTCCGTAAAGCTTTGTCTCTTCGCCAGAGGCTCCCCTACTAGGGGAGCTGTCTGCGAAGCAGACTGAGAGGTTGTACGAAGGATAGCCTGACCACGCAGTGATGCCTGAGAGGGCAATAGTCATACCATCCGCGCAATACTCCAAAAAATCGGGAGTCAGTTTGTGCAGAATCGTCAAATCTGTCTATTGCGTTTTTCGCCCCGTTCGGCTATAATCATCGCATAGACAGCAACGACGCTGTGAGTCACCTCCTGACTCGCAGCGTCGTTTCGTTTAACCCGATATTTCGCGGGAGAGCCCGCCTCTTTCCGCGTGAAAATCCGCGACCAGCTGAAGTATTTCAATTCAAGTAAGGAGTAGGATTTATGGCAGCAAATGTTATGGAGATCTACGGCAGCAAGGTGTTCAACGAGCACGTCATGAAGGAGCGCCTTCCCAGCGCTACCTACAAGAGCCTCGAGAAGACCCTGCACAAGGGCGCACCTCTGGACATCGAGGTGGCAAACGTCGTGGCCAGCGTCATGAAGCGCTGGGCCATGGAGCTGGGTGCCACCCACTACACCCACTGGTTCCAGCCGCTGACCGGCATTACCAGCGAGAAGCATGACGGCTTCGTCTCCCCCGTGGGCGACGGCACCGCCATCATGGAGTTCAACGGCAAGGAGCTGGTGCGCGGCGAGCCCGACGCCTCTTCCTTCCCCTCCGGCGGCCTGCGTGCCACCTGTGAGGCCCGCGGCTACACCGCATGGGACCCCACCAGCTTCGCTTTTGTGAAGGACGACGTCCTCTGCATCCCCACTGCATTCGTCAGCTACACCGGCGAGGCGCTGGACAAGAAGACTCCCCTGCTGCGCTCCATGAACGCGCTGTCCAATCAGGCCATCCGCGTCCTGAAGCTCTTCGGCAAGGACGTGGATTACGTCTCCACCACCGTCGGCCCCGAGCAGGAGTACTTCCTTATTAAGAAGGAAGACTACGAGGCCCGTCAGGACCTCATCCTCACCGGCCGCACCCTCTTCGGCGCACCGTCTGCCAAGGGTCAGGAGCTGGAAGAGCACTACTTCGGCGTCATCCGCCCCGAGGTCTCCGCTTTCATGAAGGAGCTGGACGAAGAGCTGTGGAAGCTGGGCGTCCCCGCTAAGACCAAGCACAACGAGGTGGCTCCCTGCCAGCATGAGCTGGCCCCCATCTTCGACACCACCAATGTCGCCATCGACCACAACCTGCTGACGATGGAGATGATGAAGAAGCTGGCCCCCAAGTACGGTCTGGTCTGCCTGCAGCACGAGAAGCCTTTCGAGGGCGTCAACGGCAGCGGCAAGCACAACAACTGGTCCATGTCCACCACCCACGAGAACCTGCTGGACCCGGGCGACACCCCCATGGAGAACCTGCAGTTCCTGGTCTTCCTGGCCGCCGTCATCAAGGCTGTCGATGAGTACGCCGACCTGCTCCGTACCTCCGTCGCCACCCCCGGCAACGACCACCGTCTGGGCGCCAACGAGGCACCTCCGGCCATCATCTCCATCTTCGTGGGCGAAGAGCTGGAAGCCGTCATCGACGCCATCGCTTCCGATTCTCCCTACGCCGGCCCCGTCAAGATGAAGATGGACCTCGGCGTCGATGTCCTGCCCAAGTTCAGCAAGGACACCACCGACCGCAACCGTACTTCTCCCTTTGCCTTCACCGGCAACAAGTTTGAGTTCCGTATGCCCGGCTCCGCCGAGAACCTGAGCGATTGCAACACCATCCTGAACACCGCCGTCGCCAAGGAGCTGAAGGGCTACGCTGACGAGCTGGAGAAGGCCGACGACTTCACCAGCGCCGCCATCGCCCTCGTCAAGCGCACCATCCGCGACCACCGCCGCGTCATCTTCAACGGCAACGGCTACACTGCCGAGTGGGAAGAGGAAGCTGCAAAGCGCGGTCTGCCCAACAAGAAGAACACCCCCGCCGCTCTGCCCGCCCTCATCGAGCCGAAGAACATCGCCCTGATGGAGGACTTCGGCGTCCTGACCAAGGTCGAGATGGAGAGCCGCTACGAAGTTGAGATGGAGCACTACTCCAAGATCATCAACATCGAGGCCCTGACCATGCTGGAGATGGCCCGCAAGCAGCTGCTGCCCGCCGTCAACGCCTACATGAGTGAGGTCGCCAACACCGCCGCCTCCAAGCTGGCCGTCAGCGAGAACCTGAGCGTCCGCAGCGAGACGAAGGCACTGACCCGCCTGTCCGCTGACGCCGACGCCATGAGCGACGCTGTGGACGAGCTGCAGGCCGCCGTCGATGCCGCAAAGGCCCTCTCCGACGAGAGCGCAAAGGCCGTCGCCTTCCACGACGACGTTCTGCCCAAGATGGACGCCCTCCGCGCCGCCGCCGACGACGCCGAGACCATCTGCGGCGAGGACTACTGGCCTCTGCCCAGCTACAGCAAGATGCTCTACTACGTCTGATCTTCACATACCAGCGTAGAATAAAGCACCACAGGCTGAGGCGCTTATCTGAGCCATTCTCCTTTTCCTATTTCTTACACCAGCCTGAAGACCTGCCTCTGTACAGAGGCAGGCCTTTGGGCGTTTTTTAAGAAGACATACTTTTCAGAGGACACACACCTATGAGTTATACGACACAGCAGGACATCCTCGATTTCGTCGAGGACAACAATGTAAAATTTGTCCGCTTCGCGTTCTGTGACATCTTCGGCTTCCAGAAGAACATCGCCGTGCTGGCAAGCGACCTTCCCAAGGCGCTGGAAGATGGCGTCTGCTTCGACGGCAGCGCCATCGCGGGCTTCATGCACGTGGAGGAGAGCGACCTGGTGCTCCGGCCCGACCTGTCCACCATGACCATCCTGCCCTGGCGCACGGCTGAGGGCCGGGTGATGCAGTTCTTCTGCGACGTGGAAAAGCCGGACAACACCCCCTTCGGCGGCAACTGCCGCGGCTTCCTGCGGGACATCAACCGCCGGTTCAAGCAGCTGGGCCTGCGCTGCAACGTCGGCACCGAGTGCGAGTTCTATCTCTTCGAGAACGACGACCGGGGCCGTCCTACCCGCATCCCCATCGACGCAGGCGGCTATTTCGACGTAGCGCCGCTGGACGCCGGCGAGAACATCCGCCGGGACATCTGCCTGACCATGGAGCAGATGGGCCTCGCCCCCCAGCACAGCCACCACGAGAACGGCCACGGCCAGAATGAAATTGACTTCCACTACGCCGGCCCCCTCAAGACCGCCGACAACATCTTTCTGTTCAAGCAGATCGTCCGGGCCGTGGCGGCCAGCAACGGCTTCCACTCCAGCTTCCTGCCGAAGCCGCTGCCCGACCAGGCCGGCAGCGGCCTCCACATCAACCTCTCGCTGACCATGGACGGCAAGAACCTCTTTGAGGGCGACATCGCCCCCGACAGCATCCCCGGCAGCTTCATGGCGGGCATCCTCCACCACAGCCGGGAGCTGACGGCCTTCACGAATCCCCTGCCCAACAGCTACCTCCGCTTCGGCTGCGACGAGGCTCCCCGCTACGTGAGCTGGAGCCGCCAGAACCGCAGCCAGCTGGTTCGCATCCCGCAGGTGAAGGGCGACAACTGCCGCATGGAGCTGCGCAGCCCCGACCCCGCCTGCAACCCCTACCTTGCCATCGGCCTCGTGCTGGCAGCAGGCCTCGACGGCATCGAGCACCGGATGGAGCTGTCTGCCCCTGTCAACCGCAACCTCTTCATCCCGGGCGAAGCCGCCGGTCTCGGTCTCGAGACCCTGCCCGCCTCGCTGGAAGAGGCCGTCGAGGTGGCCAGGAACAGCGAGTTCCTTCACAAATTCCTGCCCGACGAGCTGAGCCGCCGCTACTATGCCGAGGCTCTGCGCCGCTGCGAGGCGCTCAAGAACGCCTCCGACCCCGCCGAATATGAGCGCGTCCACTACTTCAATGCCATCTAATGCAGAATGACATAGGAAAGGAGTGAGCCGAATGGGACGTGCCCTGATCGTAAGCGCGGGCGCAAGCTCCAACGAATATATCTCCGCACGCCTGACGGAGCTGGGCTATGCGCGGCCTATCATCGTACCAAGTGCGGCGGAGGCGCGGCGGAGGATGCTGGAATCCGACTTTGAGCTCATCGTGGTCAACTCGCCGCTGCCGGATGAGTTCGGCCACGAGCTGTGCGCCGACGCCGTGGAGAAAACGGATGCCGGTGTGATATTTCTGGCCAAGGCCGCAGCCGCCGAGCAGCTTCTGACCCCGCTGAGCGAAGAAGGTGTTCTGCTGGTCACAAAGCCCTTCTCCAACACCTTCTTTTTGCAGGCCATCCACATGGCCGCCGCCAGCAACCACCGCCTCCTGCTTTTGCGGCAGGAGAATCAGCGGATGCAGGAAAAGCTGGCGCAGGTGCGGCTGGTGAGCCGCGCCAAGTGCTGCCTCATCGAGCTGGGCCATATGACCGAGGCCGAGGCGCACCGCTACATCGAGAAAAAAGCGATGGACACCCGGCGCGACCGCGCCGAGGTCGCGCAGGAGATACTGGACTCCTACGACCCCGCGCAATAATGCGTATTGCGCCCCCACTGAGGGGAAGTATTTGCTTATCGTGATATTCACGGAAAAGAATATCTGTAAATTAGAGGAGAACCATTATGGCAAAGTTTATTTTCGTGACCGGCGGCGTCGTCTCCGGTCTGGGCAAAGGCATCACCGCCGCCTCTCTGGGCCGACTGCTGAAGTGCCGCGGCCTCAAGGTGGCCAGCCAGAAGCTGGACCCCTACGTGAACGTGGACCCGGGTACCATGAGCCCCCTGCAGCACGGCGAGGTCTTCGTCACCGACGACGGCACCGAGACCGACCTGGACCTGGGCCATTACGAGCGCTTCATCGACGAGAATCTGAACAAGTATTCGAACCTCACCACCGGCAAGGTCTACTGGAACGTGCTGAACAAGGAGCGTCAGGGCGCTTACCTCGGCCAGACCGTCCAGATCATCCCCCACATCACCAACGAGATCAAGAGCTATATCTACAATCTGGCCTCTTCCACCGAGGCCGATGTGGTCATTACCGAGATCGGCGGCACCACCGGCGACATCGAGAGCCAGCCTTTCCTCGAGGCCATCCGTCAGGTGGGCCTCGAGCAGGGCAAGGAGAACTGCTGCTTCATCCATGTGGTGCTGGTGCCTTACATCTCCGGCTCCGATGAGTACAAGTCCAAGCCCGCACAGCACTCCGTCAAGGAGCTGCAGGGCATGGGCGTCAGCCCCGACATCATCATCCTGCGCGCCGACGGCAGCGTGGGCAGCGACATCCGCCGGAAGATCAGCACCTTCTGCAACGTCAAGCCGGAGTGCGTCATCGAGAACCTGACCATGCCCAGCCTCTACCAGTGTCCGCTGATGCTCCACACCGGCGGCCTCGACGACGTGGTGGTCAAGCAGCTGCATCTGGATGTTCCCCCCGCCGACCTCACCGAGTGGAAAGAGATGCTGGCCCGGATCGCCACCCGCAGCAAGACCTGCACCATCGCCCTCGTGGGCAAGTACGTCAAGCTGCATGACGCCTATCTGTCCGTCATGGAAAGCCTCTACCACGCCGGATTCGAGAACGACAGTCAGGTGGAGATCAAGTGGGTCGAGAGCGAGGACCTGCCCGACCAGGCAGCCTGCAAGGAAGCCTTTGCGGACGTGGACGGCATCATCGTCCCCGGCGGCTTCGGCGACCGCGGCATCGAAGGCATGATACAGGCCGCACAGTACGCCCGCGAGAACGATGTTCCCTACTTCGGCATCTGCCTCGGTATGCAGATCATGGTCATGGAGTTCGCCCGCCACGTCCTGGGCTACGCCGACGCCAACTCCAGCGAGTTCACCCCCGAGGGTCATCACAACGTCATCGACCTGATGGACGACCAGCAGGGCAACATCCCCAAGGGCGGCACCATGCGTCTGGGCAAGTATCCCTGCACCGTCCTGCCCGGCACCAAGATGGCCGAGTGCTACGGCCAGAGCGAGATTTGGGAGCGCCACCGCCACCGCTACGAGTTCAACAACGACTACCGTCAGGAGATGCAGGACGCCGGTCTGGTCATCTCCGGCACCAGCCCCGATGGCCGCCTTGTGGAGACCGTGGAGCTGCCGGGCCGTGACTTCCACCTCGGCGCACAGTTCCACCCCGAGTTCAAGAGCCGTCCCAACCGCGCACATCCCCTGTTCAAGGGCTTCATCGCAGCGGCGCTGAAGTTCAAGAAGGGCAAGATGGGGCACTGAGAGGTTGTACGAAGGCAAACCTGACCCTAAACTCAAAAGCACCCGCTTTCCACATCACCGTGGAGAGCGGGTGCTCTTTTTGCTATGATGCTATGTAGCCGTGCTTACTTGCTGGCCTTCGTGGTCTTCTTACGAGTGGCGGTCTTGCGGGCAGGCTTTGCAGCAGGAGCGGCCTCGGCGGGCTTTTCCTCGGCTTTGGCGGGTGCGGCTTCAGCCTTTGCCGCAGCGGACTTCGCAGCAGTCTTGGCGGCGGTCTTCTTTGCCGCAGGCTTTCTGGTGGTCTTCTTCACAGCAGGTGCAGCCTTTTCCTCAGCCGGCTTTTCCTCGGCGGGAGCAGCGGCCTCGGCCTTGACCTCAGCGGGCTTTTCCTCCGCCTTGGGGGCGTGCTTTGCGCGGTCCTTCACCTCGGAGATGGTCCACAGCTGGTCCTCGCCGGCAGTCTCCTGCCAGATCTGGAGCACAGCGCCGTCCGCAGTACCCATGCCCACGGTGTCGATGCACTTGCCGGCAGCCCACATGGAGCGCAGGCGGACGGTGCCGGCCGGGGTGGGCTCCATCTTCCACATCTGGGAAGTGCCGCCCACGTCCTCCCACAGGTGGAGCCAGGTGCCGTTTGCGGTGCCGGTCATCATCAGGTCGATGAGCTTGCCGGAAGCGCGGTTGCGGATACGGTAAACGCCGTCGCCCTCGCGGACGAAAGCCCACTCCTGCTCGGGCTTGCGCTCGTACTTGCCCAGACGGATGTTGCCGCCGTCCTTGACGCTCTCCACAGCCTGAATGACGCTGCCGGTCTTGGCGGCGATGGTGTAGAAGCGGTCTGCTTCAATGATAGTCTGTGCCACAGATTTCATAAGATTTCCCTCCGTATCCCGGGGCAGGATCTCCCCGGAACTCTTCTCTGCGCTGTTTTTTGTCTTCGCGCTTTTGTTTCTTTCCATAAATTATACCACTCGACGTGATTTTTTACAAGCAATTCGACCTTTCTTTGGCAAATTTGCCAAAAGGCATTCCATTTTCTCCTGCTTTTGCACTCAATACCCTAACTTTTTGCAACGGAGCCGACCGCCGCTGGTGCAGTGCCACCATCTCGACATTTCCCCCGATCTGCGCTATACTTATTATATATCTGCATTTTACCCGTTCTTTGCACAAAGAGCGGTATTTTCTTTGATTTCCGAAAGTGAGGTATCACTTCATGCCGTCTTCCCCCCGCACCGCATCCGACGCCGCCGAGCTGGAGCGCAGCAGGCTCCAGTTCGAGAAAATGACCCAGACCCCCGTGCCGAAGCTCATTCTCGGCCTCGCGGCCCCCACCATCCTGAGTATGCTCATCACCAGCATCTACAATCTGGCCGACACCTTCTTTGTGGGCCAGCTGTCCACCAGCGCGTCGGGCGCGGTGGGCGTCGTGTCGAGCCTGATGGCCATCATTCAGGCCCTCGGCTTCATGCTGGGCCACGGCGCGGGCGGCATCATCAGCCGCAGCCTCGGCAGTCAGGACACCCATGCGGCCACAAAGTTCGCCTCCACCAGCTTCTTCACGGCGCTGACCTTCGGCGCAGTGCTGACCGTTCTCGGTCTCGCTGCCCTGCCCGACTTCATAATGCTGCTGGGCAGCACCGACACCATCCTGCCCCACGCCTGCGCCTACGCGCGGCCCATCCTCATCGCGGCCCCGCTCATGATGTCGAGCCTCGTGATGAACAACATCCTCCGCTACGAGGGCAAGGCCAGCTTCGCCATGATCGGCCTCGTCACCGGCGGTGTGCTCAACATCGTGCTGGACCCCGTCTTCATCTTCGGCCTCGGCATGGGGACCGGCGGCGCAGGCACGGCCACCGCCCTGAGCCAGAGCATCAGCTTCTGCATCCTGCTTTCCATGTTCCTGCGAGGCAAGACCGTCAGCCGATTCCGCATCACCCAGGTCACCCGCAGCGCCCGGGACTTCGGGCAGATCTTCTTCAACGGTGCGCCCAGCTTCGGCCGTCAGGGCCTGAACAGCATCGGCAGCATGCTGCTGAACGTCGCCGCCCGCAACTACGGCGACGCTGCCGTGGCCGGCATGAGCATCGTGTCCCGCATCTTCCAGTTCGTGCTGTCGGTGGCTATCGGCGTCGGACAGGGCCTGCAGCCTGTAGCGGCCTTCAACTACGGCGCCCGCCGCTTTGCTCGGGTGCGGAAAGCGGCCATTTTCACCATCTCGACGGCTTTCGTCTTTATGGCGGTGCTCAACTCCCTCTGCTGGTTCAACGCCGAGCCCCTCATCCGCCTCTTCCGCGATGACCCCGAGGTCACCGCCGTGGCTCTGCCCGCCCTGCGGTATCAGTGCGTCGCCATGTTCTTACAGCCCGTCATCATCGTGACGAATATGATGTTCCAGTCCATCGGCAAGTCGGGCCGGGCCACCTTCCTCGCCTGCTGCCGTCAGGGCGTCTGCTTCATCCCGCTCATCCTCACCCTGCCCCGCATCTGGGGCCTGAGCGGCATTGAGCTGTGCCAGCCCATCGCCGATGGCCTCACCTTCTGCATCTCGGTGCCTTTCCTGCTGCCCTTCCTGAAGGAATTGAAGGAACAGGGAGACGAAGAATAAGCTTGTCATAAAACTGTAACCAGGCTCGGCCACATTTTTGCAATGAAATGTCCGGGTCTTTCGTATATACTATAGATGGGAACGTCAAATTCTGGGAGACTGTGAGGTGTTTCTATGAAGACCACTCTGCTTCGACTCAGCCGCCGCGCCGCCTGCCTCGTGCTGGCGGGCGGGCTGCTGACGAGCTGTTCGCTGCTGCCTGCGGCGTCGCCCCGGCACGAGGGGACGGCGGCATCGCAGGCTCCGCAGTATTACAGCGACGCATGGCTCAGCGACGACTCGCTCCACTACGTCTACTCTTACGTCGGGAACGGCGGCGGCACCATCCTCCGGGGCGGCAGGGTGCTCTACAAAGCCAGCAGCTCCGACAGCATCCAGCTGCTGAAGGACACCCTCACCGGCGAGACGGGCCACTATCTCGTGGCCCACTCCACTCCCGGCACAGAGGAGCGCACTTCCACCCTTTACGACGCCGACGGCAATGCCGTCATGACCTTTCCCTATGCGGTGAACGCCACCCTCTCGGGCGGGCTGCTCATCCTGCGGGACGACGCTGACGTCTGGGCCTTCGAGAACGGCACCACCGGCGGCACTCGGGTGTACGACCTCGCCACAGGCGCCCAGCTTCCCGTACCCGAAACAGCGCTCGACTGTCTTGTGGTGGACGAGGGCGGCCAGCGCCTCATCTTCAACTGCTACGACCTGCCCGAGGGCCTTACTTACGCCTACGACGACCCCGACCAGCCGCTCCACCAGTACGTCCTCATCACCGACCGGGAGGGCAATGTGCTGATGCGGGAGGACGGCTGCACAGCCAGCTCCCTCGCATCGTATCGCGGCGGCTTTGCCGACTGGCTCGATTTGAGCTGGTTCCGCGGCTCAGACTGGGGCATCGCCCGCGAAGCCCTCTACAACGTCACCACCGGCGAACTGCTCACCGGCGAAGAGGACAGCGCCGTCTCGGCCTGCGGCGTGGGCGTCGCCTGCCTCCAGAGCCGTCAGGACAGCCGCTCCGTCCTCTACGATCTGAACGGCAGCGAGGCCGTGGAGCTGGGCCGCTTCGACTGGGCCGTAAACACTTACACCCCCGGCTGCGTCGTCCTCTCCGGCAGCGATGACCCGGACAGCCCCTACACCCTCATCGACCTCGCCAGCGGCGAGAGCATCGGCGTCCAGCGAAGAGACACGGACTACCGCTCCGGCAACGTCGCTGTGCTGACGACGGACAACATCCTCAAGGTCTACGACGGCACCACCGGCGCGCTGCTGACCGACGTGGAGGCAGCGCCCGTAGAAGAAGCACAGTACATCAGCGTGACGGCCCTGCCCGACGGCTACGCCCTGCTGCAGTACGACGACGAAAACTACAACACCATCGCCATCCAGACCTACGGCGGAGAGGGTCTGCTCTGGTCGTCCGCCGGTGAGGCCCAGCAGTACACCTACGCTTCCTACCTCACCAGCACCGCCAGCGGCCCTCTGCTCACAGCCTGCCGGGACAACCGTGACGGCAGCAGCCTCTACGATGTGCTGGACATGGAGGGCAATCTGCTTCTCCGCCGCCTCGGCAGCTGTTACAGCCCGGACGACCTGCCCGACGACTGCTTTATCGCGCGGCAGGGCTTCGACTACGGCCTGATGGACTCCACCGGCCAGTGGCTCTACCGCGAAAGCATCTTCTCCTCCCCCAGCGACGACGCTGGCGGGGGCTACCTGTACTGACACGGAGGATTTTGATATGAAAGAGATGATCTCCCGCCGCAGCTTCCTGCACGTGATGGGCCTCGGCTTCGGGGCGGCGATGCTCACCGCCTGCAAGACCGGCACTACGGACTCCCCCGCCGACTCTCCGGCAGCGTCCGTCCCCGACCCGGACACGCCCGTCCCCTTCCTGACCGAGGACGAGTTCCCCCGCCTCGACGGCTCCACGGCCTGTATCCCCCTGATGGCCCAGATGAAGGCTGATGTCACCGGCATGGACCTTCTCGAGGCCCAGACCAGCATCACCGTCAGCACCACGGCCTATGCGTGGGAGACCTTCGGCCTCTGGTCCCGCAGCGACAGCGAGGACTACGGCGCACAGCTGCTCATCGTCTACGAGGCCCCCGAGTACGTCAAGGAAGAGCTGGCCGAGGCCGACGCAAAGCTCGAACAGAAAGCCATTGGCCGGGACGCGCTGGTGTTCATCGTCAACGAAGAGAATCCCGTCCAGAGCCTGACCCAGCAGCAGCTGCGGGATATTTATGCGGGCCGCATCACCAGCTGGAAGGATGTGGGCGGCGCGGACTCCCCCATCGTGGCGTTCCAGCGGGGCGTGGACTCGGGCAGTCAGACCCTCTTCAAAAAGCTGCTCATCGACAAGGGCGACGGCCAGCTGATGGCCGCGCCCACCGAGCTTGCCCCCGCCGACATGGGCGGCCTCGTGGACAGCATCGCCGAGTACAACAACTCTGCCAACGCCATCGGCTTTTCGGTCTACTACTACATCGACCAGATGTACTCGAAGCCTGGCCTCCGCCTGCTGGCCGTGGATGGCGTGACCCCCGGCAATGACACCATCGCCGATGAGAGCTACCCGCTCTGCAACGAGTTCTACGCAGTCGTCCACGCGGACGCCGCCCCCGACAGCCCCCAGCGGAAGGTCTACGACTGGCTGGACACCGACGAGGGACGCAGGTGCATCGAGAAGGCGGGGTATGTAGCAGTGGATTAAACCTCTCCGTCATCGCTGCGCGATGCCACCTCCCCTACCGAGGGGAGGCCTTGGCATTTCGTGAAGCTTCGCCTCTTCGCCAGAGGCTCCCCTACCAGGGGCAACGGCGACGACCGCCGCCAGCGGCGGAAACAGGGAGTCGCCGTTGGGGCCGCGGCCAGCAGGATGCAAGCGGCAGCGCAGCAGACGCTGGGAGCCGCAACCCGGCCTTGTCTGCGAAGCAGACTGAGAGGTTGTACAAAGGACAGCCTGCCAATTATACAAAAGCGTCCTCGGGATTTTTTCCGAGGACGCTTGCTTTTTATTACACCACCAAACACCACAGCGGCGTCGTGATGAGCGACAGCACCGTGGAGATGGCCGTACACTTGCTGGCGAAGGTGGAGTCTGCTCCGTACTTCTCGGCGAGGATGGTGGTGGTGCCGCCCATCGGCATACCGGCCAGAACGACGGCCACGCCGGTGGCCAGCTGGCCCACATGGGCCGCACGGCATCCCACCAGCACCACCAGCGGCATCAGGAAGAGCCGGATGATGCAGTAGATGATTGCGTCCTTGTCCAGCAGCGGGTGAAGGTCGCGGCTGCCGATGATGGCCCCGATGAGGAACATCGACATGGTCATGTTGCAGCTGCTGGTACACTGGACGGCCTTGCCGAGGAAGGTGGGCAGCTGCCACTGGGTCAGCATGATGACCATGCCCACGAACACCGACGCGATGCAGGGGTGGGTGATGGTCTTGCGGAGCACTGCGAGGCGGTGCTTTTTCTTTTCCTCGGGCGTGGCGGGGGCGGCGTCCTGCATGAAGTAGGACACCCCCACCGACCACATCACGATGCGCTGGGGGATGAGGTAGAACGACGTCAGCAGCAGCCCCACCCCGCCGAAGAGTCCCTCCGCCAGCGGGCTTCCGAGGAAGCCCGCGTTGGAGCAGACCGTGCCGTACTGCATGACGGCCTTCCGCGCGAAGGGGTAGCGGTTGTAGCACACCGCGCAGACGACGCCGTAGAGCACCTGCAATAAAATCGACAGGATGAGGATGTCCCGGGTGCTGCGGAAAATTTCCGCGTTGAACTCGATGCGGAACGACTGGATGATGTTTGCAGGCAGGATGATGAAGAGCAGCAGGTCGGTCAGACAGGCGCGGCCCTGGTCGGTGATGAGCTTTTTCTTTGCCAGAAAAACGCCGATGGCCAGCAGAAGCATCATCTGCGCCTGCAGGTCCAGCATGGTGGAAAATTCGGGCATGGTATCCCCTTTCATTTGGACGTTCTTTGCTTAGCTGAACCAATTATAATCGCGTGATGAGCTGATTTCAATACCCGCACCCCGCCGGGCGGCATGATTTTTCTGCATACCTTGCAGAAAAAGAGGCCAAGACCCATTCTGTCAGGTCTTGGCCTCTTTCCTGTTTCCTTTATAGGCCGAACAAATCGGCGTGTGTGCCGGTACGGTACAAATACAACTCCGTATCTGTCTGGTAATAGATCAGCAGCCAATCAGATTTTCAACCGGCCCGTTGTAGGTATGACCACCGCCGTTGTCCAGTTCTTCAAAGGCTTCCAGCGTGTCGGCATTCGGTGTTTCACTTTCATCCGGAATAGCAGCCCCCTGCAAGTAGGCAATAATATACGGCAGCTTGTTTTCCGGCACTTGGTCAATCAAGCTCTTCGCCAATTCTCTTGTACTCATAACACACCCATCCTTTCGTGTAAAGTTTCAGGCTTATAAGTATTATAGCACTTTTTTCTTTATTGAACAGTCCTGCGTACCTTTTCCCAAAAAGCAAAAGCCCCACGACACACGCCGCTTTTCAGCGGTATATCGTAGGACTTTTTGGAGCTGGTGACAGGAGTTGAACCTGCAACCCACTGATTACAAATCAGTTGCGCTGCCATTGCGCCACACCAGCGAGTATCGTTTGCACAGGGTACTTTAGTAGAATACCAGAAACCTCCCCGCTTGTCAATATCTTTGTCTGCCCCCCGGCCCCGCTGTCGGCCCATGCAGCGCTGTCGTCAGGGCGTTTCAAGACATCCGCGAGGCGATTCACGCACAAAAAACGGCGATTCACGCAGATTTGTTCACATTATGGCCGGAATGTGGTAGAATAAATCAGATTCAACATTTATGCTTCTTCCACAAGCTCCTGCCGCTTTGTTGGGAGCTTCTGTGCAAAACTCACACTTTTCAGAGGAGGTTTCTACTATGATCTCTTATCGCAAGCTCGCAATGCGCGTTCTGGGGCATCCGCTGCGGGTGCCGACACCCCCCCCCGGCCCACGTCCCACCGGGTGACGGCGCTGGCGCTGACAGCCGCAATGGTGGCCGGCATGGCCGCACCGGCGTATGCGGATGTCTATTACATAGGCGATGGTAACATCACCATCACCAAAGACGAAAGCGGCACCTATGTCAAGCACTCGGGAAATGATACTGCTACAAAGGACAACGACGGCAAGATCGTCATCAAGGGCGGCAAGCGCTCAGAGGATACCCCCGCCCCCGGCGGCGGCTCTTCTGAAGGCACCACCCCCGCAAAGTCTCCCGCCAAATCCATGTCGGCCACGCCCCCATCAGAAGACAGCGAAAACAATGACATGGTCTACCTCGGCGACACCAAGGGCAGCGGCGAGGAAAACAAGAACCAGACCAACAACAACACCACCACCGGCGGCGAGGAAAACAAGAACCAGCCCAGCAGCACCACCGGCGGCGAGGAAAACAAGAACCAGCCCAACAACACCACCGGCAACGAGGAAAACGAGAACCAAACCGGCGGCACCACCGGCGGCGAGGAAAACGAGAATCAGACCGGCGGCACCACCGGCGGCGAGGAAAACGAGAACCAGCCCAGCGGCACCACCGGCGGCGAGGAAAACGAGAACCAGCCCAGCGGCACCACCGGCAACGAGGAAAACGAGAACCAGACCGGCGACAGCCCTGTGCTGGGAAGCCAGCTCACGTACACCGGCGCATCCCTCAATGTCGCCGACGCCAATGACGACGAAGAGACCCGGGACGAATCGACCACGGTCTTGAAGCGTGCTGCGGAAAACTTCAAGAACACAGCCGAAAACGTCACCAACTACGTCATCAAAATCATCAACAAAGCCACAGGCAATGACAACACCCTCAACGTGACGCTGGAGAATGTCAACATCGATGTCAGCCGCGAGTACAAGGACGCCGCCCTCAGCGTCGAGGGCGAGGGCAACACGAAAATCACGCTCGTGGGCAGAAATACTCTCACCAGCGGCAACTACCATGCCGGCCTCGAGCACAACGAAAAGAGCGATGGTGGCAAGGACACCGGCACACTGACCATCACATCCGGAAATACCGATGGCAACAACACCGGCAGCCTGACTGCCACAGGCGCCGGTTGCGCTGCTGGCATCGGCAGCGTCTGGAACACCGGCAACTATAGCGACAGTGGCGCCGGCGACATTGAGATAACAGGCGGCGACATCACCGCCATCGGCGCCTCCGATGGTGCCGGCATCGGCAGCGGTTGCAAAGCTACCGGCAAAACCAATATCACCATCAGCGGCACTGCCAAAATCGAGGCGCAGACCGAGCAGGGCGGCGCCGGCATCGGCAGCGGCGCGAACTCCTCCGGCACTACCACCGTCAACATCACCAGCGGCACCGTAAAAGCCCAGGGCGGCGACTATGGTGCCGGCATCGGCGGCGGTGACAACAGCAGAAATACCAATATCACCATCTCTGGCGGCACCATCGAGGAGGCCGTGGGTGGCAGCACCGGCGACGGCATCGGCGGCGGCAACAATAGCAGTAATATTACCGTCACGATTCAGGGCGGCACCATCAAAAAAGCGCAGGGCGGCAAAGGCAACTTTTACGCCGGCCACGGCATCCACAGCGACAGCACCCTGAACATCTCCGGCGGCACCATCGAAAACGCGCAGGGCGGCAACGGCAAATATTACGGCGGCCACGGCATCTACAGCGACAGCACCCTGAACATCTCCGGCAAGGCCTTCATCCAGAACGCCAAGGGCGGCGACGGCGGCACCGAAGGCGGCAGCGGCATCCGCAGCGACAGCACCCTGGACATCTCCGATCAGGCCTCCATCCAGAAAGCCACCGGCGGCGAAAGCCAATCTACCGGCGGCAGCGGCATCTACAACCACGGCAAGCTCACCATCTCCGGCGGCACCATCGGAACCGCACAGGGCGGCGAAGGCAAGAGCAGCGGCAGCGGCAACGGCGGCCACGGCATCTATAGCAAGACCATGGAGATCCTTGGCGGTATCATCCAAAAAGCCATCGGCGGCAATGCCAACGGGAACACCTGCACCGGCGGTAGCGGCATCCACAGCGACGGTACTCTCACCATCTCCGGCGGCGAGATACAGCAGGCTACCGGCGGCGACAGCACCGGCATCAGTGGCAAAGGCGGCACCGGCATCCGCGGCGATCAAGTTGTGAAAATTTCGGGCGGCGCCATCGGGTCTGCCAAGGGCGGCAGCGGCGACAGCGGCGGCGCGGGCATCGGCACGGGCGCAAAACCCGCCTTCGCTACCGAGATCAACATCTCCGGCGGCACCATCACCGAGGCCACCGGCGGCGCAGGCATCGGCAGCGGCTCGAACTCCTCCACGGCTACCACCATCAACATCATCGGCGGCACCATTAAAAATGCCACGGGTACGGATGGCGGCGCGGGCATCGGCGGCGGCAAAAACTCTTCCGGCGCGGCCAATGTCAACATCTCCAGCGGCGAGGTCCACGCTTCCACCGGCTCCGGCAATGGCGGCGCAGCTATCGGCGGTGGCAAAAACTCTTCCGGCGAGACCAAGGTCAACATCACTGGCGGCAAGGTCAACGCTTCCACCGGCTACGGCAATGGCGGTGCCGGCATCGGCAGCGGCAAACAGTCTAAGGGCAAAACC
Source organism: Faecalibacterium longum CLA-AA-H243 (assembly GCF_020687245.1). Classification (GTDB taxonomy): domain Bacteria; phylum Bacillota; class Clostridia; order Oscillospirales; family Ruminococcaceae; genus Faecalibacterium; species Faecalibacterium longum. The sequence continues at coordinate 13,318 of NZ_JAJEQG010000010.1, read as the reverse complement.
AAAATCGACATCTCCGGAGATGCGCTCGTGTCCGCAGGTAGCAGCGGCGGCGCAGCCATCGGTTCGGGCAAATCCTCCACCGGCGAGACGACCATCAACATCCACGATACGACAGCCGGAAAGGGTGTCAAAAGTGCTTTTGCCTACGTCGGTGCCGGCATCGGCAGCGGCGAAAGCGCCAAGGGCGAAACTCACGTCACCATCAGCAACGCGTCTGTGAGCACTCTGGAGTCCTCCAATGCTTCTTACACTAATGCCTCGGGCGCAGGCATCGGCACCGGCTACGGCTCTCAGAGCAACGCCGACATCACGATAGAACGCAACAGTACAGTAAATGCCGTCGGCGGCAGCGGCGCAGCCATCGGCAGCGGCAGTGAAGGAGACTACTCCAGTCCTCCTACAGATACGCCGGACACCTTCAAGACCATTATCCGTATCACCGACAGCAATGTCACAGCCTCCAGCGGCGAAAGTGCAGCCATCGGCAGCGGCAGCTATTCTACCAACGCCACGGAGATCCACATCAACGGCGGCAAAATCGAGGCTTCGAGTTATTCTGGTTCTGCCATCGGCAGCGGCGATAGCGCCAAGGGCAAGACCGGCATCTACATCACCGGCAGCAATGTCACAGCCTCGGCAGACATCGGCACAGGCATTGGTTCCGGTACCAGTTCTTCCGGAGAGACCACCATTGATATTTCCGGCGGCACCATTGAAAAGGCCACAGGCGGCGGCGACGGCTACGACGGCAGCGCGGGCATCGGTTCAGGCAGTCACTCCACCGGCTACACCCACATCACTCTCCACGACGGCGTGACCGTTAAGGCCACCGGCGGCGGTAATTCCTCCCTTGGCGGCGGTGGCGGCGCAGGCATCGGCAGCGGCAATAGAGCCAAGGGCAACACCGACATCCTCATCAAGGGTGCAACAAAAGTTACTGCCAAGGGCGGCTCCACCGCTGCGGGCATCGGCAGCGGCAACGGCAGCAACGGCAGCACCATCATCAACATCGAGGGCGGCACTATCACGGCTGAGGGCGGCGGCAAAGAGAACGGGTCCTGCCAGGCTTCCGGTGCCGGCATCGGCTCCGGCGGCAACGCCCTTAATAAGACCACCATCAACATCAAGGGCGGCGAAATCACGGCCACGGGCGGCGTCAGCCTTGACTCTCGCAATCACTCCGACAAGTGGCTCAGCGGCGCAGGCATCGGCTCCGGCTCCAACGTCTCCGGCGAGACCGAGATCAATATCTCCGGCGACAGCACCATCAAGAGCGCTTCGGGCGGCAAATACGGCGGCGCAGGCATCGGCAGCGGCAGCTACAGTGGCAGCAAAGACGACAGCAAGAAGGGCGCTGTCACCATCAACATCACCGGCGGCACCATCACCGAGGCCACGGGCGGCAGCGAGTATGTGCCCAGCTCTAAGCGCTGGTATAGCGGCGCGGGCATCGGCGCAGGCCTGAATGCCGGCACCACCACCATCAACATCAAGGACAACGCCCATATCGTCAGCGCCACGGGCGGCAAATACGGCGGCGCAGGCATCGGCAGCGGCAGCGGTGACACCAAAAACGACAGCAAGAAGGGCGCTGTCACCATCAACATCACCGACGGCACCATTGAAAAGGCCGAGGGCAAGGACGGCGGCGCCGGCATCGGTTCGGGCTATTACGGTCGCTCTTCCACGGTCAACATCTCCGGTAACGCCGAACTCAAAGACGTCAAGGGTGGCAATCTCGCTGCCGGCATCGGCTCAGGCTATGACTCCGGCAAGGTGGACGTCGTGATCGACGGCGGCACCATCAAAGCAACGGGCGGCGATTCCGCTGCCGGCATCGGCTCGGGCCATAATAGCCGCAGCAGCGTGATTATCAAGAGCGGCACGGTCAACGCCACCGGCAACGGCACCGGTGCCGGCATCGGCGGCAGCGACAACAACAACTCCAGCAGTATCACGATAACCGGCGGCACCATCATCGCCAACGGCACCGGCGAAGCCCCTGCCATCGGCGGCGGCAGCGTCTCCATCAGCAATGCCGACGCCCCGCTGGACATCACCGCAACCGCCCCCGACGCCGCCAATGCCATCCAAAGCAACGACGGCAAGACGCTGGACAAGGTCATCAGCCTCATGGAAAACGGCAGGTCGGGCCTCGTGAAGCTCGTAAAGAGCGGCACCACCAGCATCTCGCGGATCTTCCACAACGGTGTCTACGCGGACAGCCATTCCACTTCTCACTCCCCCGACCGCGTAACGCCCGAGATGAGTGAGGCAGAAAAGGCCAAGTACGGCGACATCGCTTCTGTCCACAACTGGAAAGTCAGCGACCGTCAGGAGCCGAACTGCGGCAAGGACGGCTACATCGAATACACCTGCATGGTGGACCACTGCGGCACCACGTTCCGTCACACTCTCCCCGCCACCGGCCAGCACACCTGGAACGAGGGTGTCGTCACGAAGGAGCCCACCTGCACTGAGCTGGGCGTGCGCACCTTCACCTGTACCGTCTGCCACAATACCCGGACTGAGGACATTGAGGCCCCCGGCCACGAGTACGGCGAGTGGGTCATTGACCGGGACGCTACCTGTGTCAAGGAAGGCTCCAAACACCGTGATTGCATCCGCAGCGACGCTACCCAGACCGAGAGCATCCCCGCCACCGGCCAGCATCAGTGGAAACTCCTCTCCACGACAGCGGCTACCTGCGGCCAGGACGGCACCGTCACCTACAAGTGCGCGGTCTGCGGCGATACGAAGACCGAAACGCTCAACGCCACCGGCCAGCACAGCTACGGCGCGGGCGTCGTGACCAAGGCCGCGACCTGCGCCGAGCCGGGCATCATGACCTATACCTGCGTCGTCTGCGGCGCTCCCAAGACCGAGAGCATCCCGGTGGATAAGAGCACCCACAAGTGGGATGCAGGCGTCGTCACGAAGGAGCCCACCTGCACTGCCGACGGCGTGCGGACCTTCACCTGTTCCGTCTGCGGCGATACCCGGACTGAGGCCATCAAGGCCCTCGGCCACGAGTACGGCGAGTGGGTCATCGACCGGGATGCTACCTGTGTCGAGGAAGGCTCCAAGCACCGTGATTGCATCCGCGGCGACGATACCCAGACTGAGGTCATCCCCGTCAGCAAGACCCACACCTTCGGCGAATGGGTCATCACCAAAGAGCCCACCTGCACCGAGAAGGGCGAGCGCCAGCGCAGCTGCACCATCAGCGGCTGTGTCGTCACTGAGACGGAGGAGCTGCCCGCCCTCGGCCATCAGTGGAGCGACTGGACGCCTGTCAAAGGCGACAGCAGCCGCGAGTACCGCATCTGCGAGGTCTGCAATGAGGTGGAGTACCGCGATGTCTCCCACAACAGCGACAGCAGCATCTCCACCGGTCTGCGTGTCCTCGACCCGGCTCAGGCCAATATCATCCAGAACGTCCAGCTGGTCCAGCTGAGCCAGATCAACCATACTCTCTACATTCATGTCGCTCAGGAGACGGCGTCCCTGCAGGGCGACCTTTCCGATTTGACCGACCTCCGCTCTGAGCGCATCGAGACCGTTGTCTTCTCCACTGAAAGCTGCACTTCTACCCTCTCCCTCTCCGATGTTGCAGCCCTCGGTGCGGGCAGCACACCTTTCACCCTCAGCCACAGCGGCTCCACCGCCACCTTCACCGTGGGCGGCGCAGACCACACCGCACTGCTGAGGTAAGCAGATCACCATCCTCCATTCCTTCCACATAACGACCAAGGCCCCCGCAGTTCTGTTCCAAACTGCGAGGGCCTTGGCGTTTTATTATGATAAAATCTTACTTCAGCTCCCGCTGTACGGCAGCGAAGTCCTCGAGGGTCAGGGCCTCGGGGCGGATGCGGGCGTCGAAGCCCGCCGCCTCGATGGCCGCGATGACCTTATCTTTCGGCAGGCCGAGGCCGCTGGCGATGGCGTTGGCGGCGGTCTTACGGCGCTGGCCGAAAGCGGCACGGATGAGGGCGAAGTAGCCGTCCTCGTCCTCCACCTGTACGGCGGGAGTGGGGCGGATGTCCATCCGCACAACGGCGCTGGTGACCTTCGGGGCCGGGTAGAAGCTGCCCGGCGCGGCGGTGAACATCAGCTTTGAGGTGGCGTAGTAGCTCACGGCACAGCTGATGGCGCTGGACGCCCGGGTGCCGGGGGCAGCGGCCAGACGGTCGGCGGCCTCCTTCTGCACCATGACGGTGAGGTTCTGGATGGGCAGGCGGTCGCCCAGCAGCTTCATGACGATGGGGCTGGTGATGTAGTAGGGCAGGTTGGCGCAGACAGCCACCGGCATCCCGGGGAACTCCTCCTCGATGAGGGCGCGGAGGTCTACTTTCAGAACATCCTGCAATACCAGCTTGAAGTTCTCCACGCCCGCCATGGTCTCGGCCAGCAGGGGCGGCAGGCGCTCGTCCACCTCGATGGACACCACCTTGGCGGCGCGCTGGGCCAGCTCTTTGGTCAGCACGCCGATGCCGGGGCCGATCTCCAGCACGCCCCAGCTCTTATCGACGCCGCTGGCGTCCACGATCTTGGGCGGCAGGCCGGGATTGATGATGAAGTTCTGTCCAAAGCCCTTGGAGAGCGCGAAATCGTATTTTTCGCACAGGGTGCGGATAACGGAGAGGTCGGTCAGCTCCGGCATAGTGGTTTTCCTTTCTGTTTCTTGCTAAAACAGCAAAACCTCTCCGTCACGCCTGCAGCGTGCCACTGCCCGGGTTGCGGCTCCCAGCGTCTGCTTCGCTGTCGCTCACATCCTGCTGGCCGCGGCCCCAACAGCGACTCCCTGTTTCCGCCACTGGCAGCGGTCGTCGCCGTTGCTCCTATCGAGGGGAGGCCTTGGCATTCCGCAAAGCTTACTCTCTTCGCCAGAGGCTCCCCTCGGTAGGGGAGTTGTCTGCGAAGCAGACTGAGAGGTTGAGCTATTTACACGACTAAAGTTATTTTCAAGAAGTGTTTACTGCGCACTTGCAGCCTCCTGCTCCCCTTCTGCACCGGCCTCGGAGGAAGCCTCTGCCTCCCCTGCGGCCTCGCTGGAAGCGGTGCTCTCGGCTGCAGCCTCTTCGGAGGCCGCAGCCGAGTCGGCGGCGATGTCAGCGTCGTTCACGCCGCCCACGGTGGTGACGCCGGTGAGCTGCTGTGCGGTGCTGACGGCGCGCTGTATCTGCGGGTCCGTGTCGAGGGTGTAGTCATAGTAGCTGGCCTGCTCGTCGGCAGTCAGCGGGCGCTCCACGTCCACGGTCAGGCCGGTGCCGTCGAAGCAGGAGCCGTCGCCGCAAATGAGCTTTGCCACCGTGACCACGACAGCGCTGCCGTCCGAGAGGCGCTGGGGGCTGCTCTGGATGGTGCCTTTGCCCATCGTGGTGCTGCCCACGAGGCGGGTGCCGCACAGGGTGCGCAGGCTGGACGCAAAGAGTTCTGCCGCACTGGCGGTGTTCTCGTTCACGAGGCAGACGGTGGGCTGGCTGATGACCGAGTCGCCGGTGCTGCTGCCCAGCAGGGTACGGTTGCCTGCCTTATCCTCAGCGTAGGCCAGCACGCCTTCCGGCGCGACGAGTTCGATGCAGCTGATGGCGTCATCAAGGATGCCGCCGCCGTTGTCGCGCAGGTCGAAGATGAAGCTCTGGGCGCCGCTGGCGGTCAGGCTGCGGAGCGCAAAGTCCAGCTCACTGGGGGTGGAGTTGTCGAACTGCCAGATCTTGATATAGCCCACATTGCCCTGCACCAGCGCGGAATCGACGCTGTTGGCCGTAAAGCCGGAGTGGGTCAGATCGGCGGTGTGCTGGGCGTTCTCGCTGTCCAGCCAGCCTACATTGACGCTCGTGCCGCTCTCGCCCCGGAGTTTGTTCTGGACAGCCTCCACGCTGCCCAGACTTTTGATGTCTGCGCCGTCGATGGTGGTGATGTAATCGCCCCGCTGGAGGCCGGCCTCCTTGGCAGGAGACTCGTCATACACTTTGATGACCTTGGCGTAGCCGGACTGGTCGATGGCCAGCTCCACGCCGATGCCCATCAGCTTGCCGCTCTGGGCGTTGAGCAGGTCGGTGTAGGCCGAGGCGGTGTAGTAGCGGGCGTACTTGTCGCCGGTACCCAGCAGATAACCGGCAGTCAGACGGTCGTACAGCACGGTCTCGTCGATGTCGTAGTAGTCGTTGGCGCGCACGTAGCGGTCTACCTCGGCCACCTTGTTGTACATGCTCTCCTTTTCCTTCACGCTGGTGACGGTGTGGTCAAACAGCCGCATCGCCATCAGCATCGTGATGGAAAAAGTGACCGTCATTGCCAGAATGACGATGGTCACGGTCATCCCTACGGAAATTTTGCGGTTCATTCAGTGTCCTCCCCAGTTCAGACCAAAAACATCAGGATGACACTGCCCAGCACCGACAGCAGGAACACTCCTGCCAGAATCAGACAGCCCACCCGAAGGATACGCTTGCGTTTTTGCTCGTTCATTTCGCCTTGTGGCCTCCTTTGACCCCTCGACTTCAATTACAGTTGTGTTATCTTATCGGAATATAACCGCGGGGGTTGACCGCATTGGCCTTGGAGCCGCCCTTCCACACCTCGAGATGGAGGTGGTTGCCGGTAGAGTTGCCGGTGGAGCCCACATAGCCGATGAGGTCGCCCTGGTTGACATACTTGCCCGCCGACGTTGCCACCGAGCGCATATGGCCGTAGAGGGTGGAGTAGGCGTTGCCGTCTGTCATTTTGCCGTGATAGATGATGACATAGTTGCCGTAGCCGCCGCTGGACCAGCCGGCCACCTGCACATAGCCGCTGGCGGCTGCGTAGATGGGCGTGCCTGCGGGGGCGGCAAAGTCGGTGCCGGCGTGGAGTTTGTTGACGCCGGAGACCGGGTTTTTGCGCCAGCCGTACTCGCTGGAGATGCGGGTATAGCTCTTGAGCGGGCAGATAAAGCCGCTGAAGCTCAGCTGGGGCTTGCTGGCCGCTGCCGCTGCGATGAGCTTCTGGATCTCCTTCTTGACGGCCTCGTAGTTCATCTCGTCCGACTCGATGGCCGCCTGGGCGTTCTTCTGGGCCTGCTGGGCCTCAGCGGCGCTCAGACGGGCCTCCTTGACGCTGTTGTTGAGCTCGTTCTGCTTGGACTGCATCTGCTTGTTCTGGGCGTCCAGCTCAGCCTTTTTGTTCTGCAGCTGGGTGCGCTCCTCCACGAGCTGGGTGCGGTCGGCCACGAGGGCTTCCTTCGCAGCCTTCATGTTGTCGAGTATCTCGGTATCCTTCACCGAAATGTCCTGCATGACCTCATTGAAGGTCAGAAGCTCGTACAGATCGTTCACGGACCGGAGCATGGCGACGCTGCCGCCATCCCGCAGCTCCTGCATCGCGGCCATATGGCTCTTGAAATCGTCCCACTGGTCGGCGATCTCCTGCTCTTTCCGGGCGATCTCATTCTGCTTGGCGGTGATCTCCTGCTCTTTGACGCCGATGTTGTTCTGCACCTCGGAGATCTGGCTCTTGAGGACGCTGATCTGGCTCTGGAGCACCGAGACTTTTTCCTTCAGCTCAGACTCGAGGGCCTTGGCAGCAGCTTCCTTCTTTTTGGCGTCGTTCAGCTCCGTCTTATGCTGCTTGATGGACGCAGAGATCTTGTCCAGCTTGTTCTGCAGCGAGCTCATGCTGGTGGCCGCACTGGCCGGATAGACCGTCACGCTCAGCACGAGGCAGGCGGCGGCCAGAAAGGCGCAAGCGGCGCGCATCATGGCCGAATGGCCCGACGGCTTTGCGTGGCGGGGCGGATGGTGCAGGACAAAGCCTGCGGAATGCTTGTCGTGGTACACAGTAGGCCCTCCTTACACGTTCAGGTGCTTGCGGATGGAGAACATACTGCCCAGACCGCCCACCAGAGCGCCGCTCGCGAGGCTGTAGGTCAGGATGGTGGGCCAGACATTTTCCAGCGGCACCAGAGCCGTACCCATGAGCATCTGCCACAGGCCGCCCAGCGTGGGCGACAGCTGAACAATGTAGGCATAGCCGCCGATGGTGGCAGCTGCCGTCAGGATGCCGGAGAGCAGGCCCATGGTCAGGCCCTCGATGACGAAAGGCAGAGTGACGAGGGCGTTGGTAGCGCCGACATACTTCATGATCTCGATTTCACGGCGGCGGGCAAAGACGCTCAGCCGGATGGTAGTACCCACCGTGATGATGCTGACAGCCATCAGCACCAGCACCACACCGCGCCCGACCTTGGTGACGGCCTGCTGGATCTCCACGAAGGTCTTGGTCATCTCGATGGGAGCCGTGACGCTGTAGACGCCGCTGATGTTCTCGAACTGCTTGCTGATAGTCTCCATCTGGTTCAGATCAGACAGGGAGACGCGGTAATTAGCCTTGAAAGGGTTGTCGTTCTCGAACTCGTTCAGCAGGGCGGCATAGTCGGACATATACCCCTTGTACTGGTTGAGGACGTCTTCTTTGGACATATACTGCACCCGGCTCACACCTGCGGTGCCGCTGAGGGCATTGCCCACAGACTGGATGGTGGCGTCATCGGCCTCGGGGTCCACGTAGACCACCATCTCGTTCTGGCTGCCCAGATAACTCACCATGCTGTCCACATTGACTTCAATGAGGCTGGCGAAGATGTTCAGGGTCATGCAGACGCTGAGGGAGGCGATGCAGGCGATGGTCATGGCCCAGTGCTTGCCGAGGTTGCGCACGCCGCGCCGGGTGAGGAACCCAAACGTAGAGATTTTCATGCGTGTACCTCCTCGCCGAAGCTGGCCGGAACATCGGAGATGATGCGGCCCTGCTTCAGGGTGATGGTGCGGCGGTTGAAGCGGCGCACCAGTTCATGCTCGTGGGTGACGACAAGCACCGTGATGCCCATCTCGCTGACGCGTTCCAGCAGTTCCATCATCTCAAGGCTCATCTCGGGGTCGATGTTGCCGGTGGGCTCGTCCGCAATGACGAGGCGGGGGCTGTGGGCCAGAGCGCGGGCCACGGCCACGCGCTGCTGCTCACCGCCGGAGAGGAACTCGGGGTAGACCTTTGCCTTATCTTCCAGATGCACCAGCTCCAGCATGTAGTTGACGCGCTCTTTGATGTCTTTTTTGCCGATGTTGGTGACATGCATGGCAAACGCCACATTCTCGTAGACCGTCATGGTGGGGATGAGGCGGAAATCCTGGAAGATGATGCCCATCTGGCGGCGAAGGAAAGGCACTTTGCCCCGGCGCAGCCGGGCGACGTCCTTGCCGTCCACCATGACGCGGCCCTCGGTGGGCAGCTCTTCGCGGAGGATGAGCTTGAGCAGAGTGGACTTGCCGGCGCCGGAGTGGCCCACCAGAAAGACGAACTCGCCGTCGTCTACATGGAAGTCGATGTCCTCCAGAGCGGGAGTATCACTCCGTTTGTATATCTTGGTGACATGTTCAAAATCTATCATGAGTATCTTGCTCCTGAAAAGTTATTTGGCACAGAAGTTCCAGACCATTACAAAAGAAACCGGCCAGCATCGGGGTCGAGCGGCCGGTTTCGGCGTCCGCAGCCGGAGCGGCTGAGACGAAATATCAATATTTGGCCGGGTTGTTGGACAGGTACTTCTTGACCATGAGCGCTACCTTGAACACGATAGCGTCGTCGAACTCACGCAGATCCAGACCGGTCAGCTTTTTGATCTTTTCCAGACGATACACCAGCGTGTTGCGGTGGACGAACAGGCCGCGGCTGGTCTCGGAGACGTTCAGGTTGTTCTCGAAGAAGCGCTGGATGGTGAACAGGGTCTCCTGGTCCAGGCTCTCGATGCTGCCCTGCTTGAACACTTCGCGCAGGAACATCTCGCAGACCGTGGTGGGCAGCTGGTAAATAAGACGTGCGATGCCCAGATTGTCGTAGCGGATGATCTGCTTCTCGGTGTCGAACACCTTGCTGACCTCCATGGCGATCTGTGCTTCCTTAAAGGAAGTAGCCAGGTCCTTCACGTTGGCGATGGGGGTGCCGATGCCCACGACAGCCTTGATGTAATGCTCGCCGGACAGGGTGTCCACGATGCTGGCGGCCAGCTTCTCCATATCGGTGCGGTCGATGCCCTTGCGGATTTCCTTGACCAGGACGGTGTCCGTCTCGCTGATGTTGAAGACGAAGTCCTTCTGCTTGTCGGGGAACAGGCTGCTCACCACGTCGTAAGCGGAAATGTCGCCGCCGCTGGTGACGCGGACGATGAACACCACGCGGGAGACGTCGGTGGCAAAGTGGAGCTCACGGGCCTTGGCGTAGATGTCGCCGGGCAGGATGTTGTCCAGCACCACGTTCTTGATAAAGTTGGCTTTGTCGAACTTCTCGTCGTGATACTGCTTGATGCTTTGCAGGCTGATGGACAGCACAGCGGCAAACTGGCCCGCAGTCTCGTCCGCACCTTCCACAAAAACGGCATAATCGTTATGCTTTGCGCTGGAGAACTGCTGGTAGGTGTAGCCATCCCGCACGAAGCGGTCACCGGCCGTCAGACGCTCTGCCATAAAGCCCTCGCGCACCTCGCCGATCAGATTCAGCTCCGAGCAGGAGATGACAGCGCCGGTCTCATCCACCACGCCGACCACGCGGTCGATCGCGTCCTTCATCTGGTAGATCACGCTCTGAAATACTCTATTGGCCATAAATGGATACCCCTTTTCCTCTCTTGTGCAAACCGCAGGTGGGCGGGATTGTGATTTTTAACAATTTCGCCGCATTACATTTTATATTTTACACAAAAGAATTTACTTTTGCAACATATTTCACCAAAAAAAATTCTTCTTTCTTGTTGAAATTATCTTTCGGGGTCATTTTCGGGCCAAAAAGGGCCTTTCTGCGTGGTTCTGAGAGCTATTTTACCGGTAAAATGTGATACTTTTTTGAAAAACGGGTGAAAAGCAGTCCTTTATCCCGTGGTAATTTTCGCCACCTCGTCAGCTGTCAGCTCCCGCCACTGGCCCGGGGCAAGGCTCTCGTCCAGCGCAAGTCCGCCGATGGCGTCCCGGTGCAGGGCGTTGACGCCCGCACCGTAGACGCCGAACATCCGCTTGATTTGATGATACACGCCCTGCCTGAGCAGGACGCGGACCGTCAGCCCGTCGGGGGTGAGGGCGGACACTTCCGCCGGCGAAAGGGCCGTGCCGTCGGCAAGGGTGACGCCTGAGGCAAAGCCGGCCTTCATCTCTTCTGTCAGCGGGGTGTCGATGACGACGGTGTAGGTCTTGGAGACATGGCGCCTGGGCGCGAGGATGTCGTGGGCAAAGCCGCCGTCGTCCGTCAGCAGGACAAAACCGGTGCTGGTCTTGTCCAGCCGCCCGGCCGGGAACAGCTCCCGCCGGGGATAGGCATCCCCCACCAGATCCACGACCGTCGTGTCCCGCTTGTCGGTGGAGGCGCTGACGACGCCCTCGGGCTTGTTGAGCATAAGGTAGACGAACTGCCGGTAGGCCAGCGCCTTGCCGTCCACCGCCACGGCGTCAGCCTCTTTCAGCTGGGTGTCCCCTTTCTTGCAGACCGCGCCGTTGACCGTGACGCGGCCTTTCGCCAGCAGTGCCTTCGCCTCGCTCCGGGTGCATTGGGCCGTCTCGGCTAAATATTTATCGAGTCTCATGAAAACTCCTTCTGTGTGCAGAAAAGAGGCCGTTGCCTGCGGCAACAGCCTCTTTTCCTGTAAAATCACGTTTAGACGCTCAGGTTTGCGTGCTGTTCCACAGCATCCGGGTTGGCGTCAAAGATGGGCTTGAGGATGTGAGCAATGAACTCCTCCACCTGCTGGGGAGCGCGGCCCACAAAGTTCTCCGGCACAAGGCCCGCCGTGATCTCTTCCTTGGTCAGACCAAAGGCCGGGTCGGCGGCGATGCGGTCCACCATGTCGTTGGGCAGACCTTCTTCCTTGACCTGCTTGCCGGCGGCGATGGCGTGCTGGCGCAGACGCTCGTGGAGCTCCTGACGGTTGCCTCCCTTCTCCACGGCCTGCATCATGATGTTCTCGCTGGCCATGAAGGGCAGCTCGGCCATCAGGCGGCTGCGCACGACCTTCGGGTAGACCACGAGGCCGTCGGTGACGTTGAGCATGATGTTCAGGATGGCGTCGGTGGCGAGGAAGCCCTCAGCCATGGCAACGCGCTTGTTGGCGCTGTCGTCCAGCGTGCGCTCGAACCACTGCGTACCGGTGGTGAAGCTGGGGTTGAGCACATCCACCATCAGGTAGCGGCTCAAAGCGCAGATGCGCTCGCAGCGCATGGGGTTGCGCTTGTAGGGCATGGCGGAGGAACCGATCTGGTTCTTCTCAAACGGCTCTTCCATCTCCTTGAAGTTGGCCAGCAGGCGCAGGTCGGTGGCGAACTTCATGCAGCTCTGGCCGATGCCGGCCAGGGCGTTGAGGATGAAGGCATCCACCTTGCGGCTGTAGGTCTGGCCGGACACCGGGATGACGGCCTCGCTGTCGAAGCCCATCTCCTCAGCGATGGAAGCATCCACGGCGCGGATCTTGTCGGCGTCGCCCTTGAACAGCTCCATAAAGGAAGCCTGGGTGCCGGTGGTACCCTTGACGCCACGCAGCTGCAGGGTAGCCAGACGGTGGTCGATCTCGTTGAGGTCCATCACCAGCTCGTTGGCCCACAGGGTAGCGCGCTTGCCCACGGTGGTGGGCTGGGCGGGCTGGCAGTGGGTGTAGGCCATGCAGGGCATATCCTTATACTCCTCGGCGAACTTTGCCAGCTTTGCCAGCACGCCGATGAGCTTCTTGCGCACCAGCTCGAGGCCCTGACGCATCACGATGATGTCGGTGTTGTCGCCGACATAGCAGCTGGTGGCACCCAGATGGATGATGCCTGCTGCCTTGGGACACTGCTGGCCGTAGGCGTAGACATGGCTCATGACGTCGTGGCGCACCAGCTTCTCCCGCTCGATGGCGACTTCATAGTTGATGTCGTCCACATGAGTTTCCAGCTCGGCCACCATCTCGGGGGTGATATTGGTCAGTCCCTGCTTCATCTCGGCCCGGGCCAGCGCCACCCACAGGCGGCGCCAGGTGCGGAACTTGTTGTCGTCCGAGAAGATGTACTGCATCTCATCGGAGGCATAACGGGTGGAAAAAGGGCTGATATAACGGTCATGCTGAGACATTAGGATGTCCTCCTTGGGTAAGTTTTACGAAACCTCAACCTCTCAGTCTCGCTCCGCTCGACAGCTTCCCTACCGAGGGGAGCCTCTGGCGAAGAGAGAAAGCTTTACGAAATGCCAAAGCCTCCCCTCGTTAGGAGCAACAACGACGACCGCCGCCAGTGGCGGAAACAGGGAGTCGCTGTTGGGGCCGCGGCCA